>NZ_PPTS01000003.1:0-476924 GCF_003340385.1 Gordonibacter pamelaeae | reverse complement strand
TTCCACCAGGTGGGCGCCGCCGGCTGGCGCGTGTACGCGGAGGCCGAGGGCTACCTCACGCGCGTGCTGGAGGCCTCGACCGTGGACGAGGACCGCAACATGGGCCCGATCGAGCTGTACCGGGCCGGATAGACGCACGCCCTCGTGCCGCCGCTTGGCGGCATGAGGGGAAGAGCCTGGAGACCGACGGCTCCTCCACGAGGGGCCGTCGTCAAAGGGGGCTCGCCTGCGCGACGTCGGCGGATGCGAGCCCGTATACCACGACGCGGCCGCGCCCAGGGGAAGGAGGCGCCAGGCGCGGTAGCTTACAGGGGATCTGCCACGTTCTTTCTTTAAGGAGGAGAGGCAAATGGCACAAGAAGCGTTAACGAAGTTCTTCAGCAAAGAGGGGTTCGTGAACAAGAGGGGGCTGGGCATCGTCATAGCCGTGGCCATCCTCGTGGTCGCGTCGTTCGTGCCCGAGTCGGCCGACCTGTCGCACCAGGGGATCATGGCCATCGCATCGCTCTTGTTCGCGGTGTCGCTGTGGGTGTGCGGCTCGTTCTCCGTGGGCGTGACGGGCATTCTGGCCCTCGTCATAGCCGTGGTCATGGGCGCGACCGACTACAAGGCCGTGTTCAGCGGGTTCGGCGTGTCGGTGGTGTTCTACGTCATCGCCATCTTCGCGCTGCCCGCGCTGCTGCTCAAGACGCAGTGGGGCGTGCGCCTCGTGGCCAAGCTGTTCAAGCTGACGGGGGAGAGCTCCGAGAAGCTCATCCTCGCGTTCATGATCGGCACGTGCCTCATCTCCACCATCATGTCCGACGTGCCGGCGGCGGTGCTCTTCATGGGCATCTCCTACGTCGTGCTCAAGGCGGCCGGCGCCGAGCCCGGCAAGTCACGCCTCGGCAAGTGCATGATGATCGCCATACCCATTGCAGCCGTCATCGGCGGCGTGGTCACGCCGGCCGGCAGCTCGTTCAACATGGTGGCCATGGGCGTGCTCACCGGCGCCACCGGCCAGACCATCAGCTTCCTGGACTGGATCATCGTGGGCCTGCCCATCGCCGTCCTGTGCATCCCGCTGTGCTGGATCTCCATCGTGAAGATCCTCAAGCCCGAGCAGCTCGAGTCGAGCGCCTACGACAGCCTGCGCCAGGCGGCCGCCGACGCCGGCAAGCCCACGGGCTTCGAGGTGCGCGCGCTCGTCATGATCCTCGCGCTGCCCGTGCTGTGGATCGCCGGCACGTGGGTCCCGCTGCTGAACGTCACGACCGTGGCCATCATCGGCCTGGCCATCATGATGCTCCCCGGCCTGAACCTGCTCACGTGGGACGAGTTCAGCAAGCAGGTGCCCTGGACCATCATCCTCATGATGGGCTCGGTGCTCTCCCTCGGCAACATCTTCAGCGCCTCGGGCGCCGACAAGTTCGTCACGAACCTGTTCATGGGCAGCGGCGTGGCTGACCTTAACTTCACGGTGTTCCTGCTGATCACCGTTGCGTTCATCTACCTGCTGCACACCATCGCCCCGGTGGGCGCGGCCATCATCAGCCTGTTTCTGCCCATCCTCATCGGCATCTGCACGACGCTCGGCGTGTCGCCCGCCATCCCCACGATGCTGCTCGCCTTCATCGTGGCCGGCAACTTCCTCCTGCCGGTGAACCCCACGCTCATCGTCACCTACGGCGAGGGGTACTACACGTTCGGCGACATGTTCAAGGCCGGCGTGATACCCGCCGTCATCTTCTGCGTGTGCATGGTGCTCTGGGTGCCGTTCATCTGCGGCGTCCTGGGGCTGTAGGACTTTCCGCCACGCTCGGCGCCGGATGGCCGGCGCCTTCATGCGGGCTCCCCGGCGAGGTCCGGGGAGCCTTTTTCAACTGCGACGATCCGCGGGGGCGCTTCCCCTGCGGCGAAGGGAGCCTTTTCGTGGAGACCAGCGCTCGTCCCCGTTCCGCGTACCAGAACCATGTGCTCGTGTCGGTGCTGCTCGTGCTCGCCGGCATCGCCGTGGCGCTCGGGCGGTTCAAGGTGCCCTCTATCATGCCGGCCATCATGGAGCAGTTCGATATGGACGTGGGCTCCGCCTCGATGCTCATGTCGGTGTTCACGCTGGCAGGCATTTTCCTGTCGCTTCCCACGGGCTTCTTGGCGCGGCGCTTCGGCGCCAAGAACATGATGGTGGCCGCCGTCGTCGTCATGGTGGCCGGCACGGCCGCAGGCGCGTTGGCCACCTCGGCTGAGGTCCTCGTGCTGTCGCGGGCCGTCGAGGGCGTGGCCCTCGTGTTCTGCGGCGTGAGCGCGCCGTTTGCCATCAGGGCCTACGTCGCCCCGGACAAGGTGGGTTTCGCGAGCGGCATCTGGGCGCTGTGGTTCTCGCTCGGCTCGTTCTTCGGCGGGGTGCTTACGCCGACCGTGTTCGGTGCGGTGGGCTTCCAGGGAACGTGGTGCGTCATGGCGGGCATCGCGCTCGCGGCGGGCGGGCTCATGCTGCTGTTCGTGCGGCCGGTTGGCGGGGGGCGCTTCCTCGAGCGCGTCCCGCGGGCGCAGGACGGCGCGCCTCGCGAGAAGATGGGCATGGCGGGCCTGTTCGGCCGCAACGTGCTGCTGGTGCTCGGCGGGTTCCTCATGTTCAACATGGTGCTCATCTCGTTCCTGTCGTTCAGCCCGACGTTTCTGCAGGGCGAGGGGATGGACGCGACGCTCGCCGGGTTCGCGAGCACGCTGCCCATGCTCGTCGCCGTGGCGTCGTCGCCGCTCTTCGGGGTGCTGGCCGACAAGACCGGCAGGCTCAAGGCGCTCATGGTGGCGTCGATGCTGGTCATGGGGCCTTGCGCGGCCGTACTGCTCACCACGGCCGGGCCTGCCCTGTGGGCGGCCGCGCTCGTCATGGGCGTGGTGGGCCTCGGCGCTCCCACGATGTTTCTGATCGTGTACCCGTCGGTGGTGGCGAACAAGGACGCCATGCCCATCGCCATGGGCTTCCTCGTGCTCACGCAGAGCCTGGGCCAGTTCCTCGGCTCGTCCATCATGCCCGCGGTGCTCGGCGCCGGGGGATGGGCCGCCGCCGGCGCCTTCGCGCTCGTGCTGGGTCTCGTGGGCACGGCGCTCCTCGCCCTCGTGCGGCTGGAGGCGCCTGCGAAGGATGCCGCTCAGAGGTCGAAGTAATACGAGTGCAGCAGGTACTCCTGCCCGTAGCGGCCGGCTAGCTTCGCCAGGTGCCGCTTCACCGCTACGAGGTCCGCCTGTCCGCCCTCGTAGCGTTCCATGAGGCGCGCGAACGAGGCGCGCTCGCGCGCGGAGGCGGCCCCCGACACGTAGCCCCAAACGTGCTGGGCCGCGTTGCGCGCGCTGCCGGGCGGCGCTGGGCGGGCGAGCGCGCCGTCCACCAGGCGGTAGAACTCCCGCACCGGATAGGCGGCCTTGTCCTTGAGCAGGTTCCTCACCTGCTGGTAGGCCGCCTGGCCGTGCTCCAGCACGCTGTACTTGTACGCCGCCCATGCCCGCTCGAGCACCGCCGTCGTGCCGTGCGCGTCCAACGCGTTCAGGCACTTCAGCGCCGAGACGTTCTTGTCCTTCACCTCCAGCATCACGTCGGGCGCCCGCCCTTCGAGCGACGCGGCGAAGGCGAGGAACCCGTCGAGGCCGATCGTGTCGGCGTGGCTGCCGGGCCTCCTGCCCGGCGCCTGCTGGGCGTAGTGCACCTTCTGCGGACCGTCCTGCGGCCCCCACGTGCGCGCCGCCGCATCGAGGAGCTCGAGCCCGTCCCGGCCGCCCGGACCGCGGTTCAGCCGGTGGTGGAGCACGTCGAGCACCATCGGGATGCCGCAGGCCTCGCTCGCCGCCAGCGCGTCCTCGGCCGTGAACAGGCGGTCGTCGTTCTCCACGACCAGCCGCCGGCGCACGCCCGCGTCCAATTCGCGGCAGCGCGCGACGAAGCGTTTCAGGGCGGCCTCCTTGTCGCCGTAGGCGCCGCCCACGTGCAGGACGACCTTGGCCTCGGCGCCGGTGCCCAGCGCATCGAGGAAGGCCGCGTGGTAGGCCAGATCCGCCACGGCCCGGCGCACGACATCGTCGTCCGGGGAGTTCAGCACCGTGTTCTGCCCCGGGTGCATGCTGAGCCGCACCTGGTTCCGGGCGGCCAGCGCCCCGATGGCCGCGAGCCGCTCCCCGAACGCATGCGCCCAGTCCAGGCGGTTCGCCGGGCTCGACCCGAACGGGATGACGTCCGAGCCGACGCGGAAGAGCCGGATGCCGTTGGCGCCGCAGTAGCGGATGACCGCCTCCAGCGCCGACAGGTTGGCGCCGATGGCCTCCGCCAGCCGCTCGTCGCTCGCGTTCCGCATGGCCAGGGAGCGCATGCGCCCCTCGGGAAGCCCGAGCGTCTTCGATGCGTACCCGATGTTCATGGCACCGCCTGCCTTTCCGCACCTCGCCGTCCATGCGGCCAGCATAGGCGCTCGCGGCAGGCCCCTGCGGTTTCCGTTGCAAAACCGGTACGCGGCGGTTCTTCCCTAGGCCTTCGGGGCGCCGGGGGCCTTCGGGGCCGTGGGGGAAGCGGGGGGCTTGGGAGCGGCAGGAGCTGCGGGAATCGGCTTCTCGCCCTTCAGATAGGGTACGAGATCGCATCGGCAGTGCGGGCACCTCTTCAAGGCGATGCCGCTTAGAACCTGGATATCCTGGCCGCACTCGGGGCACTTGCTCGAGCTTGCGTCGGCCGACGCATCGGCGGGCCTGAAGCACATGGTTGGCACTTCCTTTCGGATCAGCTCGGGCGCCGCACCGTTGCGGCGCCCGAGCCTTGAGCGGAGGGATGCAGGGCAGGGCCCCTTCCGAGCCCAGTCCCTACTTGAACTTGCACAGGGCAAGCGCTGCGGTGCCGGCGAAGCCGATCACGCACATCACGATGCCGGTGAACATCCAGGCGGACACGTCGGGCCCGAGCAGCAGGGGAACGAGCCAGGTACCCAGGAACTGGCCGAGGCTCTGGATGAGCATGAGCACGCCCATGCCGATGGACATGAGCTCGGGGCGACCGAGGACGTTGATGTACGACGTCAGGCACATGACCGGGCCGCCCAAGCCGACGAGGCCCATGACGATGGCGCCGACCCACATCAAGGGACCGGTCTGGGTGAGCAGGATCAGCGTGCAGGGGCCCATGACGAGCATCGCGGCCAGGTACAGCGGCTTGCAGCGGCCCAGCTTGTCGGACAAGGCGCCGAACAGCGGGGACGATATGACGGCAAGCAGCATGGGAAGCGTGCTGACGAAGCCGGACAGCGTCGGGTCGACGCCCTGCTGCTGCAAGAAGGTGGGGCCAAAGCTCAGCACCGCCATCAGCGTCATGTTGAAGACGAGGAAGGCCGCGAAGAACAGTAGGATGTTGGGTTTCACGAACTCGCCGTAGCCGACCTTCCCGCCTGCGGCAGGCTCCGCAGCCTCCTCGAGCGCCTTGCCGGGGGCCTTGACGATCACCGCGACCACGATGGCGAACACCACGGCTGCGGCGGCGTAGATGACCCACACGCCCACGAAGCCGGTCGATGCGTACAGCGTGGGGGTCAGCACGCCGCCGACCACCGAGCCGAGGCAGACCCAAAGCGCCCAGATGCCCGTCGCCGATCCGATCTTGTCGGGGGCGACGTACTTCTGCACGGCCAAGGGGCCGCAGATGGTCACGAATATGAACGCCACGCCCTCGATGGCGCGGGAGACGATGAGGACCATGCCGTTACCCGCAAAGGCCCCCAGCAGCGAGCCGGCGGCGATGATGGCGGCAGCGGCGAGCAGCATGGTCTTCGGGCCGAACTTCTTCGCGAGCGCGCCCGTGGGAAGCGCCAGGACAATGCCCACGAACGTGAAGATGGACATGAGCCACGACGCGGAGCTTGCATCCATGTCCATGTTCGCCATGATGTCGCCCATGACGACGGGGACTTTGAACTGGATCGTCGCGATAGCCGTTCCGAACAGGAGCATGGCAACGGCGATCAGCGCCCAGTTCCCGTATTTCTTGCTGGTGCTCATAAGGAACCTCCTCCTTTGGTGTTTCGCATGCACGAGCCCAGGCCGGAACCTTGCAACCCCTTCGGCCTAGAGCGCCCTTATGTTGTCCTGGACGGCTTCGAAGCGCTCCCCTCCGGGGCCGCGGAAGAACATGATCCGCAGCTGCGCCCCGGCATCGCCGCAGACGGCGAAAACGTCGGAGTCGCCGCCTGCCAGAGGACGGTCGAACTCCAGGGGCGGGTCGAACGGGCCCGCCTCGACGGCGACGCCCCGCTCGGCCAGATGCGCGACGAAGCCGTCCATGTCGTCCACGCGCAGCGCCACGTGGTTGAGGCAGCTCCCGGCGGCCTCGCACGTGGCCTTGTCCTCGCATTCCAGCAGCTCGAAGACGAGGTCTCCTCTTTTGAGCCATGCCATCTTGAGCGGCTTGTCGCCCTCCTGGGCGTCCGACTCGAACAGGAGCCTGCAGCCGAGCACATCCTCGTAGAACGCGATGGATTCCTCGATATCGCGGCAGTAGATCCCCACATGATGAAAGACCGATTCCATGGTTCCCCTCCTTCGCATGCATTCGGTGAAAAATCGGGATGCGCGGCGTGCGAGCCTGGTCGCCGCGCATCCCAAGGCGATGCCTCGCCGACGCTAGCCCTGGTCGCTCGACGTGGCGGCCATGACCTCGGCCGCAGTGGCGTTCTTCATGCGCAGCTCGCGGAGGCACATGACGTCGCCGCCGAGCTCCGTGACGCTGCCGCAGTCGCCCGCGTACACGTCGTCGGTGGCGGTGCGGCGCTTGGTGAGCTGGACGGCCTTCTCCGCATCGTAGGGAATGAGCTGCTCCTTGGGCGGGTTCGCCTTGGCGACCCAGTTGGGCATGGTCAGCTCGGGGTCGGGCATGGTCTCTATCTTGCGGACGTCGCCGTACTTCTCCACCAGCTCGTCGATGGGGCCGAAGTCCAGGGCGCGCATCGGGCAGGAGGCCACGCACAGGGGCAGCTGGCCCTTCTCCAAGCGGTCGATGCACAGGGTGCATTTGCTCATCTTGGTGCCGAGCTCGTCGCTCGCGAACTTCGGGGCGCCGTAGGGGCAGGCCTGGAAGCAGTTGCGGTCGCCCTGGCACTTCTCCTGGTCAACCAGCACGGCACCGTACCGGTCCTCCTTGAAGATGGCGCCGTGCTCGCAGGCGGAGACGCACACGGGGTTGTCGCAATGGCCGCAGCTGAAGGCCAGGATGCCGATAGACGTGAGCGGGAACGCGTTTTTCTCCCACATGTAGACGCTCATCCACTTCTCGGGGCCGGGGGCGATGTCGTACCAGTCCTTGCAGGCCACCGAGCAGGCCTTGCAGCCGTAGCAGCGTCCCTGGTCGAAGAAGAATCCGTACTGGGCCATGTTATTCTCCCACCTTCCTGATCTCCACGAGGCCGGCTGTCAGCAGCGCGCCCACCACATGCGGCAGGTGCGTGTCGCCGATGAGGAGGTTGCAGTTGCCGGCTTCGTCGATGCCGTAGGGCATGAGCTTGGACTTCCTTACGTTGTCGAACTTGGACCATTCGCCATGCCCGATGGACACGGTGCCGGGAAGCAGCTTAGAGGAGACGTACGCGGTGATCTCCACCTCGCCGAACTGGTTGTACACCAGCACGCGGTCGCCCGTCTTGATGCCGCGGTCGGCGGCGTCGGCGGGGGACATGCGCACCATGTGCTCGTAGCAGTCGCCCTTGAGCCAGGGGTTCTGGTCGTTGGACGAGTGCTGGCGGTACGTGGACACCGGCGTGACCATGGACAGTGGGAAGTTCCTCGTCCACGGGTGGTAGTAGCTGTCGTTCGCGGGTAGGTCCTGGTAGGTGGGCTGCCAACGCGGGTAGGCATCCATCTGCCCGCCGTAGCGGGTCTTCGTCAGGTCGGTGTCCCTCACGTAGGAGCTCTCGAACTCGATCTTGCCGGACGGCGTCTTGAACGGCGAGCGGCCCCATTCGACCGTGTTCTTGAAGGGGTAGAACCACTCGCCCGGCTCGCCGGGAACGCGGACGATGGGCAGCTTCTGGAACTCCTCCCACGAGGGCGGCTCAATCTCGTAGTAACCCAGAAGGCCGTTCTCGTCCTCGGCCCACTTCTCGTAGGCCGGCTTGTAGATGCGCTCGATGACCTGGTCGTCCCAGTCGTGCCAGTCGGTGACGTCGAGCATCTTCGGGCAGTACTTGTCGGCGAAGCCGAGGCGGCGGGCCAGCTCCATCCAGACCCAGTCCTTCGAGCGGACCTCGCCCGGAGGGTTCACGCCCTTGCCGGCGAACAGGAAGTAGTTCATCATGCCGGAGGGCGAGTTCCAGAAGCGGTTGATGCCGAAGAAGTGCATGTCCGTCGACTCGAACTGGATGACGGGGGAGGGCAGCACGATGTCGAGGAACTCGATGGACGGCTGATCGTGGAAGTACTGCCAGCCCCAGGAGAACTCCATGTCCGCGAAGCCCTGCATGCGTTTGGACACGTGATGCTGGTTGTTGATGTAGTTGTTCGGGATGATGGCCATCTTCAGGTTCGGCAGCGGGCTGTCGGCCGGGCAGCCGATGCGGCGGCGGAACTCGTCCTCGGTGATCTCACCGGCGGCGTAGAGCTTCTGGCAGTGCATGACCTCGGTCACCTTGTTGTTGTTATTGGTGATGGGGTTGACCACGTCGCCCTTGATCTGGCCGGTATCAGGCACGGGGGCGAAGAGGCGGGGTTGGGTCACCAGGTTGGCGCCGCCGCCCTCGCAGCCGCCGGGAATGGACAGGTTGCCGGTCATGGCCTGCAGGAGCATGGCCACGGCGGCGGCGTAGTCGCCCAGGTTGCGCTTGGACACGCCGTACATCTGCTGCAGGTGGACGGGCTTCATGGAGGCGTAGTAGCGGGCGAAGGCCTCGATGGTCTCGGCCGGGATGCCCGTGATCGGCTCGGCCCATGCGGGGTCGTGCGCGACGCCGTCCACCTCGCCGACGACGTACTTTCGCCACTCCTCGAAGCCCTCGGGCTCCACCCACTGCGCCACGTACTCGTGGTCGTAGAGGTCCTCGGTGTAGAGCACGTAGGCCACGGCCAGGCCGAACGCCGTGTCGGTGCCGGGGCGGATGGGTATCCACTGGGCGCCCAGGGCCTCGGCGCTCACGTTGTACACCGGGTCGATGAGGATGAACTTGCAGCCGCGCTCCTGGGCCAGCTTCATGTAGTAGGGCACGTGGCCGAACCACGACACCATGGGATCGAATCCCCAGAGCACCACGAGCTTGGAGTTCAGCAGGTCGGGGGCCTCGAAACCGGGGAATGCGTCGGACGTCCCCTTGATAAGGCAGTCGGTGAGGCGCACGCCCAGGTGGAAGTCCTCGGCGGCGGCACTGCCGGAGGTGGAATGGTCGCCCCAACCGGTGATGGTGCCCGGCATATAGGAGGCGAACGGGAAGTCCGAGCTCTCGAACGCCACGTAGTAGCAGTAGTACAGCCAGGGGTTGTCGGGATTCTCCTCGGCCATCTGCTTCATCTTGCCTGCGATGGTGTCGAGCGCCTCGTCCCAGGATATGCGCTCGAAACGGCCCTTGCCGGAGCCTTTCCCGCCCACGCGCTTCATGGGGTAGAGCAGGCGGTTCTCCGAGTAGAGCTCCTGGCGCCACGCATGGCCCATGGGACAGGCGCGGGCCTGGAGCATGCCGGTCTGGACGGCATCCTCGTTGTCATCCTCGCGTGCGATACCCGGATTGACCGAGTCGTCGGGCTCGATGGCGACGATCTTCCCATCCTTCACGCTGCACTTGATCAGGCAGGTGGCGTCCCAACAGCCGTTGTTATGGCAGGTGGTGTAGAAGAAGTCGACCCCTTCGTGACGCTCGCCTAGTTTCTCGACTACCGATTCCCTTGACATCGTGCCCCCTTTCGTTTGAGCGACTCGCTCGAAAGAACGCGCTCGCGCCCGTTGGCGCAACCCGCTTGCCTGCAGGCTACTGAGCATGGGAGGGGGTTCGCAAGGTAGTTTCTGCTTTTCCCTTATTCGGGAATATCGCATGACCCGAATTTTGCGGATTCCCGCCATTGCGAAGGATGAGGCGACCCGGAAAATCCAGATGCTAAAATGAACGGAGAATTCCCGGATACGGCACGCCGGCCAAAAGGTTGCCGGGTGCGGAAGTCGTTCGCCGGCGCGGGGCAGGGCGGGCGCCTTTGCCGGCCGGGAGCTTTCAGGGGAAGGACAGGGGTGAGATGGGATACTCCGGCTACTCTTATTCGGCCTTGACCCAGGCGGAGTTCTACAAGGCGGAGGCCGAGCTGATCCGGTTCGGCGAACGGCTCGCGCACAGCCCCAGCGCCAAGTACCTGCAGGACACGCTGCTGGCTATCGACGCCATCTTCGCCATACGCATGTCGCACGACATGACGCTTCCGGCCGTTCCCCTGATCACTGCGTTCGATCTGTCGAACGGGAAGTACCGTGGCGATGCCGAGCAGGGCATACGCATGCAAAGGCCGGAGTTCCGGCTCCCCGACGACTGCCTGAACGCCGCCCTGCAGGCGATTCACTATATGCAGGCCATAGAGTGGGCTTCTGCTGTGAGCAGGCAGGATGCCGCCATCACCATGGAGACCGTCCTGCACCTTCACGAGATACTCCTAAGCGGCAAGACGGGCGACAACCGCTACCACGGCTTCAGGAGCAACTTCCTGCCGCACAAGAAAGGGTCCGACCCCACCGCCATCCCTTTGGAAATCAGCGACCTCTGCGCCTTTGCGAGCAGCGAGGCGTACTCGCCGCTCGGGCAGGCGTCCATCATCCACTGGGCTTTCGAGAGGATCGTCCCGTTCGACACGATGATCGACCGGACGGGGTTGATACTGGCCTTCATGCCCATGTTCAGACGCGGCCTTTTTGCGAGCGGCTACATGGCGCCCATATGCTGGGGCGCCTCGATCGGGAGGGAATACCGTCGGAAGCTGAAGGACTCCTCGCGCATCGACCGCCCGCCGGGGAAGGGGGAGGACCTAAGGGAGCACTGGGCAGTCTACAATGCGCAGAACACGTACCTGTCGGTGGTCGTCGCGGACTCGTTCTTGGCCGAGGCTGAGAAGCTGAGCGCGAAATGGAGGTCGCAGAACCTGCGCATACCGGCCCATTCCGCACTGGACAAGCTGCTCGACCTACTCCTGGGAAATCCCGGGCTGTCCACCATACGCGCCGCCGAGCTGATCGGGAAGAGCTACGGTGCCACCAACGAGGCCATAAGGCAGCTGGCCCGCGCGGGCATCGTCAGGGAGGTGGCGGTCGACGGCAGGGAGCGCATCTTCGTGTGCGGGCAGTCTGCCGCCATGATCACGGATTTCGTGGAAAGCCTGGTCAAGAAGGGTGACGAGGCGGAATCGAGCGGGGTGCGCTGCTAGGCGCGCCGCCCAAGGAGCGGGGTCTGCCGCTGGGCGGGGCAGGGGGCGATGCGTCATCAGGCGGGTCGCTACGCTGCGACCCGCCTGTGCGCCTTCATCTTTCGATGGTCCAGACCTGCAGACCTACTTCGCTGCTTTCGCGGTGGTGTCGCTGTGGAAGTTGGAGAAGCCGCCGACCGCGTTGGACACGAACCTGCCCTCGCCCTTGGAGAAGAACACCTGCGCTGCCATGAGGTCTTTCAAGCTGACCCCGATCTGCGCCATGGCCTCCTTCTGGCTCATCCCCGCCTCGATGAAGCCGTTCAGCTCCTCCGCCTTCTTCGGTGATTCCAGAGCCATGAACTCCTCGCGATTCATAAGGTACCTCCCCTAAAGATCGTCGCCTGCCGCTCCGCAAGCCCATTATAGAAAGGGGAGGGACGTTCCCTAAGAACGTTTCCGTTCAACGCATCAACGGAAACGTTCGCCCATCGGAACCTGACGGCGAATGCGCCCTGGCGCGAATATGGGCGGAGCAAGCATCTGCGGCTATGGTGCTGGAATCCTTTTCGCCTGCGGCCTGCAGCCTCGCGCGATCAATATCATTAGCTCGATGTCTCTCGAGAACAGCTCGACGCTTTCGACAGGCATTTCGTTTTTCCGGTCCGCCAAATCCCACAAGGGGCCGGCTAGGGACATGAGGACGATCGTCGCGAACCCGACTATCACGAAAAGAGCCGCTGCAAGGCTCATGCTGGAGGAGTCTCCTGACGGATCTGCCAGCCTCATCAGAAACGATACGAACACACCCACCACCAGCGCCGCATACGCGCGGTCGGTGAACGTCTTGCGCGCCTCGCGCCGGAGCAGCAAGAACCGCTGGGCTTCTTCCTGCACGAAACCGAGAGCATCGGGAGTCAGGCCGGTTTGGGCAACGAACTTTCGCCTGATCCGCTCAACCTGCTCGATGGCGCTCCCGAGATCGTCCAGCGCGCTTTTACGTTTGAGCCTGTTCAACAATATCGAATAGAAAAAGGAAAGAACGAGCGTGAACGCCAAGACGGCACTTTGAACGTTAAAGGCAAAATCGCTCGGCAGCAGCGTTGAAGCAGCAATGCCAAACAGGCACAGAATCAGCACTATCAGGAAAACCTTCGCAGAGAACGGTGCATTGGTCGCAAAACGCCGCCATATCGAGCCGCGCTCATCTCTTTCGATATTCTGCCATATTTTGAAATAATAGCCGAGCATAACAACCCCGCATCCCCGATCCCTATCAACCGACCATCGACCGATCACCGGCCAACCATCACCGATCAACCCTTAATTGAAATCTGACTTGCAAAAACTCCGCTTTTAGTCTCGCAATAGCAAAGGAGTCCGGAAAAGCACGGGACGGCCGACCTGCTCGGCCCTAGTGAAGAACCGGCGCCGGCATCAGAGCTCACACGCCTTCGACGGCCAGCCTTCCGAGCTTGTCGATCGACATGATCACGGGGTCTTCGTCGCCGAAGCCCTCCAGCAGGTCCCTCACGGCAGACGCGGTCATGAGACAGCTCCTCTCTTCGGGCTCGAAGCCCGCCAAGGCCCGCGAAAGGCGCTCCTGCGGGCCGTCGGAAGCGTAGCGGTACTGCCCGTCGGCGTCCCTTACCGTGGCCATGCTGCGGAGGCGCGCGAACCTGACCAGGTCCTCGTCGTCGGCGCCAGCTTCCCTTGCCAGCAGCAGCGCCGTCTTTCTCATGTCGTAGCCGCCCGCAGTGCCTGGGATCCCGGCTCTCGAGAACACCCTCTGCACGATCTCCCGGATGCTCCTGTCTGAAAGCCTGGCTCCGAACGACCTTGTCGACTCCGACGCGAACAGGGGCTCGTCCGAAGATCGCGGCTTTCTGGCATCCAGACACCTCTTCAGCTTGTCGGCCGGAGGTTTCGGGAGCCTCAGAACGGATTCCGGCCTGGAGTCGGACGCGTTCACGAGCACGACGGCGCAGTCCTCGAGGAAGGCCACGTCCGCTACGTTTGCCGCGCGAGCCTCGCATGGCTTGAGGGCGCCCTCCATCAGGACGCCTATGAGCGCCGCGTCCCTGTCCGTTTCGCACGCCGCCATCACCAGGCGCGCCTCGGCGGGGGAAAGGGCCTTCCTCATCCCCTTTCCGGGCGCACGGCTGGGCACTGCGACGTCCTTCCCGGCCTTCTCCACCTCCCCCTCGCTGACCCACCTGTGCAGGCGCTTGACGGTGTTGAGGGCTTGGCTGGCGGTGCTGCTCGAATACGATGCCCGCATTTCGTCGTAGAAGAGGAGGACGTCGTCGGCGCCGGCATCCTCGAACGGGACACCCCGCGACTCGAGGTGGTCGGCATATAGGCGAAGATGGTAGCGGACGTTCCTCTGGGACGCGGCGACCATGCGCGAGCGCTCCATCATCTCGTCGACGATCCTCGGGTCTATCCACGTGCTGGTCTTCGGCATCGCCCGTTCTCCTATATCGCCGTGCGTACGGCGATGTCAACTGCCATTATATGGGAAGTTTAGCATGCGGCGCATACATGCGAGGACGGAAGGAAGTGATGAAAATGTCCGGAAAGGGAAAGGGGCAGCTCGGTTATGGCGAGCGCGAGACGATCGAAAGGCTCATCATGCGCAAGGAAAGCATCTCCGGGATAGGGAGGGCCATCGGCAGATCGCCCTCGACCGTGGAGCGCGAGATAAAGAGGAACGGCACCGACTCCCCTGCAGGCAAGCTCGCCGTGACGACGCGGAGCATATGCGTCCACCAGAACGCCTGCGCACGGGTGGACCTGTGCGGGAAGGGGTGCCTGACGCCCTGCCGTAAATGCAAAGACTTCCTCTGCAACAGGCTCTGCCCGGAATTCGAGGCAGTTCCGTGCCCGCTTCTCGAGAAGCCGCCGTACTGCTGCAACGGATGCATCGAACTATACGGCTACGGGTGCACGCACCCCTATCATTTCTACGACGCGAAGGCCGCCCACGAAAAGGCCACGGACAGGAAAGTGGCGTCCCGGATGGGGATAGACTGCACGCCCGAGGAGCTGGCGGCGACCACGGCGATCGTGAAGAAAGGCCTTGCCCAAGGACAGAGCATACGCCACATATTCGCCGCCAACGAGGGAAAGATGTGCTGCTCGTGGCGAACCTACTACGACTACGTCGAAGACGGCCTCATCGAGGACGTCTCGAACATCCATCTGCCGAGGAAGGT
Source organism: Gordonibacter pamelaeae (assembly GCF_003340385.1). Lineage (NCBI taxonomy): Bacteria > Bacillati > Actinomycetota > Coriobacteriia > Eggerthellales > Eggerthellaceae > Gordonibacter > Gordonibacter pamelaeae. The sequence goes on along the minus strand of NZ_PPTS01000003.1, from coordinate 462,339 downwards.
CAGGTACAGGAAGCGCAAGAAGGGCGGGGGGCAGGAGCGCGGCATCCCCAGAGAGGCTCTCGTGGGCCGCACGTACGACGACTTCGAGAAGCTCACCGAGCAGCAGAGGCTGTGACCACGTTCTTGGAGGTCTTCTCCTCGAGGAGGAGCATGAGCTGGAAGTTGGTGCGCCTGAACAGGATCGTGAGGATCGCCTGTTTGTCCACGCCCTGGCGCCCCACGACGCAGTCCATCTCCACCGCAGACAGCCATAGACATGCTTGAATCGCTGTGCGGAGAGCTGTTCCCGAAGGTCTTCCCGATATTCCTCTGCGACAGGGGAAGCGAATTCTCGGACCCTGAGCGGATAGAGCATTCGAGGAACGCCAAGCCCCGTGCGAAAGTGTATTTCTGCGACCCGCTGCAATCGCAGCAGAAGCCCAAATGCGAGAAGAACCACGTCGAGATCCGAAAGGTGCTGCCGAAAGGGGAGAGCGACTTCGACGCGCTCTCCAAGCCCGACATGGCGGTCCTGATGTCCCATGTGAACTCCTACGGGCGGGAAGCGCTCGGATGGGCCGCTCCGTACGATCTTGCGCAGCTGACGCTGCCGACCAACCTGCTCGACGGATTGAGCATCGGCCGGATCCCCGCAGAGGAGGTGACGCTGAAGCCCTATCTCCTCTCCCATGCGATAGCCGGAAAGTAAAGACGATGCGCGCGGGACTCCGGGTCCCGCATCGGATAGACGCAGGCATTTCACTTGCACGGGCGAGGCTTGATTCACCCCAGCGTTTTGCGTTTAGTCTCGCAATTACCAAAATTGGGGTTTGAACAGGTGTGCCCTAAAACGCATGGATCTTCACAATTCAATAGTGAGCCGCGAGCGTTGCGAGATTAAACGCAAAGGAAAACAGGGGCTGGAACTCGCTGTTGCGAGACTAAATGCAAATCAGCAGGTCATTTCCATAATTCTCCGCTTTTCGGATTGCAATTAACCATCACCGATCAACGAGCTCTTTCATCCTTAACTTTACATAACATATGTTATCAATAATTTTGTTATCGTTGTGGGGTAGTGCTGTCGGTGTTAGCCCCAGGTTGAGTTGCCTTTGGGGGTTGTGCACAGGTCGGTGCCGGGTGCGAGGTTTCCGTAATCGCCGGATTCGAGGGCTTCGAGCACGGCCGGGTACATAAGGTACGCGGAAACCGCGTTCAACACCAGCGCGATACTGCATACGACGATGCCGATTATGCAAGACCGCTTGAGTCGCTTCGCTGGCGCGGCGACATCGGTCAACCTGGTAGACAAGGCGTTCAGCTTCTTGAGCGCGATGACGGCGCACACCAGTCCGGCAGTTGCGAGGAACACGCCTCCAACGAACAAAGACACGGGTCCGGCAATGCTTGCCACCATGACGAGGTTCTGGGCAACCTTCAGGTCGCGAACGTCGCGCTCGTTGGGCCGCAGCCTCGGGCCTTGGTTGGGCGGTTCGGGGTATCCGGGCGGCTTGGGGGGCTGATTTTGGTCATCCATAGTCGATTGCGTCCAATCTATCAAAATTTCGCGTCTCTGACCTGCGGTTTTATAAACGAGGCTCTGAGAGCCGTTCTAAGGCCCCATCTTGTCCTTCGATGAGTCCTAGGTCATGGAAACAGGGCGTTTTCTTGCGCTTCGCCCACGCACTATAGCATGCCGTGTTCTTGGGAGCGTTCCGCGGCCTCCAAATCCACCGTAGCGGCATGGAGCCGTTTCAGGCTCTCGTCGAGTTCCTCGCGCTGGTACTCGAGCACGGTCTCTTGCGCCCGCAAGATCGACAGGCGCTCGGCCCGGGTGGTGTCGCCACGCCTGCAGAGGCGCACGAAGTACTGGATGCCCTCGATGGACAGGCCGCTTTTGCGGAGCGCCTCGACCAGGTGCAGCTGGGCAACGTCGGCCTCGGAGAACGTCCGCACGCCGCGCTTGTCGCGGTGAAGGTTCGGAAAGAACCCGCACTTGTCGTAATAGCGGATGGTGAAAGCCGAGATTCCCGTCAAGGCGACAACGTCGCCGATGCCGTAGATCGGATCGGCTTGCGTTGCCGGAACGTCGGCGATCCGGCTATTTCGCCCCTCGTCGCCCATAGGCCTCCTCGGAAGTCGACTTGAGTACGTGCTTAGAGTTACTCTAACTAAAAATGATTTTAACTTAGAGTAACTCTAAGTGCAATATGAAAGCCTCGGCCTACCCGGAGCCGCTATGCGCCGATGCCGCTGCTGCCGAACCCGCCGGTCCCTCGATCGGTGGCGGGCAGATCCTCGCACGGCTCGAACACGGCCTCGGCCACGCGCATGATGGCCAGCTGCGCGATGCGGTCTCCCCGTTTGATCTCGAAAGGCTCACGCGGGTCGAGGTTGACGTGGGGTAGTGCTGTCGGTGTTAGCCCCAGGTTGAGTTGCCTTTGGGGGTTGTGCACAGGTCGGTGCCGGGTGCGAGGTTTCCGTAATCGCCGGATTCGAGGGCTTCGAGCACGGCCGGGTACATAAGGTACGCGGAAACCGCGTTCAACACCAGCGCGATACTGCATACGACGATGCCGATTATGCAAGACCGCTTGAGTCGCTTCGCTGGCGCGGCGACATCGGTCAACCTGGTAGACAAGGCGTTCAGCTTCTTGAGCGCGATGACGGCGCACACCAGTCCGGCAGTTGCGAGGAACACGCCTCCAACGAACAAAGACACGGGTCCGGCAATGCTTGCCACCATGACGAGGTTCTGGGCAACCTTCAGGTCGCGAACGTCGCGCTCGTTGGGCCGCAGCCTCGGGCCTTGGTTGGGCGGTTCGGGGTATCCGGGCGGCTTGGGGGGCTGATTTTGGTCATCCATAGTCGATTGCGTCCAATCTATCAAAATTTCGCGTCTCTGACCTGCGGTTTTATAAACGAGGCTCTGAGAGCCGTTCTAAGGCCCCATCTTGTCCTTCGATGAGTCCTAGGTCATGGAAACAGGGCGTTTTCTTGCGCTTCGCCCACGCACTATAGCATGCCGTGTTCTTGGGAGCGTTCCGCGGCCTCCAAATCCACCGTAGCGGCATGGAGCCGTTTCAGGCTCTCGTCGAGTTCCTCGCGCTGGTACTCGAGCACGGTCTCTTGCGCCCGCAAGATCGACAGGCGCTCGGCCCGGGTGGTGTCGCCACGCCTGCAGAGGCGCACGAAGTACTGGATGCCCTCGATGGACAGGCCGCTTTTGCGGAGCGCCTCGACCAGGTGCAGCTGGGCAACGTCGGCCTCGGAGAACGTCCGCACGCCGCGCTTGTCGCGGTGAAGGTTCGGAAAGAACCCGCACTTGTCGTAATAGCGGATGGTGAAAGCCGAGATTCCCGTCAAGGCGACAACGTCGCCGATGCCGTAGATCGGATCGGCTTGCGTTGCCGGAACGTCGGCGATCCGGCTATTTCGCCCCTCGTCGCCCATAGGCCTCCTCGGAAGTCGACTTGAGTACGTGCTTAGAGTTACTCTAACTAAAAATGATTTTAACTTAGAGTAACTCTAAGTGCAATATGAAAGCCTCGGCCTACCCGGAGCCGCTATGCGCCGATGCCGCTGCTGCCGAACCCGCCGGTCCCTCGATCGGTGGCGGGCAGATCCTCGCACGGCTCGAACACGGCCTCGGCCACGCGCATGATGGCCAGCTGCGCGATGCGGTCTCCCCGTTTGATCTCGAAAGGCTCACGCGGGTCGAGGTTGACGAGGATGGCCTTGATCTCGCCACGGTAGTTGCTGTCGATGAGCCCCGGTGCGTTCACGAGGGAGATCCCGTGCTTCGCGGCCAAACCGCTGCGCGGCAGCACGAAACCGGCGTAGCCGGCCGGAATGGCGACGGCGATGCCGCAGGGCACGAGCTTGCGCTCGAAGGGCTGCAGCGTCTCGTCGACCGTCGAGCGCAGGTCGACGGCGGCATCGCCCGCGTAGGCGCAGGCAGGCACCGTAAGCTCGGCGTCGAGCGCCTTGAGGGGGATCGCAAGGCGCTCCATCAGCGCAGCCCCTCGAGGGCGGCGGCGAACTCCTCCACATTCTGGAAATCCTTGTAGACGCTTGCGAACCGCACGTAGGCCACGTCATCGAGCTTCGCCAGGCGCACGAGCACCATGTCCCCGAGTTCCTTCGACCTGATCTCGTTGCAGGAGGCGTTGCGGAGCTCGGTTTCTATACTGTCGACGAGCGACGCTATCTGCTCGGGCGAGACAGGCCGCTTCCCGCAGGCGATGAGCAGGCCGCGCATGAGCTTCTGGCGGTCGTAGGCCTCTGAGGACCCATCGGCCTTGATGACGATGAGCGGGTTCTCGCCCAAGCGCTCGTAGGTGGTGAAGCGGCGACCGCAATCGAGGCATTCGCGACGTCGCCGGATAGCCGTGCCATCCTCGGAAGGGCGCGAGTCCACCACTTTCGATTCGAGGTTTCCGCAGGAAGGACAGCGCATGAAAGGCTCCTTTGCTCGATTTTGGCTCAGCCTAGCATACAAGATATTGTGGTTCAATCCGCATCGTCGATCCCTGCAAAAAAACCGCCCCCTGCAGAATCAGGGGGCGGTTCCGAAGCTGCACGAGCCTGCAACCTCACCTGCAGCCAAGCAGCGGGGAAAGGGTCACAGCTTCACCCTCACGTGGGTGTCGCCCAGCCCTCCCCCTTCGGCGCAGTCGACGTCGAACATCCAACGGGTTGCGGTGAGCGCGTCCAGGAAGCGCTCGTCGTGGGATACGAGCACCAGGGCGCAGGGGCAGTCGGCCAGCACGTCCTGCAGGGCCTCGACGGAGCGGATATCCAGATGGTTCGTCGGCTCGTCCATGGCAATGAGATGAGGACGCCCCATCAGGCCCTAAGCCAGCAGGAGCTTGCGCATCTCGCCGGGGCTAAGGTCGTCTCCCTCCAGGATGCGCGTCGGCGGCGAATCGAGCCGGGCGACGATGGAGAGCAGGCGCCCGCGGCTGGCAGGCTCGAGGACCTTCACGGAGGCAAGCAGGTCGCGCGCCTGGTCGCACCCTATCTCCTGGGGAACGAGCACCACGCCCTCTTCCGGCACCTGCCGCAGCACCTCGGCGAGCAGCGTAGACTTGCCCGCGCCGTTCCTGCCGACCAGGCCTATGCGGTCGGTGTTGCCCACGTACAGCTGCGGATGGTGCAGCATGCGCCCCCCGCCCAGCGCCAAGGACCCGGCCTCGCGGTGAACGAGAACCTTGCGTGGGGAGGGCTCGGCGTCGAGGCAGAGCGCGCCCTCGTACACCTTCGCGGTATGCGCCTCGGACACCCGTTTCTCGGCGCGCTCGAGCTTCTTCCCCATCTGCGACGAGAGCCGCCCGGCCTTGCCATCCTGGTCGGAATAGATGGCCAGCTTGACCTTCGTGCGCCCGTCGTGGTCGTGCCGGTCGAGATGGCGGGCCGATCGCCGTGCGGCCGAGCGGGCTGCCACTCCCTCCCGACGGGTGGTTTCCGCCTTGAGGCGGCCCAGCTCGCGGCGGGCGTTGGCCCGCTCTTCTGCCAGGGTCCTCCGGCGCAGGTCTATCTGCTCCTTCGCCTGGGAGTACGAGCCGGGCACGGTAACGGCGCGCCCCTGGTCCACGAACACGCACGAGGTGGCCAAACCGTCGAGCAGCGCGCGGTCGTGCGATACGAGCAGGCCCGTCCTCCGATACTCGGCGAGCGTGCGCGCCACCAGATCGCGGGTGTCGGCATCAAGGTGGTTCGTGGGCTCGTCGAGCGCAAGGAGCACGGGATCGGCCGCCAGGGCGCATGCTATCTGGATTCGCTTGCGCTCGCCGTGCGACAGCGTGTCGAAGCGCCACAGCCACGCGTCGTCGATGCCGAGCAGGTAGCGCAGGCGCACGGCCTTGGGCCCGTAGTCGCAGGCGAACTCCTCGAGGCCCGCGGGCGCAGCATCCGTCGACTGGGCACAGAACAAGCCAGCGACCTGCGGTGAAACGCTCCCCTTCTGCGGCTTGAGCACCCCGCAGACAATCTTGAGCAGCGTGCTCTTGCCGGCCCCGTTCGGGCCGACCACGCCGGTCCAGCCGGGGGCGAACACGGCAGACGCGTCATCGAGCGCCAGGGCATCGGCGCCATCGTAGGCATAGGTAAGATGGTGGGCTGAAACGAACATGGAGGGGCCTCCCTTTGAGAGGCACCGGAAGCGATGCTTTTCGCGCTGGTCGCCCGCATGCCGACGCGGCAGCGAGGGCAGGGCTGGGAACATCAAGGAACGGCAACGAAAGCGCACCCGGTGCATAGCTTGCATGACCTGTCGGGTGTCCGAAGGCTTTCGTTAAAACCTCATGTTCCTTGTCTCCTTTTCGAAGGCGCCGTCTGCGGCAGCCTGTCTGGACTATCGATCTAAGCGGAAGTCTACCACACGGACCCGCAGGGAGGAAGGCCCCTCCGACGGAATGGGGGCGCCCCCGGGGTGGCGGGGGCGCCTCGCAGCCACAGAAACGCAGCATCTGTGGGTATTCCAAGGCCGTTAGAGGCCGATGAAAATGCTGACGAAGGCAAAGAGGGAGAAGACGCATCCCGCCAGGGCGCCCTGCCACGGCCTCACGCGGCCGTAGGCGCACCCGGCTACGCTGCCGCGGTGAAGGGCCCGCACCGTTTCCGGAGCGCCGTAGTGGGCGTGCGCACGATGCGCTGCAGACGATGGTCTCTGCGCGTGCGCAGACGACGCGCAAGCGCCTTGGGAAACGTCCCCGGGAAACTCGATGATAGCCCCAGCTGCAGGCACATGCCCGAACTCCGGCTGCAGGGCCGACGTGCCGTCGAGGGGGTACCGCATCTCGAAATTCTTCATCTTTCTGCCTCCTAGCCCTTGCGTAGAACCTTTGTTCGCATATATAATAGGACGAACAAAAGTTCATGTCAATACGTAATTAAAACATTTGTTCGTTCAAGGGAAAGGACGGGGCATGTCCGACAAAGTGACGAAGCGTCAGAAGGCAGTGCTCGACTGCATCGAGGAGTGCATCCGCGAGAAGGGCTACGGTCCCACCGTGCGCGAGGTTTGCCAGAGCCTGGGCCTTTCCTCCCCTTCGACGGTCCATGTGCACCTCAAGGCGCTTGAGGAGAAGGGGCTCATCAAGCGCGATCCGCTCAAGTCGCGCTCCATCGCGCTCACCTACCCGCTCGGCGACACGGAAAGCGCCTCCAACGTCGTCAAGCCCAGCTTCAACAAGGTGGTGAACGTGCCGCTCGTGGGCAACGTGGCGGCCGGCTCCCCCATCCTGGCCGAGGAGAACATCACCGACACCATCTCGCTCCCCACCGACATCGTGGGCGACGCGCCGTCGTTCTTGCTGTCGGTGCGGGGCGAATCGATGATCGAGGCAGGCATCAACGACGGCGACTACGTGGTGGTGAAGGAGCAGCCCGTCGCCAACAACGGCGACATCGTCGTGGCCATCATCGACGACGGCGCGACGGTCAAGCGCTTCTACAAGGAATCCGACCACATCCGCCTGCAGCCGGAGAACTCGACGATGGAGCCCATCATCACCACCGATTGCTCCATCGCGGGCAAAGTGGTGGCGGTGTTCCGACGCCTGTAGGCGGCGCCTTGCGGTGCTCCGCCGGAGAAGCGCCGCGCCCTGTCGGGGTACGGCCCCTGCAGGGGAAACGCCGGCCTTGGAAAGAGGGAGCCCGTTCGTCCCAGGACTGGCCGGCGATCCGAGATCGCGTCGTTCGGTCGCGAACTGCTTGGTTAGAGTTACTCTAACCAAGCAGTTCGCAGCTTCCCGGAAGGGACGCGCCTAACGGTCCTTCTCCGCCGCGTAGGGACGGAACAGGCCGGCAAAGGACGGAGCTGCCAGCATGACGAGGTGCGTGCCGTCCTCCTCGTGCTTCTCGGACAGGATATGGCAACGCTCGTGCGCCACCGAGACGAGGTCGCCCCGGTTGTAGGGGATCACCACGTCGAGATGCTCGTCCTGCGCCGAGGCGACGCGGGCGACATGCCCGACAAGCTCGGCAATGCCCTCCCCCGTCGCCGCCGACACGAACTGTGCCTGCGGGTGGCGCGCCTTGAGGGCGCCGCATTGCTCCCCGTCGAGCAGGTCGCATTTGTTGAACACGAGCACGCGGAGCAGGTCCTGCGCCTCGATCTGCCCGAGCACGTCCTCGACTGCGGCGATCTGAGCCTCGTACTCGTCCGACGACGCATCCACCACGTGCAGCACCAGGTCGGCGCCCGTTATCTCGTCGAGCGTCGACTTGAACGCCTCTATGAGCGTGGTCGGCAGCTTTTGGATGAACCCGACCGTGTCAGTGACGGTGATCTCGCGTCCTTCAGGCAGCTCGAACTTGCGCGTAGTGGAGTCCAACGTGGCGAACAGCTTGTCGTAGGCCAGCACGTCCGCATTCGTCAAGCGGTTGAGCAGGCTCGACTTTCCGGCATTCGTGTAGCCGGCCAGCGCCACCTTGAACATGCCGCTCTCGTAGCGGCTCTCGCGCTGGATGGCGCGCACCTCGGCCAGATGCTTGAGCTCGCGCCTGATGGACGTGATGCGCTTGCGCACCATGCGGCGGTCGACCTCGAGCTGGCTCTCGCCCTCGCCGAAGCGCGACCCCACGCCGCCGCCCATGCGGTTCGAGGCCAGGTGGGCCCACATGCCGCGCAAGCGCGGCAGCAGGTACTCGTTCTGGGCGAGCCGCACCTGCAGGCGGCCCTCCTTGCTGGTGGCATGCAGCGCGAAGATATCGAGGATGAGCGCCGTGCGGTCGATGACCTTCACGTCCTTGCCCACCACCTTCTCGAGGTTCGACTGCTGGGAGGGCGTGAGCTCGTCGTCGAACACCACGAGGTCGGCCGCGTGGGCGCGTGCCAGCTCGGCTACCTCCTCGGCCTTGCCCGAGCCGACGAACGTGCGCGGGTTCGGCGCGTCGAGCTTCTGCGTGGTGACGGCCGCAACGTCGGCGCCCGCCGTGTCCACGAGGCGCTCGAGCTCGGCGAGAGAAGAGGCCAGCGGCCAGGAGGCGCCGGGGCGGTCGACGCCCACGAGCACGGCCTTCTCGCGGCGCTCTTCGGATACAGGGGTCATGCCCCGCGTGATAACGGATTCGAATTCAGACATGGAGCCAACCTTTCGAGGCAGGAACAGGCACACCGGTACTGACGGCGGCGTGCGAAGACAGTCGGGCGCGGTCGCAACCGCTAGAGAAACGCGTGTGCTGTCTGCATGATAGGTGCTCCGATCTTGAAGGCTCTTCGGCAGGGCCGGCCTGCGGAACCGTATCATACCACAAGTCCACCCTGTCACGGAAACGCTCAGGCAACAGCGTCTCCCAGCACGTCCAGCGCCTCGGCCGCCTGCGCCGCGACGTCGGGCTCGTTCGCGTCGATCCAGCGGATGCGCCTATCCTTGCGGAACCACGTGCGCTGCCGTTTCGCGTAGCGGTGCGTGGCTGTCTTGATGCGCGTGGCGGCCTCCTCCATCGTCGTCTCGCCGTCCAGGGCGGCGACGACCTCCTTGTACCCGATAGCCTGGGGGGCCGTGATGCCGTCTCGGAACCCGCCCTGCAGCAGGCGCGCGACCTCGTCCACAAGGCCGGCGTCGAACATGCCGTCCACGCGCGCGTCTATCCGCGCGTTGAGCACCGCCGGCTCCACGGACAGCCCGACGAAGCATGCCGGCACGAGCTGCGGGATGTCCGCCAGCTTCGCGCGCTGCTCGGCAAGGCTCGTGCCCTCCTCCAGCAGCTCGAAGGCGCGCACGACGCGCTTGACGTCGGCGGCGGGCACGATGGCGGCGCTTGCGGGGTCGCGCTCGCGCAGCAGCTCCCACAGGACGTCGGAACCTTGCTCGTTGGCAAGGCGGTTGTAATGCTCCCGCACGGGATTGCCCGTTTGCTCGCCCTTCGGGAACTCGTAGGCGTCGATGGCTGCGCGCACGTACAAGCCGGTGCCGCCGCACAGCACGGCGCGCTTCCCGCGCGCGGCGATGTCGCGGAAGCAAGCGCGGGCGTATTCCTGGAAGAGGGCCGCCGAGTACGGCTCGCCGGGGTCGGCAAGGTCGAGGCCGTGATGGGGAACGAGCCGCTCCTCGGGAGCGAGCTTTCCCGTGCCGATATCCATGCCCCGGTATATCTGCATGGAATCGGCGCTCACCACCTCGCCGTCGAGCGCGAGGGCGACGGCCTGCGCGAGGGCGGACTTGCCCGAGGCCGTGGGGCCGACGATGCAGACGACGGGGTCAGCGCCCATCCGCCGCCTCCGCGGGCGGCTCGGAGCCTTCCGCCACCTCGCCTGCCAGATACCACGTCTTCGCCTCGTCGATGCGCACGCGCACCGTGGTGCCGGCCAGCTCCTCGATCGAGGTGCCTTCGGGCAGCGGCGCGTGCACGGTCTGGTTCTTCGGGCTCTTGCCCGCGAGCAGGCCCGCATCGCGCTTGGACGCGCCCTCCACCAGCACGTCGACCGTGCTTCCCAAGTCGGCCTGGTTCGCCTCGAAGGCCCGCTTCTGCACGAAATCGACCAGACGGTCGAACCGCCCCTGGATCACGTCGCGCGGCGTGGGATCGTCGACCGAGGCGGCAGGAGTTCCCTCGCGCTTGGAGTAGATGAACGTGAACACCTGGTGGTAGCCCACCTCGTCCACAAGGCGGTACGTGTCCTCGAAGTCCTTCGCCGTCTCGCCGGGGAACCCCACGATGATGTCGGTGGAGAGCGCGATCTCCGGCAGCACGTCCCGCAGCTTGCGCACGAGCTCCAGGTAGTGGGCGCGCGTGTAGCGGCGGTTCATGGCGGCCAGCACGGCGTCGGAGCCCGACTGCACGGGCAGGTGGAGCGCCGGCATGAGCGAGCGCAGCGTGCCGAACCTGCCGATGACCTCGTCGGTAAGGTCCTTCGGATGGCTCGTCGCGAAGCGCAAGCGCTCGATGCCCGTGGCGTCGAGCGCATCGAGCACGGCCGCGAAGCGGGGCGAGCCGTACAGGTCGCGACCGTAGGAGTTCACGTTCTGGCCCAGAAGGGTGATCTCCTTCACTCCGGCGGCCACGTAACCCTCCGCCTCGGCCACGATATCCTCGAGCGGGCGGGACTTCTCGCGGCCGCGCACGTAGGGCACGATGCAGTACGAGCAGAAGTTGTTGCAGCCCTGCGCGATGGGAAGCCAGGCGGCCCATGCGTGCTCGCGCGCGGTCGGCAGCTCGGAGGCGAACGAAGAGCCGGCGTCGAGCACCTCCACGTGGTGCCCGCCCTCGTCGAGCGCCTCCTCGAACAGCCGCGGCAGCGAGCCCAGGTTGTGCGTGCCGAACACCACGTCCAAATGCGGCAGCTCGTCAACGAGTTTCTGCCCGTCGCGCTGCCCGATGCAGCCGCCCACGGCCACGACGCGTTTCGACAGCGGGGTGCCGGCGCGCAGCGGCGTGTTCTTGAGCGAGGCCACCTGGCCGTAGAGGCGCGTGTCGGCGGCTTCGCGCACGCAGCACGTCATGAACACGACAAGGTCGGCGTCCTCGATGGCATCGACGGGCAGCGCGCCCAGGCCCTCGAGCATGCCGGCGACGCGCTCGGAATCGTGCTTGTTCATCTGGCAGCCGAACGTGCGGATGCAGAACGCGAGGTTCGTGAAAGGGGTATGGGTGTGCATGGGTATCCTCAGTGTGCAAGGTCGGACGGGTGGGCTTCCGCTTCCCCGTCGACAACAGGCATGGACACGCCGCGCGTGTAGCGCGGCTCGACTGCGAAGCGAATGGCCGTGCGGTACTCGCCTTCGATGACGATGTCCGCAAAGGAGGGCACGCAGGCGATCTCGATGCCCACGGGCGAGAGGAAGCCGCGCGAGATGGCGATGGCCTTAACGGCCTGGTTCACCGCTCCGGCCCCGACAGCCTGTATCTCCACGCCCACGCCGTCCTTCACCATGCCGGCGATGGCCCCGGCCACGGAAGCAGGCGACGATTTCGATGAAACCTTCAGGCAGCCGATCTCCGGCTTGTGCTCGGGTGCGGTCATGCATATCCTTCGTCGTTTGAGTACGTTGCTCGTGCGTTTGGCGTACGTTCAATATGCGCGCGGCGCGCGGGCGCCGCATTTCTAGGTATTGTTATTCTAGCTATTAATGGTATGGCGCGCAACCTGCGGATATGGCAGTACGCCGACCAGATGGCGCAGCTTATGCGGAACTTAGCGGAGCTTGCTCACGGGGATATGGATGCGGATGCCGTCCTTGCCCACGCGCACCTCGGGCTGCACGTCGGGCTCCAGGTAGTAGCGTTGAGCGACGTCGCGGTAGGCAGCGGCCACCCGGCCAGCGAAGTCGTCCAGATCCTCGCGGGCCAGCTTGAGACCCCGTGCGTCCTGGGAGGCACACGGGGCGGCGGTGCGCGGGGCTGCAGGCTCGGGTGCGTCGTTGCCGATGCGCACGCGGTCGAGCAGCGGGGACAGGGGCGCTATCTCGCCGTCCAGCACGCGGCGCGCCGAACGCTCGGACAGGGCGAGCCCCAGCGACCCGGCGAGGCCTGCGAGCTCCGCCGGGTCGGCGGCGAGGGCCAGGCGCTTGCACACGGGCAGCTCGTCGGCTCGCCCGAACGCGCGCGACGCCGCCGTGAGCGACGAGAGGCCGAACGCGTAGAGCGTGGCCACGACGTCGGTGACGGAGCCCAGGTAGACGGTGCAGTCGCGGCGACACTCGAGGGCGAACTCGCACACGGTGCGCAGGATGTTCTTCGGGCCGCGCACGGCCACGGTACCCGCATCGGTGCGCTCGAACACGGGGAAGCTCGACTGGTCGGCCTTCTCCCCCACGCGCGCGAGGTCCGTCTCCACGACGAACGAGGAGCCCCGTCCCGCATCCGAGGCGGCGATGCGCGCCGTCTCGGCGTTCACGGCGATGGAGTACAGGGCCATGCCGCGGCCGTGCACGCCCCACTTGTCCAGGTGCATGGTGTCGAGCTTGGAGGTGACGCGCGGCTCGAACACGTGCTCGTGCAGGGCAGGCGGCACGCCGTCACCGTCGTCCACCATGACGATGCGCCGGCGGCCGCCCTCGCGCGACACGGCAGTGAACACGCTCTTGGCATGGGCATCGCGCGCGTTGCGCAGCATCTCGATGACGATGTCCTCCGTGGAGCGGATATCGTGGGCGGCTTGGCGCCGTTCGGCCTCCGCGCTCCTCAAACGGACGAAGCCATCTCCGAGGTCCGCCTCGACCCGGAGATGGCTGTCGCCACTGACGTTCTCTATGAAGGCTTCCAGCGAGCCGTTGGCCATGCCGGGGTCGCCCTACTTCGCGACGCCGACCGCGCGGCTCTCACGGATGACCACGACCTTCACCTGGCCGGGGTACTGCATCTCGTTCTCTATGCGGTGCGCGATGTCATGGGCGAGCACGGTCGTGGCGGCCTCGTCGACCACCTCGGGCTCCACCATCACGCGCACCTCGCGGCCGGCCTGGATGGCGTACGTGCGCTCCACGCCCTTGTACGAGTTGGCGATCTCCTCGAGCTTCTCGAGACGCTTGATGTAGGCGTCGAGCGTCTCCTTGCGGGCGCCGGGGCGGGCGGCCGACACGGCGTCGGCGGCCTGCACGAGCACGGCGAGCACGCTCGAGGGCTCCACGTCGTTGTGGTGCGCCTCGATGGCATGGACGATGTCCTGCTTCTCGCCGAAACGGCGCGCCAGGTCGGCGCCGATGACGGCATGGCTGCCCTCGACCTCGTGGTCGACGGCCTTGCCCAGGTCGTGCAAGAGCCCCGCGCGCTTGGCCGGGATGGGGTCGAGCCCGAGCTCCGCGGCCATGACGCCCGAGAGGTAGGCCACCTCGAGCGAGTGGTTCAGCACGTTCTGGCCGTAGGAGGTGCGGTAGCGCAGGCGGCCGAGCGTGCGCACGAGCTCGGGATGCAGGTCGTGGATGCCCGTGTCGAAGGCGGCCTGCTCGCCCGCCTCCTGCACGCGCTGGTTCACGAACGCCTCGGCCTTGCCGAACATCTCCTCGATGCGCGCCGGATGGATGCGCCCGTCGGCCACGAGGTTCTCCATGGTCACGCGGCCGATCTCGCGGCGGACCGGGTCGAAGCACGAGATGGTCACGCACTCCGGGGTGTCGTCGATGATGAGGTTCGTGCCGGTGAGCTGCTCGAACGAGCGGATGTTGCGGCCCTCGCGCCCGATGATGCGGCCCTTGAGGTCGTCGGAGGGGATATGGATGGCGCTCACCGTGTTCTCGGCGGAGTGGTCGGCCGCGACGCGCTGGATGGCCAGGCTCAGGATGGAGCGGGCCTTCTTGTCGGCCTCGGCCTTCGTGCGGGCCTCGGAGTCGCGGATGATGGCAGCGGACTCGTGCACGACCTCGTCCTTGAGGGTGTCGAGCAGCTCGGCCTTCGCCTCCTCCGGCGTCATGCCGGCCACGCGCTCCAGGCGGCGGTTGATCTCCCGGGCGGCCTCCTCGAGGTCGCGCTCGCGACGGTCGAGCTGGCCCTGCTGGGACGATATCTGATGCTCGCGGGCATCGAGCGACTCCACGCGGCGATCGAGCGACTCCTCGCGCTGCGACACGCGGTTCTCGGCGGCGCGCACCTCGCGCATGCGCTCCTTGTTCTCGGCCTGGGCCTCCTGCTTCAGCTTCAGGACCTCGTCCTTGGCTTCGACGATGGCCTCGCGGCGCAGTGTTTCGGCTTGTCGTTTCGCGTCGGCCACCACGGTCTCGGCCTCTTGCGCCGCACGTTTCGCGGACGAGCTGGCCAGGAAGCGGGCACCGACGAAGCCGAGGGCGATGCCTATCACGGCACCGATGAGCAGCCAGATGATCTCGGGCATGCCTCCCCCTTTCGTTTTGGTTCGGATATGCGTTGTTCATATTGCTCGGTTTACATAAAAAGGCCGGTTCCATGAACCGGGCATGAGCGAAGAGCACGCAATACGGGGGCGATCATATGGAATTGTATCTATATGAAATACCCTATCGGGTACGTCTCACTCAAGCTATACCACATGATAAGGCTTGTTCCCCATTTGGTGAAGTCCTGTCAGAAAAATAGCGGAAAACGAGGTCGATAGGCGGTTTTGAGTTCTGCCGACCTCGTTGCATGCACACAACGTAGCGAGGTCCGCAATAGAGTGTCGGATTTTGGAGTTTTAGAGAGTCAAGGGAATGGTCTTGTCGGGCCATTCAGCGCTGAGAACAAGTTTTCTGCCAAGGCTTGCAATGTAACGCGACAGCGTATCGACGCGCATCGTAGCCAGCCGACCGGCCTCGAGCTCAGATACGCGGCATTGGGAGACGCCCATCTTGGCTGCAACCTCCCTTTGGGTCAGATCGCGCTCCTTGCGCGCCTGGGCAAGGTCGTATGCATCGACCTTGGCCTGAGTAATACGACGAGCCTGATCGCGCATCTCCTCGGTGACACCGCGCTTGATAGCATACTCGTGAATGTCCATCGTTCACTCCAATTGTCCCAGATGCTCGCGATACCGTCTCTCCGCCAAGGGAATGGCGGATCGGTACCATCCATTCCATTTCTCGCGGCTTTTCTCTCCGGACGACTTGTCGCCGGCGAAAAGCATGATCGCATGTCTTTTCGGATCGAAGGCAAACAGAATGCGGACTTCCGATCTCCCGGGTGATGCAGGGCGAAGCTCCTTCATATTGCAAAGCTTGGAGTCCTTGATGTGATCCACCAGCGGCCTGCCAAGACTCGGGCCCTTACGTTCAAGTTCCTCGATCGCCGCTTCTATGCAGGAAACCGTGACGAGATCTTGGGTATCGAGCCAAGGCTTGTCAAGTCGATATCAACATGCCAGCCCATCGATCCTCCGTATAAGATCAACCGTATAGTATAAGGTATTCCTTATGGTGTCAAGCGTGAAAGCGCGGAGTGATGCCACCGCTACTGGCGCTCCTTCCCCTCGCTCCAAATGCGGGCGGCGGTGGAGGCGACCGAGGCGCCGAAGCCCTTCTGGGCGAGGCGGCGGTACGCGGCGTCGCGCTTGTTCTTCGCGCGGGGAGGTTTGCGGTCGAGCAGCGCGAGGGCGCGTGCCACCTCGCTCTCGTGGTCGACCGCGAACTCTTCGGGCCAGCCGGGCACGACGGACGCGTCGATGCCCAGGGATTCGAGCTCGGCTGCGATTCCCTGGGCGCCGCGGCCCTGGGACAGGCGGCTGCGCACGAGCACCTCGGCGTAGCGGGCGTCGTTCACGAGCCCGCAGGCGAGCGCGCGGCCCACGGCGGCATCCGCCGCCTCGGGCGGGAACCCCTCGCGTACGAGTCGTGCCCGCAGCGCGGCCGAGGCCTGCTCGCGTGCGAGAGCGAGGCGCTCGATCTTGCGGAAGGCGCGCTCGGCGTCGTCCGCAGCCAAGGCTTCAACCGACGCCGCTGGCGGGACTCCGCCTCCGCGCGAGCGCGCGAGGCTGCCGGATGCGGCGCACAGGTCATCTTCCTCCTGCAAGGGATCGAGCGCCTCGCAGGAGGGGTGGAGCGCCCCACGTAAGACTTGCGCATCCTCAGGGGAGGGACAGGGGGTCTCGCGGCCGGCATCCCCCTTGCAGGCGGACGGCGATGCCTCGATAGCGGCTATCTGGGCGCGCAGGCGCGCCCTCACCTCGGCGGCGTCGGGCATGCTACTTCTTCTTGGCGGGCTTCGCCACGGGGGACATCGCGTCAGCCTCGTCGGCGGTGCGGGTGATGACGGGGATCTCGAAGGCCTCGCGCACCTTGAGCTCTATCTCCTCGCGCAGGTCGGGGTTCTCCTTGAGCGTCTGCTTCGCCGCCTCGCGGCCCTGGCCCAGGCGCTCCTCGCCGTAGGTGTACCACGCGCCGCTCTTCTTGGCCACGCCGGCCTCCACCGCCATGTCGACGATGCACCCTTCCCGCGAGATACCCTCGCCGTACATGAGGTCGAACTCGGCCTGCTTGAACGGCGGGGCCACCTTGTTCTTCACGACCTTGGCGCGCACGCGGTTGCCCGTTATCTCGCCGTCCTTCTTGATGGAGTCGATGCGGCGGATGTCGATGCGCACGCTGGAGAAGAACTTGAGGGCGCGGCCGCCGGTCGTGGTCTCGGGGTTGCCGAACATGACGCCGATCTTCTCGCGCAGCTGGTTGATGAAGATGCACGTGGTGTTCGACTTGGAGAGCGAGCCCGCCAGCTTGCGCAGGGCCTGCGACATGAGGCGCGCCTGCAGGCCCACCGTGGTGTCGCCGATCTCGCCCTCGATCTCGGCGCGGGGCACGAGCGCGGCCACGGAGTCCACGACCACGGCGTCGATGGCGCCCGAGCGCACGAGCATGTCGCAGATCTCGAGGGCCTGCTCGCCGGTGTCGGGCTGGGAGATGAGCACCTCGTCGATATCCACGCCCAGGCGCGCCGCGTACACCGGGTCGAGCGCGTGCTCGGCGTCGATGAACGCCACGATGCCGCCCATGGCCTGGGCCTCCGCGAGGATCTGCAGGGCGAGCGTGGTCTTGCCGCTCGACTCGGGGCCGTACACCTCGATGATGCGGCCCCGCGGCACGCCGCCGATGCCGAGCGCGGCGTCGAGCGGCAGCGCTCCCGTGGGGATCACGCCGATGTTGAGCTCCTTGCCGTCCTCGCCGAGCTTCATGATGGATCCCTGCCCGAACTTCGACTCGATCTGGTCGGTCGTGAGCTTGAGCATCTTCGCTTTTTCGTCGTTCATGGTCCTTCTTCCCCCGGCGTAGCGGCTTTTCGTCATTCTTCTATTATGCGTACATATGTTTGTCTGTCAAGACTTGCAGCGCGATTCGCTGCGGGAAAAGCATACTGCCGCAACCTTGCGCGGGAACCGGAAAAAGACCGTCGGGAAGCCTCCGGAACCTTGCGCGGATCATACGCGGCAACCGTGCGAACCTTGCCGGAACCTTGCGCGCCCGCCGCGGGGACCTTGCACGTTTCCAGCGCGAATCCAGCGGAAACGCGGCAAGTCCGCACGCCCGGCCCCGATCACGCGTCCGCGCCCTCCAAGGCCTCCTCCAGGCGCTCCAGCGCGGCGCGCACGGTCAGCAGGCGCACCTGGGCGCGATCGCCCGGGAACTCGTGCAGACGCGCCTCGGCGCCCTCCGCATCGGCCAGCCCGACCCATACCGTGCCCACCGGCTTGCCCGGCTCGGCGCCTCCCGGACCGGCGATGCCGGTGACGGACACCGCTATGTCGGCCCCCAGGTCGCGCCGCGCGCCCTGAGCCATGGCGCGGGCCGTTTCCGCGCTCACCGCGCCATGCCGCTCGAGCGTCTCGCGCGGCACGCCCAGAACCCCGTGCTTCACGTCGTTCACGTAGCTCACCACGCCGCCACGCACCGTTTCCGAGCTGCCCGGCACGCCGGTGAGCGCGGCGGCCACCAGGCCTCCGGTAAGGCTCTCGGCCGTGCCGAGCCGCACCCCGGCCCGCCGCGCGGACCCGAGCACCCGGCGCGCCAGGGCATCGAGGGCCTCGGGCTCGATGGAGGCCGCCTCGGCGCCCGTGAGCGGCCGGGGCTCCCCCGCCGCGTCCTCCGCAGGGGCCGTCCCCTCGGCCGTGGGGATGCTTCCGAGGCCGTCCGCCGCCGCGCCCTTGGGCTTGCGCCCGAACCCGATGAGATGGCGGGCCTTCGCGATGTAGTCCAGCATGGACACCACGGTCAGCACGAGCGCGATTATCATCACCCCCCAGCTCAGAAGCCACAGCCAGTCTGAGAGCGCCGCGTTCAAGCTGCCCACCATGTAGGAGTCCTTCACGCAGAAAAGCACGATGGCGGCCATCTGGAACACGGTCTTGAACTTGCCGTACCAGCTGGCCGCTATGACCACGCCCTCGCTGGCGGCCACCATGCGCACGCCCGACACGATGAACTCGCGCGCCAGGATGACGAGCGCGACCCAGCTGGGCAGCGACCCCAGCTCGATGAGCGCGAGCAGCGCCGCGGCCACGAGTATCTTGTCGGCCAGCGGGTCCATGAACTTGCCGAAGTCCGTGACCTCGCCGCGGCTGCGGGCCAGGTAGCCGTCGAGCCAGTCGGTGCACGATATGAGGATGAAGATGCCGGCCGCGATGAGGCTCTTCGCGTCGTCGGCCACCTGCGGCAGCCCCAGCCACTGCGGCCAAGGGCTGATGAGCACGACCACGAACACCGGCACGAGGCAGATGCGCGCGAGCGTGACGATGTTGGCGGGCGTCATGAGCTTGTCGGTCGACGTCGGCTTCGCCTGGTCGGTTGGGGCCATGGGCCTGGTCACGCACCTTCCATCTCGTAGAGCAGCGTGTCCCCGATCGTCACGCGCACGACCTGCCCCACCTCGCCGTCCTCGAGGTAGGTGACGCCGTCCACCTCGGGGGCCTGGCACATAGCGCGGCCGAACAGCTGCCCGTCCTCCTCGCGCCCTTCCACGAGCACGTCGAGCGTGCGTCCGATGCGCTCGGCCACGCGCGGCGCGCACACGGCGTCCGCCACGTCGCGCAGGCGCTGGGCCCGGTCGGCCTTCTCGTCCTCGTCCACCTGGCCCGGCAGGTCGAACGCGCGCGTTCCCTCCTCGCGCGAGTAGGGGAACACGCCCACGTAATCGAACCCGGCATCCTCCACGAAGGCGCACAGCTCCTCGAACTGGCCGTCCGTCTCGCCGGGGAAGCCCGCTATGAGCGTCGTACGCAGCGTGGCGTCCGGGATGCGGCGGCGCACGCGTGCGAGCAGCTCCTCGAATTCGCCGCGCGATCCCGTGCGGTTCATGGCCCGGAGGATGCCCGCGTCGACGTGCTGCAGCGGGATGTCGAAGTAGTCGCACACGTTGGGGTGCGCGGCCACGGCCTCCAGGTACTCGTCGGTCAAGCCCTCGGGCTGCAAATACATGACGCGGAACCACGTGCCGGGATGCTCCTCGGCCAGCGCACCCACGAGCGCGGCCAGCGTCGAGGGCTCCTCGAAGTCCGTGCCCCAGCGGCCCGTGTCCTGGGCGATGAGCACGATCTCGCGCACGCCGGCCGCCACCTTGGCGGCCACCTCGGCGCGCACGTCGTCGAGCGGGAAGCTGCGGTAGCGCCCGCGGATGTACGGGATGGTGCAGTACGAGCAGAAGCGGTCGCAGCCGTCCGATATCTTCACATAGGCCGACACGGGGCCGCGCTCGCCTGCCACGCCGCGCGCGGGCGCGCCCTCCGCCCCGGGCGACGCCTCGCCGATGACGTCGGCCAGCACGAGCACGATGTCGTCCTCGTGCGAGCACGGCACGAAGGCGCCTGCCTCGGTCAGCTCGGCCTCGAGGTCCTCGCCGTAGCGCGCCGGCATGCAGCCGGCCACGACGAGCGCAGCACCCCCGTCACGCACGTTCGGCAGGTCGGCCGCCTCGAAGATCGCCTCGAGGCTCTCCTCGGTGGCCGCCTGGATGAACGAGCACGTGTTCACCACGATGGCGTCGGCCGCCTCGGGGTCGTCCGTTAGCGCGTAGCCTGCCGCGGTCGCCCGGGCGCGCATGTGCTCGGTGTCCACCTCGTTCTTGGCGCATCCCAGCGTGACGAACGCCACGGACTTCCGGCCCTCGCCCCCGCGCGCCCTCTCGTTGCCCACCGCGCGGCCTAGCGGTAGTTGACGTACTGGAGCGGCTGGCCGTAGTCCTGGCCCTTCAGGAAGGCGATAACCTCCTGGAGCGTGTCGCGGGAGGTGCTCGACACGCGCAGCTTGTCGCCCTCGATCTGCACCTTCACCTTGAGCTTGGTGGCCTTGATGTCCTTGTTGATCTTGCCGGCCGTGTCCTTGTCGATGCCCTCGACGATGCTCGCCGTCTGGCGCACGCTCTGCCCGGCGGCCGGCTGCGCCTCGCCCCACTTCACGGAGCCCAAATCGATGCCGCGCTTCACGAGCTTCGAGGCGATGACGTCGATGACCTGCTTGGCCACGAACTCCGCCGGGGCGGCCACCGTGATGGCCTTGTTCGCCTTGTCGAGCGTGATCTCGGCGCCGGAGTCCTTCAGGTCGTAGCGTTGGGCAAGCTCCTTCTTCGCCTGCTGGAACGCGTTGTCGACCTCCTGCATGTCCACCGTGGACACGACGTCGAAGCTGCACTCTTTCGCCATGGGTGCTCCCTTCCTCATCGGCCCGCCAAGCGCGCGGGCCGCCTCGTTTTTCGTTTCCGACCAGCATACCCTATTTCGTCCCGCCCGCGCAGCGATTGCAGGCGAGTTCCACAGAGCGCGAAGGGAGCGGTTCTCTTCTTGCCGGCCGGCGAATTGCGAAGCGCGAAAAACATGCGGTTCTCTCTTCTTCATCAGCCGGCCGAAGGCGTGAGAATAAAGACGGCCGCCCCGGCGCACGCGGTCAACCTTGGAGGTTGGTCGAATGCGCCGGGGCGGCCGCCATCGGGCGAGCGTCCTCGGCCGGCTGGATTGGAGAGGCCGGCAAGCTGGTTTGCGGTTGGCCGGGAGGCTAGGCGGCCGGCGTGTCCGTGCCGTCCGTCGCGCCGGTGCCGGATGCGCCCGTTCCCGTCGTGCCGTTTGTTCCCGTCGTGCCGGCGGTCGGGTGGTCGGCCTTCCACTGCTCGAGGATGGCCGGGAAGTCCACGCTGAACGAGTTGATGCCGGTGCTCTCGTCGCCCGTCGGCTCGAGCTTCGTCCCGTCAACGGTGACGGTCACGCCGCCAGGATTCGAGGTGACGATCTTGAACGTGCCGGTGACGTCGAACTCCTTCTTGGCAGGCCCGTCGACGGTGCCGCCCGAGGTGATGCTTCCGTCCTCGTAGATATCCATGTACACCGACTGCCCCGACGCCACCTCGTAGACGACCTTGGCGCTCGTGGGCGCCACCGGCGCAGGCGGTGCGACGGGTTCCTGGGAGCCCTCGTCGCCCTCGCCCTGGGTGGTGTCGTCGATGCCCGTCACGGGCACGGCCGGCAGGTCCTCCTCGCCGCCGCCCTTGCCCCCGAACGCGAACACGAGCACGACGATCAGCACCACGAGGATGACCGCGCCCGCGATGACGAACGGCAGCTTCGACTGCACGCCGCTCGGAGCCTTGGGGCCTGCGTAGAAGTTCGTGTAGTGGCCGTTCGGCAGCGCCGAGTGGCGGCTCGTGTGCGTGCGGTCCTCCGAGTACAGGCGCGCCCCGGTTGCCGGGGCCGCCCCGCGGCCGCAGTCGGGGCGCGTGTAGGAGGTGCGGTCGTCGTAGAGCGTGCGCCCGAACGCGTTCTGGCGCGGCACGCGCTCCTCGGGCTCCTCGTGCGGTGCCGGGCGCGCGGCCCCGGAGCGCTTCGTGCGCGACGTGCCGCCCATGTCGAAGCCGCTCGGACGCACGTCCGAGCGGGCGCGGCCCACCTGGTAGGCGTAGGCCTCGTCCAGGTACATGCGGGTGATCTCGGTGGGGTTCAGCCCCAGGAGGCGCGCGTAGGCGTTCACCATGTTGCGTGTGTAGCCGCGCGGGGGCATGCGCGCGAAGTCGTCCTCCTCGATGGAGCGCAGGATGTCGGGCCTGATGCGCAGGCGCCGGGCCGCCGTGGACAGATCAAGGCCCTTCCGTTCGCGGGCCTCCTGCAAAACCGTTCCGAATGTCATCTGTGCCACGTCGTCACTCCTCGCTTGAGTCCTGCGCCTCGAACGCCTTCAACGTCTCCAGCTCCATGGCGTCCACCAGGACCTCGCGGGGCTTGCTGCCGTTCGGCGGTCCCACGACGCCCTTTTCCTCGAGCATGTCCATTATACGCCCGGCGCGCGAATAGCCAACTTTCAGGCGCCGCTGTATGTTCGACGTCGAGCCGAGGCCGCTCGACACCACGATCTCGGCCGCCTCCCAGACGAGGGGGTCGTCAGACGTGCACGAGCCGCCGCTGCCGTCGGGCTGCGACGCGCCCAGCGTGATGAGGTTCGTCTGCAGGATCTCCGAGTGGTACTCGGGCTCGCCCTGCGCCTTGAGCAGCTCCACCACGGCGTTGATCTCGTCCTCGGACACGTAGCAGCCCTGGATGCGCTGGGGCTTGGCGTACTCGGGCTTCGACAGGAGCAGATCGCCCAGGCCGATGAGGCGCTCGGCGCCCGGCGTGTCCAGCACGACGCGGCTGTCGATGCCGCTGGCCACGTTGAACGCGATGCGGTTCGTGATGTTCGCCTTAATGAGGCCCGTGACCACGTTGGTGGACGGGCGCTGCGTGGCCACGATGAGGTGGATGCCGGCCGCGCGCGCGAGCTGCGCGATGCGGCTGATGGAGAACTCCACCTCCTTGCCCACGTTCATCATGAGGTCGGCCAGCTCGTCGATGATGATGACGATGTAGGGGAGCTCGTCGCCCAGCTCCGCGGCCGGCGGCTCCTTGCCCGCCTGCTCGGCCTGCTCGATGGTGGCCTGCTCGGCCTGCACCTTCGCGTTGTACTGGCCGATGTTGCGGGCGCCCACCTTCGAGAACACCTTCAAGCGCCGCTCCATCTCCGCCACGCCCCACGACAGCGCGCTCGCGGCCTCGCGGGCCTCGGTGACCACCGGCACGTAGAGGTGCGGGATGCCGTTGTAGGGCGTGAACTCCACGCGCTTGGGGTCGATCATGATGAAGCGCACCTCGGCGGGCGTGGCGCGCATGAGGATGGACATGATCATGGCGTTCACCGACACCGACTTGCCCGATCCCGTGGTGCCGCCGATGAGCAGGTGGGGCATCTTGGCTAGGTCCGACACGATGGAGCGTCCCTCCACGTCCTTGCCGATGGCCACCTGCAAGGGCCCGGCCGGGGCGTCTTTCAGCACGTCGCCCAGAAGCACCGTCTGGCGCGTGCGGTTCGGCACCTCGATGCCGACGTAGTTCGTGCCGGGGATGGGCGCGAAGATGCGCACGCCGGGCGCTGCCAGCGCGAGCGCGATGTCCTGCTCGAGCGCCGTGATGCGGCTCACGCGCACGCCGGCGGGCAGGTCCACCTTGAACAGCGTCACCGTGGGCCCGGCCACCCAGCCCACGACCTCGGCCATGATGGTGAAGCTCTCGAGCGTCTCCTGGAGGCAGGCCGCCGTCTCGGTGAGCTCGGCGTCGGTGGCCTTGTCCTTCTTGGCCGACGTGCTGGTGGCCAGGATGTCGAAGGGGGGCAGCTCGAAGCCATCCGCCGGGCGGGGGGTGGCGAGCGGCGTGGCCGCGGACGACGCCTTGGGAGAGGGGGCCTTCTTCTCGGCGTCGGCCGCGGCCCGCGCGCGGCCGAGCTTGCGCGTCAGGGGCTGCTCCACGGCGTCGGGCGCATCGAAGGGTGCGCGCCGCCCGCCGATGACCTGGGTGTCGAGCGAGGACGAGGCGCGCTTCGGCTTGCCCTTCGCCTCGTCGCCGGATGCGGCGTCCCCGCCCCGGCGTCCTTTCTTAGCGCGGGGCAGCACGCTCGTGGGCGCAGCGCCCTCCCCGGCCGTGAGCGGAACGAAGCCGCCCGCCTCCCCGGCCTTCTTCACGCGGGCGTAGGCCGGGGCCCCCAGCACCTCCGCGCCGTCCTCGGCCTCGGCGCGCTTGTCCTGCACGCGCTCGATGAGCTTCGAGAGCGAGAACCCGATGACCACGAATCCGGCCGCCATGACGCCGAACATGATGATGCACGATATGACCTGGCCGAACAGCGTGAAGCCGACCCAGGCGACGCCGGCGCCCACGTAGCCGCCGCGCGCGGAGAGCTGGGCGGGCTCGAAGAGCGCCGCCGGCGCGCCCTCCTCGCCGGGCGCAAGGGGCGTGAACAGCGCCAGCAGCACGAGCACGGCGACCAGTATCATGACGAGGCCCACCGACACGCGCGCCGGCACGCGCTCGCGATCGAAACGGACGAGGAAGCTCGCGCCGATGACGAGCAGGAAGAACGGCAGCAGGTAGGCGCCCAGGCCGAGCGTCAGGTGCAGCGCCGTCGACACGAACGACGTGACCACGGCGCTCGTGGGCATGACGGCCGCCACGAACAGCACGACGGCCGCCACGGCGAACGCGACGCCCGTGATGTCGCGGCGCGTGCGCTCGTCGATGAGGTGCCCGTCTGCGGCGGGGGCTGCCTGGGCGGCCTTCCCACCCCCCTTGCGGGCGCTCTTCTCGGCGGGCGACGCCGCCTTGCCCTTCGGCTTGGCGGAGGAGGACGGTTTCGACTTGTTCGATGCGGGTGCTGACTGACGGGCCACGGCCCAGCTCCTTTTGCTGCGTTTAGGGTGCGTTTCTGGTTCGGTTGCGCGGCCGGAGAGCCGCATGCGCGCGGGCGCATGCGGCCATTATAGCCTAAATCTCGAGCAAGTTCACGATGGCCATGGGGCGCTGCTTCGTGCGCTCCCACAGAAGCGAGAGCAGCGCGTCGCGCGCGGCCTTCTTGAGCTCCTTCTGGCCGCCGCCCTTGCCCAGCTGGCGCTTGAGCGCGTTCTTCACCGTCGAGCGCGCCTCGCGCACGAGGTAGTCGTCGTCGCCGCCCGTGATGCCGTGCATTTCCACCTGCACCTCGCCCACCACGTCCTTGCGCTTGGACGAGATGGCGGCTGCCACCGAGGCGAAGCCCTGCGAGCCGAGCGCGTTGCGCTCGTCGAGCACGTCCTGCGACGTGTCGCCCACCGACAGGCCGTCCACGAACACGATGCCGCTCTGCACGGTCTCGCCGCGCTTCACTCCCCTGCTCGAAAGCTCCAGGCCCTCGCCGTTCTCGCAGATGAACACGTTCTCGGCCGGGACGCCGGTCGCCTCGGCCAGCTTGGCGTGGGCGCGCAGGTGCGTGGCCTCGCCGTGCACGGGCATGAACGCGTTCGGCTGCACGATGGACAGCACCAGCTTCAGCTCCTCGGCGCCGGCGTGGCCGGAGACGTGCACCATGGCGCGCTTCTTGTCGTAGACGTCGGCGCCGATCTTCGCCAGCGAGTTGATGACGCGTGTGACGGCCTTCTCGTTGCCGGGCACGGGCGTGGCCGAGATGATGACGGTGTCGCCCTGCTCCAGGTCGATGGTCTTGTGCTCGCCGTTGGCGATGCGGGCCAGCGCCGAGAGCGGCTCGCCCTGGCTGCCGGTGCACATGATGACCACCTGCTCGGGCGGGATGCCCTTCAGGTCGTAGGCGTCCACGATGTCCTCGTCGGGGATGTTCAGGTAGCCCAGGCGCCGCGCGATGTCGGTGTTCTGGATCATGGAGCGGCCCGTGACCACGACCTTGCGGCCGTTGTCGCGCGCGGCATCACAGATCTGCTGCATGCGGTGGATGTGGCTGGCGAACGAGGCGATGATCACGCGGCCGCGCGCCTGCGAGATGATCTTGCGCAGCTCCTTGCCCACCTCCGCCTCGGAAGGCGTGAAGTTGGGGTTCTGGGCGTTCGTGGAGTCGCTCATCATGAGGTCCACGCCCGTCTTGGAGAACTTGGCGAGCGCGCCGAAGTCGGTGGTCACGCCGTCGATGGGCGTCTGGTCCAGCTTGAAGTCGCCCGTGTGCAGCACGTTTCCGGCCGGGCTCTGGAAGAACACGCCCACCGCGCCCGGGATGGAATGGTTCACGGCGAAGAACTCGGCCGTGAAGCAGCCGAGCTTCACCTGGTCGCCCGGCTTGATCTCGATGAGCTTCGCGTTCTTGATCTTATGCTCGGCGAACTTGCCCTCGATGAGGCCGAGGGTCATCTTCGTGCCGTAGATGGGGATCTGGCGGTCAAGGTCCTTCATGAGGTACGGCAGCGTGCCGGTGTGGTCCTCGTGGCCGTGCGTGATGATGATGCCGCGCAGCTTGTCGGCGTTCTCCAGCACGTAGGTGTAGTCGGGCAGGATGAGGTCGATGCCCGGATGGTCGTCATCGGGGAACATGAGGCCCGCGTCGTCCAGGATCATGTCGCCCTTGCACTCGAACACGGTCATGTTCTTGCCGATGGCATCGAGCCCGCCGAGCGGGATGATCTTGAGCGTGGCGTTCGGGTCCTTCTTCGGCGAGCTGAAGTTGGCGCGGCGCGCGTTCTGCTGGCCGCCCTGCCGCTGCTGGCCCTGCCCCGCCTTCGAGAGCTGGGGACGGCGATGCTCGAGCTGCACGTGCTTGTAGGAGCGCGTCTTCTTCTCGTCGCCGCGCGCGGCGCCCTTGGCGCCGTTGCCGTTGCCCCCGCCGCGGCCGTTGCGGGACTGCTCCTGCGAACGGCGCTCGGAGCGCTGGTTGTTCTGCTGTTCCATAAATACCTTGTCTTTCCGGTCTTGCGCGATCGGGTGCGCATAGACGAAGAGCCGGGGGTCCCGGCTTCGCCTCGGCTCCGCTTCTGCCGCAGCCGCCCGAACGGACGGTCCTGCGGGCAGGGCGCTCCGATAGGGGCGCGCCCGCTCGTCGCGGTTTGTCTTGCAGCGCCGCCCTCGGGGCGACGCAACCTTGCGTTGTCAGTCTCGGACGCGCCTTACGCGTCCAGCACGCCGACTTCCCTCATGATGGCGGCCAAGCGCTCGGACTGCGCGGGGGTCGCGTCCACGAGCGGAAGGCGCACGCCTCCCACCGGGAAGCCCAAGAGCTTGAGCGCCTCTTTCACGAGAATGGGGTTCGACGTTTCGAACAGGCCCTTCATAAGCGGCATGAGCGCCTCGTTCGCGGCCGCGGCCGCTTCCCAGTCGCCCGCCGCGCACAAATCCACGATCTCCTTCATGCGCGCAGGAGCCACGTTGCCGATGGTGGAGATGACGCCGGCGCCGCCCAGGCGCATGATGTCGAACGTGGCGGCGTCGTCGCCCGAGTACACGGCGAAGCCTTCCGGCGCGCCCTCCACGATGGCCTTCACCTGGTCCAGCTTGCCCGACGCCTCCTTGACGGCCACGACGTTGGCGCACTCGCGCGCCAAGCGCAGCGTGGTTTCGGCCTCCATGTTCACCACGCAGCGGCCCGGGATGTTGTACAGGATGATGGGCAGCTCCACCGCGTTCGCGATGGTGCGGAAGTGCTGGTAGATACCCTCTTGCGGGGGCTTGTTGTAGTACGGCACCACGCACATGAAGCCGTCTACGCCAAGCTCCGCCACCTCGCGCGCGAAGTCCACCGTGTCGGCCGTGCAGTTGTCGCCCACGTTCGCGATGACGGGCACGCGGTCGCCCACGGCCTCCACCACGGCGCGGAAGAGCTCGATCTTCTGCGGATAGAACACGGTCGGACTCTCCCCCGTCGTGCCGTTGATGATGAGCGAGTCGCTGCCGCCGTCCACAAGACGCGCGGCGAGAGCCTGGACCTTGTCCACGTCGAGCTCGCGGTTCTCGTCGAACGGGGTGACCATGGCCGGGATCATGCGGCCGAAACGGGGCTCTTGCGACATGCTGACTCCTCATCTCACTGCACGGCGGCGGGCGGATGGCATCCGCCGCGCCGAACCTTGCCTATCGTACAAACGTTTATTATGCCATGTGCGGAAGCTCGCGCCGCGCTCATGCCATGAAGTTCTCCAAACCTACAATCAGGCCCGACCGCTCGCCCACGCTGCGGATGCCCAGCAGCACGCCCGGCATGTAGGACTCGCGGTCCCACGAGTCGTGGCGGATGGAGAGCGTCTGGCCGAGCGAGCCGAACACGACCTCCTGGCTGGCTACGTAGCCCATGGAGCGTATGGAGTGCACCGGCACGCCCTCCACGAGCGCGCCGCGCGCGCCCTCGGCGCCCTCGATCTCCGTTTCGCGCCCGGGGGCCTCGCTCGCGCGCCCGCCGCGCGCCGCGGAGATGATCTCGGCGGTGCGCACCGCGGTGCCCGAGGGGGCGTCCTTCTTGTTGCAGTGGTGGAACTCCATGACCTCGGCCTCCGGGAAGTAGGGCGCCGCGGCCTTCGCGAACTCCATCATGAGCACGGCGCCCGTGGTGAAGTTCGGCGCGTAGAACAGGCACGTGCCCGCAGGGGCGAGCGCGGCCAGCTCCTCGAGCACGGCGTTCGAGAGCCCGGTGGTGCCCACCACGCAGTCGACGCCCGCCGGCAGCGCCGCGCGCAGGTTGCCCGCCACGACGGAGGGCTGCGTGAAGTCCACGAGCACGTCGAACTCCGCGCCCTCGAGCGCCTCGGCCACGCTGGCGAACACGGGGAACGCCCCGCTTTGCCCGTGCGGGTCGATGCCGCAGGCCACCTCCATGTCCGGCGCGGCGCCCACCGCCTCCACGACGGTGGCGCCCATGCGGCCCGCGCACCCCGACACTGCTACTCTGATCATGCGATTCCTGCCTTTCGTTCACGGTTTGGAACATCCTACCACGCGAACCCGACCGAAAGGCGCATCGTTACCCCGGCGGCACCGTTTGGCGGACGGCAGGAGGGGCGAGGCGGGGGGATGGGAACGCCCCCCCCCGCCTCGCCCCCGGAGGAAAAAAGAGGCCGCATCGCTGCGGCCTCCTTGTCGTTGCTAGCCCTCGTGGCGGCGGCGCGGCGTGCGGCCGTTGCCACCGTTGCCATTGCCGCTGCGGTTGCTGCGGCCGGGGCGGTTGTCCCGCTCGCTGCGCTCGCCGCGGTCCTCGCGGCGCGGGCGGTCGCTGCGCTCGCGGCGCTCCCCACCGTTGCCCGCGCCCTCGGGCGCGTCCGGCTTGTCCAGGCGGTCGAGCGAGATCTTGCCCGTCTTCGGATCCACCTCGAGCACTTCCACCTTCACCACGTCGCCCAGCGCGAGCACGTCCTCCACGGAGGCCACGCGGCCGTTGGCCACGCGGGAGATGTGCAGCAGGCCGTCCTTGCCCGGCGTCAGCTTGACGAACGCGCCGAAGTCCTTGATGCCCACGACCTCGCCGTCGAACTGCTCGCCCACCTCGGGCTCCTTCACGATGCCCAGGATCATGGCCTTCGCGGCCTCGCCGGCCGGGCCCTCGATGGCGGCGATGTGGATGGTGCCGTCTTCCTCGATGTTGATCTGGGCGCCCGTCTCCTCCTGGATGCCGCGGACCACCTTGCCGCCGCTGCCGATGACGTCGCGGATCTTGTCCACCGGGATATGGATCGTCTCGATGCGCGGCGCGAACTCGGAAAGCTCCTCGCGCGGCGCCTCGATGGTCTCCAGCATGGCGTCCAGGATGTGGGCGCGGCCCTCGCTCGCCTGGGCGAGCGCGCGGGCCAGGATCTCGACGGACAGGCCGCGGGCCTTGTTGTCCATCTGCAGGGCGGTGATGCCCTTCTCCGTGCCGCACACCTTGAAGTCCATGTCGCCGAGGAAGTCCTCGATGCCCTGGATGTCGGAGAGGATGACCACGTCGTCGCCCTCCTTGATGAGGCCCATGGCGATGCCGGAGACCGGCGCCTTGATGGGCACGCCGGCATCCATGAGGGCCAGCGTGGAGCCGCAGGTGGAGGCCATGGACGAGGAGCCGTTGGACTCCAGGACCTCGCTCACCACGCGGATGGCGTAGGGGAACTCGTCCTCGTCCGGCAGCACCGGCATGAGCGCGCGCTCGGCGAGCGCACCGTGGCCGATCTCGCGGCGCTTCGGCGCGCCCATGCGGCCCGCCTCGCCCGTGCAGTACGGCGGGAAGTTGTACTGGTGCATGTAGCGCTTGCCCTCGGCGGGGTCGATGGTGTCGAGGCGCTGCCACTCGTTGAGCATGCCGAGCGTCACCACGGACAGTACCTGGGTCTGGCCGCGCTGGAACAGGCCCGAGCCGTGCACGCGGGGCAGGTAGCCGGGCTTGATGTAGAGCGGGCGGATCTCCTCGGGCGTGCGGCCGTCGGCGCGCTCGCCGGTGGCGATGACCATGGCGCGCATGGCCTTCTTCTCCAGCTTCTTCAGCTCGGCGGCGATGTCGCCCTTCCAGGCGGCGCGCTCCTCGTCGGAGAACTGCTCGGCCTTGATGCGCTCCTTGAGCTCCTCCACCTTGCCCATGCGCGACAGCTTGTCGGCGTCGTGCAGCGCGGCGGACATCTCGTCCATGAACGGGGCCACGCGCTCCGCGATGGCCGGGTCGGCCACGTGCACGGGCCACTCGACCGGCTGGATGTTCGCGCGGTCGAGGAAGCGCTGCTGCACCTCGCAGAACGCGGCGATGGCCTCCTGGCCGAACGCCATGGCGGCCAGCATGTCCTGCTCGGAGATCTCGTCGGCGCCCGCCTCCACCATGGAGATGTAGTCGGCCGTGCCGGCGATGGTGAGCTCCAGGTCGGAGTGCTCGGACTCCTCGAACGTCGGGTTCACGATGAACTCGCCCGTCTCGATGTCGCGGCCGATGCGCACGCAGGCGGCAGGGCCGTCGAAGGGGGCCGCGCCCAGCATGAGGGCGGCGCTCGCGCCCATGACGCAGATGGTGTCGGGCGGGTTCACGCTGTCCACCACGAGCGTCGTGCACACCACGTGCACCTCGCGCTTGAAGCCGTCCACGAAGCCGGGGCGGATGGGACGGTCCACCATGCGGGCCGTGAGCGTGCCCTTGTCCGACGGGCGCGCCTCGCGCTTCAGGTAGCCGCCCGGGATGCGGCCGACGGCGTACATCTTCTCGATGAAGTCGACCGTGAGCGGGAAGAAGTCGTAGTCCTTCTCCTGCCCGATGACCGCCGTGACCAGCACGGTGGTGTCGCCTTGCGTGACGACCACGGAACCGGTCGCCTGCTTGGCCAGCTCGCCCGTCTCCAAGCGGTACTGCTTCCCGTACAGCTCGAAGGATTCGACGATTTTCTCCATATGCACATTTCTTTCTCTTCGCCTTGGACGCCCTAGTGCGGCCAAGCTTCTTCGGCGCCGTCCGCTCCCTGCGGGCGGGCCGCGAGCAGAAGCGCCCTTGCGCTTCCGACCGCTCTATACAGAAGGAAGCTGAGCGCTTCCGGCTGTCCTTTCCCCGCCGTCCTCGAAGGACGGCGTCCCTCCGGCACGCGGAGGGCGGCGGGCGGCTCGTCCGGCAGGTCCCCGCCGCCACCTATGCGCGGGAGCCCGCGTGTGCGGGCTCCCGGTTCGTGCTAGATGTTGTCGCGGATGCCGAGCTTCTTGATAAGGGCACGGTATTCCTCGATGTCGCGGTTCTTGACGTACTTCAAGAGGCCGCGGCGCTTGCCGATGAGCATCATGAGGCCACGCTGCGTGTGCTTGTCCTTCTTGTGCACCTTCAGGTGCTCGGTGAGGTTGCGGATGCGCTCCGTGAGGATGGCGATCTGCACTTCGGGGCTGCCGGAATCGCCCTCGCCCTTGCCGAACTCCTTGATGAGCTCCGCGGTGCGCTCCTTCGTGATGCTGAGCTTGTCGGCCATGGTTCCACCTTTCCTTGGGCGCGCTCGCGCGCCGCCTCGTCATCGCCCCCGCCCGGCCTGGGCGGTTGCGCTCGTTGCGCTCCCCTCTGGGTGGGCATGCGGTGAGACATGCGGACCAAGCGAAGAGTGCCTGCGTTTTCGCAGCCTGCCTATTGTAGGCGATGCCGCAGGGGCGGGCAAGCGCCCGGGGCCTCACCCACAGGTTTCCCACATTGCGCGCGCCCGCGGTGCGCCCGCGGCGCTACCGCGCCAGGTCCAGCTCCATGAACACGTCGGCCTGCGGGTTGTCGTCGTAGCGGTCGAAGTCGCGGAAGCCGAGGCGCCGGTAGAGGCCGATGGCGTTCGCGGACGTGGAGATGGTGTCGAGGCGCATGGCGCGAAAGCCCCGGGAGCGTGCGAGGCCGATGGCCTGCTCGGCCAGGCGCCGGCCCCAGCCCTGGCCCTGCAGGCGCTCGTAGACGAACAGCGTCTTGAGCTCGCACACGTCCTCGGAAAGCGCCCGCACGCCCACGCAGCCGACCACCACCTCGGCGCCGTCCTCGACGAGGCACCAGAAGGCCTCGTAGGCCGCCTCGACGTCGAGCAGGTGCGCATGGCGTCCCTCCGGGTCGAACGTGCGCCCCGACTCGGGCAGGCAGCGCGCGAGGAAGGCGCGCAGGGGCGCGGCGAGATGGGGCTGGTAGGGTTCGATGGCGGGCATAGCGCTCCTCACTTCCCCACGCTCGGTCCCTGCGGGATCCACACGGTGAACGACGTGAGGCCCGCGTCGCTCGTGGCGTAGATGTCGCCGCCGTGGGCGCGCGCGATCTCGCGCGCGATGGCGAGCCCAAGCCCCGCGCCGCCCCCGTCCGAGCCGCGCGCGGCGTCGGCGCGGAAGAACTTCTCGAAGATGCGCTCGAGGTGCTCGGGCGACAGCTCGCGGCCGCGGTCGGTGACGGTGAGCTCCCACCACACGAACCCGTCCGGCGCGACGACGAGCCCCGTGCGCACGCGCACCTCGGTGCCCGCGTCGGCGTAGGCCACGGCGTTCTTCAGCACGTTGTTCAGCACGCGCGCCACCCGCCCCGCGTCGGCGAACACGGGCAGCTCGTCCGGCCCGTCGAAGACGAGCGAGAGGGAGCGCCCCTCGGCCAGCGGGTAGAACTCCTCGATCACCTGGCTCACGAACAGCGCGCCGTCGAAGCGCGAGCGCTCGATGGGGATGGTCTGCAGGTTGTAGCGCGTGATCTCGAAGAACTCGTCGAGCAGCTCCTCCAGGCGGTACGCCTTCGCCAGCGTGATGCCCGTGTAGCGCGCCCGCACGTCAACCGGCAAATCGGGCGATTCCTCTAGGAGCGTCAGGTAGCCGATGATGGACGTGAGCGGCGTCTTTATGTCGTGGGCCAGGTACACCACGAGCTCGTTCTTGCGCTCCTCGGCCGCCTTCGCCGCGCGCTCGCTGCGCTCGCCCTCGGCCTTGATGCCGTTCAAGAACAGCGCCGTGGGCGCGAGCTCGCTCGGCAGCACGACGGGGCCCTCGCTCTTGGCCAGCACATCGGTCACGGAGTCGAGCAGCAGGTCGAAGTAGCGCAGCGCCCGGTTGATGCCCGAGCGCACCACCAGCACGATTCCTACGATGAACCCCACGGCCACGCACACGAGGAACAGGTTCGCGATGGCCGTGTGCATCCAGTAGCTCTGGCCCACGAGGTTGTACGCGAGGTTCGACAGGCTCGATCCCAGCGTGTTCATGAAGCCGAGGAACAGCGCCAGGTACACGACGGCGAACACGACCACGTTCACCAGAGTGCGCCGCAGCACGCTGTTCGACAACCGTCTCGTCTGGTCCTGCTTCGCCTGGCTGAATCCGCTCGCGTCCATCGCGCGTCCCTTCCCTCTCATCCGCCGCACCCGCCGCCGGCCGTCCAGGCGGCGTCGTCGCCGTTATCCCAGCTTGTAGCCCACGCCCCACACCGTCTCGACGAACTCCTGGGAGGAGTCGATGGCGGCCAGCTTCTTGCGCAAGTGGCGTATGTGCACCATGACCGTGTTGTTGGACTGGGCGTTCGCCTCCTCGCCCCACACGGCCTCGAACAAATCGCGCGACGCCACCGGACGGCCGGCCGCGCGCAGCAGGCACGCGAGGATGGCGAACTCCTTGGGCGTGAGCGCGAGCGGCTCGCCGTGGAGCGTGGCCGCGTACGCCTCCTCGTCCAGCGCCACGCCGCGCGCCTCGAGCAGCTGGGCGCCGGTCGCACGGCCGCCCTCTGCCGGCGGCGCGCTGCGGCGCAGGCGGGCGCGCACGCGGGCCACGAGCTCGCGCGGCTTGAAGGGCTTGACCACGTAATCGTCCGCCCCCAGCTCGAAGCCCACCACCTTGTCGATCTCCTCGTCCTTGGCGGTGAGGAAGATGATGGGCACCGAGCTCGTGCGCCGAAGCTCGCGGCAGCAGGCGAACCCGTCCATGCCCGGCATCATGATGTCCAGGACGACGAGGTCGAACGCCTCGCGCCCGGCCGCGGCCACGAGGTCGGCGCCCGCGTAGAACGTGCGCGCCTCGAAGCCGCCCTGGGCGAGCAGCTGGGCCACCAGATCGGCGATGGCCGCCTCGTCGTCGCACACCGCTATGAGCTTCTTCTCCGCCACGCCCCGCTCCTCGCCGTCCCGCGCCCTCCCGGGCGCCGGGCCGCCGCGCGGCCCTCGCTTCTCCTTGCGGCCATTGTATCGCCCCGCCCCCGCCCACGGCGCAAGGAGAGGCATTATTAAGGAAAACATAAGGGATCCGTAGACGGTTCTCAAGGGACGCGGGGGCGTTGCTTGGGGATACTGGGAGGGAGGAACCGAGGAAAGGAAGCGCCCATGACGTACACGAACTCGTACCGCACGGCGCATCGGCGGCCGGCGGGCCGCGCGGTGCGCGCCTCCGCCACCGCGCCGATGCCGCCCGTGGGGCGCAAGGGCGCGCACGCTTACTCGCGCACCTCCTACCGCGCACCGGCCCCCTCCGCGGCGCGCAGGCGCCGCTCCCTCGCGGTGCGCGCGGCGCTGGCCGTCGCGCTCGCGGCCGCGCTCGCCGGGGCGGGCTGGTACGCCGTCGGCACGCTCTCGGCCCTCGCGGGCGGCGGGACGGCCGCCGGCGCGGGCGCCCCGGACGCCCCGCAGAGCACGCCCCGCAGCGCCTGGCGCGCAGGCGAGGTCCCCGCGCTCTACCAGCGCGACCCCGCCTGGTCGCAGGCCCTCTACGGCGGAGACGCGTTCGGGGTGACCGGCTGCGGCCCCACGTGCCTGGCCATGGCGTACGTGGCGCTCACGGGCAGAAGCGACCTCTCCCCTGCCGACGCCGGCGCATTGTCCGAGCGGATGGGATGCGCCTCCTCGGACGGCACGGCCTGGGCCTTCATGACCGAAGGCGCCGCCCAGCTGGGGCTTTCCGCCGAGGAGCTGCCCGCCGACGAGCTGTCGGTGCGCCGCGCTCTCGTGGCGGGGCGGCCCGTGATCTGCAGCATGGGACCCGGCGACTTCACCAGCACGGGCCACTTCATCGTGCTCGCGGGGATCGACGAGCACGGCCGCCTTGAGATACGCGACCCGAACAGCCCCGAGCGCACGGCCAAGACCTGGGACTTCGACACGGTGCTGCGTCAGTGCCGCAACCTCTGGGCCTACTCGGCCGCCTGAGCGGAGCGCAGCGCGCGCACGAGCTGGTCGGCGCACGACGTGGACCGGCGGCCGCAGGTGTTGCCCTCCAGCAGGGCCGCCACGTCGTCCACCGCCATGCCGCGGACGAGCTTCGAGACGGCCTTGAGGTTGCCGTCGCAGCCGCCGGCGAACTCCACGTGGGACACGCGGTCGCCGTCCAGCTCCACGCTGATGGCACGCGAGCAGACGCCGCGCGGGGTGTAGGTATGCATGGTTCCTTCTCCTTCTTCGCAGGCCGCCGCCTTGCAGGTGCGCGCCCCGGCGGCGGCCGTGCCGGGTAACGCGTTCGCGGTTCAGAACAGGCCGCAGGTGAACAGGAAGTTAAGCGACTTCAGGTTCGCACCCACGTGCTCGTGCGCCCACTGCTGGCAGAAGCGCAGCACGGCGAACGATGCGGACGGGGGGACGTCGAGCTCTGCGATCTCGGCGAACGTCGACCCCATGAGCGCCCTGCACCAGGCCACGGCCGCGGCCGGCACGCCCTGGGCCTCCACGGACGGGCGGCAGGCGGGGCACACGACGCCGCCCTCGCAGAAGGACAGGGGCACCACCGTCCCCGCATCCGCACCGCCTGGCACGTCGGCCCCGCACACGGCGCACGACGACAGGCTCGGCCGCAGCCCCGAGAATGCGAGCGCCTTCAGCAGGTGCGCCGCGCACACGGCGGGGGCCTGCGGCGCCAAGGCACCGTCGAGCGCGTCGAGCGCCGCCTCGGTGAGCGCGAACAGGCGGGGGTTCGCAAGCCCCTCCTGGGTCACGCGGTCCAAGAGCTCGGCCATGGGCGCGGCGCAGGCCGCATGCTCCAGGTCGCGGCGCAGGCGCTCGTGGGAGGAGGCGATGCGCGCCTCCTTCACGATGTCGAGGCTGCGGCCCTCCGAGCACAGCAGGTCGACCGAGGAGTACAGCTCCAGCCGCGCGGCGAACGGGCTCGAGGGCTTGCGGGCTCCCTTCGCCACGGCGCGGACCTGCGAGCCGTCCTGGGCGAGCAGGGTGACGATGAGGTCGCTCTCCCCCAGCTTCGTCTTGCGCAGCACGATGGCGCGCGCCGTGTACGTCGCGCTGGCCATCGTGCCTAGGAGATGCTCACGACGTTGTCGCTGTCGTCCCAGACGATGGTGCCGCTCTTCTGCTTGGCCGAGCCGCGCACCGTCTCGCCGTCAAGCGTGGTCACGGCCGCCGCCGTCACGGTGAACGACGTCTGGTTGTAACCGGTGTACTTCACGTCGTCGACCGAGACGATCTCGTAGGTCGTGCCGCCCAGGGAGATCGTGCCGATGCTGGAAAGGTAGTCCTTCGCTGCCGGCACGAGCACGCTCGCACGCGACATGGCCACGTTCACCGTGACGGAGGAGCCCGATGCCAGCTTCTCGCCCGCGGCGGGGCTCGTGCCCACCACCGTGCCCTCGGGCACGTCCTCGGTGTAGTAGTACGCCACCTCGGGCACGTAGGAGGCCTCCTGCAGGGCGGCCTTCGCGGCATCGAGCGGCTGGTTGGCCACGTCAGGCACCGTGAAAGGCACGGCCACCGTCACGGTGATGTCCGTGGAGGCCTTCGCCTTCTCGCCAGCCTCCGGGGTCACCGACAACACCGTTCCCTCGGCCGTGTCGGACTTCTCCTCGGCGAACGTCACGCGCGCGAAGTCCTCGGCCTCGAGCAGCTTCGCCGCCTCGTCGCGCGTCTTGCCCACCACGCCGGGGACGATGCGCGGCACGGCCACGTGGATGACCACCTCGGAGCCCTCCTCGGCGCGCCCGCCGGACCCGGGATCGGTGAGCAGCACGAGGCCCTCCGTCTCGTCGGACTTGACCTGCGTGGCGCGGACGGTGAAGCCCTTGCCCTCCAGCTGGTAGGTGGCATCGGCCTGCGTCATGCCCGCCACGTCGGGGACCACCTTGCCGCCCCAGAGCTCCATCTGGTACGTGATGCCCGCCGCGGCGGCGGCCGCGGCCACCAGCAGCACGATCACGATGGCGACCACACGGCCACGGCCGTGCTTCTTCTCGCGCGGGTCGGGCGCGCGAAACTCCTTCTGCTTCGGCGCGGCCTTGCCCTCGACGCGGGGCATCTCCATGGTGTCGCCCGAGCGCCATGCGGCCGCGGGCGGCGTGTAGCCGGAATCCACCAGGCATTCGTCCAGGCCCGAGAGATCCGCCGTGACTGCGGCGCTCGGCGCGGCCGCCTGCCGGCCCTTGCCCGCCGCGGGAGCGTCGTCGATGTCGCCGAAGTCGAACTCGTTGCCGTCCTCGTCCACGTCGACGCCCGCCACCCCGATGACCGGCAGCTTCGCCGGGTCGAGAGGGCCCGAGCCCTGCGGGCGGGCAGTGGGGGCGGCAGAGGGCTCGAAGCTGTTGCCGGTGAGCGCTTGGGCGTCGGCAGCGGCAGCGGGGTCTGCGGGGTCGCCGGCCTCGGCGGCTTCCTCCGTCGTAGACGCATCCTCCGCGGGCGCCCCGCCCCTTACCCCTTCGGCCACCGCGGCATCGTCCGGGGGCGCGGCGGCCCCCTCGGCGGCGATCGAGCGCAGCGTGTCGTCGCTCGTGGACGCGGCGGCAACGGCCGCCATGCGCCCGGTCAGCGGAAACCCGCACTCGTTGCAGAATTTCGCGCCCTCTTTGTTCTCTGATCGGCAGTTCGGACAGATCATGCTCATGCGTCTCCCTCGCGAAGTCAACTCCGCTGCGTATTGTAACGGAAAATCAGCGGGCGCGGCAGGGTATCCGGGCGATAGCCGGTTTCGCGACAATACCTGCAAGAGGACGCCGTGACGGGCGGCGATGCCCGGCGCACGCCGAAGCCGCAGGCGGCTTCCAGCGGGGGCGGCCGCCCCCTACGCGCCCTCGCCGTAGCCGAAGCGGCGGATCTGGCTCGCGTCGCGGCGCCAGTTCTTCTTCACCTTCACAGAGAGATCCAGATACACCCGCGTGCCCAGCAGTTGCTCCAGGTCGGCGCGGGCCTCGGTGCCGATCTGCTTGATGGCGGCGCCCTTCTTCCCGATGATGATGCCCTTCTGGCTGTCGCGCTCCACGTAGACGGTGGCGAAGATGCGGTGGAGGTCCTTCTTCTTGTCGTACTCCATCTCGTCGACGCGCACACCGATGGCATGGGGCACCTCGTCGTGGAACGAGCGCAGGATCTTCTCGCGGATGAACTCGGCCACCACCACCTCGATGGGCTGGTCGGTCTCCATGTCGGCCGGGAACCATGCGGGGCCCTCCGGCAGCAGGTACACGACCTCCTCCACGAAGGCGTCCACGTTCTTGCCGGTGGCCGACGACAGGCCCACCATGGCGTCCCACGCGCCCAGGGCCTCGGCGGCCTCGCGCTGGGCGGAGATCTGCTTCTCCGTTGCCAGGTCCAGCTTCGACAGCACGCAGATCTTCTTCGAGCGCACGCGGGAGAGCTGCTCGGCAACCCACTCGTCGCCGCGGCCGATGGGCTGCGAGGCGTCGATGAGCATGGCCACCACGTCCACGTCCTCGAGCGCCTTGAGCGCCGAGGTGTTCAGCTCCTCGCCCAGCGCGTCGTGGGGCTTGTGCAGGCCCGGCGTGTCCACCAAGATGAGCTGGAAGTCCTCGCGCGTGAGCACGGCGCGGAAGCGGTGCCGCGTGGTCTGCGCCGTGTCGGACGTGATGGCTATCTTCTTGCCCATGATGGCGTTGATGAGCGTGGACTTGCCGGCGTTCGGCCTGCCCACGAGCGTGACGAAGCCGGACTTGAAGCCTTCTGCGTGCGGTTGGAAATCCATAGCGTGCATCCTTATGATCGACATTCGGGACAACCCCCCGGTCGTCCGTTCCAGCAAGGGGAAAGCAGGCGCGCGCTAGCCGAAGAAGAGCGCCCATGCGCGCGGGCCGAACACCACGGCGGCCACGACCAGGGCCACGATGGCGAACACGAGCACGGCGCCCGCCCCGCAGTCCTTCGCCCGGCGGGCCAGCTCGTGGTACTCGGGCGACACGAGGTCCACCACGCTCTCGATGGCCGTGTTCACGCACTCGGCCGCGAACACCGCGGCGATGCAGAGGATCACGGCGGCCCAGGAGGCCCCGTCGATGCGCAGCACGAATCCCAGCGCCACGGCCAGCACGGCGATGCCCAGATGTATCTTCATGTTGCGCTGCGTGCGCACGGCGTAGACGATGCCGTCCCATGCGCACCTGAACGCGCAGACGAGCGAGAAGCGCGAGCGCGCGCCCTTGTCGGCGTCGTTGCGCACGAAGCCCTCGCCGCAGCAGGGGGGCTCGTTGCGCGCGCCGCTCCCGCCCCTGTCGGGAACGTCCACGAGATCGTCCTCCACCGCCGTTTCCGCAGCCACGCCGCCTCCCCGCCTCTCCGCTACACCGTGCGCTTCGACCACGCCTCGAGGATCTCGGCCTCGCGCTTCTCCATGACCTCGGCCTCGTCGTCGGCTATATGGTCGTAGCCGCACAGGTGCAGCAGGCCGTGCACGAGCAAGAGGCTGATCTCCTCCTCGAACGACGTGCCGAACTCGCGCGTCTGGCGGGCGGCCACGTCGGGGGCGATGATCACGTCGCCCAGCTCGTAGACGGGGTCCTCGGCCAGCGTCATGGCCGACAGGTCGTCGTTCACGCCGTCGCACTCGAAGGACAGCACGTCGGTCGGGCCCTCCTTGTGGCGGTACCTCTCGTTGAGCTCGGCGATGGCCTCGTCGGTGACGAAGCTCACGGACACCTCCGTGTTGAAGGGCTTGTCCTCGCGCGCGAGCACGAACTGGGCCAGCTCGTGCAGCGGCAGCTTCTCCAGCTCGTCTTTGCGGTAGTCGTAGTTGATCTGGATGTCCATGTTGCTATGCCTTCCTGGTGGCCTCGTCGTAGGCGGACACGATGGCCGCCACGAGCGAGTGGCGCACCACGTCCTTGCCGGTGAAGTCGCAAAACGCTATATCGTCGATGCCCTCGAGGATGCCGCGCACGCCCTTGAGCCCCGAGATGCCGCGCGGCAGGTCGAGCTGGGTCACGTCGCCGGTCACCACCATCTTCGAGCCGAAGCCCAGGCGCGTGAGGAACATCTTCATCTGCTCGGGCGTGGTGTTCTGCGCCTCGTCGAGGATGATGAAGCTGTCGTTCAGGGTGCGCCCGCGCATGAACGCGAGCGGGGCGATCTCGATGACGCCGCTCTCGATGAGCTGGGTGGCGCGCTCCATGTCGGTCATGTCGAACAGCGCGTCGTAGAGCGGGCGGATGTAGGGGTCCACCTTCTCGGTGAGGGTGCCGGGCAGGAAGCCCAGGCTCTCCCCCGCCTCCACCACGGGGCGCGTGAGGATGATGCGGCCGACCTCCTTGCGCTTGAGCGCGGCCACGGCCATGGCCATGGCGAGGTAGGTCTTGCCGGTGCCCGCCGGCCCGATGCCGAAGGTGATGGTGTGCTCGCGGATGGCGTCCACGTAGCGCTTCTGGCCCGCGGTCTTGGGGCGGATGGCCCGCCCGCGGTACGTGAGCAGGATGTCCTCGCGCAGCGCCTGCGGGCTGAACTCAGCCGTGCGCAAGAGGTCGATGGCGTGGCGCACGTACTCGAGCGTGGGCTCGCCGCCGCCTTCCACGAGCTTGATGAGATCGGAGAACAGCGCCGTGAGCGACTGCACCTCGAGCGGGTCGCCCTCGAGCACGATGGTGTCGCCGCGCACGGTGATGCGGGCGGCGAAGGCGTCTTGCACGACATGGAGGATCTCGTCGGCCGGTCCCACGATGAGCGCCATGTTCACGCTCTGCGGGGCCGTGAGGGTGATTTGCGTCTGGTCTGTCATGAGGGCATTGTACCACGTGCCGCTGCGGCCGACCTCGATGTCATCGAACCGACAAGGGAATATAGTGCAGGTGCCCAATTTTGCGACGGAACGGCGAGGCGGCGACGGCCGTCCGCCGGCGGGCGCGTCACGCAAGCCGGTAGGCCCACAGCGCCTTCGTCTGGCCGAGCACCGTGTCCACGTTCCACGTCCTGCCCGAGCGCTCGGCCGAGTACGGGTCGTTGATGGCGAGGTTCCCCTCGTCGTCGATGCCCGTGATGACGAGGAAATGGCCGTTGTCGGTGAAGTCGCCGGGGCCCACGTTGCAGATGAGCACCGCACCGCCTTCGAGCGCGGCGCGCACGCTGTCGGCGTCGGCGGCGAGCGCCGCGCAAGAGAGCCCGAGCGAGGCAGCCTCGTTGACGAGGAACGCCGCGTCGGTGCCGTCGAACTGCGTCTCGTAGCCGCCCTCGCTCGCGCGCCTGCCCATGTCGTAGGGCGAGAGGTCGCCCTTGCCCGTAAGGCCCTGGTAGACCATGGAAAGCGACGTGGGGCAGCAGCCCGTCAGCGCAAAGGCCGTGGAGCTGTAGACGGTGGAGCCCCAGCGGGAATCCCACTGGTAGAGGCGCGGCACCTGGCCGGGTTCGGGGTCGTCCGTGCCGAGCGCGCTCTCGGCGGGGTAGGCGTCGGGGAACGTGCGCACGAAGGACCGGGCCTCGGGCTCGACGGCGGCCAGCTTGAGCAGCTTGTACTGCACGGCCGCGCCGTCGACGGCGTAGGCGTCCGGATGGGCGGCGACCCATGCGGCGTCGTCGCTCGTCCCGGCCGCCTGGACGAGCTGGGCGGCCAGGTCGTCGCCGAGCACGGCCGTGAGCCCGTCCTCGTCGATGGGGTCGCGCTGCGCCTGCTGCTGGACAGGGGCCTGGTCCGCCTCGTCCGGTGCCGGCGTGCCCGCGT
The DNA here is from genome assembly GCF_003340385.1 of Gordonibacter pamelaeae. NCBI lineage: Bacteria > Bacillati > Actinomycetota > Coriobacteriia > Eggerthellales > Eggerthellaceae > Gordonibacter > Gordonibacter pamelaeae. The sequence continues at coordinate 419,945 of NZ_PPTS01000003.1, read as the reverse complement.
CGGCGGCCATGCAGCCGCGGATGCCCGCGATGAGCGCGACGACCAGCGCGATCGCGGCGACCGCGATCGCGAGGCGCTTGGGCCCGACGGCGCGCACGAGGTTCGTCGCAGCTTCGGAGAGGGCGAACAGGGGCTCCGGGCCGCGCGCCTCCCACGAGTGCCGGTTGCCCGTTCCGGGACGGCTCGAACGGAGACGGCCCGAGCTTATCGGCCTGCGCGCCTCGTGGGGCTCGTGGGCGCACGGCGCCTTATGCGCGTCGCAGCCGGCGGGCGCTTCCCCGCGCATGCGGGCCTGGCGCTCCTCGAGCCTCCTGCGCGCCCGCTCGCGCGCCTCGTCGTCTGCCACCGGCGCCTCCCGTCCGTCTCCGCCTACCCTGGAAACCATATCATACCTGATACCAAGGGGAGGGATTCTCCCCCATACCTACCATGTTTCGGGATGCGGGGCGCGGTCGTGCGCTTCCTTGGGAACGCTACAGCGTCATCCTGACGAGCGAGCCGATGGGCGCGTCTGCGGAAGCGGCAAGCTCGAAGTAGCTCTCCGACATGGCGACGCCGCCCTCCTCGACCAAGGCGAGCTCGACGGTGCCTGCGCGCCGCGCGCGCTCGGCCGCGCGCAGCTCGTCGCCGAGCGCGCGCAAGGCGGCGGCGCGGGCCGCCTTGATATCGGGGGGCACCTGGTCGGGGCGCTCGGCCGCGGGCGTGCCCGCGCGGCGCGAGTACGGGAAGGCGTGCATCTTCGCGAAGCGGCAGGCGCGCGCCAGCTCGAGCGTCTCCTGGAACTCGGCGTCGGTCTCGCCGGGGAACCCGGCGATGACGTCGGTGGACAGCGCGAGCCCGGGCACGGCGGCGTACAGGCGCTCCACGAGCGCGCGGAACCGGTCGGCGTCGTAGGGGCGCGCCATCTCGCGCAGCACCTTCGAGCTTCCCGCCTGCAGCGGCAGGTGGAGATGGCGGCAGACGCGGCCGTCGGCGGCGGCGAGCAGGTCCACGAGCGCGTCGTCCACGTCGCGCGGCTCGATGCTCGAGATGCGGAAGCGCACGGGGAACGCGCCCGGCGCGTGCAGGTCGGCCGTCGCGTCGAGCAGGCGGCGCAGCAGGCCCGCGAGGCGCGTGGCGGACGGGTCGCGCCTCGCTCCGTCGCAGTACGATCCCAGGTTGATGCCCGTGAGCACGATCTCGCCCGCGCCAGCGCGGGCGTACTCCGCGCACTCGCGCACGACGCCATCGGCGGCGCGGCTCGTCGCGCGGCCGCGCGCCACGTGCACGATGCAGTACGTGCACGCGTTGTCGCAGCCGTCCTGCACCTTGACCCCCACGCGGGTGCGGAAGCCCGGGCCGACGGGAAGGAGCGGCGGCGCGGCGGAAACGCCTTCCGAATCGCACCACGCCTCGATCTCCTCGGCGAGCCGGGCCTTCCCCACCACGCGCACGCGGGGATCGAGCGCCTCGTAGAACGCCGCGTCGACGGCCGCGGCGCAGCCGGTGACGAGCACGCGGGCGCGGTCGTTCGCGCGCAGGGCGCGGCGCACGGCCTTGCGGGTCTTCTTCTCGGCCTCGCCGGTGACGGTGCAGGTGTTCACCACGATGAGGTCGGCGTCCGCCTCCGCCGTCTCGGTGCCGCGGGCGGCCAGGCGCGCCGAAGCGTCGTCCGACTCCACGCGGTTGACCTTGCAGCCCAGGTTGACGACGGCGAAGTTCACAGCGCCCCCGCCCTCGCGCGCCGCTCGAGCTCGTAGAGCGCGAGCGCGGGCGCCACGATGCCGGCCGTCTCCGTGCGCAGGATGGACGGGCCGAGCGACACGAGCGAGGAGCGGGGGTTGCAGGCCAGCAGCGCCTCCACCTCGCGCTCGGCCAAGCCGCCCTCGGGGCCCACGACCACGGCCACGCGGGCGCCCTGCGCCGCCCGGCCGCCGCCGAGCGCGCGGTCGAGCGCGACGTCGAGCCGCGACGCGCCGGGAGCCTCCTCCCAGCACACGAGCAGGGCGTCCGCGTCGGCGAGCAGCGCGCACGCCTCCCGCAGGCCCGCCGGCTCGCGCACGTCGGGAACAGCCGGCTGCCCCGACTGCATGGCCGCGCTCTTCGCGATGGCGCGCCAGCGATCGGCCTTCGCCGCCGCCTTCTTCGCGTCAAGCCGCACAACGGAGCGCTCGCACGCCAGCGGCACGAACGCCGCCACGCCCAGCTCGGTGGCGTGGCGGATGACCGTCTCCATCTTGTCGCCCTTGGCCAGGCCCTGCACGAGCACGACCGACGGCCCCGCGTCCGCGCGCTCGAAGCGCTGCGCGATGCGCACGACCGGGAGCGCGTCGTCGAAGGCGACGATCTCGCACGCGAAGTAGTCGAGGGCGGCGTCCACCACCGCGATGCGCTCGCCCGGCGCCAGCCGGAGTACGCGCGCATGCTTCGCGTCGTCGGCCGCGAGGCGCAGCGGGAAGGGCCCGCCGACCTCGTCGGCGAGCACCTGCTCGTCAAGGTAGAAATGCTGCAGGGACATCGCTTGCCCGCTAGTTGAAGGCGTCGCGCAGCTTCTGCAGGGGCGTGCGCTCGTCGGAAACGTCCTCGCCCAGCTCCTCGGCCAGCTGCTCCAACAGCTCGCGCTGCCTCTTCGTGAGCTTCTTCGGCACCACCACGTTCACGTGCACGAACATGTCGCCGCGCGCGTCGCTGCGGAACTTCGGCATGCCGAAGCCCTTCACGCGCACCACCTGCTCGTTCTGGCAGCCCTCGGGGATGCGCACCTGCACCTTCTCGACCTCGAAGATGCCGTCGATCTCGATCTCCGCGCCGAGGGCGGCCTGCACGATGGACACGTTCGCACGCGCGTGCAGGTGGTCGCCGTCGCGCTCGAAGAACTCGTGCGGCTGGATGCGCACCGTGACGATGAGGTCGCCCGGCGCCGCGCCCTGCATGCCCGCCTCGCCGAAGCCGGACAGGCGCAGCTGCTGCGAGTCGCGGATGCCCACCGGCACCTCCACGGTCACGCGCTGGCGGTCGGGCACGCGGCCCTGCCCCTCGCACTCCGGGCACGGGTTCTCCACCGAGCGGCCCGTGCCGTTGCAGGTCTTGCACGTGGTGGCCGTCTGCATGTCGCCCAGAAACGTATGCTGCACCGAGACCACGCGGCCCTGGCCGCCGCAGTCCGGGCAGGTGATCTCGCGCCCGTCGGGGCCGAGGCCCGTGCCGTCGCAGTCGGGGCACGGCGCCAGGCGGTCGTAGACGATCTCCTTCTTGGCGCCCGCGGCCACCTCCTCCAGCGTGACGCGCAGGCCCACGCCCATGTCGCGGCCCTCGCGGCGCTGCTGCTGCCGCCCGCCCGCGGCGCCGCCGAAGAACGAGCTGAAGATGTCGCCCATGCCGAAGCCGCCGCCGAACAGGTCCTCGAAGTCCACGTAGCCGCCGCCCCCGTAGGGGCTGCCGCCGCCCGCGGCGCCCGGTATGGTGCCGAAGCGGTCGTACTGGGCGCGCTTGCCCGGGTCGCTCAGCACGTCGTACGCCTCGTTCAGCTCCTTGAACTGGTCCTCGGCGTCGGGCGCCTTGTTCACGTCGGGGTGAAGCTCGCGCGCGCGGCGTCGGAACGCCTTCTTGATCTCGTCCTCCGTGGCGTTCTTGGAAACGCCCAGAACCTCGTACAGATCCTTGGCCATTGCTCTTGCAGTACCTTCCTCGTTTGACGGCGCCCCCTCGTGCTGGCGCCGTGCAAGCCCTATACGTCCTGAAGCGCCGCGCTCGCGATGCGCACCGCCCGCAATACCTTAGAATAGTCCATGCGCGTGGGCCCGATGACGGCCACGACGCCGGCCGATTCCCCGCGCCCGTAGCGGCTGGCCACCACGGACACGCCCGCCAGCTCCGCCGCGTCGTTCTCGCGCCCGATGCGCACGCTGGGCGTGCCGTCGCCCTGGCGCACGGCATCGTCCAGGATATGCAGCATGACCGTGTCGTCCTCGAGCACCTGCATGACGGGCAGCAGCGCCTGCGACTGGCTGAACTCCGGCTTCGTCAGAAGCGAGCTCACGCCCAGCCGGTGGGCGCGCGACAGCTCGCTCTCCTGCAAACACGACAGCACCTCGTCGAGCGCCATGCGCACGAGCGGGTCGCGGAACGCCTCGGCCATGCCCTGGCCCAGGCCGTCCTCGATCTGCTGGAGCGACTTGCCCGTGAACACGTCGCCCAGAAACGCCTGCACGCGCGCCAGCTCGTCCGAGGACACCTCCTCGGCGAACTCCATCTGGCGGTTGAACACCTGGCCGTCCTCGGTGACGAGCACCACGAGCGCGCGGTACGCGTTGAGCGAGATGAGCGAGAGCTGCTTGATGTGCAGGTTCAGCACCGACGGCGCCAGCACGATGGAGAGGCAGTCGGTGAGGCGCGTGAGGGCCGACGACGTCTGCTCGAGCAGCGCATCGAGCTCGCTCGCGCTGCGGCGCAGCTCGTCCACGACGGGGCGGTAGCGCTCGTCCTCGCCCGTGAAGTCGGCGGCCAGCAGGTTGTCCACGAACGCGCGGTAGCCGTGGTCGGTGGGGATGCGCCCGGCCGAGGTGTGGGGCTGCGTGATGTAGCCGCCGTCCTCGAGCACCGAAAGCTCGTTGCGCACGGTGGCCGGGCTCACGCCCAGCTGGTAGCGCTCCGTCAGCGTGCGCGAACCCACCGGCAGGGCGCGCGCGACGTATTCCTCGATGAGCGCGGCCAGCACCCGCTGCCTGCGATCGGATAGCACGCCTCTCCACCTTCCTCTCTCTCGCCCGTCGGCTTTCCCCGAACCCGAACCATAGTAACGCATCATATTAGCAGCCGAAAGCCGAGAGTGCTAACAACAGCGGGAAATTATGGAGAAACTTGACGGTTACTGCATAGGAGGAGCGCGTGCGCCGGTTCCCTATGCCAAGTCGAACAGCCTCCCGTAGAGCTCGTTGCCGCAGAGCCAGCCGCGGTCGGTGGGGCGCCAGCGCCCGTCCGCGTGCGCCACGAGGCCCTCCCCTTCCAGTTCCGCGAGCACGGCGGGGGCGTCGGGCAGCAGGACGGCGGCGGCCTCCACCAGCTCGTCGGGCACGCCGCAGGTCATGCGCATGCCGAGCATGAGGTCCTCGGCGGCCATGCCGCGCGCGTCCATGTCGTCGGTCACCCGCCCGTCCTGCACGCGCATGCGGCGCTCAGCGTTCTGGGTCATCGTGGCCGCCGAGCGGCCGAGCCCCAGGTACGGCACGCCCGTCCAGTAGGCGATGTTGTGGCGGCATTCGAAGCCGGGGCGGGCGTAGCTCGCCACCTCGTAGCGCTCGTAGCCGGCCTCGGCCAGCACGCGCGCGGCGATTTCCATGTGCGCGGCCTCCACGTCGTCGTCGGGCTCCTCCATGTCCCCGGCGAGCACGGCGGCGTCGAAGGGCGTGTGCGCCTCGATGGTCAGCGGGTACACGCTCACGTGCGCCGCGCCGAGCGCCGCCGCCTCGCGCACGCTCGCCTCGAAGCTCTCGGCGCCCTGGCCGGGGATGCCGCACATGAGGTCCACGCTCACGTTCTCGAAGCGCGTATGCGCCGCCTCGATGGCGCGGCGCGCGTCATCGGCCGAATGGGCGCGCCCGAGCACGGCCAGCACCTCGTCGTCGAAGCTCTGCACGCCGATGGACAGGCGGTTCACGCCGAGCGCCCACACGTCGCGCACCATGCGCTCCGTCAGGCTCTCGGGGTTCGCCTCCATCGTGCACTCCACCTCGGGCGTGAGGTGCATCGACAGCGACAGCGTGTACAGCAGCATGGACAGACGCGCCAGGCCGATATGGCTCGGCGTCCCGCCGCCCAAGTAAACCGTCTCGAGCGCGCCGAGCTCGCCCTCCTTCGCCTTGCGGCGGATCTGGAGGCAGAGGTCCTCCACGTACGCGTCGATCTCCGGCGCATCGGCCGGCACCGCCGACGTCGCGAAGTCGCAGTACCCGCACCGCCTCACGCAGAACGGCAGGTGCAGGTACAGGGCGCGGTAAGGGTCGTGCGGCATGGTCTAGCCTTCCTGTTCATGCCCGCCCAAAAAGGCGAGCAGCTCGTCGAACACGCGGTCGAAGTCCTCCACGGACACGCAGGCGTTGATCTTCGCGCGCGCCGCGGCGGCGCCCGGCAGGCCCGCCAGGTACCACATGGCGTGCTTGCGCATGCGCACGATGTTCTTCCCCTCGCGCCGCGCGAGCAGGCGCGCGTGGCGGCGCGCCATGGCGATGCGCTCGCGGGCATCGGGGGCCGGCGGCTCGGGCACGCCCGCGAGCGCGGCCTTGGCCTGGGCGAACACCCAGGGGTTGCCCTCCGCGCCGCGGGCGATCATCACGGCGTCGCAACCGGTGCGCGCCGTGAGCGCCACGGCGTCGGCGCCCGAGCGCACGTCGCCGTTGCCGATGACGGGCACGTCCACGGCCTCCTTCACGCGCGCGACGACGTCCCAGTCGGCGCTGCCGCGGTAGAGCTGCTCGGCGAAGCGGCCGTGCACCGCGACGGCGCACGCGCCCGCATCCTCCATGCGCCGCGCGAAGTCCGGCGCCGTCTCCGCGCCCATCGCCCAGCCGCGGCGGAACTTCACGGTCACGGGATGCGCGACCGCCGCGCGGATCGCCCGCACGATGGAGGCCGCGAGCTCCGGCTCCCTCATGAGCGCCGAGCCGTCGCCCTTCGACACGATCTTGCGCGCGGGGCATCCCATGTTGACGTCCAGGTACGCCAGCAACTCCCCCATCTCCTGCTCGATCCAGACGGCTTGCGCGGCCATGGTGTCGGGCTCGTGGCCGAACAGCTGGACGGCCACCTGGTCCTCGCCGGGCGCGAGGGCAAGCAGATGGCGCGTCTTCTCGTTGGCGTAGGAGAGCCCCTTCGCCGAGACCATCTCGGTGAAGGCGAGGTCGGCCCCCTGCTCGCGGCAGAGCGCCCGGAACGCCTCGTCGCTCACGCCCGCCATGGGCGCGAGGAGGAGGCGGTGCTTTTGGAAGAACTCGTGCATATTCTGCTTCCTTTGCACGCGTTTTCGTCACGACAGGTCAAAAAACGCGCGGTTTGGCAATTACGGTCGAGCGGTGAAAAACGCCGACCTGGGATTATAGCGGCAACCCGTGGCAAGCACGCTCCGAAACGCGCTTTCCGATTGCCAAACCGCGCGTTTTTTGGCAGGAAGGGCGTTCGGGCGCGGCATGCTCCCGGCTTCGTCGCCGCGGCCCGAGCGCCCACGTTGGAAGCGCGCAGGCGTCGCGAGAAAGCGCTGCGTGCGACCTTCCGGCTTCGCCGTCGCGCCCGTCCCGGGCCGGGATGGCAGCCGGCGCGCTACGCCCACACCACGCGGCTCTTGCGGTCGTGCGCCGTCCCTTCGGCGGCGGCGTGGCCGAGGGCGCACACGCCGTGCACCTCGGAGGTGGCCGGCACGCCGAGCGCGTCGAGCTCCGCGCGCACGGCGGGCTCGTCGCAGATGCCCTGCAGCTGGTTGATCCACACGCTGCCCAGGCCCAGGCTGTGGGCGGCCAGCATCATGCTCTGCATCGCGCAGCCGTCGTCCTCGCGGCCGAACGGGGCGCCCTTCTCGTGCGCCACGATCACGATGGCCGCAGGGCCGTACATGTCGTAGGCGTCGCGGCCCAGCGCCTCGCGAACAACCGCTGACAGCCGGGCGATGCGGGCGCGGTCGTCCACCACCACGAACGTCCACTCCTGCCGGTTGTTCGCCGAGGGAGCCCACTGCCCGCACGCGACGACGGCCTCCAGGTCCTCGCGCGCGACCGGCTCGTCCCGGAACGCGCGCACGGAGCGGCGGGACAGGATGTTCTCGATGACGGGGTTCTCTCTCACGGGGCTCCTCCTTCTCATGCCGGTTCGAGGGCGGCCGGGCGCAGGCACATCCCGGCGCTAGGCGGCCAGCAGGTCGATCATGCTGACGCCTGCGAGCACCAGCAGCACCACGATGCCCGCCACGGCCAGCAGGCAGCCACAGCCGAGCACCATCTTCGTGCCGCCCGACGTGGAGGACCGCACCTGCTCGCGCGCAGCCTTCTTCTCGTCGAACGGGTCGTCCAGCCAGTCGAACTCTTCCTTGCCTTTCCGTGCCATATATCGTTCCTAACCTTCGAACTGCGATAATGCGAATATCATCAAAACCGCCACAAACATGAGGAACAGAACCAGGGCAGCCAGGCCGCGGCCCATGCTTTTTCGGTCGGCCTCCTTGAGCGAACCCGCTTCTTCGGGAAACCCCGAGATGATCTCGACATTACCCCTCCACAACACCACGGCGAGGACTAAAAAGGCGACGACGGCTAGTGCGGCCATCGCAATAGCCGTCGTGCCCATCCTAATCGTCCACCTTCAAAATGGCCATGAAGGCCTCCTGCGGCACTTCCACGTTGCCGATGTTCTTCATGCGCTTCTTGCCGGCCTTCTGCTTCTCCAAGAGCTTGCGCTTGCGGCTGATGTCGCCGCCGTAGCACTTCGCCAGCACGTCCTTGCGCTTCGCCTTCACCGTCTCGCGGGCCAGCACGCGCCCGCCGATGGCGGCCTGGATGGGCACCTCGAACATCTGGCGCGGGATGATGCCGCGCAGCTTCTCGGTGAGCACGCGGCCGCGGTCGTAGGCCTTGTCCTTGTGGATGATGAACGACAGCGCGTCCACCGGCTTGCCGGACAGCAGGATATCCAGCTTCACCAGCTTGGAGGGCTTGTAGCCGTCGAAGTCGTAGTCGAGGCTCGCGTAGCCCTTCGTGTTGGACTTGAGCTTGTCGAAGTAGTCCATGATGAGCTCCGACAGCGGTATCTCCCAGATCATCTCCACCGTCGTGGGAGAGAGGTAGTTCATGGTGACGAACGTGCCGCGCCGCGCCGTGGTGAGCTCCATGACGGCGCCCACGTAGTCGGGCGGGATGAGTATCTTCGCCTTGAGGTAGGGCTCCTCGATGCGCTCGATCTCGCCGGGGTCGGGCATCTCCTGGGGCGAGTGCAGGCTGATCATCTCGCCGCCGGCGCGGTACACGTGGTACTCCACTGAGGGCGCCGTGGCCAAGAGGTCCAGGCCGAACTCGCGCTCGAGGCGCTCCTTGATGACCTCCATGTGCAGAAGGCCGAGGAAGCCCACGCGGAAGCCGAAGCCGAGCGCGTGGGACTTCTCCGGCTCCCACATGAGCGCGGGGTCGTTGAGCGAGAGCTTCTCCAGCGCCTCCTTCAAGGGCTCGTACTGGTCGCCGTCGATGGGGAACAGGCCCGTGAACACCATGGGCTTGGCGTCGCGGTAGCCGGGCAGGGGCTTCTCCACGCCGCCGCGCACGGCGGTGATCGTGTCGCCCACCTTCACCTGGCGCACGTCCTTGAGGCCCGTGACCAGGTATCCCACCTCGCCCACCGAGAGCTCGGGCATGGCCGTCTCCGCCGGGCGGCGCGCACCCACCTCCTCCACGAGCACCTCGGTGCCGGTGGCCATCATGAGCACGCGGTCGCCCTTCTTGAGCGAGCCGTCCACCACGCGGATGAGCGCCACCACGCCGCGGTAGGGGTCGAAGTACGAGTCGAAGATGAGCGCACGCAGGGGTGCGTGCGCGTCGCCCTCGGGCGCGGGGATGTTGTACACCACGGCCTCGAGCAGGTCGTGCACGCCCGCGCCGGTCTTGCCGGAGGCGAGCACGGCGTCGTCGGCGGGTATGGCGAGGCCCTCCTCTATCTCCTCGCGCACGCGGTCGGGCTCGGCGGCCGGCAGGTCGATCTTGTTGATGAGCGGGATGATCTCCAGGTTCGCGTTCATGGCCATCATGGCGTTGGCCACGGTCTGCGCCTCCACGCCCTGGGTGGCGTCCACCACGAGCACGGCGCCCTCGCACGCGGCCAGCGAGCGGGACACCTCGTAGGTGAAGTCCACATGGCCCGGCGTGTCAATGAGGTTGAACTGGTAGGTCTGGCCGTCGTCGGCCGTGTAGTCCACGCGCACGGCCTGGCTCTTGATGGTGATGCCGCGCTCGCGCTCGATGTCCATGCTGTCGAGCAGCTGCTCCTGCATGTCGCGGCTCGCCACGGTGCCGGTGAGCTCGAGGATGCGGTCGGACAGCGTCGACTTGCCGTGGTCGATGTGCGCGATGATGGAGAAGTTGCGGATGAGGTTCGGGTCGGTGGTCATAGTAGCTTTCTTCTTCGGGCGGTGCACGGGCGAAAAACGTGTTTTCGGGAATTTCCCCGTGAAAACAGGGTCAACGTTTGGTATTCTATCGCATTGTGTATCCAGCGATACGTGCGTGCGATGATCTTATCGCCAAATCTGCAGACGTGGCTGCATTACGGATTCGTCCTCGCTGGTGACCGATTGGTCTGCGAAACAGAGAAATCCCGCCTGTTTCCATCGCATCGCCAACGCCCGCGCCCGGCGCGGGAGGCTCCTCCGGGGCCTTGTTGCGAGGCAATCGGCCACCTTGCGGCCACGCGGAGGGCATCGCCCGCCCGTATCGCTGGAGGCGCAGCGCGATTCGTATCGCAAGACAAGGTAAAACGATTTTTTTGGAGGAACGAACCACATGGCGAACATCAAAAGCCAGAAGAAGCGCATCATCACCAACGAGAAGGCCCGCATGCGCAACCGCGCGGTCAAGAGCGAGCTCAAGACCGCGACCCGCCGCGTGAAGGACGCCGTGGCCGCCGGCAACGGCGCCGAGGCCTACGCCGCCGCGCTCGCCGCCTGCCGCCTCATGGACAAGGCCGCCAGCAAGGGCGTCATCCACAAGAACCAGGCCGCCAACCGCAAGAGCGGCATCATGCTGCTCATCAAGGACGTCGTGACCGACGCCGACCGCGCCGCCTACGTGAAGCCGGCCAAGAAGGAGCAGCAGAAGACCGGCTCCAAGAAGGCCGCGGCCAAGGCCGAGCGCCAGGCAGCCATGAAGGCCGCCTCCGAGGAGAAGGCGAAGCGCCGCGAGAAGACGCTGAAGGAGGAGGCCGCCGCCCAGAAGCGCAAGGCCAAGGAAGCCGAGGAGGCCGCCAAGGCCGAGGCCGAGGCCGCTGCAGCCGAAGAGGCCGCCGAATAGGCTCGATGCTCTCAGGATCGCCCGCGATCCGTCCGCATATCAAGGAAGAGGAAGCCCCCGGAAGGGGGCTTCCTCGCGTTAGTGCCGGAAAAGCGGATCGCGCGCCTCTGCGCGTGCTTCCCGAACGACGACGGCGCCGGTGCGGCCTTTAGCGGGCGGTGACGGAGAGCACCCAGTCGAGGAAGGCGGCCTGCGCGTCCGCGCCGCTCTTCATGGCGCGCTCGGTGTCGCGCGCCGAGACGATGGCGCGACGCAGCTCGGCGGCGGTGAAGCCGCGGGCCCAGGCGGCATGGTTCTTGCAGCGCCAGTCGGGTATCTTGAGGGCTGCGGCCACGCCGCGCGGGTTGCCGCGGTCGGCCAGGGCGCGGGCGCACACCAGCTCGCGCAGGCGCGTCGTGCACATGGCCAGCAGGGCGTGGGGCGACACGGACTCCATGCGACCCAGCAAAAGCAGGCACTTGCGGGCGTCGCGGGCGGCGAGGGCGTCCACGAACTCCCAGGGCTTCACCTCGGCCGTACGCGCCACCAGCCCCATGATCTCGTGCTCGTTCACGGCATCGGTGCCGCGGTGCGCCAGCGCGATCTTCTTGAGCTCGCTGTCCAGGTGGACGGTGTTCTCGCCCACCAGGTCCACCAGTGCGCGCGCTGCCCCCTCCGTGAGCGTGACGCCGTGGCCCGCGGCCATGGCCCGCACCGTCTTCGGCAGCTCGTTGCGCTTGAGCGGGGCGCAGTCGATGACGGCCGTCTTGCCATGGGCGGCCACGGCCTTGTACAGGCGCGTGTTCTTCGCCAGCTTCTCGGCCACCAGCGCGAGCACGGTGGACCCGCTCGGCGAGGACAGGTACGACACGAGTGCCTCGGCATCGGCCTTCTTGAGCTTGTCGGCTGCGCGCACCTCCACGAGGCGCACGGGGCTGGCGAACGGCACGGTGTTGCAGGCCGCCACGACGTCGCCGCCGAGGGCGGTCTCGCCGTTGAACTCGTCGGCGTTGAACGACAGGTCGCCCAGCGCGGAAAGGCGGGCACGCAGGCGCTTCATCACGGCGTCGCGCTTGAGCGCGTCCTCCCCCACGATGAGGTAGACGGGGAGGAGCGGTGCTTCTTGTTTCTTGTTAGTCGGCATGCCCCGCATTCTACCGCAGCGACGCGACCGCGATGCCCTGCGCGGTGGATTTGCACGAAACATCCCCCGCCTCGTCGGTACGCCATATCTGCGCCCCCGCGTCGGCCAGCTCCCGCAGCGTCTTGTCGGCCGGGTGCCCGTAGCGGTTGCCCGCGCCCGCGCTCACGAGCGCGATGCGCGGGGAGAGCGCGGCCGCGAGCTCCGGCGTGAGCGCGTTCTTCGAGCCGTGATGGCCCACCTTGAGCACGTCAACGCGGCCCACGAGGCCCTGCTCCTCCATGGCGGCCAGCTGCTCGTGCTCCGCGTCGCCGGCGAGGAGCGCCGTCCAGTCGGCCGCCCCGTCGCCGTCGGCGTCGGCGCGCGCCAGCAGACACAGGCTGTCGGCGTTGCCGCCCCCGTCGGCGAAGCGGGCGGGCCACACCGCTTCCAGGTCGAAGGCGCCCACGTGCAGCCGGTCGCCCTGCGCGAGCCCCTGGACGGCCCCCTCCCCCACGAGCGCCGCCGCGTCGCCGCGCAGGCGCGCGCAGGCCTCGCAGGGGCAGGCGAGCGCATCGGCCGCCACGAGCACGCGGTCGACCTGCACCACGCCCTTGAGCGAGGCGAGCGCGCCCATGTGGTCGTCGTCGCCGTGGGTCACCACCACGGCGTCCAGGCGGAGCACGGCGTGGCGCGCGAGGCCCTCGCGCAGGAGGCGCTCCTGGTTGCCGGTGTCCACGAGCACGGCCGCCCCCTCGCTGCGGACGACGAACGCGTCGCCCTGGCCCACGTCGAGCATGACGATCTCGTCGCCCGCGAGCCGCGGGGCGACGAGCACGACCGCGAGGGCGGCCGCCGCCGAGGCCCCTGCGACCAGCGCGGCCGTGCGCGGGCTCGGCGGGGGCCAGAGCGCCCAGAGCGCAGCGGCCAGGACGGCCGCGCCGGCAAGCGCGGGCACGACGGGCAGGTCGACGGGCACGCCCGCGCAGGGCAGCGACGCGCAGGCGCGGGCGGCGGCGCAAAGCGCCTCGGACGCGAGCGCGGCGCCTGCCAGCAGGGGCGATCCGGCGGCCGGCACGGCCAGGGCCGCGACAGCGCCGACGAGCCCTCCGGCGCAGGCGAGCGGGAAGAGGGGCGCCGCCAGCACGTTCGCCAACGGGGAGACGAGCGGCACCTGCGAGAACAGGGCGGCCGACAGCGGCTGGGCGAGCACGCTCGAGGCGGCCGTGAGCGCAAGCGCCTCGGCGGCGAAGCGCGGCAGGCGCGGCGCCAGGCGGCCGATCCAGGCCGCGGCGAGGCCCGCGAACAGCACGATGCCCAGCGTGGAGAGCACCGAGAGCGCGAACGACGCCGAGAGCGCCGCCGCGGGAGAGGCGGCAACGACGCCGGCGATGCACAGGCCCACGGCGTTCAGGCTGGACGGGCGCCGCCGCGCGAGGAACGACGTCGTGCCCGCGAGCGTCATGAGCGCCGCGCGAACGGCCGATATCGGCATGGCCGACAGCACGAGGTAGCACGCGAGCAGCGCCGCCTGCACGCCCACGGCCACGGCGCGCGGCGCTCGCAGCGCCCTGAGCGCGGCACCGGCGAACGCGCACACCATGACGAGGTGGGCGCCCGACACCGCCACAAGGTGCGCGAGCCCGGAGGCTTTGAAGGCGGCGTAGACGTCCCCTTCGTCCAGCGCGCCGCGCGCACCGCAGACGAGCGCCTGCAGCACGGCGCCGCCGTCGCCGTCCAGGCGGCCGAGAACCTCCAGGGCGCGTGCGCGCACGCCCAGCAGCACCCCGAGCGCATCGTGGCGCGCGACCGGCGCCGCCTGCCGGACGGTTGCGACGGCCGCGACGCCCCGCTGCCAGCACCAGGCCGCCGAGCGCTCGGCGGGGGCGGCCAGCGACGCCTCCGCCTCGAACACGTCGCCGTAGCGCGGCACGTCTGCACCGTCGGCGAAGCGCAGCCGCACGTCCACCGCGCGCCCCGATGCCAGGCGCGTGCGCGCGACGCACTGGGCGCCGTAGAGGCCCGCATCCGCATCCTCCACCGCCTCGAAGCGCAGCCGCCCCGGCGCCTCGCCGGCAGCCTCCTGCCAGGCGACATGCAGGGACGCCCCGGCACCGCAGCCGCACGCGGCGCCGACGAGGATGCCCAGCAGGGCGCATCGTGCGAGCGTGCCGCGCCCGCAGCGCAGCAGCGCGACGGCGGCAAGCACCGCAGCCGCGAGCGCCGCTGCGCCCACGGCGACGCACGCCCCCGCCTCCCAGAACTGCGCGGCGGCGCACACGGCGGCGCAGGACGCCCAAAGGCCCAGGCCGCACGCAAGCACCGGCGGCAGGGCCGGGCGCGGGGGCAGCGGGGGCGCGGGGCGCGGCGACACGGGTCAGCCGACGCAGATCGCGTCCGCGAGCGCCGCGAACTTCTTGTCGCCTATGCCGGAGACGCGTTTCAGGTCCTCGACCGTCTTGAAGGGACCGTTGGCCTCGCGGTCGGCGACGATCTTCTCGGCCGTGGAGGCGCCCACGCCGGGGAGCGTGTCCAGCTGCGCGGCCGAGGCCGTGTTGATGTTGACCTTCCCGCCCGCCCCGCCCGCAGCAGCGGAGGCGCCTGCGCCCGCTGCAGCACCGCCTGCGCCCGCCGACACCGCCTCCTGCGCGGCGATGTCCGCCTCGCTCGGCACGACCACCTGCTCGCCGTCGGACACGGCCCGCGCCAGGTTGAGCGCGTCGCGCGCGGCCCCCTCGGCGAAGCCGCCCGCCGCCTCCACGGCATCGAGCACCCGCGCGCCCTCGGCCAGGTCGTACACGCCGGGTGCGGCCACCGCGCCTCCCACGTGCACGCGCAGCGGCGCGGGGGCGGCCTGCGAAGCGCCCGCATCGGCCGCAGCCTCGGCATCCCCGTCGCCGGCCGCCTGCTCCGCATCGCCCGGCTGCACGACCGCGAAGCCCTCCGACGACGCGGCGTCGAGCAGCAGCCTGCCCGCGCAAACCATGACGACGATGGCCACGGCCGTCACGCCCACCAGCACGGGCAGGCGCGCGCCCGACAGGTGCAGCCGTGCCCGCCACGACTGCGCGCTCCGCTGAAACGACATGGCCCCTCCCGTCCTCGACCGGATGTAGGCGGGAAGGGGCCGCCCGAGTTAGGCGGCGGCACCCTTCGCCCGCCCCCCCGATCATAGCGCCGCAACCTTGCACGGGAACCGTCGGGAGCACCACGCAGGGCTGACGCGGATCTGACGCGGATCCAGCGCGGCGACCGGCAGAAGCTTGCCCGTTTCCAACACGGATCCAGCGAAAAGGAGGGATAAATTCGGAAGGGGTGAAATGGTCGCCTTGGAGCGTCGTCCGGACATGGCACGGCAACCCGTTTTCGGGGACCGCATGAGACCGCGCGCGGAGAACCGCGGTTCGTGGCAGCTTTTGAAAGTTATTCGTCGTCCCCGGGCGCAAAGCCGGCGGCTTGCGTAAAAAGCCGACGCGCCACCAGGGGTAACGCAGGGACTCATCCTCAAGAAAGCACGCAAGCGGTTGGCAGGCCACCTCCAGCGACGAATAACCTTCGATTCCTGCCGCAAAGCAAGGCGCCCGGCGCCCGACCGTTCAGAATGCGCGGAAAGGGGATTCCGGAAGAAACCGACGGAGAGCCGTCACTGGAAAGCCGCTGCCGCCTCCTCGATGCCCGTCCCCTGCGTCAGGCGCGTGCAGTATCCTCGGCGCCGCCCTGCCCCGCCCCGCCTGCATCGCGGCGCGGCTTCGGCTTGTAGGCGGGGCAGGCGTAGTCGCGCACCTCGGCGGCCTCCACCAGCTCGGCCACCCAGCGCTCCACGGGCAGCACGGACTCCGCCTCGCGCACTACCGGGAGCTTCGCGTGGGTCTCGGGACTGCGGGGCATGAACAGCGTGCAGCAGTCGGGCGCGTCCTGCGACGATATCTCGTAGGAGCCCAGGCGCTCGGCCTCGCGGATGATCTCCAGCTTGTCCGTGCCGATGAGCGGCCGAAACACGGGCAGGTCCACCGCGTCGTCCGTGGCGCGGATGTTGTCGAGCGTCTGCGAGGCCACCTGCCCCAGGCTCTCCCCCGTCACGAGCGCCCCGGCGCGCTCGCGCGCAGCCAGCGCCTCGGCCACCTTGAACATGAGGCGGCGGTACATGATGACGCGCAGCTCGGGCGGCACCGTGAGCGCGATCTCGCGCTGGTAGTCGCCGAACGGCACCGTGTACACGCGCGCGATGCAGCCCGTGCGCTCCAGCACGCGCGCGATGTCGTCCACCAGGTACTCGCTCGCGTCCGAGGTCTGCGGGCGACCGGAGAAGTGCACGCCGATGCACACCGCGCCGCGGCGCGCCAGCTTCCACGTGGCCACCGGCGAGTCGATGCCGCTCGACAGCAGGCACACCACCTTGCCCGAGCTGCCCACCGGCAAGCCCCCGACGCCCGGCACGGAGCGCGCGTAGACGTACGACGCGTTCTGCACGACCTCGACCCCCACCGTGACGTCGGGGTTCTTCATGCGCACGCCCTTGTCGGGGCATGCCTCGCAGAGCGCGCCGCCGATGATCTGGTTCATCTCCATCGACCCGGTGGCGAAGTCGGTGTGGTTGCGCCGCGCCGCCACCTTGAACGTGGAGAACTCGCCCGCCTCCGAGAGCGCGAGCACGGCCGCGCGGGCCATCTCGTCCAGGTCGCGCTCGCACTTGAAGCCGCTCGACACGCGCGCCACGCCCGGCACGCGCCCTGCGACCTCGGACGCCTCGACGGCCGTGTCCCAATCCGTGCCCTCGCGCAAAAACACGCACAGCCTCCCCGAGATGCGATGGATCGTGACCACGGGGAACGGCGCGAGCAGCGCCTCGAGGTTCTTCAGAAGCCGTGTCTCGAACGAGGCGCGGTTGTGGCCCTTGAGGCCGATCTCATGGTAATGGACGAGGATGATGCGTTGGAAGTCAGTCATGGGAGTCCCCCGGGTTCGCAGGTTCGAACGGTCCGCGCGGGCGCGGTCGCCAACCTAGCAGGTCGCGCAATTCGCGCAAAGCGCGAAAACAAGCGTGCCGGTTGGCGTAGTAAGTCAGCGAGAAGCCCCGAAGCGCTCGAGATTGCCGCGAAAGCATTCCAAAGCATACTTCGCGGTACGCGAGGAATGCTTGGAGCGGCAAGATCGGGCGCTTCGGGGCTTCGCAGCGTCGACAGGTTCCGCCGTTCGGAGAACGGCGGAACCTTAATGGTTCTTGATGTCGATGGAGTTCGGGTCGTACGACACTTCGCCGCGGGCGATCTCGTTGAAGGCGAGCGACAGCGGCTTCTTGTCGGCCGCGCGGGCGATCTCGACCGCCGTCTGCAGCTGAATGGCGCGGTCGCGCTGGCCGCGCATCATGTCGTTGATGTCGTGCGCGCGCTTCGAAGCGAGGGCGCACAGCAGGAAGCGGTCGTTGTCGGTCCTGTCCAGCAGTACGTCGATCTTGGGTTCGATGATACTCATAGAGCGTTTAACCTCGTGCTTTCTCGGCTTGCTCGTTGACGTAGCGCACCAGGGCATCGGTCGCCTCGTCAAGGTTGTCGTTTACCAGCCGCATATCATACTCCATTTTGCGCGAAAGCTCCACCTCGGCCGCTTTCATGCGCGCCTCGATCACCTCGTCGCTCTCGGTTCCGCGTCCGCGCAGGCGCTCCTCGAGCACCTGGAGCGACGGCGGCTCGATGAACACGAGGCGGGCGGCGGGCATCTTGTCGCGCACCTGGAAGGCGCCTTGGACGTCGATCTCGAGGATGACCTGCTCGCCGCAGGCCATGTGGTCCTCGACGGTCGCGCGGGGCGTGCCGTAGCGGTTGCCCGCATAGGTCGCCCACTCCAAGAGCCCGTCGGTGTCCACGAGGTCTTGGAACTCCTCGGCCGACGCGAACTGGTAATGGACGCCGTCCACCTCGCCCTCGCGCGGGGCGCGCGTCGTGACGGAGCGCGACACCCAGGCGTCGGGCACCTCGCGCAACAGACGGGCCACCAGCGTGCCCTTGCCGGCACCTGATGGCCCAGAGATAACGAACAGATTACCGTGTCGCATGCAGCGTTTAGCCCAAACGCTCCAGCAAGGCGGTCTGCTGGCGCTCGCCCAAACCGCGCAGGCGGCGGCTCTCGGCGATCTGCAGCTCCTTCATGATCTTCTCGGCTTTGGCCTTGCCGTAGCCCGGCATGGTCTCGATGAGCGTGGAAACCTTCATGCGGCCGACCACGGGATCGTTCTTCATCTCGAGAACCTTCGCCAAGGTGAGCTTGCCGCTTTTCAGCTCGTCACGAACCTCGGCGCGCTTGATGCGGGCCGCCTTCGCCTTCTCCAGAGCCGCCTGACGTTCTTCCGGGCTGAGTTGAGGAATAGCCATCGTGTATCTCTCCTTCTTGTTCAAAAGCGATTCCGTGATACTATCACGCCTTCGTCCGTCTTGCCTTGTCAATCGCCGTAATTCCAAAAAATTCCCGCGCGATGCCACACATTGTAGGAGCAGGCCCGCGCGCCGGACCCGTTTCGTCGCACAACCGTTACGAACGGTCGCTCGCCGAGGTCGAACGGGGGAAACGCTCCCCCGCCACCGTGCGCGAACGGTTCTACAGCTCCGCCGCGATGGCCTCGAACGCGGCGGCAGGGTCGTCGGCCTGCGTGATGGGACGGCCCACCACGATGTGCGAGGCGCCGTTGGCGAACGCCTCGGCAGGCGTTGCCACGCGGCTCTGGTCGCCCTTGGCGGCACCGGCGGGGCGCACGCCCGGCGTGACGATGTATGCGTCCGGCCCCAGGATCTCGCGCAGGCGCGCAGCCTCCTGCGGCGAGGCCACCACGCCGGAGATGCCGGCGCGCTTGGCCTGCTCGGCCAGCACCACCACCTGGTCGGCCATGGCGCGGCTCACGCCCGTCTCGGCGAGCGCCGCGTCGTTCATGCTGGTGAGCACCGTGATGCCGAGCGTTGCCGGAACCTCGTGGCCGTACTCGGCGGCCGCGCGCTCGGCGCCCTTCTGGGCGGCCGCCATCATGTCGACGCCGCCCACCGTGTGCATGGTGAGCATGTCGGCCCCGCTGCCGGCGGCAGCGTACGCGGCGCCCTCCACCTGGTGCGGGATGTCGTGGAACTTGAGGTCGAGGAACACTTTGAAGCCGCGCTCCTTGAGGGCATAGACGATGGCCGGGCCGTTCGCGTAGAACAGCGTCATGCCCACCTTCATCCACGTAGCCTTGCCCTGCAGCTGGTCGGCGAGGTCGAAGGCCTCCTCGATGCCGCAGTCGAGCGCCACGATCACGCGGTCGCGCGCGGGGATATCCTCGAACGAATTCACCATTCCAACGCTCCTATCAGCTCCTGCACGTCTTTCACTCCGTGTCTCTCGCAATACTGCGCTATTCCGTCGATGATTTCAACCGTGGCGTGCGGATTCACGAAATTCGCGGTGCCAACGGCCACCGCCGTGGCCCCCGCCAGCATGAACTCCACCGCGTCGGTCGCGCACGAGATGCCGCCCATGCCGAGCAGCGGCACGTCCACGGCCTTGCGCACCTCCCACACCATGCGCAGCGCCACCGGCTTCACGGCCGGGCCCGACAGGCCGCCCACGCCGCGCGCGAGCACGGGGCGGCGGCGCTCCGCGTCGATGGCCATGCCGAGCAGCGTGTTGATGAGCGAGAGCGCGTCGGCGCCGGCGGCCACGGCGGCGCGCGCGATCTCGGCGACGTCGGTGACGTTGGGGGTGAGCTTCACGATGAGCGGGCGCTTCGTGGCCGCGCGGCAGCGGGACACCACGGCCTCCACGCTATCGGTGCACGTGCCGATGGTCATGCCGCCCGCGTCCACGTTCGGACACGAGATGTTCACCTCGTAGGCGTCCACCGGCGCGTCCTCGAGCGCTTCGATCACCTGCACGTACTCGTCGAAGCTGTGGCCCGACACGTTCACGATGGTCGTCGCGCCGCGCTCGGCCAGCCACGGCAGGTCGTGCTCTTTCAGGTGCGCGACGCCGGGGTTCTGCAGCCCGATGGAGTTGAGCATGCCCGAGGGCGTCTCGGCGATGCGGGGGCTCGCGTTGCCCTCCCAGCCGTTCAGGGACACGCCCTTCGTGGTGACGGCGCCCAGGCAGGCCACGTCCACGAAGTCGCCGTACTCGCGGCCGGCGGCGAACGTGCCCGACGCCACGGTGACCGGGTTCTTCATCTTGAGGCCGCCCAGGTTCACGGCCATCTTGACGCTTGTCGGAGCCGTCGCGAGTGGCAGCGCGTTCTCGATCCCGGCCATCTACCACACCACCTTCCGCGCATCGAACACCGGGCCGTCGACGCAGGCCCGCTTCTTTCCGTCCACCGTGTCGACCACGCACGACAGGCAGGCCCCGACACCGCACGCCATGCGCTTCTCCAGGGAGACCTCGCAGGGCACGCCCGCCTCGGCGGCCATGCCGGCCACGATCTTCATGAGGGGCTCCGGCCCGCACACGGCCAGGTAGCCGTAGGGTTCGCCCGCCTCGGCGGCCTCAGCCAGCGCCTCGTCCACGAGCGAGGTGCAGAAGCCCTCGCGGCCGAAGCTGCCGTCGTCGGTGGCGCAGCGCGGCGGCGCGTCGAGCAGGGCCTCGTAGCGCGCGCGGCAGGTGAGCGCGGCCTCGGTCTGCGCGCCCAGCACGACGTCGGTGCGCACGCCGGCGCCGACCAGCTGCTCGCACAGCATGAAGAGCGGGGCCGCGCCCACGCCCCCGCCCACGAGGAGCGCCCGGCGCGCGTCCGCGGGCGGCTGCCAAGCGCGCCCGACGGGGCCGACGAGCTCTGCTCCCGAGACGTGCTCGCAGCGCTCGGGCTCGATGCGCGTCATGTGGTCGGTGCCGAAGCCCACGGCCTGGTAGAGTATCTCGAGCGTCCCGGCAGCCGTGTCGCGCGCGTATACCGAGAACGGGCGGCGCAGGATGTGCGCCTCCATGTTCGGCACCTTCATATGCACGAACTGCCCCGGCTCGATGCTGGCCGCGATGCGCGGGGCCGCGAGCTCCATGAGGTAGAGGTTGGGGCCGACTTCCCCGTTGGCGAGGATGCGCGCCCGCTCGTTGACGAGTGCCACGTTCGTCCTTTCGGTTGTGCGCCGCCGCGGTTGTGCCCGACGGCGCGCGTTCTTCGTCTCCCGATGGCCGATTGTAGCATCTGCGCGGCCGGGCACGCATCTGACAGGCCGAAATGCCAAGGAAAAGACCATGGGAGCCCAGCCCGTTTCGCAGCCTCAGTTCGAAGACGGCGATGCGGCGAGGCGGCAGAAAAGCCGTTCCACCTCGTCGCGGCTCCTCACGACGACCGTTTTTTCCGCATAGTCGCGGCGGATCTCCTCGAAGCGCTTTCGATGCGAGCGCGTGCGGCCTTTCCAAACCAGCCATAGAACGAACTCCGCGTCGAGCCGCTCAATGCAGCCGTCGGCCATGTCGGGGCGAACGCGATGCGCATAGCGGCGGGAGCGGCGCCACGCTTGAGCCAAGCAGGTGCGACGCGGAAAAGCGAAGATCACGATGACGTCCGCCGCCTCCAGCCGGCGCGCGAGGGCGAGCCTATGGTAGGTCCCGTCTACGACCCAGGCGTCGTTGACGTCGAGGAACGCCTCGGCAAGGTCCCGCGCCTCCCCCTTAACACGCTCCTGCCAATTCGAAGTGTAGAACACCTGGTCGAGATGCTGCACCGGAATGCAGAGCGCATCGCCCAGCCTGCGGGCGAACGTGGATTTCCCCGAACCGGCGTATCCGACGACGGCAACCTTCACGTGCTCGGCCTCCTTCCCGCTTCCCCCTGCCGCCCCCTGCGAACCGAACGCATTATACTGCAATAAGCAGAATTAGGAGCGAAGCCCTTCGGCAGAGAAACGACCTTTCGTGGACGAGACGAGCGTCGAGCAGGTGCGGAGTTTCCGTTGGATAGCCGGCGCTTCCAGCTCTGATGCGACCCCCGCCGCCGTGAGAGCGCGTGCGGCGCCATGAGGTCGCGCAGGTCGTCGTAGAGGGATGGGGGGGGGTTTCGCGCGGTGCCCGCGAATTCTTGCCCAGGTGTCAAAAAACGAACGATTTGGCAAATTCGGCATGGCCTGAATCCTGCTTCAAAACCCAAACGCCAGCAAAACCCCTGATGATCTTCTTCTCCTTCGAAGTTATCCAAAGTTGACCATTGCCAAACCAACCCGTTTTCGACATGCCGACCCTGTTTCGGCGTCACACCTCGGAAGCCGGGGTATACTGCCTCGGCAGGATACGTCGAGTAGGAGCGAGAAAAGGAGCGATGATGGAGAAGCTGCCGCCTTTAGCGAAGGTGTTCGAGGCGTGGAGCGCGCTGGCGGACGGGCGCGTGGCGCTCGACGCCGAGAAGCGGCGCGCGTCGGTGGCCTCGTCGAACGGCGAGAAGGCCTACACGGTGACATGGAGCGAGGACGGCGCCGTGTACTCGTCGAACGACAGCGCCACGTACTGGCAGGGCTACGCGGGCTACCCCGTGATCGCCGTGCTCATGGCGCAGGGGCGGCTGCCCTTCGACCGTGCGATGGCCGACGGATTCGCGCACGTGAACTGGACCAAGCTGAACGAGCGGCACAGGCGCGACTATGCGGCGGCCGTGCGCGAGGTCGTCGACGAACGGGGCCTCGACGCCGCGCAGGCGGACGCCGCCGCCCATGAGGCGCTGGACGCGCTGGCCGCGCTCGACATCGGGATCAAGCGCGGGTCCGTCCGCCCGCCGAGAGCGAAGAAGGATTGATCGCCGAAGACCCCCAAGCACGCCGAAGACACGGCGAGCGCGGCCCCTGCTACATGGGCTTGAGGTTGCGGTCGAGGCGGTCGAGCATCCAGGCGAGGCGCTTCTCGCGGCCGGCGTCGGTCTTGGCGTCGAAGTACGCGCGCGTGTAGGTGCGCCGCACCGAGGGCGACATGGCCTGGAAGTTCGAGGCCGCCGGCTCGTGGCCGGCGATGAGCGCTTCGAGGGCGGCGGTGTCGTCCTCGGTGACGTCCGGGGCCTTCTTGGCATCCCAGCAGCCGTTTCGCTTGGCGGCCTCCATGGCGCGCCGGCCCGCATCGGTCATGAGGCCCCGCTCCTCGAGCTCGACCGCAAGCGCCTTGTTCTTGTCGGACCAGACGCTCTTCGCGCGGCGCGGCGCGAAGTACTTGCGGTAGGACGCGTCGTCGATGCGCTGCATGCGCCCGTCGATCCACCCGAAGCAGAGCGCCTCCTCCAGCGCCTCGGACGCCTTGAGCGTCTTGCGTCCGCCCGGTTTGCCGAACACGAGCCACACGCCCCCGCCCGCCTCGCCGTGGGCGCGCAGCCAAGCGCGGAACTTCTCGCGGGTTGAAAACGTCAGCTCTTCCTCCATGAGGCAGGCCTCCTCGGCTCGTCGTGGCGCGGCTCGGTCAGTGTAGCAAATCCCGTTGAAGACGTCTCGCACCAAGACCATCTCTAGAATTTTTGCAAACACATGTTCTATTATTGAGCACGCTATGCTATTATACGTACATAAGTTCTAGTAGTGGCTGGAGCGACCTCCTAACCCTCTCGGGGACAGCCGTGATCGACAAGGAGGTGGCGACTATGCTTTGCCCTCTTGCATTCCACGTGTCCGTTCCGTATACTGTAGATGGTAGCGTGGTGCTACCATGAACGGAAAAGGACCACGTTACGATCTCGCTGAAGTGAAACGATTGGTGCGGGAAGGACGGTACAGCGCTTCGAAGAAGGGGACGTCATGGCTGCGAAACCACGGTTTCAGCCCAATCCTCGCGCGACGCATAATGCTTTCTCTTCAGGACAACGAGTTCGTAAAATCACTCGAACCGAGACGAAACGATGGTTCTTGGGCTGACGTGTACTGCTGCGACTACGACGAAGACGGCGTTTGCGGTTGTTTTTACGTGAAATTCATCGTCGAAGGCGATGTGGCCACCGTCATGCTGATGTCGTGCAAGGAATGGGGTTATACATGGTGATGATGACGAAATGCCCAGTATGCGGCGGAAAGATCATGGACATCCATGGACCTATCGAATGGGATGTGAAGGGCGAGCAAATCATCGTCGACGACGCTGATTACTGCCTATGCGCAAGCTGCGGCGAGATCTACCTTGAGAGCGGAATGGACGGCGATATCCACCGGCGAGCGGTCGACCAGTACAAGCGTGACAACGGGCTGCTCTCGGGCGACGAGGTGCGAGAGCTTCGGCAGAGCCTGGGACTCTCGCAGGCCAAGTTCGAGAAGCTCATCGGCGCGGGGCCGAAGACGGTCGTGCGCTGGGAGAGGGGCTCGGTGTTCCAGAACCGCACGGCCGACACGCTCATGCGCGTCGTGCGCGACTTCCCCGAGGTGGCCGCTCACCTGATGAAACGCGTGGACGAGCCACGGACGTCCTGATGCGCGACAACGTCTTCGTCACCTCGCTCGCCATCGACTGGGCAGGCGTTCCCCGCCGGGACGCGTACCCGTTCGACGTGCCGGCCATCGCGAGCCTGCATGAGCTCGACCTGGCCCAGCGCATCACGTTCTTCTGCGGCGAGAACGGGACGGGCAAGTCGACGCTGCTGGAGGCGATGGGCATCGCCTACGGCCTCAACCCCGAGGGCGGCTCGCGCAACTACACGTTCTCCGTGCACGACGACCACTCCGAACTCTGCGACCACGTGCGCCTGCTCAGGGGCATCTGCCGGCCGCGCGACAGCTTCCTCGTGCGCTCGGACACGCTGTTCAACCTCATATCGGAGATGGACGCGCTCGAGGACGACCGTCGCTACTTCGGTGGACGGTCGCTGCACGCCCGCTCGCATGGCGAGGGCATCCTCGCGCTCGTGTCGCGCCGCTTCGGCGGCGAGGGGTTCTATGTGCTCGACGAGCCCGAGACGGGGCTCTCGCAGCTGGGGCAGGTGGCGCTCCTGGCCGAGATACTGCGGCTGGCGAACGCGGGCTCGCAGCTGGTCGTGGCCACGCACTCCCCCATCCTGCTCTCGGCGCCGGGGGCGGTCATCTACCAGTTCGAGGATGAGGTGCGCCGCGTGGGCCTTGAGCAGACCATGGAATGGGACGCCCTCCACCGCTTCCTGGAAGACCCCGACCGCCTGCTCGCGGAGTTCCTGGACGGCTGACCGCTGCGGTGATTGGCATGGCCCATAGTGCATGCTATAATGTTTATACGATGTTTATACATGAAAGGAGTGCCATGGTATACGCGACTCTGACGAAATGGGGCAATAGCCAAGGGGTGCTCATTCCGAAAAGCCTGTGCGACAAATACGGGCTGTCCGTCGGCGACAAGCTGATTATCGAGGAAGGAGCTGCGGGCATCGAGCTGAAGCCGCAGCGCCGAAGGTTCGCGACGCATCCGGTCGATCTCGACGAGCTGTTCGAAGGTTGGACGGGCACGTACGAACCGCCCGAGGATTGGCCGTGCGTTGGCGACGAGATCGACTGGGGCGAACCGGTTGGCAAGGAGATATGGTGATGATCTGCGAGCAAGGCGATATCATCGCGGTCGACTTCGAGCCGTCGGTAGGGCATGAGCCGAACAAGTACCGTCCCGCCCTCGTGGTCAGCTCGAACACGTTCAATGCGCGTTCCAGCCTAACAGCCGTCTGCCCTATCACCTCCGTGAACAACGGGTACCCCCTGCATGTGGGCATCGACCATGAGGAGGTGCGCGGTTTCGTGTGCGTCGAGCAGGTGAGAACGGTCGACCTGTCGAATCGAAGGTGCAAACGGCTCGCGCAGGCGAGCGAGGACGATATGGGCCTCGTGCTGTCGTACGTTGCCTCGATCTTCGGACTGTAATAGGCGGCGACGTTTCAGATGGCAGACGACAGGCGGGCGACGAAGGATCGCCGCCCGCCTTGAACGCCTACCCCCACTGGGGAAGGTCCTGCAAGGCCACCACAGTGAGGCCGTTCGCGCGGGCCATTTCCATGCCGGCCACCATGGCCTGGGCGCCGGCCAGGTTCGTGACGTGGGTCACGCCGTGCTTCACGGCCTCCAGGCGCAGCTCGTAGCCGTCGGCGCGCGTGGCGTGGCCGAACGGCGTGTTGATCATGAGCGCTATCTCGCCGGCGGCGATGCGATCGAGCACGTTGGGCGCGCCCTCGTGCACCTTCTTCACTTCCTCGCAGTCCACGCCGGCCGCTCGCAGGGTGCGGGCCGTGCCGCCCGTGGCCACCACCTTGAAGCCTAGGCGCACGATGTCACGCGCGATGGACACGATGGCGCGCTTGTCGCGGTCGCACACGCTGATGAACACGGTGCCGCCCTCGGGCAGCGCGTAGCTGATGGCCAGCTGCGTCTTGGCGAACGCAGCCGGGAAGTTGCCGGCGATGCCCATGACCTCGCCGGTGGACTTCATCTCGGGGCCGAGCACCGTGTCCGCTCCCGGGAAGCGGCCGAAGGGCATGACGGCCTCCTTCACGCTGTAGTGCTCGAGGCGGCGGTCGTCGGGCGGCAGGCCCAGGTCGGCGATCTTCTCGCCCGCCATGATGCGCGCGGCCATCTTCGCCAGCGGCACGCCCGTGGCCTTCGACACGAACGGCACGGTGCGGCTGGCGCGCGGGTTGGCCTCGATGATGTAGATGACCTGGTCCTTGATGGCGAACTGGATGTTGATGAGCCCCACCACGCCCAGGCGCAGCGCCAGATCGCGCGCGACGGAGCGCAGCTGCGACACGAGCGCCTCGGACAGCGCGAACGGCGGCGTGCAGCAGGCCGAGTCGCCCGAGTGGATGCCGGCCATCTCGATGTGCTCGAGCACGCCGCCCACGTACACCTGGCTCCCATCGCAGAGCGCGTCGAGGTCCACCTCCACCGCGCCCTCGAGGAAGCGGTCGAGGTACACCGGGTGGTCGGGCGAGATCTTCGCGGCCTCGGCCATGTACTTCTCCAGCTGGGCGCCGTCGTACACGATGCCCATGCCGCGCCCGCCCAGCACGTAGCTCGGGCGCACGAGCAGGGGGAAGCCTATCTGGTCGGCCACGACGCAGGCCTCCTGGTAGGTGGAGGCCATGCCGGCGGCCGGGTAGGTGATGGCCATCTCGTCGAGGATGGCGCTGAAGCGGTCGCGGTCCTCGGCCAGGTCGATCGCCTCCGGCGAGGTCCCCATGATGGGCACCCCCGCCTCCGCGAGCGCGTTCGCCAGCTTGAGCGGCGTCTGGCCGCCGAGCGTGACCACCACGCCGTCCGGGCGCTCCACGTCCACGATGTCCATGACGTCCTCGAACGTGAGCGGCTCGAAGTACAGCTTGTCGGAGGTGTCGTAGTCGGTGGACACGGTCTCGGGGTTGCAGTTCACCATGATGGTCTCGAAGCCGGCCTCGGCGAGCGCGTAAGACGCGTGCACGCAGCAGTAGTCGAACTCGATGCCCTGGCCGATGCGGTTCGGGCCCGCGCCGAGGATCATGGCGCGGCGGCGCGTCTTGGGCGCCACCTCGGTCTCGTCGGCGTCATAGGTCTTGTAGTGGTAGGCCGTGGAGCTGGGGAACTCGGCCGCGCAGGTGTCGACGGTCTTGAACGCCGGCTTCACGCCCAAGAGCTTGCGGCACGTGCGCACGGTGAGCTCGTCCGCGCCCGTGAGGTGCGCGATCTGCGCGTCGGAGAGGCCCATGCGCTTGAGCAGGCGGAACGCATCGGCATCCAGCTCATCGAGGTGCATGCCGCGCAGGTTCTCCTGCACGCGCACGATGTCGGCCATGCGCGAGATGAAGAAGGGGTCGATGCCGGTGGCCGCGCATACGCGCTCCACCGTCCAGCCGCGGCGCAGCGCCTCGGCCAGGTAGAACACGCGGTCGGCCGTGGGGCGTGCCACGAGGTCGTCGAACGCCTCGCCGTCCGGCAGGCCCGCGTCCTTCCCGTCCGCGCCCAGGCCCGAGCGTCCGTTCTCCAGCGAGCGCATGGCCTTGCCGAGCGCCTCCTCGAACGTGCGGCCGATGGCCATGACCTCGCCCACGGCCTTCATGCGCGTGGACAGCGTGTCGTCGGCGCCCTGGAACTTCTCGAACGCGAAGCGCGGCACCTTCACCACGCAGTAGTCGATGGAGGGCTCGAAGCACGCCGGGGTGGCCTTCGTGATGTCGTTCACGATCTCGTCGAGCGTGTAGCCCACGGCCAGCTTCGCCGCCGCCTTCGCGATGGGGAAGCCCGTGGCCTTCGACGCAAGCGCCGAGGAGCGCGACACGCGGGGGTTCATCTCGATCACGATCATGCGGCCGTTGTCGGGGTTGACGGCGAACTGCACGTTGGAGCCGCCCGTCTCCACGCCGATCTTCTCCAGGATGGCGAGCGACGCCGCGCGCATGCGCTGGTACTCCACGTCCGAGAGCGTCTGCGCGGGGGCCACCGTGATGGAGTCGCCCGTGTGCACGCCCATGGCGTCGAAGTTCTCGATGGAGCACACGATGATGCCGTTGCCGGCATGGTCGCGCATGACCTCCATCTCGTATTCCTTCCAGCCCTCGATGCTCTCCTCCACGAGCACCTCTCCGGCCGGCGACAGCTCCAGGCCCTGCCCCACGATCTCGTGCAGCTCGGCCTGATCGTGCGCGATGCCGCCGCCCGCGCCGCCGAGCGTGAACGAGGGGCGCAGCACCACAGGATAGCCGAGCTCGGCCACGATGGCCTCGGCGTCGGCCAGGGAGTAGGCGTAGCCGCTTCTCGACGTCTCTATGCCGAGCTCGGCCATGCACTCGTTGAAGAGCTTGCGGTCCTCGCCGCGCTCGATGGCGGCCAGGTCGCAGCCGATCATCTCCACGCCGTACTTGTCCAGGATGCCGGCGCGCGCGAGGTCGACGGCCGTATTGAGGCCGGTCTGGCCGCCGAGCGTGGGCAAAAGCGCGTCGGGGCGCTCCTTCACGATGACCTGCTCCACGAACTCGGGCGTGATGGGCTCCACGTAGGTGCGGTCGGCCAGCCCCGGGTCGGTCATGATGGTGGCGGGGTTGCTGTTGACCAGCACCACGCGGTAGCCGTCGGCCTTCAGCACCTTGCACGCCTGCGCACCCGAGTAGTCGAACTCGCACGCCTGCCCGATGACGATGGGTCCGGACCCGATGACGAGGATGGTCTTGATGTCGTCGCGCTTAGGCATGGGAGCCTCCTTCCGCCCCCGCCACGGTGGCGGCCTGCTCGCCGAAGGTCCAGCCGGCGAGGCGGTCGGCGGCGATGTCGATGTCGAGGTAGTCCTCGCGGCCGTCCATGAGGCGGCCGAAGGCGGTGAACAGGTAGTGGGCGTCGGTAGGGCCGGGCGAGGCCTCGGGGTGGTACTGCACGCTGAACGCGGGGATGTCGAGGAAGGCGACGCCCTCGGCCGTGCCGTCGTTCAAGTTCACGTGCGTGAGGCGGATGCGGCCGAAGCGCGGGTTGTCCACGACCGGCGCGATACCGGCGCGCGCCCAGAAGCGCAGGTCGTCCTCGTGGCCCTTGAAGCCGCCCGAGAGCTCGGGCACGAGCTCGCCCAGACTCGGGAACACCAGGCCGAAGCCGTGGTTCTGCGCCGTGATCTCCACGCGGCCGGTGAGCAGGTTCATCACGGGGTGGTTGCCGCCGCGGTGGCCGAACTTGAGCTTCTCGATGGCGGCGCCGGCGGCCTTCGCGATCATCTGGTGCCCGAGGCAGATGCCGAACACGGGCACCTGGCCCAAGATCTTCTCCACCTGCGAGTAGGTGCCCTCCACGGCCTCGGGGTCGCCGGGACCGTTGGACAGGAACACGCCGTCGGGGGCCATGGCCAGCACCTCTTCCGCCGGCGTGTCCCACGGCACGACCGTGAGCTCGCAGCCCGAGCGCACGAGGTTCTGCAGGATGGAGCGCTTCGCGCCGCAGTCGTAGGCGACCACGCGGTGGCACGCGGGAACGGCGGGCGCGACGGCGAACGCATGGCTCGCAGGCAGGTCGCCTGCGCCCACGGCGTGCGGCTTCTCGCACGACACCGTGGCGGCGAGGTTCTGCCCCACGAGGGGCTCGCTCGCGCGCACCTTGCGCAAAAGGCTCGCCTCGTCCACGTCGACGGTGGAGAGCACGGCACGCTGGGCGCCGCAATCGCGCACGTGGCGCACGAGCGCGCGGGTGTCCACGCCCTCCACGGCCACCACGCCGTGATCGCGCAGGTAGTCGGGCAGGCTCAGGACGCTGCGCCAGTTCGAAGGCGCCGTGCACATATCGCGCACCACCAGGCCGCGCAGCGCAGGCTCGCCCGCCTGGGCGTCATCGGGATTCACGCCGTAGTTGCCGATCTGCGGATACGTCATGGTGACGATCTGACCGGCGTACGACGGGTCGGTCACCACCTCAAGGTAGCCCTCGAGCGACGTGTTGAAGCAGATCTCGCCGTACACCTCGCCTTCGGCGGCGCATGACGTGCCGCGGAACGCCGCGCCGTCCTCCAGCACGAGCATCGCCGGCCGGGGCGCCGGCTTCGACGTGCCCTCCAAGAGCTTGTTCGCAATCTCGCTCAAAATCTTCCTTCCGCTCGGGCAGCATATACGAAAAAACGCCTTCGTCGGGGACAAAGGCGCACGTGATCCTGGGAAAGCTATGCTGCGCACCTTGTCGGTCTCTCCGTACCGCCTTAAAGGTCGAGGGCTAGTATACGACTTTTGCGAGGTTTATGAGCGCAGTTTGCATTATTTTCGGTGTTTCGGCAAGAAATATGCAGTTCCGAAAAGGAGGCGGGCGCGGGCGGCGGCTCCGCGCCCGCAAAGGGGCGCCTGCCCATGGCCGGACCGAACTTCAGCACATGGCGGCCCGGGCGACCGGACAGCCTGCGTCTGCTAGCGCCGCGCCGCCAGCGCCTGCAAGGTTTCGGCCGCGAAGGCGACGACGCGGGCATAGAAGTCGTCATCCGCCGCCGCCAGGCAACGCGCCGCTTGCGAGATCCAAGCCCCTACGTGCTCGCGAGCGAACTCCTCGAAGAGCCTGATGCTCGCACAGGCGCACGCCTCGTCGTCCGCCTGTGCGGCATGGAAGCCTAAAGCAGCGAGAAACGCCAGTTCGCAAGCGAGCGAATCGGGCTTGAGGGCCTTGACCGCCGGCTCGAACCCGCCCAGCGCGCGATAGTCGAAGCCCGCGGCCTCGTAGCAGAGAAACGCGTGGTCCCCCTTCGAGCTATGGGTGGAAGCGTAGACGGTACGGCCATCCTCGTCGAATGCGCCGCGAACGCTGCTTTCGCTCAAAGGCACGAAGAAGGGGCTTGCGGAAACGAAGAACCGGTCGTAGTACCGCTGGGTGAGAGGGGCGCCGGGTTCGACCCCGTCGAAGCGGGTATCCCCCAGCGCCTCTGCAACGCGACGCACGTCCTGAACAACCTGCTCGGTCGGCTCGTTGAGCAACGCGGCGGCGCATGCGCTCAAAAGCACGCTGCAGCCGTGCACGCGCCGGACCTCGTCATGAAACGTCGATACGTCGTTCAAAGCACATTCCTCTCAACAATCGGCCGTTAAGCCAGGACGACCGGCAAAGCGGCCATGATCACCAGGTAGCGTAGCATGAAGCCGCCCACCAGCACGCCCAGCTCGCCGGCTATGGCCAGCGCCTTGCTGGAACCGGCTGCCTCGCCGGCGCCGGCCTTCCTGCGGCCCAGCAGCTCGAGGCAGAACGGGAGGACCAGGCCGATGCCGACGAAGCCCAACCAGAACGGCACGGCGTAGGCGCCGCTCACCAAGGCACCCACCGAAGCCGCCGCCGCTTCGGCCGCCGAGCCTTGCACCGACGCCGTCACCGCCAGCAGGACAACCACCAAAACAAGCTCGAGAACAGGCAGGACCAAGCCCGCTTTCGCCAACAACGGAAGGCCGGCCGCCTCGTCCGGCGCCGCGAGGCGGGTGACCAGGAGCACGGCTGCGAAACCCGTCGAAGCCGCCGACACCACGAAGAGGATCGGCAGGACGGCCATGTTCCACAGCGGGAACGCCACGCCCGCGTCGCCCAGCAGCACGCCGGTGTAGGCGGCCACGCAAACGGACAGCGCCAGGCCGACGATATCGAGCGCCTTCGGCGTCTTCTTCTTCACCATGAGGATGACGAGGTCGACGAAGGCGACGACGAGGAACGCGCTCAGTATGATGACGCCCCACGCCATGACCGACGAGAGGTTCGTCACCAGCAGGAAGAAGCGCATCGGGTTGCCGAGACCGGCTTTCGCGTCGAACACCAGGACCAGCGTGCCGACGGCCACCGTTACGAGCACGACCAGGAATGCGATCTTCTTCATGCGCGGCGCCGGGTTCTTAGCCCAGCCCGCGAGCACCCCCAGAACGAAAGCCCCTGCGCCGAGCCCGGCGAGGAACAGGTAAAACGCGACAAATCCATCCCATACCATCTGGATCACCCCTCGAACGGCTTGTAGACGTTGCCGCCGCGGTGCACGGCGGACACGACGGGCATGGCCTCGGCAGCGGACAGGTCGAAGTAGTACAGCGACGGGCTCAGGCCCAGGTCGGAGTTCAGCACCTCGCCGCTGCCGGAGGCGAGCTTCTTCGAGATGTCGCTGTCCGGGTCGTTCAGGTCGCCGAAGTAGCGGGCGCTCGTCACGCAGGTGCCCACGCAGGCCGGAAGCATTCCCTCCGTGGTGCGGTGGTGGCAGAAGGAGCACTTCCCCGCCTCGCCGGACTCGGTCGCGTAGCGCGCCTGGTACGGGCATGCGGCCAGGCAGTACTTGCATCCGATGCACTTCTCGGCGTCGATCTGCACGGTACCGTCGTCCGCCACGTAGCTCGCGCCCGTGGGGCACACCTTCACGCACTGGGGATTCTCGCAATGGTTGCACTGCTTGGGGACGTTGGCGCGGCGGGTCCTCTCCCCGTCTTCCACATCCCAGCTCTCCACCCACGTGTTGAAGCAGCCCAGCGGCACGTCGTTCTCCATCTTGCACGCAACCACGCAGGCGTTGCAGCCGATGCAGAGGGCAAGGTCAATCAACATGCCGAGTCGTTTTTCGCTCATGATCGCATACCCCCTTACGCCTTCTCGATTTTGAACATGCTGCCGCAACGCCCAGGGCTCGACGCGTCATGGTCGGAGAGGATGCCGAGCACGCCGTCCACCGACACGAGCGGGTCCAGCATCTGGTGCGTGCGCACGCCGGCGGCGATCGCCGGGTTGCCCTTGGCCACCTGGCCGTCGATGTCGATGTCCTGCGCGCCGTAATTGCTGTGCCCGTATCCGAACGACACGCTGAACGCGCCCTTCACCTGGCCGCCGCGGACCATCGCCTCGCCCTCGGACACGTCCCCGAGCGGGGTGACGGCGCGCACGGTGTCACCGTCCTTGATGCCGAGCTCCGCCGCGTCCTCCTTGTTGATCTCGAGGTAGTTGTGCGCGCAGATATCGCGCATGATGGGGCTGTTCGAGAGCATCGAGATGGAACGGAAGCGGGGCTTGTGCTCGGAGTTCGTGAACGGGAACTCCTCGACGGAATAGTGGTCCGTCATGAGCGACAGGTCGCTGAACATCGGGGGGTTGTAGCCAAGCGTGGCGGGAAGGCGCTTGCCGGAGTAGCAGTTCGTCATCAGCGCGCGCTTCTCGTTGTAGATGTAGGTCTCGAAGGGCTTCAGGAACCGGTACCGCCCGTCCGCGCCCCGGACGTACTCGTCGGGCCATGCACGGCCCCCGCGCGAGAGCACGTTGAGGACCTTCGGCCACTCCTCCTCGCTCACCGCGGCCTTGAAGTTCCTGGGGAGCTCGTCGAGCCCCTGCAGCCTCATCTCGGCCTCGTCGATGTCGGCGACGGGCGTGTCGGCGTAGGCGAGGTTCGCCACCGCCTTCAAATAGTAATCGGCCGCATTGTTGAAGGGGTGCATGGCGCCCTCGGCATCGGGGATCGCGTCCTCGCCCCAGCCGGGCAGGCCGCACGCCTTCGCCACGTCGATCAGGAGCGTCTCCCAGCACAGGTAGCTCCCGTCCTCGAGCTCGGGGGTCTCGGGCGTCTTCGCCTGCCAGCGCACCTCGGCGCCGTAGCTGCCGCCGCCCGAGGGGAGGCCGAAGCTCTCGTACTGCGTCACGTCAGGCACGATGTAGTCGGCCACCTGCGCCATCTCGCCGATGACGACGTCGCACACGATGTGCAGGGGAAGCACCGCGGGGTCCTTCAGACGCTCGACGACCTCGTCGCGCATGGCGCCCGGGGTTGCCTGGATGACGTTGCACATCCAGGTCATCATGATCTTGCACTGGTAGGGGTACTGGTTGACCACGGACATGAGCGCCTGCGAGTCGGACTGCGTGCCGGTCGTGAACCACTCCAGCATCGGCTTGGGGTCCTTCTCGCCCTTGGCCACCCGGTTCTTGTACTCGTCGGTCTTCTCCCATGCCTTGCCGCCGCGCGACAGGATGGTGGCGTTCTTCGTCGTGACGCCCGGCTGGCCCTTGACCGTGGTCAGGTCGTACCGGGCCGCGCCCTTGCCCTCGACGTTCGGCATGCCGGACGGGAACGAGCCGCCTGTCATCTGGTTCGAGCCGACCAGCGCGCGGAGCACCTCGCGGCCGTTCGGGGTGTCGAACCCGTTCACGCCGGCGGTGGAGCCCGCCCCGGCGTTGACGCTCACCTTCACGCCATGGGAGGTGTACTCTTTCGCCATGCGCTCGATCTCCGCGACGGGAACGCCGGTGATCTCGGCATACTCTTCAAGCGTGTAGGCGTTCACCGTATCGCGCATCATGGCGAAGCCGGTGCGCACCTTCACGCCGTTCACCTCGCCCTCGTAGTCGAAGACGGCCTTGTCGCAGGAGGTGTGGGCCGCCGCCTCGTTCGTCTCGGCGTCGATGACCACGTAGTGCTGCACCGCCATGCCGTCCGCCGTCTTCTCCTCCGGCACGTCGATGCCGGCATCGGCCGCGCGCATGAGCTTGCGGTAGTTCGGATGGTTCTCGTCGACGATGACGAGATAGGCCGCGTTGGTGAACGCCCCGTACCCGGCGGCCTCGGCCGCTTTCTGCTGGGGGAAGGACAGGACGTCGGCGTTGTAGGTCTTGTCGCGCATCATGATCTGCACGATGGCGGCGTAGAGCGCGCCGTTGGTCGCCGGCTTGATGGGTATCCAGTTGATACCGGGCATCGTGGGCGTCACGAGCCCGTTCGCCAAAGTCGGGTCCAGAACGTCTACCTTCAGAGAGCCGTCGAGCAGTCGGGGGATCAGGTGCTTGCTGTTCGTCTGGAGCCCGCCGTTGCCCCCGGGGAAGGCACCGCTCCAAAGGATGTACTCGGACTCGTCGATATCGAGGCCGCAACCATTGCTGCTGTTCTTGTAGAGCGAACTCGCTCCGCCGGCAGCGCCTCAACTGGAGTTGTGACTGAAGTTGTTCACCGTGCCGAAGGTCTGCGCGAAGCGCGCGTTCAGCTGGCGACGCCCGTCGGCGCGCGTGTTCCAGATGATGATCTGGTTGGACTTCGGGCCCAGGTCGGGCTGCTCGGGGTTGATGGGCGTGACGGTGTCGTGCACGGCCTTGAAGCCCTCGATATCGTGGTCTTCCCCGATCTCGGCGAACAGCTTGCCGCCCTCGGTTACCTCCTTGAGAAGCTGGTCCCAGCCGATGGGCTTCCACTTGCCCTCGCCGCGCTTGCCGGCGCGCTTGAGCGGCGTGGTGATGCGCCCGGGCTGGCTGACCGCGTCGAGCGTGCCGTTCCCGCGCCCGCAGATCGTGCCGCGCGTGAGGTTTCCCGCCCCGTTGGCGTAGCTCATGGAACGGTACGCCTCCTCGAGCGGCGCTTCGAACGGAAGCGGCTTGACGGCGCCCGACGGATTGTAGGGGTTGCCGCCCACGCCGAGCACCCGGCCGGTAGCGCGGTCGAGCTTGATGCGGTTGCCGCACGATTGGTAGCATCCCACGCATCCCGAGTAGCGCACGATCACGTCCTCGTTGACGGACACGTCGCCCGTCTTGGGATCGACCTTCGCCTCGACGGGCTTGCCGGTCTGCGGCGGCGGGAACGCCGATTCCGCAGCCACCGCCACGGACGGCTGGGACCCTATCCCCACGCCGGCGATCGACAGGGCTCCCAAGGCGCCGAGCGCCTCGACGAACGTCCTTCGATCCATGTTCGCTTGAACCATATCCTCCTCCTTGCCTCTCTCCTTGTCCTTGGATACGACGCAGTGGAGTCTACGGATTAATCAGGCGCAGATCATCACCTGATCGGGGTGTTTTGCGGATCGAGAAGTCCGGAACCCTGAACGTGAACGCCTCACCTAATCCGGTGAAATTATCGTTTTACCTGATCGGGAACTTGTTGGTGCGCAACTTCGACAGTGGCAGGCAAGGGCGCTCCGGTATACTTACGCCATACGAGGGAGGGGCGCATGATCGATCGTTTCCGTGAAAATCTATCGGCCCATTGGCGCGAGACCATCGGCTTCGCGCTTTTTCTTGCGTGGGTGTACTGCGCCCTGTTCGGTTGCGGGCTGTCCTCGGCCAAGGAGCCCATCGCCTGCGTGCCGACCACGTACCACCTGGAGCATATCTGGCTCACCTGCGGCCTGTTCGAGGCGCTCGGCGGCATCGCGGGCATGCTGATCGCGCGCAAGCTGCCCGGAGTCGATCGCCTGCTGCACGTTCTTGCTGTACTTCGTCATCCTCCTCACGAAGGAAAGCGGCCTCGTCGTGCTTTTGCTCGTGGCCGCCATGTGCTTCGGCTCCATGCACCTTGCGCGCGGCGGCGATGCATGCCCTCCCTTTGACGCCGGGGCGGAGGGCCGCGCGGCGGGCCATCGCGGGCTGCGATCGTTCACCCTGCTCGCGTTCGCCTCATGGGTGCAGATCGCGTTCTTCCGCGTCCTCTCCACGCCCGAGCTGTCGGGCAACCGGTTCACCCACTACCTCATCCCGTTCTCGTTCGCCTGCGTGACGTCGCTCGTCATGCTGCTGCTGTGCATGCGCATGTCACGCTACCTGAACGTGTCGTTGGCGTACCGGTGGAGCCTGCCGCTGTTCATGCTTAGCTACGTGCCCATCATCATCGACTACGGCAACGTCGATCTGCGCATCCTGGCCTATGCCATCAACTTCCTCGGCATGTTCGGCGTTCAGTTCGGATGCTGGATCGGCGCATGCAAGTACCTTCGACGCAAGGGCGGCGGCACGGTGGATCTGTTCAGCCGCTATGCGCTCGGCGAGGGCGCGGGCATCTTCCTCGGCAGCCTCGGCGGCCTGTTCGCCGTGAAGTCGCTCGACATGCAGGGCATCGTCGCCTTGTCGATCGCGCTCATGTCGCTCGTGGTGTTCGTGGCCATGGCCACGGGATTCAACCCGAACTGGGTGTTCCACGGCAGCCACGCCCCACGCGGCCGAGCGCCCGAGGACCCGAAGGCCGCGTCCGCCTCGCGGGCCGCGCCCGAGGCGATCTTCCTGGACGAGGCCGTCGACCTGCAAAACCGGTTCGGCCTCACCGAGCGCGAGACGGACGTGGCCGCCCTGCTGCTCGAAGGCCGCAGCAGGCCGTTCATCCGCGACGAGCTCGTGGTGTCCATCAACACGGTGAGCACGCACGTGCGCAGCATCTTCGCGAAATGCGGCGTGCATTCCCAGCAGGAGCTCATGGTGCTCGCACGCAATGCCCGCAGCGACAGCGAGGACTGAGCCCCCTCCCCTGCCGGCGACCTGCCGTCACGCGGCGAGCCGCCGGAAGGGAACCCTTCGCGAAGGGCAAGCCTACCCGGCGATCGACCCAACCGCATCGGCGGCCAGGGCGGCGGCGCGGGCGTAGAGGTCGTCGTCGCCGGCCGCCAGCAGGCGGGCGGCCTTCGGCAGCCACGCGTTCGCATGCTCGCGGGCGAACTGGCACAGCAGCTCCGCCGCGCGCCCGGACGCCGCCGGGTCATCCCCCGCCGCTTCGGAGGCCGCGCGGGCCAAAAACGCCATGAACGCGAGCTCGGCGGCCAGCGAGTCGGGGTGCAGGCTGCCCACGGCCGGGCCGAATCCCGCAAGCGCCCGGTAGTCGAAGCCGACGGCCCGGTAGCACTTCAGCACGTGGTCGGCCTGGGCGCCCGAGGCGGGCGCGTACCGCACGCGGCCCCCCTCTCCGGCCGCACCGCGCACGCTGCACTCGGAGAGCGGAACGTAGAGCGGGCTCGTGGGCACGAAGAAGCGCTCGCTGTAGCGCTGCCGCAGCGCCTCGTCGGCCACGACGCCGTCGAAGCGGCCGTCGCCGAGCGCCTGCGCCACGCGGGCCACGTCGTCCACGATCTGCGCGGAGGGCTCGTTCAGGAACGCCTCGGCGCAGGCCTCGGCGATGACGGCGAAGCCGCGCAGCTCATCGGAAGAAAGGGGCGTTGCATCGTCCACGGGAAGTACCTCCATTGCCTTGGGGAAAACGGGTCCGTCCGGCACGGCCGGCGGGCGCCCTCCCGAGCGTCCGCCGGCCGTGCCGGGCAAGACGGGCGGGGGCGAGGGCCCGCAGGCCCCCGCCCCCAGCATAGCATACGCTAGGCGAACACGACCGCCAGCGCGGCCATGATCACCAGGTAGCGCAGCATGAAGCCGCCCACGAGCACGCCGGCCTCGCCCACGAGGGCGAGCGCCTTGCCCGAGCCGGCCGCTGCGGCGGCAGCGGAGCCGTCCGAACCGGCGCCCGGTGCGGCAGCGCCAACGACCGCAGCAGCCTTCGGCGCGCCTGCACCACGATGCCGCGCGAGCTCGAGCGCGAACGGCAGCACCAAGCCCACCACCACGAACCCGAGCCAGAACGGCACGGCGTAGGCGCCGGACACGAGATTCGCCACCGAGGCCGCGCCGGCTGCAGCCGCCGAGCCCGACGAGCCGGCCGTCACGCCCAGCAGCACGGCCACGAGCACCAGCTCCAGCACCGGCAGGACGAGCCCCGCCTTGGGCAGGAACGGCAGAGCCTCCACCTCGTCGGGCGCCGCAAGGTACGTGACCAGCAGCACCGCGGCGATGCCGGTGGAAGCGGCCGACACCACGAACAGCAACGGCAGGATGGCCATGTTCCAAAGCGGGAACGCGAGGCCCGCGTCGCCCAGCAGCACGCCCGTGTAGGCGGCCACGCACACGGCCAGCACCATGCCGACCACGTCGAGCGCCTTCGGCGTCTTCTTGCGCACGAGCAGCAGCACCAAGTCCACCACGCTCACCGCCAAGAACACGCTCAAGATGATGACGCCCCAGGCCATGACGGAGTTCAGGTTGGAAACCAGCAGGAAGAAGCGCAGCGGGTTGGCGAACCCGGCCTTCGCATCGACCACCAGCACGAGCGTGCCCACGGCCACGGCCACCGGCGCGATGACGAACGCGATCCTCTTCATGCGCGGCGCCGGGGTCT
The DNA here is from genome assembly GCF_003340385.1 of Gordonibacter pamelaeae. Classification (NCBI taxonomy): domain Bacteria; kingdom Bacillati; phylum Actinomycetota; class Coriobacteriia; order Eggerthellales; family Eggerthellaceae; genus Gordonibacter; species Gordonibacter pamelaeae. Next base: position 380,576 of record NZ_PPTS01000003.1, on the reverse strand, counting down.
TGGCCCAGTTCGTGAGCGCGCCTAGGACGAACGCCCCGGCACCCAGGCCGGCCAGGAACAGGTAAACAGCTATGAATGCATCCCAAACCATCTTCATCACCCCTCGTACGGCTTCATGACGTTGCCGCCGCGGTGGATGGCGGACGCGACCGGCATGGCCTCGGTTTCCTTGAGTCCGATATAGTACAGCGAGGGGTTAAGCCCCAGGTCCTCGTACAGGACGTCGCCGCCGTTCGCCTCGGCCAGGCGCTTCGAGATGTCGCTCTCCGGGTCGTTCAGGTCGCCGAAGGTGCGGGCGTAGCCCACGCACGTGCCCACGCAGGCGGGCAGCAGGCCCACGCCCGTGCGGTGATGGCAGAACGTGCACTTCTGCACCTCGCCGGTCTCCACCTGGTAGCGCACCTGGTACGGGCACGCCGCCATGCAGTACTTGCAGCCGATGCACCTGTCCTGGTCGATCTGCACCGTGCCGTCCTCGGCGCGGTAGCTCGCGCCCGTGGGGCACACCTTCACGCAGGGCGCGTCGGCGCAGTGGTTGCACTGCTTGGGCACGTTCGCGCGGGCGATGCGCCCGTCGGGACGCTCCACGTCGAAGCTCTCGATCCAGGTGTTGAACGCGCCCAGGGGCACGTCGTTCTCGCGCTTGCAGGCCACGGTGCACGCGTTGCAGCCGATGCACAGGGAGAGATCGATCAGCATGCCAAGCTTTTTCTCGTTCATGATCGCTTACCCCCTTAAGCCTTCTCGATTTTGAACATGCCGCCGCAACGGCCGGGCGACGCCGCGTCGTTCTCGGCGATGATGCTGATGACGTCGTCGCCGGTGACGCCCGTGACCGTGGGGTCGAGCATCTGGTGGATGCGCACGCCTGCCGCGATGGCCGGGTCGCCCTTCGTGGCCTTGCCGTCCACCTCGATGTCCTGGGCGCCGTAGTTCTGGTGCTCGTAGCCGAACGCGAGGGCGAACGCGCCCTTCACCTGTCCGGCGCGCACCATGGCGACGCCCTCGCTCACGTCGCCGAGCGGCGTGGTGGCGCGTACCAAGTCGCCGTCCTTGATGCCCAGCTCGGCCGCGTCCTCGCGGTTGAGCTCGATGTAGTTGTGGCTGCACAGGTCGCGCATGACCGGGCTGTTCGACAGCATGGAGATGGAGCGGAAGCGCGGCTTGTGCTCCGAGGCGCCGAACGGGTACTCCTCGCGCGAGAAGTGGTCCTCCATGGGCGACAGGTCGGTGAACGTCTCGGGGTTGTAGCGCAGCGTGCCGGGCAGCTGCTTTCCCGAGTAGCAGTTCCTGTTCGTCGCGCGCTTCTCGCTGTAGAAGTACGCCTGGTTCTCGTCCTGGTACCCGCGGCTGCGCCTCCCGTCGGCGTCGTGCACGTAGGACATGGGCCAGTAGCGCCCTCCGCGCGAGAGCACGCTCTGCACCTTGGGCCACTCCTCGTCGGACACGGCCGCCTTGAAGCTGTCGGGCAGCTCGTCGAGGCCCTGGAGGTGCGCTTCCTGCGCGTCGATGTCGGCCACCGGCTCCTCGGCGTAGGCCAGGTTCGCGACCGCCTTCAGGTAGAAGTCGGCGGCATCGCGCAGCGGCCACGCCTTGCCGTCCACATCCTTGATGGCGCCCTCGCCCCATCCGGGCAGACCGCACGCCTCGGCCACGTCGGCCAGGAACGTCTCCCAGCTGGCATGGCGCCCGTCGGCCAGCTTCATGCTCTCCGGCTCCTTCACCTGCCAGCGCACGGTGGTGCCGTAGCCGGTGAACGTGGTGCCCGTGGTGGGCAGGCCGAAGCTCTCGTAGGGGGTGACGTCGGGCACGATGTAGTCGGCGTACTGGGCGTGCTCGCCCACGAACACGTCGCACACGATGTGCAGCGGCAGCACCTCGGGGTCGCACAAACGCTCCACGACCTCGTCGCGCATGGCGCCCGGCGTGGCCTGGATCGTGTTGCACATGAAGGAGGTGAGGATCTTCGCCTGGTAGGGGTACTTGTTCACGATGGAGAGCAGCGCCTGGCTGTCGGAGGCCGCGCCGTTGGCGAACCAGGGCATGAGCGGCTTGGGGTCCTTCTCGCCGGCCGCCACGCGATTCTTGTACTCGTCGGTCTTCTTCCAGGCCTTCACCGTGCGCGAGATGTAGCACGCGTTCTTCGTGGAGACGTCGGGCTTGCCCTCGATGGCGCCCAGCTTGTAGCGCTTGCCGTTGCCCGTCGTCGTAGGTGCCGGGCTGTTGGGGGCGTTGCCGCCGATCATCTGGTTCGCGCCCACGATGGCATGGAGCACCGCGGCCCCCATGACCGTGTCGATGCCGTTGACCGAGGCAGCCGAGCCGCCCTTGTGGCAGATGCCCACGCGGGTGCCGTGCGAGGTGTACTCGCGGGCAATGCGCTCCAGGTCCTCCACGGACACGCCGGTGATCTCGGCGTACTCGTCCATGGTGTACTCGTTCACCGTCTCGGTGAGGAGCGAGAAGCCGGTGCGCACCGCGACGCCGTTCACCTCGCCCTCGAACTCGAGCGTGCCCTTGCTGCACGCGGAGTGCAGCGCCGGCTGCCCGGTGGCAGCGTCGATGACCACGTACTGCTCGACCGCCTTGCCGTCCTTGTCCTTCTCCTCGGGCGCGTCGATGCCCGCATCCGCCGCGCGCATGAGCTTGCGGTAGTTCGGATGGTTCTCGTCGACGATGACCAGGTACGTGGCGTTCGTGTAGGCGCCGTACCCGCCCTCGACGGCCGCCTTCTGGGTGGTGAAGGAGATGGCGTCGGCGTTGTAGGTCTTGTCGGCGATGATCTTCTGCACGAGCGCGGCGCAGAACGCGGCGTTCGTGGCGGGCTTGATGGGTATCCAGTTGATGCCCGGGATGGTGGGCGTCACGGAACCGTTGGCGAGCGTGCAGTCGAGCACGTCGATCTTGAGCTTCCCGGCCGCGAGGTTCTTGAGCGTGCGCTTGCCGGAGCTCTGGAAGTTGATCATGCTGCCGCCCGGGAAGGCGCCCAGCCAGATTGCGTACTCGGCCTCCTCCGGCTCGGGGGTGAGGCCGTTCTTACCTGCTTGTGCCAGCGAACTCGCTGAGTTGGCGACCGCTCAACTGCTGGCGTGCCCGTAGGCGTTGATCGTGCCGAACGTCGAGGCGAAGCGGCTGCTGAAGTTGCCGCGGCCGTCCGAGCGGCTGCCCAGCATGACCAGCTGGTTGGACACGGGGCCGAGGCCCGGCTCGTCGGGGTTCATCGGCGTCTTCGTGTCATGGAGCTCCTTGAAGCCCATGACCTCGCGGTCCTCGCCGATCTCGGCGAACAGCTTGCCGCCTTCCGTGACCTCCTTGATGAGCTGGTCCCAGCCGATGGCCTTCCACTTGCCCTCGCCGCGCTTGCCGGCGCGCTTGAGCGGCACGGTGATGCGGTCGGGCTGGGTGTAGCCGTCCAACGTGCCGTTGCCGCGGCCGCACACGGTGCCGCGCAGCTGGTTGCCCTTGCCGTTGGCGTAGCTCAAGGACTGGTACGCCTCGGTGAGGGGCGCCTCGAAGTCCAGGAACGGGTACGCATCGGCCGGGTTGTAGGGGTTGCCGCCCACGCCCAGCACGCTGCCCGTCTCGCGGTCGAGCTTCACGCGGTTGCCGCACGAGCAGTAGCACCCCACGCAGCCGGAATAGCGCACGACCACGTCCTCGTTGACGGTCACGTCGCCGGTCTTCGGGTCGACGCTCGCCTCGACGGGCTTGCCCTTGGCCGGTGCCGGGAACGCCGACTCGGCCGCAACGGCCGCGCGCGGCTGGCTGCCGAGCGCGGCCGACAGCGCGCCCAGGGCGCCCATCGCGCCGACGAACGTGCGCCGGTCGATGTCCATAGATCCCATACTCTCCTCCTCCTTATGCCAGAGAACGAACACAACAGCTTTCAAGCCTAGGCGCCGGGCCGGCGCACTTCATCACCTTATCGAGGCGTTTTGGCTGGACAATCCCGCCTAAACCCCTCACCTGATCCAGGTGATGTTTCCGTTTTGCCTGCTTGGACTCTAGTTGGGTGGAGTAGGGCCCGCAGGTTGCGCGCGGATCGCAGGCACGCCTGTACTATAATCAGCCGCTGGGAGGTGAGGGCGTTTGAGAGAGTACTATCGGCGGAACCTTCCGCTGTACCGGCGCGAGACCATCGGCTTCGCGCTCTTCTTGGGCTGGGTGTTCTGCACGCTGTTCGGCTGCGGGCTGGCCACGCACGACGCCGCCATCGACGGTACGCTGACGAACTACAACCTGGAGCGCATCTGGATGGTGAGCGGCCTGTTCGAGGGCCTTGGCGGGCTGGGCGGCATCGTGGCGGCGCGCCTGGTGCCCGACCCTGCGGCGCTCGTGCGCCGGCGCGGCTTCGGGGCCGCCGCGCTCGCCTGCGCCGTGGCGGGCAACATGCTCACCTGGCTCGCCTGGACCGACCGGTTCGGCACCGTCTGGGCGTTCCATGTGCCGGGCGGCGCCCTCACGGGCATCGCCGTGGCGCTGTTCGCCATGCTGTGGAGCGACCGTCTGGGCTCCTACGACGAGGCCCACGTCGAGTTCGCCATACCCCTGTCGTTCACGGTGGCCTTCGCGCTCTACTTCGTGCTGCTGCTCACGAAGCGGGGCTCCATCCCCTTCCTCGTGCTGCTGCTCGCCATGATAGCGTTGTCGTTCTGGCTCGCCTGCCGACGCCGCGGCGAGGGGCGCCCTCCGGCCCCGGCAGCCCGCCCGCGGCCGCGCGCGCACCGCGGGCTGCTCTCGTTCGGCGTGCTCGCATGCGTGTCGTGGGTGCAGGTGGCGTTCTTCCGCGTGGTGGCCACGCCGGAGATCATGGGCGACCGCATCGCCCACTTCCTCATACCGTTCACGTGCGCCTGCGTGCTGTCGCTCGTCATGCTGGCACTGTGCCTGCGGCTGTCGCGCTACCTGAACATCTCGCTCGCCTACCGTTGGATCCTGCCGCTGTTCATGCTGAGCTACGTGCCCATCTTCATCGACTACGGCAACCCCACCCTGCGCCTTGCAGCCTACGCCATCAACTTCCTGGGGATGTTCGGCGTGCAGTTCGGCTGCTGGCTGGGCGCTTGCAAGTACCTGCGGCGCACCGGCTCCCCGGCGCTCACCGTGTTCGGCGTGTACGCGCTCGGCGAGGGGCTCGGCATCTTCCTCGGCTGCCTCGCAGGGCTCTACGCCGTGCTCTCGCTGGACGAGAAGGGGCTCATGGTGCTGTCGTCGGTGCTGCTCACGGCCGTGGCGTTCGCCATCATGGTCACGGGCTTCAACCCGCAGTGGGTGTTCAACCGCACCCGCAGCCGCGGCGAGGACGGCGCGGCGGGCGCGACGGGCGCAGACGGTGCGGGGCCCAACCTGGATGCCCTGTTCGAGCAGGAGGCCCGCGCGCTCCAGGCGTCCTTCGACCTGACAAGCCGCGAGACGGACGTGGCGGCGCTGCTCCTGGCCGGGCGCAGCCGCCCCTACATCCGCGACGAGCTCACCGTGTCCATCAACACGGTGAGCTCGCACGTGCGCAGCATCTTCTCCAAGTGCGGCGTGCACTCGCAGCAGGAGCTCATCGACCTCGCGCGCAAGGGCTCCGGGGCGGGCGGCGAGGAGGCGTAGAATGCCGTTCTGGGTTGAGCGCCTTGGCCTTTGCACCCGGAACACTTGTCGGACCCTTCGCCCGACAAGGGAAAATTGCGATTAAAAGACCGTAGACTTGGTTTTCAGTGCGTCAACCGCTTTTCTCTTGACCTTCCGAATAAGGAGGAGTAAACCCTTCATTGATTCCGATATGGGAGCATCCGCTCTTGATTCGACATCGCCAGCGCCGAGTTGAGAAGCCTTTCAACAGGGACGAAGATGAACGCTAACGCGCTGAAGTACCGCCTGATAGGCAAGCCGCTACGAAGCTCCGAGCTCCAGGCCCAGAGATACGGAGTTTTATGGGGTCTGCCCGTCTTGTCAAGCGATGCCATCTCCTCTGTCGCCTACGCCACCGAGGAAATTCTTCTTGTGCTCGTGCCCGTGCTGGGCATGGCGGCCTATACACCCATGCTCGGTGTGGCAGGGGTTATCATCGGGCTCCTGTTCATGCTCATACTCTGCTACCGACAGGTCATCGACGCCTACCCGCAAGGGGGAGGCGCCTACAGCGTTGCCCGGGAGAACCTCGGGCGCATCCCCTCCCTTATTGCCGCATCGGGGCTGATCATAGGCTACATGCTGACCATCGCCGTAAGCTCGTGCTCAGGGGCCGCCGCCATAGTCTCGGCCATCCCGCAGGTCGAACCCCTCAGGGTGCCCCTGATCGTCCTGTTTATCTTGCTTCTCACCGTGGGGAACCTGCGGGGATTGCGCGAATCGTCCAAAGCGTTCGGCCTGCCGACCTACTTCTTCGTGGCGTCGATGCTCGCGATGATCGCCATTGGCGCGGTCAAGGCCGCGCTCGGCCAGGTCGAGCCCGCCGAGCAGGCAGCCCAGCTCTCTCAAACAACCGGAGATCTAACCCTCTTCTTGTTCCTGCACGCCTTCTCATCAGGATGCTCCGCACTGACCGGCGTGGAAGCCATCAGCAACAGCGTGCCGAACTTCTCCGACCCCTCGCGCCGCAACGCAAAGGTGACCCTCGTCGCGCTCGGCCTGATAGTCCTGTGCATTTTCGGGGGCTCGTGCGCCCTCGCGATGCTCTACCACGCCGCGCCTGCCGACAACCTGACCGTGATAGCCCAGATTGCAGCGGGGGTATTTGGCAGCGACAGTATTGGCTTCTATCTTATCCAAACAACCACCGCGCTCATCCTCCTGCTTGCCGCCAACACCGCCTATAACGGATTGCCCCAGCTCATGTCACTCTTGGCACAGGATAGCTTCCTCCCCAAGCGCTTCGCGGACAAAGGATCCCGCCTCGTTTACTCACACGGCATCGTGTTCGCCTCGACGTTCGCCATCGTGCTCGTTGTCGCCTTCAACGGCGACACCCACCTGCTCATACCCCTGTACGCAGCAGGCGTTTTCCTCTCGTTCACCCTTGCGCAAGGAGGCATGGTAATTCACTGGCGACGCAAGCGCTGTAGATCGTGGATGCGCAAGGCGCTCATCAACGGTGCAGGCGCCGCGGTAACTGCCCTCGTATTCGCGATCATCGTGTCATCGAACTTCTTGGCCGGCGCCTGGATATCCTTGCTTGCTATAGGCTGCGCTGCGTGGGCAATGAACGCAATCTTCCACCACTATCAAAACGTGAAGAAAGCGCTCGGCCTCAACGACAACGAAAGAGCTAAGCGGTTGCTCTTAGCCGAGGCTCCGAAGGCACGCATCATCATACCCGCCTACGCCATCAACAAGCCGTTCATAAAGACCCTCAACTACGCGCGCGGGCTGAGCGACAACATCGAGGTCTACCATGTAAAAGTGAGCGCCCAGGCTACAAGGCGGTTCAAAGCCGACTATCAGAAACTGGAGATCTCCATTCCCCTGGTTATAGAGAAGGCACCCTACCGTAACGTGAACGAAGTGCTCCTCGACCACATCGACGAGAAGTTGGGCGAGCTGGAAAAACACGAGACCCTTACCATCGTGATACCCCAGCTCGTGACGAAAATATGGCAGATGCCCCTGCACAACCAGACGACGCTCATGCTTGAATCAGCCCTGGTAGGACGCCGAAATGTCGCCATGGTCACCATTCCCTACCTGATAGACAGCTAACCGAACCGCCCATCCCCAACCGGCACCCAATCCGCGAGAAGCACCTGGTGCGAAACCATAATGAAGCGGGGAGTTGGGCGATCGCCCAACTCCCCGCTCGCAGTGCAGACAGGCAGCGCATAGTTGCGCGCGCACGCGCCTACTCGACGATGGCGCCGTCCTCGAGGGTGGCGTAGCCGGCCACGTAGACGTCGGTGGCGCGGCCGGTGAGCTCGGCGCCGATGAAGCCCGAGTTCGTCGCCTTCGAGAGGAAGCCGTCGGCCTCCACCGTCCAGGCAGCCTCCGGGTCGACGACCGTGAGGTCGGCCACGGCGCCCGGTTCGAGAGCCACGCGCTCGACGCGCAGGATGGCGCGCGGGCGCACGGCCATGAGCTCCACGGCGCGCTCCCAGGTGATCTTGCCGGGCGCCACCAGGTTGGTGATGACGAGCGCGAGCGCCGTCTCCAAGCCGGTCATGCCGAAGGGCGCCAGCTCGAACTCGCAGTTCTTCTCGTACTCGGTGTGCGGCGCATGGTCGGTGACGATGGCGTCCACCGTGCCGTCCACGACGCCCTCGATAAGCGCGGCGGCGTCCTCGGCCGTGCGCAGCGGCGGGTTCACCTTGAGGAAGGTGTTGTAGTCGTCGCCGATGGCGTCCTCGGTGAGGAACAGGTGGTGCGGCGTGACCTCGCAGGTGACGGGCAGGCCCTCGGCCTTCGCGGCGCGCACGAGCTCCAGGCCGCGCGCGGTGGAGAGGTGCTGGACGTGCAGCGGGCAGCCGGTGAGGCGGCAGATGGCGATGTCGCGGGCGATCTGGATCTCCTCGCCCTCGGCCGGCCAGCCGAGCATCCCCAGGCGCGTGGATGCGACGCCCTCGTTCACCTGGCCGGCGCCCACGAGGTCCTCGTCCTGGCAGTGGCTCATCACCACGCGGTCGAACTGGGCGGCGTAGTCCATGACGCGGCGCATCATGCCCGCGCCCTGCACGCCGCGGCCGTCGTCGGTGAAGGCGACGGCGCCGTGGGCCACCATGTCGCCCATCTCGGAGAGGGTCTCGCCCGCCAGGCCCTGCGAGCAGGAGCCGGCCACGTGCACGCGGCACTTGCCGACCGCCGCCGCGCGGGACTTCACGTACTCCACCCCGACGGCGCTGTCGATGATGGGCTTCGTGTTGGGCATGCAGCACACCGCCGTGAAGCCGCCGTGGGCCGCGGCGCGCGTGCCGGAGGCGATGTCTTCCTTCTGCTCGTAGCCGGGCTCGCGCAGGTGCACGTGCATGTCCACGAGGCCGGGCACGACGATCTTGCCCGCCAGGTCGCGCTCGACGCCCTTCTCCATGGTCAGGTTCTGGCCGATCTCGACGATCTTCCCGTCGCGCACGAGGATGTCGGCCGTTTCGTTCAGACCGACCTGCGGGTCGATCACGTGGGCGTTCTTAAGCAGTAAGGCCATCTTCGCTCCCTCCCAAAAGAAGATACATTTCCGCCATGCGCGTGAGGATGCCGGCGTAGACTTGATCGAGAATGACCGAGCGCTTCGGGTGGTCGGCCATGTAGCTGTCGAGCTCCACGCCGCGGTTGATGGGACCGGGGTGGCAGATGAGGGCGTCGGGCTTCATGAGGGGCTCGCGCTCCTTCGTGAGGCCGTAGAGCATATTGTACTCGCGCAAGCTCGGGTACGGCGCGCCCTCGAGGCGCTCGCGCTGGATGCGCAGCATGTACACCACGTCGAGCTCGGGCAGCGCCTCGTCGAGCTTCGTGGTCACGTGGTCCGCGCCGAGGACGTCGGGGCGCGCCGGCAGGAGCGTGGGCGGTGCGATGACCGTGACCTCGCAGCCCATGATCTTGAGCGCGGGGATGAGCGAGCCGCACACGCGGGAGTGGCCGATGTCGCCCACGACGCCCACCTTGAGGCCCGCGAGGTCGCCCTTGACCTCCCAGATGGAGTACAGGTCGAGCAGCGCCTGCGTGGGGTGCTGGTGCTTGCCGTCGCCCGCGTCGATGACGTGCGCGCCGGAGACGTCGGCGATCTTGCGCGGCACGCCGGCGTGCTTGTCGCGGACGATGATCATGTCGATCTTGTAGGCGCAGAGCGTCTCCACCGTGTCCACCAGGCTCTCGCCCTTCACCGTGGAGGTGGAGCTGCCGCCGAAGTTCAGGCTGTTGGCGGAGAGGCGCTTCTCGGCGATCTCGAACGAGGAGCGCGTGCGCGTGGACGGCTCGTTGAACATGTTGACCACGGTGACGCCCTTCAAGGTGGGCACCTGCTTGATGCGGCGCTCGTTGACCTCCTTGAAGCGGACGGCGGTCTCCAGGACGGTCATGATGTCGTCGGCGGAGTACTCCGTGATATCGATCAGGTGCTTGTGGTTGAAGGCCATGCCCTATTCACCTCCCAGCGGCGCCGAGCCCGCGCGGGAACCCGGTGCGATTTCCAGAATCTCGACCTCGGACTTGCCGTCCGTCTCCTCCAGGAAGAGGCGCACGTTCTCGCCGGAGGCCGACGGCACGTTCTTGCCCACGAAGTCGGCGCGGATGGGCAGCTCGCGGTGCCCGCGGTCCACCAGCACGGCCAGCTGCACCGTCCGGGGGCGGCCGATGTCCATGAGCGCGTCGAGCGCGGCGCGGATGGTGCGGCCGGTGTACAGCACGTCGTCCACGAGCACGACGTCCTTGCCGTCGAGGTCGAAGAAGATGTCGGTGGAGTGCACCTCGGGGGCGAAGTGCGTCGCGAAGTCGTCGCGGTAGAAGCTGATGTCGAGCTTGCCGAGCGGCACCTTCGTGCCCTCGATGGCCTCGATCTTCTCGGCCAGGCGCTTGGCGAGCAGATCGCCCCGCGTCACGATGCCGACGAGCGCAATGTTGCCCGCGCCCTTGTTCGCCTCGAGGATCTGATGCGCTATGCGCGTCAACGACCGCTCGATCTCGTCCGCATCCATGCAGACGGTCTTGACCGTGCCTGTTTCGGTCATGCACCCACCCCTTCCGTTCGGGATGGTACAGGCGACCCTGTCCCGCCTTGCCGGCTCGCGCCTTCGCGCTCCCCCGCCTCGCGGGCGTCCGTCGCCGGGCATGAAAAAAGCCTCCGCGACAGACAAAGGCTCACATCGTGCGCGCGCTCTTGTTCAGGTGAGCGCTTGCTGGGTGTTACCTTGTCGGTCTCTCTGTACCGCTTTTAAAGGACTGGGGGCAGTATAGGCGGTTTGAAACAGTTTGGTAACCCCTTTTATGCAGAAATCGGGAAAAGGGTGCCTCTTTCCCGAAAGAACGGCGCAGCCGCCTGCATGGTGCAGGCGGCTGCGATCGCTTGGCTGCGCGCTACGCGTCAAGCTTCCTGCGCAGGGCGACGGCGACGCCGCCTGCAGCGGCCAGCAGCAAAACGGAGCCCGCGGCGACGGCCCCGGTGGCAAGGCCGGTCTTGGGCGACTTCGCGCCCGTGTCGATGCCGGAGGCGGCATCCGGGGCCGGCTCGTCGAAGCCGCCCTCGGAAGGCACGATCGCCACGAGGAAGTCGGCGTTGTAGGTATTGTCGCCCGTCTGGTCGCCCAGGTTGAAGATCTCGGACGTGAAGTTGAAGGGCGCATCCTTGGAGGGCCTCGTCACCTCGAACGTCTTGGCGACGCCCGCGGTGCTGCTGTCCGGCTTCACGTGCACCTCGATCTTGGCGCAATCGGCGAACTCGCCCGAGGGGGTAACGGCGAAAGCGATCTTCTTGGTCGCCTGCTTGGCTACGACCCGGTACGTGTCCTGCTCGCTTAGCGAATCGTCGATCGATTCGGTGACCCAGGCGATGCCGAAGTCCGACGCAGTCGTCTCGCCGTGCAGCTCGGACCTGTTCGCGGAGGCGCTCATCTGCCGAGGCTCGATCGGCTTGTCCGCCGTCCCCGCGACCGGGGCAGCGCCCCCGTCGCCACCGGTCGCACCCGGCGCCGCGGTCGGCGTCTCGTCGGCCCATGCGAGCACGGGCAGGGCGGCCGTCAGCATCGCGGCGCACAGGAGCGCCGCCAGTCTCTTCTTCATGATGATAACCTCTCTCGTCGTCGCGCCCCCGCAAAAGAGCGCTCGGGCAAACCACAGCACTCCCATGCTGCGGCACGCCCGCGCCCGGCGCAACCCGCTGGGCGAAAGAGGGCTCCTCCCCTGCGAAACCGGATGCGGCGCCGCAGCCGCTCGCGGCGCCTTGCGGCGGCTACGCCGTGGGGCGATCCTCCACGAGCACGCCGGTCACGAGGTAGCGCACCGGATCGCTCGTGAGGGCCGAGCGGCAGGTGCTCAGCTGCACGAGGCGGCTGTCCGCGTGCAGCACGACGCCGTCGCGCACGTTCGCCTGCGGGTCGTCGGGAGCCAGCACCGAGGCGAAGTAGGCCTCGCGCACCGCGGGGTCCGCGAAGTCGAACGAGTTCAGGATATGGCGGTCGTCGTACTCGTAGGCCGCCACCACCTGGTACACGAGGATGTGCCCCGGCGTGTACAGGTAGAACTCCCCATTCTCGGCGAAGAACGACGGGTCCTCGAAGCGGTGCAGCGTGGCGAACATGCCGTCGTCCACGATGTTATGCCCATAGAGCACCGTGACGGGATCGGAGAAGTCGAGGGCGTTCGCCGTCTGGGAGAACACCGTGCCCTCCACGGCATAGTCGCCGCGCCGGTCGTGGTCCAGGTAGAAGAAGTCGTCCCCGGTGCGCTGGGCCACCGGCAGGTTGACGTTCGTGTTCGGCACGTAGATCCACGCGTACAGGTCGGGGTTCTCCGCCTGGAGGGCGGCGAAGTCGATGGGGTTCTGCGGCTCGGCCTCCTTGGCCTCCACCGTGGGCTCGACGGCGGGCAGCGGCGTCTGGGCGACCTCCGCCACGGCGCGGTCTATCTGCCGCTGCTGCCACACCAGGAAGCCGAAGCCGCACGCCGCCGCCCCCAGCAGCACGACGAGCAAGACGGCCAGGACAACGGCGGCCCGTGGCCGCGCCGGACGCTTCTCCACCGAACATCCTCCCACTCGGCACGCCGCGAACAGGCGCGCATCGGACGCAATCCGACCTATCCTAGACGTCGACGGCCGCCGCCGTCAACGAGCGGGGCGAAACCGGGGCGCTGCGCAGCGAAAGGGGCGGGGAGGCTCGGCCCGGCAAGGGCGCGTGGGGAGGACGGAAGAACCGACGGGCCGCGCGGCCGGGGCGCGGCCGGCAGCTCAGTCCCCGAAGGCCAGCAGGTGCTCCAAGTCGAGCGGGCGGGCGTAGTGGAAGCCCTGGTGGCTCGCCACGGGAAGGCCGGCGATGAACTCCACGATGCCGGCGTCCTCCACCCCCTCGATGCACACCTCGATGCCCAGCCGCCCGGCGAAGCTCACCACGGCGTCGACGATGGCCTGGTCGGCCACGCTCTCCCGGATGTTCGACACGAAGGAGCGGTCGATCTTCAGCAGGTCGATGGGAAGGTTGCGCACCAGGTTCAGCGATGCCGCGCCCGTGCCGAAGTCGTCGAGCGCCACCTTGATGCCCCGGGCGCGGAAGAACGCCATCTCGGCCATGAGCGTGTCGCGGTCGATCGCGCGGCAGCGCTCGGTGAGCTCGATGCACAGGTTCTCCGGCGGGAAGCCCGTCCTGCCCAGCGCGCCCACCACCGCATCGCGGAAGCCGGTGCGCCCGATCTGCGTGTGCGACACGTTCACGTTGAGCCGCAGGCCGGGATGCCGGCGCACCATGCGCACGCCGTCCTCGAGCGCCCGCCCCATGATCCAGTTGCCCAAATCGTAGAAGCACGGGTCCTGCTCGAGCCACGGCACGAAGCGCCCGGGCAGCACCTCGCCGTAGGGCTCGCCGCTCCAGCGCAGAAGCGCCTCGGCGCCCACGAGGCTGCCGTCGCGGGCGTCCACGATGGGCTGGTAGCGCAGCGAGAACCCCGCGAAGCCCCTCGCCACGCTCGTGCGCACGGCGTCGAGCAGCTGCAGGTTGCGCCGGCTGTCGCCCTCGTCCTCGTTGTCGAAGAACACGAGCTCGCCGTGGCGCACGCGCTTCGACTGCGCCACGGCGCACACGACGCACGAGCGGACGGCGTGCTCGTCGCCGCTGAAGTTGCGCACCACCACCGCGCCGCCCGACACGCCCAGCGGCACGAAGGCGCCGTCCACGGAGAGGTCGGCGCGGGCGATCTCCTGCACGCGCGCATAGAGCTCGGCCGCCTGCGCCTCGTCGGCCTCGGGCACGACGAGCGCGAACTTCGTCCCGTCCATGCGGTAGGCCATGCCGCGGCCGCGCACCTCGTCGGCCAAGCGCTCGCCGAAGGCGCGCAGCAGGCGGTTGCCGAACGGGTAGCCGTGTATCTGGTTGACGTTGCCGAACTCGTTCACCCCCCACGAGCAGCACGAGCTGGCGACGCCTAAGCCGCATGGACGCCCTCAGGGCGCGGAGGAACTCGTAGCCGTTGTAGAGTCCCGTGACCGGGTCGATGCTCTCCACGATGCCGTGGTTCGTGATCATGCCGGCGAACAGGTCCGGCTCGCCGCCCTCCCCCTTCAGCACCACTCCGCGGCAGCTGCAGGTGACGTAGTCGCCGTGACGGTCGCGGGCACGGTACAGGAGGTCATGGCGCAGCTTGCGGCCCGCGAACACGGCCTCGATGTCGGCCACGTAGAGGGGGCGGTCGTCGGGGTGGATGTGCTGCTCCCAGACGGCGCCGGCGGCGTGCAGGTACTCGCCCGGCAGCCCGAAGCGCTCCACCGCGTTGCGCGACCAGCGCGAAACGTCGGTCTGCATGTTGCACAGGTAGAAGTACTCGCGATCGGATGTGCGCGCGAAGGCCTCGAAGGCCCGGTCGTTCAACCCCGTCTTGTCGAGCTCCATTGCAGACGCCCTTTCGCCCTGCCCCGTCTCGTTCGACGATTCGATGCCCCCAGTTTAGCACACCGGCCCCCGCCCCGTGCGCGCGGCGCGACGGGGCGGGGGCGGCGGGGCGGCGGGAGGAGCGGGGGCCACCGGGACAGGGGAGGCTATCCGGGCATGTGCGGCGTGCGGGCGCCCGTCACTCCCCCAGCTCCGCGAGGCGGGCGCGGGCGGCGGGCACGGCGGGCAGGCGCTCGCCGTGCCCGACGACGAACCGCAGGCATTCCCGCTCGCGCGCCCCGTCGCCCTGGCGGCGGCAGGCGGCCGCCTCGTCGGCCGCGGCCAGCACGCGCATGCGCAGCGGGTAGCCGTCGGTCTCCCGCACGTGCGCGAGCTTCGAGGCCAGCAGGCCGTCGTCGCCGGACAGGCGGGCCTCCAGCACGCCGCGCTCCCAGGCAAGGAACTTGCGCCGCTGGACGGCCTCGGCAGACGCGTCGCCTTCCAGCAGCCGCTCGGCCTCCTCCACGGCCCCGAGCGCCGGGCGCTCGCCCAGCAGCCTCTGCACGACCGGCTCCATGTTCACGAGCAGCGCCGCGCGCTCGCCTTCGCCCTCGGCCTGCGCGGCGCTCGCGCTCAAGCCCTCGCCGATGCGCGCCGCCTCCTCGACCTGGCCGCCATCGGCCAGCGCCAGCGCGTAGAACGACAGGAACCACGAGCCCGCCTCCGTATACGGCTCCCCGATGGCGCGGGCGGGCGCGGCGGCCTGCGCGCGGAAGGCGTCCGGGTCGCATCCGTCGTTGTAGAGCGAGACGAGCTGCTCGGCCTTGCGGTCGGCCAGCTGCCCCATGAGGCGCGGCATGACGTACAGGCACGCGAAGAACAACATGAGCGACGAGAACAGCCCCGGCAGCGTCTTGACCACGTTGCCGCCCATCACCACGGAGAAGGCGGCGAGCGACGCCGCGGGTATCAGCACCGACAGCGCGTAGGCGGCCCAGACGTACTTCTTGAAATAGCGCAGCATGGCTCTCCTCGGTTCGCAGGTTAGGAGCCAGTATAGCGGAACCGCGGGGATGGCGCTCAGCAGTTGCCCAGCAGCACGTCGCCCAGGTGCCGGCGGGCCACGGCGGCGAGGCGGTGCAGGTCGGCCACGGGCGTGGGCGGGCGGTCGGCCATGCGATGGCAGGGGAAGAAGCGCGTGAGGTGGTACGGGATGGCGGGGTCGAGCGAGGCGAGCCAGGCGGCGGCCGCGTCGATGGTCGCCCCGTCGTCGTTCAGGCCGGGGATGACGAGCGTTGTCACCTCCAGGTGGCAGGCGGGAGCCGCGGCCAACGTGGCGATGGTGCGCCTCACGGCCTCGAAGTCGCCGCCAGCCACCTCGTAGAACGCCTGCGAGAAGCCCTTGAGGTCGATGTTGGCCGCGTCCAGGAGCGGCACGAGCCCGGCGAGCGGGCCCGGGTTGACCATGCCGTTGCTCACGAGCACGTTCGCCATCCCCCGCTCGCGCACGAGCCGCGCGGCGTCGATCACGAACTCGATGCCCACGAGCGGCTCGTTGTGCGTGTAGGCCACGCCCACGCAGCCGCGTCCCCGCGCCTCGAGCGCGAGGTCGGCCAGCTCGACGGGGGCCATCTCCCGCCACGGCACGTCGTCGGGCCCCGCGCAGGCGATGGAGGCGTTCTGGCAGAACGGGCAGCGCAGGTTGCAGCCGTAGGAGCCGACCGACAGCACGAGGGAGCCGGGACGCCAGCGCGCGAGCGGCTTCTTCTCCACCGGGTCGAGCGCGAGCGAGGTGACGCGGCCGTAGCTCTCGCAGACCACCTGCCCGCCGCGGGCGACGCGGGCGCGGCAGAGGCCCCGCCGCCCCTCGGCGGGCGCGCAGGCGTGCGGGCACACGCCGCACACGGCCCGACCGCCGCGCGGTGCATCCTCGGGGGCTGCTGCGGGCATGGCCGCGCTCGAGGCCGCGGACTCACCCATGACGGGCCTCCCCGCCGCGGTCATGGCGCACGACCTGGAAGCGCTCGAGCCGCACGCCGCGCTCGTCGGGCGCGATGCCCGCCTTTGCGCGGGCGATGGCCACCTGCTGGGTCGCCGTGTCCACGCCCTCCAGGTTCGGCAGCAGAAGGCCGCGCCGGCGCCCGAGCGTCACGATGACGCCGTAGCGTGCCGGGTTGAGCGCGGCCTCCGAGTCAACGGGCTCCGGCGGGAACAGCACGTCCACGGAGTACGACAGCGCATCGAGCTCGCCGGCGCCCACCGGCGGGAAGCGCGGGTCCTCGCTCGCGGCGGCCGTGCCGTTGCGTATGATCTCGTCGGCGATCGAGCCGGTGACGGGCTCGATGGTGCCGATGCAGCCGCGCAGGTCGCCGCCCTCGTGCAGCGACACGAACACGCCGGCGCGCACGTCGGCGAGCTCCGGCGGCAGGCCGTCGGGGCGCGCGAGGGGCCGTCCCGTGCGCACGAAGCCCTCCACCGCGGCGCGTGCGAGCGCGACGAACGGGTCGGCCCCGTCCTGCTCCGCGGCGGCCTCGTCCTCGGTCCCGCGCGCGTCGGCCTCCGCGTCCACGCCCGCGGCAACCGCACCGTCGCCCGTCGGCCCCTGCACCTCGAAGGCGGCCACGGCGTAGCCCACGCCGAACGGCCCCTCGTAGCTCAGCAGCTCGTGGGTGGCGGGCACGCCGTCCAAGGCGCCGGCCATGATCTGGAACGATCCCAGGCCGCACTCGGCCGCTGCGTCACGGAACGCCGCATCGATCGAGAAGAGCCCCTCGAGGTCGCCCTCGTCGAGGAGGCCCGTGACCGTGCGGTCGAACACGGGGCCTTCGGGCGCGAAGCCGTAGGGGCCGTCCTCCTTGAGCTTGTGGGACAGGTCGCCCGAGGCCACGAGCACGCAGGTGCGGTCCAAGTCGCAAGCCGCCTCGGCGATGCAGCGGCCGACCTCGCGGTGGTCGGCCGGGGTCAGGCCCGAGAGCCCCACGCGCACCAGGCGGTAGCCGGCATAGCGCTCGTTCACGAAGTGGAGCGGCACGAACGTGGCGTGGTCGAGCTCGCCGTCGCGCATGCCGCTGCCGCAGATGGGCACGCCGCGCGCGCGGGCGCAGGCCGACACCGCGGCCGAGAAGGAGGGGTCGCACGGCACGTTCATGGCGGCCTCCCACGCGTCGAAGCGCCCCATGTCCCCGTGGGCGGCGTCGCCGGTGGAGACGTGGAAGCAGTCGTAGTAGAGCGGCGCATGCGGGGAGACCACGACGATGGTGTCGGGCGCGTGCGCGGCGATGCGGCGGGCCACCTCCTCGTACGCGTCGACGGTGGCCTGGATGGCGCGCTCCTGGCCGTGCCCCACCGCCGGCACGATGAGCGGGGGATGCGGTACGACGTAGGCGGCGACGATGCTCATGGGCGGCTCCTAACCTTGCAGGCTCGACCCGCCGCACGGCACGTCCGGCTCGGAGGCTGGCGGGCGCTTTTCCGCCATTGTACAACGCCGGGCCGCGCCCCGCGAGCCTTGCGCGTCCCCGCAGGGAATCCGGCACGCAAGCGTTGCCGGGCGCCCCATCCGCCGAAGCCTACCCCGCGATACGGTCGGGGCAGGACAGGACGCGCAGGCAGCCGTCGCGGCAGTGGGACACCAGCGTCACGCCCAGCTCCTCGGCGCGCCGGGCCGCCTCGTCGGTGGCGGACTTGCGGCTCACGAGCACGGGGCAGCCGGCGCGGTGGGCCTTGAGGGCCATCTCGCAGCTGATGCGTCCCGTGATGAACAGGGCCTTGTCGCCCACCGCCACGCGGTCGAGCCACGCCTGGCCGATGAGCTTGTCCATGGCGTTGTGCCGCCCTATGTCCTCGCGCACGAGCAGGAGGCCGCCCGCGCGGCCGTCGCCCAGGCCGCAGCCGTGCACGCACTCGCCGGTGTTGCGGCGCGGGCTGCGCTCGCAGAGCTCGTCCATCTGGGCGAGCAGGGCGTCGGCGTCGAAGCGCGCCTCCGTGCGAAGGCGCGCGGGCGCCGGCACGCCGTCGCCCGCGGCGAGCAGCGCCGAGCGGGCGCAGCCGGCCGAGGTCACCCGGTGCAGCGGCACGTAGCCCTCCGCGGCGCGCTCGCCGCTGGCCACGTACACGGCCGCCGCCTCCGGGTCGGCCGTCACCTCCACGAAGCGCTCGCGGTCGGCGATGAGGCCCTCGGACAGGAGATAGCCCACGGCGAGCTCCGCCAGGTCGTATGGGCTGCCCTGGCTCACCGCCACGGGCGCGTCGTTCAGGAATATGCGGATGGGCCGCTCGGCCGTCGTGCGCGGCGCCGCTGCCCGGTACTCGATGACGGCCATGCGTCCCCCCTTCCCTAGCCCCGCTCGGCCGCGATGGCGTCGAGCCGGGCCATGATCACGTCCTCCACCTCGAACGAGAACGGCGCGAGCGCGTCGTCCGCGTACACGGTGCGCAGGTAGCCGCCGCATTCGTCGCAGGTGGCGATGCGGTGGGCGTCGTCGCCCTCCACGTTGTAGTAGTGCAGGTGCGCCTGGTTCTGCGTGCCGCAGCGGGCGCAGCGCACGCGCTCGACCTCCCACGACGTGCCGCACTGCGCGCACCAGAGCGTCTTTCCGCGGCCCTGCGTGAAGCTCTCGCCGCCCACGCGGCCCGCGACCGGGGCGCCGCCGCATACCGGGCACGCAAGGGGATGCGGCGCGTCGCAGCCTGCCTGCTCGAGGGCGCGGGCCGCCGCACGGGCCGGTTCCTCCAGCTGAGAGCGCAGCGCGAGCGCGGCCACGAGCGCGGCCGTGCGCGCCTGGTCCTCGGTCATGCCGTCGTCCACCAGCAGCTCGGCCAACGCCCCCAGGTAGGCGGCCGGGTCGCTTCCGGCCTGCTCGAGCGGGCTCGCGGCCACGATGCGGTCCCACCTCGTGCGGCCGAGCGCCTCCGCCGTGCCCGCGGCGAAGCCGCCGTGCGCGGCCGCGCAGGCGGACGCGCGCTCGAGCGCCGCCGCGAACGGGGCGGCCCCCACCGTTGCCGGCGCGTGCGCGAGCACCGGCTCGCCCGCCGCGAACCAGGTGCGCAGATCCTCCGCGCGCGGCGCGTCCCAGCCCTCCGCGGCGGGCGCATCGGCCGCCGCCTCGTCCAGGGCGCCCCAGAGCTTGCGGAAGAACTCGAGGCGCGCCACATCGCCCTCGTCGAGCTTCTCGCGGTAAGCGGCCAAGGCCGCGTCGATCGCTTTCAAATTCATGCCGTATCCTTGTCAGTCAGTTGCATCGAACCATGCCGCCCGAGCCGCCGGCGTTGTTTCACCCGCCCGCGCTGTCAGGCCTTTCCTCGGCGCGCCCTTGGCGCTGGCCGTTCGCAGGGGCTCTCCTCCAAGCGCCCCTGCGAACGGCCAGCGGAGCCGCCGGGGCACGATCCGCCCCGGCAGCCCCGCAAAAGCAGCTCCCTTAAGCCTTCTTCTCGATCACGTTCTCGCCGGAGGCGATCTCCTGGCGAGCCCAGTGGCCCCAGTGGTACAGGGCGTCGGACTCGGAGACCGTGCCGTCGCCGAACATCAGCTTGGCCGTGCCCCGGTAGGGCTGGAAGATGCCCGCACCCAGGAAGATGTGCGCCAGCCCGAACACGGCGATCAGCAAAAAGCCGATGTCGTGCAGGAACAGCATCACGCCGTACACGCCGCCGCCGAAATCGAACAGCGTCGTACCCAGGAGCAGGAAAACGCCCGTGATGCCCATGAGCGCGCCCGAGAACCACAGCATGCCGTCGGCGAAGCGCTGGCCGCTCTTGACCTCGCGCTGGTCGGGCATGTGGATCCACTTGGCCATGAACAGATAGGGGAAGAACAGCATCATCCACTTCTTGTCGTCCGAATCCCACCGGTCGAACAGGTTCTTGAAGATGTGCTTCACGCCCTTAGGTGCCATGATGGCGCTGATCAAGGGCACGAGCACGAAGATGACGCCCAGTACGCGGTGCGACATGCGGATGGCGAACACCGTGTCCGCGCCCACCGCGGCCGCCAGGGCCGGAACGAACACGAACAAGCCGGAGATGCACAGCAGGATGCACGCGATGATGGTGATGCCGTGCGTCCAGCGCGCCTGCTTGGAGTGGCGGCGGATGTAGCGCTCCGTGCCGCTTGCCGCCATCTGCTCCATGAACGCCTTGTTCTTGGCGGTCTCCTCGGCGGAAACCATGACGGGTCCCTTGCTCATCAGTTGCCTCCCTTCTTGCCCGGGAGGTTCTCGGTGATATGCTCCATCACCGTCTCCTCGTCCTGGCCGTCGCCATGCTTGACGACCTGGCCGGTGTCGACGGAGATCGTGTCCTCCGTCTCGGGGTTGTACGCCAGCTTGTCGCGCTTGTAGCCGATGCCCAGCACGAACATGGCCGCCAAGCCCGCCACCGTCAGGCCCGTGACCGCGCCCGTGACCGGCTTCATGATCTGCGTGAGGCCCACCACCGGGTTCGCCTGCGGGTTCTCCACCTGGCCGTGCGCGGCCACGCCGTACTTCAGCACCTGGATGACGTGCAAACCGCCCATCTCGTCCTCGCCGTAGACCACCGCGTCCTCGTAGCCGCGGGCCTTGAGGAAGTCGGCGCGCTCGTGCGCCAGCGCGATCATCTCGTCGCGGTCGCCGAACACGAGGGCGTCCGGCTGGCACGTGGTGACGCAGGCGGGCTCCAGGCCCTGCTCGATGCGGTCGACGCAGCCCGTGCACTTGTTCACCGTCGTGCGCAGGCCCTCCTGGTAGCGCGGCACGTCGAACGGGCAGGCCGTGGAGCAGTACTGGCAGCCGATGCACTTGGAGTCGTCCACCGTCACCAGGCCCGTGGCCTCGTGCTTGGTTATGGCGCCCGCCGGGCAGATGGTCGCGCACGCGGCATCGGTGCAGTGCTGGCACGAACGGCGCCCGAAGGCCCATTTCACGCCCTTGCTGCCGCCGGCCTCCTCGTTGAAGGAGATCAGGATGCGCGTGTCTCCGTTCAGGTCCATCGGGCTCTGGTAGGAGCCCGTGGGGGGGTTGCCGTTCTTCTCGAGCGTCGAGGGCAGATCGTTCCAGCATTTGCAGGCCACCTGGCAGCCGCGGCATGCGCTGCAGCGCGAGGTGTCGAACAGTATGGCTTTGTCACTCATGATTCAACACCTCCCTAGATCTTCTCGATGTCGACGAGGAACGCCTTGTACTCGGGCACCCAGCAGTTCGGGTCGCCCACGTTCGGCGGCAGGTCGTTGACGATGTCGCCCGTGGCGTACTCGCCCGCCCAGCCGAAGTGGTGCGTCATGCCCACCTGGTGCACCGTCTCGCCGTTGACCGTGAACGGCTTGAATCGCGGCGTGACGAGCGCCATGACCTCGACCTCGCCGCGGTTGTTGCGCACGCGGACCTTCTCGCCGTTCTTGATGCCCTTCTCCTCGGCCAGCTCCAGCGACATCTCCACGAACTGCTGGGGCATGGCCTCGTTCAGGGCCGGGCAGGTGCGGGTCTGGCCGCCGGTCTGCCAGTGCTCGGTGACGGAGTACGTGGTCACCGCGATGGGGAACTCGGAACGGTCGCCGCGCTTGACCGACTCGAACTCGGCGAAGCGGACGCACGGCGAGTTCTGCCGGCCGTTCATCTGGTTGTCGGACGGGCTCTCGAAGGGCTCGTAGTGCTCGGGCAAGGGCCCGTCGCCCATGCCGTAGCTCTCCAGGCGCGCGTTCTGCTCCCAGAGCATCATGAACGCCTTGTCGTTGGGGGGCACGGGGGTGCCGTTGGACACGGCCACGAAGTCGCCCACGTCGTTCTGCACCCACTTCTCGCCCGTCCACTCCACGAGCACCCGGTCCGGGTTCCAGGGCTTGCCCTGCATGTCGGCCGAGGCGCGGTTGTAGATGATGCGGCGGTTGAGCGGCCAGGCGAACGACCACTTGGGATGCAGGCCGAGGCCCGTGGGGTCGTCGGCCACGCGGCTGCCGACGGCCTGCTCGGCCGGGTCGAGCGGCGCGTCGTTGTTGGCCCAGAAGCCGGTGTAGATCCACATGCCGCAGGCCGTGGAGCCGTCGGCCTTGAGGTTCGCGAACGACGAGAGCAGCTCGGTCTTCGGGGCCGCCGAGGTGGTGTCGCACTCGGTGCCGTCGTACACGTAGCCGTTGAGGGCCCAGGCCACGGGGCGCGGGTCGATCTTGCCGTCCACGTAGTAGTCCCACTTCGTGTTCACGATGGGTTCGGGCGCGACGCCGCCCTCCTTCTTGTAGAGGTCGACGATGGCCGTCCACAGCACGTCGCAGATCTCGTAGTCGGGCTTGGCCTCGTCCCACGGCTCGACGGCCTGGTAGCGCCACTGCAGCCAGCGGCCCGAATTCAGGATGATGCCCGGCTTCTCGTAGATGAGCGCGGCCGGCAGGAAGTACACCGTGGTGTCGATGTCGGCCGGATTCATGTCCGGCGCCTTCCAGAAGCAGGCGGACTCCGTCTCCACCCAGTCGGCCACCACGAGCCAGTCGAGGTTCGCCATGGCCTTGCGCACGTTGCTCGCGTTCGGCGCGGAATGGCAGGGGTTCATGCCCCAGTTGAAGTAGCCCTTGATGACGCCCTGGCTCATGAGCTCGAACGAGCCGATGATGG
Organism: Gordonibacter pamelaeae; assembly: GCF_003340385.1. Classification (NCBI taxonomy): domain Bacteria; kingdom Bacillati; phylum Actinomycetota; class Coriobacteriia; order Eggerthellales; family Eggerthellaceae; genus Gordonibacter; species Gordonibacter pamelaeae. The sequence goes on along the minus strand of NZ_PPTS01000003.1, from coordinate 357,517 downwards.
AGTAGTCGGGGCTCTTCGGCACCTTCGGCCACCAGTCGTAGCCGTAGTCGTTGTCCACCGTGGCCGCGTCGCCGAACCACTCCTTGAGCGCGGAGACGACGAACTTGGGCTTGTTGGTGTAGTAGCCGTCGGAGTAGGTCTCCTTCTCGCACCACTTGCGCAAAGACGGCGTGCCGTACTCGGTGGGCCAGTTCAGGTAGCCGGGCTGGTTCGCCACGAGCATGCCCATGTCGGTGGCGCCCTGGACGTTGGGTTCGCCGCGCAGCGCGTTCACGCCGCCGCCGGCCACGCCCACGTTGCCGAGCAGCAGCTGCAGGATGCCCATGGAGCGGCAGTTCTGCGCGCCGTAGGTGTGCTGCGTCTGGCCGAGGGCGTAGAGGATCGTGCCGGACTTGTCGGGCGCGCCCGTGGAGGCGTAGGTGGCGTACACCTTCTCCAGCAGGTCCTTGTCCATGCCGCACACGCTGGACACGGTGTCAAGGTCGTAGCGGGAGTAGTGCTTCTTCATCTGCTGGAACACGCACATCGGGTCCTGAAGCGTCATGTCGCGCTTGGGCACCTCGACGGTCGGGGGCGTGAACTCCGGCACGCCGGGAGCTGCAGCCCACGCGTAGGCGCCGCCCTCGGAGGTGTCCCACGTCTTCGTGGACTCGACCTGGTAGTGCCAGGAGTGGTTGTCGTAGGTGGCCGTCTCCTCGTTGAAGCCGGAGAAGATGCCCTCGTTCACGTCGAAGGAGTACTGCTCGTCCAGCAGGTAGGAGGCATTCGTGTAGTTCAGCACGTACTCGTGCTGCCACAGGTCGTGCTCGATGATGTAGTTGAACAGGCCGCCGTAGAAGGCGATGTCGGTGCCCGAGCGGATGGGGCAGTAGATGTCCGCCATCTCGGCCGAGCGGGTGTAGCGCGGGTCGACGACGATCCACGTGGCGCCGCGGTCGAGGGCCTTCTGCACCCACTTCGACGACACGGGATGGTTCTCGACGTTGTTGGAGCCGATGGTCATGATGACGTCGGCGTTCTGCATGTCGCAATAGTGGTTCGTCATGGAACCGCGACCGAATGTTGCTGCCAGACCGGCAACCGTGGGGCTGTGTCAAACACGAGCCTGGTTGTCGATGGCTATCACCCCTAGCGACCTCATCATCTTGTTGATGAGGTACTCCTCCTCGGAGTTCTGCTGGCTGCCGCCCAGGCTGGCTATGCCGTGGCAGCGGTTCACGGTGATGCCGTCGTGCATGGTCTCGAAGGTCTCGTCGCGGGTCTTCTTGACCCACTGCGCTATCTCGGCGACGGCGTCGTCCCAGGTGATGTCCTCCCACTCGGAGGCGCCGGGGCGGCGGACCATCGGGCGGGTCTTGCGGTTGGTGTTCTTGATGATCTCGCGCGTCTCGGGATCCACGACGTTGCGCAGCTGGAACATGGTGGCGCCCTTCGGGCACAGGCCGCCCTCGTTGATGGGGTGGTCGGGGTCGCCTTCGATGTTCACGAGCTCGCCGTCGCGCGTGGAGCAGATCACGCCGCATCCGCCCGAGCAATAACAGCAGATGTTCGTGTACTCCTCGGTGTTCACGAGCTTCCAGTCGGCGGACGGCTCTACGGCGAGCGTCTCCGACTTCGAGGACAGCTCGAACGCCATGGACGTGGCGAACGCAGCACCGGCGGCTTTGAAGAAGCCCCTGCGTGACAGGTTCATGTCCTCTCTCTCCTTCCTTCTCGTCCTATGGAAACGTGCAGCGGATCGCGCGGCAGGGCGGGGAGCCCGAGGGCATGGGAGGGCGCCCGGCCCCGCTGCGTGATCCCGGTGGTGACACCGGGGAAATGCCCTCGTCGCCCGGCGCGCCGATCGTACCATAGAGGTTGCACGGGGCCCTCCCTGCACGCCGCGGCTCCTTTGCAGGCCTTTCGGCGAACGGCGCACGAACCCATTCCCATCAGGGCGAACGGCAGTCAACCCAGGGCGAGCGGCTCCTACCGTGCAGGTAAAGGGAGCCGGTTGCACGGCAAGCGGAAACACGCAGGCGGCGCGAAACGTCGATGAGCGGGTCGGGGACGCACGTGCGCCGCATTGCGCTACAATAGGCGGGTTGCTGGTTCGAAGGAAGGGGAAGTTCAATGGAGAAGGGCAACGTCAAGGCGCTTCTGCCCATCGGGGTGTTCTTGGTGCTGTATCTGGGGCTGGGCGTATTGTTCGAATACGGGATGGGCATCCCCATGGGTTTCTACAACATACCCATCGTGGTGATATTCCTGGTGGCGCTTCTGGTGGCGTGCGTGCAGAACCGCAAGCTGCCCTTCGACGACAAGCTGGCCGTCATGGGGCGCAGCATAGGCGACAAGACCATCGTCACCATGGTGCTCATCTTCATGGCGGCCGGCATCTTCGTGGGCACGGTGGGCCGCGACAGCGCCGAGAGCGTGGCCTACCTCATGCTCTCCGTCATCCCCGCGGAGTTCTCCGTGCTGGTGCTGTTCGTGGTGAGCTGCTTCGTGTCGCTGGCCATGGGAACGTCGGTGGGCACCATCACGCTCATCACGCCCATCGCCGTGGCGGTGTCGGCGGCCTCGGGCTTCGACCTGCCGCTGTGCGTGGCCAGCGTCATGGGCGGCGCGATGTTCGGCGACAACCTGTCGTTCATCTCCGACACCACCATCGCGGCGTGCCAGGGCCAGGGCTGCCAGATGAAGGACAAGTTCCGCGAGAACTTCAAGATAGCCGTGCCGGCCGCCTTGGCGACGCTCGCCATCATCCTGGCGCTGTCGCTGGGCTCCGACATCAACGGCACCGTGAGCCATGACTACGACCTGATCCAGCTCGTCCCGTACCTCATCGTGCTCGTGGGCGGCATCGTGGGAGTGAACGTGTTCGTGGTGCTCCTGCTGGGCATCCTCTCCGGCTCCCTCATCATGGTGGCCACCGGCGCCACCGCGGCTACCGACCTGCTGGCCAGCATGGGCTCGGGCGCGGCCGGCATGTTCGAGACCACGATGGTGGCCGTGCTCGTGAGCGCCATCTGCGCGCTCATCCGCGAGTACGGCGGCTTCACGGCGCTTTTGAACGGCATCAAGAGCCTGTTCAAGAGCAAGAAGGGCGGTCAGCTGGGCATGGGCCTGCTCGTGGGCGCCATGGACATCGCCACCGCCAACAACACCGTGGCCATCGTCATCGCGAACCCCATCGCCGCCGACATGGCCGAGACCTACGATATTTCGCGGCGCAAGACGGCGTCGATCCTCGACACGTTCTCCTGCGTGTTCCAGGGCATCATCCCCTACGGCGCGCAGATGCTCGTGGCCATATCGGCGGCGGCGGAGCTGGGCTACGCGGTGTCGGCGTTCCAGATCATACCGTTTCTGTTCTACCCGTTTTTGCTGCTGGCGAGCTCGCTCGTGTTCATCTTCCTCGTGCCGGACAAGCGCGGCCGCGAGAGCGAGAAGGCGTAGCCGGAGAGCGCCCCGGGCCGCTTGCCCGCCGACGGGGCACGTGACAGGCGGCTGACCGCTGCCGGGCGCGGCGCGGGGGCGCACGGCGGGCTGCTATACTGTCCGACGACGGAAGAGGCCCGCCCGAGGCGGCGGGGCGCGGTATGCGGAAGGAGGCACCGTGGACGAGATCGAGCGCATCAGGTTGACGAAGCTCACGTCGAAGGGCGGTTGAGCGGCCAAGTGGGGTCCGGGCGACCTCGACGACATACTGGGCGCGCTTGCCGCCGCCACCGGCGGCGCGGCGGGCGCAGGCGGGCCGGACGGTGCCGACGGCGCGGGCGGCGGGGCCGGGCGGCTGCTGCTCGGCTTCAACACGTGCGACGACGCCGCCGTGTGGCGGCTCTCGGACGACTCCGCGGCCGTGCTCACCGTGGACTTCTTCACGCCCATCGTGGACGACCCCTACGAGTTCGGGCGCATCGCGGCGGCCAACGCGCTCTCCGATGTGTTCGCCATGGGCGCGACCCCGCACGTGGCGCTGAACCTGCTGGCGCTCGACTGCGCGCTGGGCGCGGGCGTGGCCGGCGACATCCTGCGCGGCGGCGCGGACGCCGTGCGCGAAGCGGGCGCCTTCGTGGCCGGGGGCCACACCATCGACGACGCGGAGCCGAAGTACGGCCTGACCGTGTTCGGCACCGTGCACCCCGACCGCATCGTGCGCAACGCCGGAGCGCTGCCGGGCGACGCGCTGTACCTGACCAAGCCGCTGGGCACCGGCATCATGGTGGCCGCGCGCGCGTGCGACCTCGTGGACGACGCGGGCCTGCGCCCGGCCGTGGAGTCCATGATGGAGCTGAACGCCGCCGGCGCCGCCGCGCTCGCGGAATCCGGCGTGCACGCGGCCACGGACGTGACCGGCTTCGGGCTGGCCGGGCACCTGCACGAGCTGTTGGAGGCCAGCGGTTGCGCCGCCGCGCTCGACTTCGGGGCGCTGCCGCTGTTCGAGGGCGTGTGGGACCACGCGCGCGCCTACTGCCGGCCGAACCGGCTGTTCACCATCATGGACCAGGCCGAGGGCTACGTGGCGCAGGGCGCGCTCTCCGATGAGGAGTACGACAACCGCCTGGCCGTGGTCTGCGACCCGCAGACCTCCGGCGGCCTGCTGGCCGCCGTGCCGCCCGAGGCGGCCGGAGCGTTCGAGCGCGCCTTCGAGGCGCGCGCCGGACGGCCGGCCGCGCGCATCGGGCGCGTGGAGGCCGGCGAGGCGGGAGCGATCCGCTTCGCCGAATGAGGCGGGACAGCCCGCCTACAGCTTCTCGACCAGCGTGTACTCCCCCGCCTCGTCGGCGTAGAGGGCGGCCAGGCCGCGAGCCTCGGGCACGGAGGCGGCGAGGGCGCGGGCCTCGGCAGCGCCCTCGGCCTCGAAGCGCAGCGTCATGCCGCAGCTCGCGGTGATGGCGCGCGGCGTGGGGATGACGGCGGGAGCCGCGGCGGCGAGCGCCTTGTTCGCGGCCATGGCCGCATGGGTGGACTCGAAGGCCAGCAGGTAGCGGGGCATGGCCGGCCCCTACAGCGTGATGACCTTGGCCGCCTCCTGCATGCGGCCCAGGATATCGTACATGTTGGACACCTCGCCCACGGCCAGCTGGTCCTTGCACCCGTAGAAGTCCAGGCACGTGCCGCACACGAGCACCTCGCATCCCTTCTCCTCGAGCGCGCGCACGCTGTCGACCACCTGCTGCTCGCCGCCGGCCACAAGCTTCACGCCCGCGTTCATGAACAGGAGCGACGCCGGCACGTCGTCGGATTCGGAGAGCGTGTACAACGCCATCTTCATGAGGTTGTGCCCGAGCTCGCCGTCGCCCTCGCCCACGTGGTCCTTGCCCACGAACACGGCATAGCCGCACCCGCCGCCCGCCGCGCACGACGCGCCCGCGGCAACAGGGACCGCCTCGGATGCCGGGGCCGCGACGCCGTCGCCCTCGGAGAACGACACGAGCCAGCCGCCCTCGATCTCGTCCACGGCCACGGCCAGGCCCGTCTTGCCGCCCAGGCGCGTGAGGTTCTTCACGGCCGTCTCGTTGTCCACCTGCACGGACAGTTCGCGGCAACCCGCGTCGATCTCCTTCTTGGCCAGCACGAGCGGCTTGGGGCACTGCATGCCAAAGGCGTCGATTATCTTCATGGTAGGTTCCTTTCGTCTCATCTTCCCGTTCTCGCAGCCTGCACAGCGCGCCGCGCAGGACTCGGAGCCGCCCGCGTGCCGGGCATCCCGCGCCGCCGGCTCGCCCGGTGCGGCGACGGGACGCGGCGCGGGCCGGCCCTCCGCCGTCAGCGCACGGCGCGGGCCACGGCCTCCAGGGCCGCAAGGCCCTCGTCGATCTCGCCTTCCGTGGTGAAGCTGGAGAAGCTGAAGCGCACGGCGCCGCGCTCCTCCGCGCCGAGCGCGCGGTGCATGAGCGGCGCGCAGTGGGCGCCCGCCCGCGTGCAGATGCCGAAGTCGCTGGACAGCCGGTCGGCCACGAGGGCCGAGTCGGCGCCCGCCACGTCCACGGCCACGATGGCGCACCGGTCGATGCCGCCGTGCCCGCCCAGCACGCGCACGCCGGGCATGGCGGCGGCACCAGCTTCGAAGCGCCCCGTGAGCGCCCGCAGCCGCGCGGCAACGTCGTCCACGCCCGTGCGCTCCAAATAGGCCACGCCGGCCGCCAGGCCCGCCAGGCCGTGCGCGTTCAGCGTGCCGGCCTCCAGCGCCTCGGGCATGAAGCGCGGATGCCGCTCGTCGAAGCTGTGCGTGCCGGAGCCGCCCTCCAGAAGCGGCGGCACGTCCACGCCCTCCGCCACCGCGAGGCCGCCCGTGCCCTGCGGGCCGTAGAGGCCCTTGTGGCCGGTGAAGCACACCACGTCGGCGCCGAGGGCGCCCATGTCGAGCGGCAGCGCGCCCGCCGTCTGCGCGGCATCGAGCACGAACAGCGCGCCGGCCTCGTGGGCGAGCGCCGCCATGCGGGCCACGTCGTACACGTCGCCCGTGAGGTTCGACGCGTGCGTGGCAGCCACGAGGTCCGCGCCGCCCTCGAGCAAGCGCCCGTAGGCGGCGAGGTCGAGCGAGCCGTCCGGGCCGACGGGCGCCACGCCCACCGTGCAGCCGCGCTCGTCGCGTGCCTTGTGCAGCGGCCGCAGCACCGAGTTGTGCGAGGCGGCCGTCGTCACGGCGCGGCCGCCGTCGGGCAGAAGCCCCGCGATGGCGATGTTCAGCGCCATGGTGGCGTTGGCCGCGAACGACACGCGCGCCGCCGAGGGCGCCCCCAGAAGCCGCGCCACCTTGTCGCGTGCGTCGTACACGGCCATGCCGGCGTCGATGGACGCCTCGTGCACGCCGCGCCCCACGCCGCCGAACGACCCGATGGCGCGCGCCACGGCCTCGGCCACCTCGGGCGGTTTCGCGCGCGTGGTGGCTGCGTTGTCGAAGTAGATCATGGCAGGAGCCTTCCTTTCATCGACCGCATCATACCAGTTTCCCCCTCCGCGGCCGCGCGCGCGGCGCGCCCGATACGGAACCGACAGCTCGCCGGGCGGGCCCGGCGCGCCCCGCCGCCGCGCCGGGCACCTGCAGGCCGCCCGGCACGCCACGAGGGCCGGGCTGCGCGTTCGCGGGCCCTGCCCCTGGACGGCCTCACAGCGTCTCAATGAACGCGGCGATGCGCGTCCCCACCTGGCCGGCGTCACCGTGCGAGTAGCCGGTCTCCAGTTTCAGGTACGGCACGCCGCTCCCCTCCACCGCCGCAGCCACGCGCGCGCTCTCCACGTTGAACGTGTGGCAGGCCGTGAGCACCACCTCCACCACGCCGTCGACACGGTACTGGCCGACCCTTCGCAGGATGCCCTCCAGGCGAGCGTCGTTCGGCGTCATGACGGAGCAGTCGACGGCCAGGTAGCGGTCGGCGATGGCGCGCAGGATGTCGGGCGCGCCCTCGTCAACGGGCATGCTCGCCGCGCGCTCGCCCGCGCAGTCGTCGGGGCACACGACCACCCCGCCGCATTCCTCGATGGTCTTCCCCACCTTGTCGAGCACGCCGCCCAAGGGGCAGCCCGTAACCATGAGGCGCTTCGCGCCCGGAGGCACGGGGCCCTCCCCCACCTCGCAGGCGGCGCGCCGCTCGGCCGCGAGCGCCTCCAGCTGGGCGGCGTAGGCTTCCACGTCGAGGCTGAACGAGCCGGCCATCAGCGTGGAGAGCAGCTCGGTACTGCCCAGGGCAGGCGGGCAGGGGCGCTGCAGGCCGAGCACCTCCACGACCGCGCGGCGCAGGCGGTTGCGCCGCCGCGCCGCCTCGCGCAGGGCGCCGTCGGTTATCTCCACGTCGAAGCGCCGCTCCAGCTCCTCCTTGAGCAGCCGCACCTCCTCGTGCCAGGCGTCGGCCTCCCAAGACCGGCCGCGGCCCGGCGGCAGGTGCAGCACGTAGGTGTCCTTGAGCTCCCCCAGCAGCTCGTACATCTTCTTCTTGCCGTCGCAGGTGGTCTCGCCCACGATGAGGTCGGAGAAGTACGTGAACGGGCACTTGTCGGAGAGGGCGAACCCGTAGGTGGACTTGACGAGCGGGCACAGGTTGGCCGGCAGCACGGCCTCCGCCGCCGGGATGGTCTCGGGGCTCGTGCCGCAGAGGCCCACCGCGGCCGCCCCGGCGGCGTCGATCACCTCGAGCGGGGTGTAGGAGCAGAGGTACCCCACCAGACGACCGCCCGTCCGCTTGTAGTCCATCACCCTGACGAAGGCTTGCCTGCGGGCCTCGTCGAACTCCTCGAACGTGCGGGGAAGCGCCGCATCCATACGCCGCTAGCCCCTCTCCGCCCGCAGCTCCAACGCGCAGAGCGCCGCGCCCAGGGCGCCGGCGAAGCGGGCTTCGGGGCAGGTGTCCACCGGCTTGCCCAGGCGCGCGGCCAGGCGCTCCACCACGTAGACGTTGTCGCACAGGCCGCCGGTGAGGAAGTACGCCCCGCCCGGCATCTGCGCCGCGAGCGCCGCCACCCGCGCCACCACGGACTCGATGACGCCGTTGGCGATGTTCTCCCGTGGCTCGCCCGCGCCCACGAGCGAGATGACCTCGGACTCGGCGAACACGGTGCACATGCTGGAGATGGCAGTGGGGGTGCCGGCGCGCGCGAGGCGCGCGAGCTCGTCCTGGTCCACCGCCAGGCGGTCGGCCATGATCTCCAGGAAGCGCCCCGTGCCGGCCGAGCACTTGTCGTTCATGACGAACTTTTTCACCACGCCGTTGGCCAGCGCGATGATCTTCGTGTCCTGGCCGCCCACGTCCACCACCACCCCGTCGCGCCCGAACAGGCGCGCGGCGCCGCGGCCGTGGCAGGTGATCTCCGTGACCACCTTGTTCGCGTAGGGCACGGCCACCCGGCCGTAGCCGGTGGCCACAACCGCGACCGTATCCACGTCGATGCCCGCCTCGTCCAAGAGGGCGCGCACGCGCCGCGCGGCGTCCACGCTGCTGAACCCCGTGGGACACAGCAGCGTGCGCGCGAGCGCGCCGCCCCCGTCCAGCACGGCGACCTTCGTGGCGGTGGACCCCACGTCGATGCCCACGTAATGCATGGCCTTCCTTTCCATGAACCGTCCTTGAAACCCTCTGGAACCGCGGCCCGCCGCGGTTTTCGCGCCGCAGGGGCAAGACCCGCCCGCGCCGGCGCCGCGCATCGGCTCCGCCCGTCGGCACGGGCACGGCCCCCGCCCTGCGCCCGGCCGGGCAGCAGCCGGGCCGGGCGCTCGAACGAGGCGCCGCCCTCAGCAGTAGCGGTCCCGGTCGGGCTTGATCTGGCGCGGCAGGCGCGCCACGCCCTCGATGTGAGCGCCGCACCCCCGCGCGACCGCGCGGATGCGCTCCTCGTCGTCGCACGACACGAGCAGGCTCATGCCGCACTCGGCGCGCGCGGCGCGCGGCGTGGGCGAGATGCGCGCGCCCACGCCGGCGCCCTTCAGCGCGCCGTACAGCGCGAGCCCGTCGGTGTGGCTGCGGAACAGCACGTAGCAGTCCACGGGCGCCTCCGGCTGCGTGGCGCCGTCCCGGCCTTCCACCCCGGAGGCGGCGGACTCGTTGCCGACGGGCTCCACGGGCCTACTCCCCCAGCATTTCCACGAACGCGCCCACGCGCGTGCGCAGCTGCTCGGCGTCGTTGTCGGTGTAGTCGGTTTCCAGCGCCAGGCAGGGGATTCCCTCGGCCTCGAGCGCGGCGGCCAGGCTCGGCTTCTCCACGTCGTAGAGCGTGCAGAACTTCAGGTTTGCATCGATCACGCCGTCCACGTGGTACTCGCGCGCCATGCGCACCACGTCGGCGATGCGGCCGGGGTTCGGCGTGAAGCAGGCGCAGTTGTTCTTCATGTAGCGCTCGGAGAGGGCCTGGAACTGGCCTTCCAGCGTGTCGGCGGACTCGTCCACCAGGTTCTCGAAGTAGCGCGTGCCCGTGCACATCTCCTCGCACACCACGGCCGCGCCGCTCGTCTCGATGATATGGTGCAGCTTCCAGTTTGGGATGGCCAGCGGCGTGCCCGTGACCAGGATGCGCTTCGTGCCCGCCGGGAACACGCTCACGCCGTCGACGATGCGCTGCTCCAGCTCGTCGGCCAGCTTGTTCGCCATCTCGGCGCAGCGGGCCGGGTCGTCGAAGAAGGCGATCTGCATCATGAGCAGGGCATCCTTACCGCTGATGGGTATGCAGCCCTCGGCCTTGCGCGCCTCGAACACGCGCGCGAGCGCGCGGCGCTTGTCGTTGATCAGCCTGATGGCCGCGCCCAGGGCCTCGGGCGTGAGCGCGCGCCCGGTGACGCTTTCCACCTCGTGCGCGAAGTCGGCGATCTCGCCCGTCCACTTCTCGATGTCCTTGGGGCGCTTCATCTGCGGCATGTCCATGACGTAGGTGCGCTTGTCGGCGCCGAGTATCTCGTAGGCCTTCTTCTTGCCGTCGCACGTGGTCTCCCCCACGTACATATCCGCCACGCTGAAGTAGGGGCAGGTCTTGCCGAAGTGCGCGCCGAGCGACGCCTTCACCAGCGGGCACATGTCGCTGGGCAGCACCTTCTCGCCCTCGGGCACCCAGAACTGCGAGCCGCCGCACAGGCCGGTCACGGCGCCGCCGCAGGCCACCACCACCTCGTCGGGCACGAACACGCAGAACGTGCCGAACACCTTGCCGCCCTCTTTCTGCAGCTCGATGAGCTCGGCGGGGCGCACGCCGTGTATCTCGGATACCACGAAGTCGTAGAAGGCCATGTTCTCGGGACGGTTCTCCTGGGAGAGGTACGTGTCGCCGAAGGCGGCGGGCAGCACGGCGCACAGCTGGTCGTGCGTCTCCAGGTCCATGTCCAAATCGGTCCACATCTGGCGGTAGTCGGTCATAGGGGCAATCCTCCTCGCAGGGGCCTGCGTCTTGTCTTCTCGTCTGGTTGGGGCCGTGCCCGGGCAGGCGGAAACGCCGCCGGGAACGGCGGTGCAGAACAAGCGGGCGCGGTGGCAGAGGCGCGCCCGCCGGCTTCCCTTGAAGCGCGGTGGGTGGACGGCGATGCGGCCCCGATGCAGAAGGGGGACGCGCCTTTGGCAGAAGGTGCGCGTCCGGAGGGCGGGCTGCCGTCGGAAACCAGTATAGCGCAGGGGCCCGCCCCGCGCGGGACGATCATGATCCGCTCGGTCAGATGTCGCCCGAGCGGGCCGTCGGCGGCGCGGGGGCTCGGCGGCGGCCCGCGGCTCGAGGGCGCGCGTGCTCGCCGCGATGCAGCCGCACGCAGGGGCCTTTGCGCCAGAAGGCGCCGGGTGCGCCGCCTAGGGAACCACTGATTAATTCTCGGATTCGGCTTTTTCGCAGGGCAGGCACCCCGGGCTTGCCGCTCGATCGCGGCGTTCTCCCGACTCGGCAGCAGGCACGGGGCGCCCGCCCTGCGAAGCGCGCGCGGCAGGAGCGTCGATCGGCGGTTCCCCGGGTCCGCAACGGATCGCCGCGCATCCCGAGCGGCACGGCGCCGTGCAAGCCGGCGATCGCGCGGCGACGCCCGCCCGCATCGCCCTGTCTCTTCGGATACGGTAATGGAATCGAAGAAAATTCTCGATATATTACCGTGGCGAACGACGAGGGTTCCGAAACCCCCTTTTAAGGTGAGATAATCGCCTAAATCAGCGCGAAAAGCCGGATATCGGGCATCGGGCGAGAGCTTTCGGACGGGAGATCCCGAGGTTCGGTAATATATCGGGAAAAATTGCGAATCCATTACCGTAGCTCGACCTCCTACCCCATCTTGCAGGGCCGCATGCCCGCCAGCAGGGCATTGCCCGAACCTGGGGAACCGCCGACCACCGGCGCTCGGAGCCCGCGCCGCACGCCGTCGCGAAGCGAGGCGAAGCGGGCTGCAGAAGACGGCCGGATTGGCGATATCGCCAGATCGAGAGAGAAGCATTCCATGGAACGCCGAACCGCCCTCGCAGATGTCCGGAACGCCACCCGCAAGCGCACGGCCAAGCGCGAGGGGCTCCTGCGCCAGACGGGCACGGCTATCCCCTAGCGCGCTTCCTTGCCCCGGTAGGCGTACCAGTACGCGAGCCCCACCAGGGCGCCGCCCGCCACGTTGCCGAGCGTGGCCAGCACGAGGTTCGCCGCCGCACCGCCCAGCGCCACGGCCCCGGCGGCCCCCACGCCGCCCAGAACGTTCAACGCAAGGCCCGTGGAGAGGAAGAACATGTTCGCCACGCAGTGCTCGAAGCCGCACGCCACGAAGGCGGCGATGGGCAGCAGAATGCCCACGACCTTGTCCGTCACCGTGCGCGACGCGAACCCTATCCACACCGCCAGGCACACCAGCGCGTTGCACATGACGGCCTTGAAGAACAGTTCCACGGGGCCGAGCGACGCCTTGGCGGCGGCCACCGACACGAACGTCGCGCCCACCTCGCCGCCGTTCATGCCCTGCACGTTCGCCAGCAGCACGAGCGCCATGGCCAGAAGCGAGCCGGCCAGGTTCCCCAGCCACACCAGGCCCCAGTTTCCCAGCACCGCGCGCCACGGCACGCGGCCCGAGGCCCTCGAGCACACCATGAGCACGTTGCCGGTGAACAGCTCGGCGCCGCAGCAGAGCACGAGCACGAGGCCCAGGCAGAAGCACACGCCGCCCACGAGCCGCTGCACGGCGAAGGGCAGCGTAGCATCGGAGAGGAACAGACAGAAGAACATGCCGCCGAACGCGACGAACGCCCCGGCGAGCATCGCCGAGACGAAGCACCTGCCTGTCGGCAGGGCCGCCTTCGCGCACGCAGCGTCCTCGACCCGCTTTTCCACCTCGGTGGGCGAAAGGGCTTCCAGCCCGAGCCCCGCGCCTTCTTGCATCGCCGCCACGTCGAATCCCCTTCTCCCTGCTTTCCCTTACTGTGCGCAACGCCCGCCGGAGCGCGTTCGGCGGGCGTTGCGGCCCGCAAACGTGTCATTATCGCAGATTCCGGGCGGCTTCGCCGGATAAATTCCCACCGTCTTCCTTCCCTTCTTCCAATTCCTTTAACGCATGCGCCCTTCCCCTCCCCTCCCCGCCCTGCGGGGATTCGCCGCACGCCGCCGTTTCGGGCCGGCGGCCCGGCCCGACATTGGTATACTGCTCGGGAAACCAAGCATCCGGCCCGCTTATCGAGAAAGGCATCCCATGGCACCCACGCCCGCCCGCGACTTGCTACGATCCCTGCCCCCCGTGGAGGAGGTGCTGCGCTCCCCCCAGGTGAGCGCGCTGGCGCCGCTGCTGCCGCACGACATCCTGGCCGACTGCGTGCGCGATGCCGTCGACGCCGTGCGCGGCGCCATCCTGGACGGGAGCCGGGCCCCGGTCGACGGGGGTGCCCTCGCCGACGACGCGTGCGCCCGGGCGCTGGCCTGCCTGCGCCCCTCGCTGCGGCGCGTGGTGAACGCCACGGGCGTGGTAGTGCACACGAACCTGGGGCGCAGCCCGCTGGCCGACGAGGCCGTGCACGCCGTGACGGAGGCGGCGCGGGGCTACTCCACGCTGGAGTACGACACGGACGCGATGGCCCGCGGAAGCCGCCACGACCACGTGGAGGGCCTGCTCTGCGCGCTCACCGGCGCCGAGGCCGCCATCGCCGTGAACAACAACGCGGCAGCCGTGGTCATGGTGCTGGCCGAGTTTGCCCAGGGGCGCGAGGCCGTGGTGTCGCGCGGCGAGCTCGTGGAGATAGGCGGGTCGTTCCGCATCCCCGACATCATGGCGTTCTCGCGCGCCCGCATGGTAGAGGTGGGCGCCACGAACAAGACGCACGCGGCCGACTACGAGCGGGCCCTCACGCCCGAAACGGCCATGCTGCTGAAGGTGCACCCTTCCAACTACCGCATCGTCGGCTTCTCGGAGCAGGTGGGCATGCGCGAGCTGCGCGCGCTGGCCGACGCGGAGAACGAGCGCCGGCGCGCCGCGGGCGCGGAGGGCGACGTGCTGGTGTACGAGGACCAGGGATCGGGCGCGTTCATCAACCTGGCCTGCTTCGGCGCGCATGCCGAACCCACCGTGGCCGAGTCGCTGCGCGGGGGATGCGACCTGGTGTCGTTCTCCGGCGACAAGCTGCTCGGCGGGCCGCAGGCGGGCATTGTGGTGGGGTCGAGGCAGCTTATCGGCCGCCTGAAGAAGAACCCGCTCGCGCGCGCGATGCGCCTGGACAAGATGACGCTGGCCGCGCTCGAGGCCACGCTGCGCCTGTACCTGGACCCCGAGCGGGCGCTCGCCTCCATCCCCACGCTGCGCATGCTCTCGGAACCCGACGACGCCGTGCGCGTGCGCGCCGAGCGCCTGGCCGATGCGCTGCGCAGCGCCGTGCCCGCAGGCTGCGCGCGCATCGAGGTGGTCCCCGAGGTGGCGCGGGCCGGCGGCGGCGCGCTGCCGCTGTGCGACATCCCCACGTTCGCGGCGAGCATCGCCTTCGAGCAGGGCGATGCGCAGGGCTGCGAGGCCTTCCTCGTGTCGAAGCGCGCAGTGCCCGTCATCGGCCGCATCAAGCACGAGGCCGTGCTCCTGGACGCGCGCACCATCGGGGAGGACGACATCGCCGAGGTTGCCGACGCGGTGAGCGCCTACTTCGAGGGATTGGGCTCGGCGGGAGCGGGCGCATGAGCGCCGCCGCGGGCGGGCGCCGCGTCGTGCTGGGCACGGCGGGCCACATCGACCACGGCAAGTCCACGCTCGTGCAGGCTCTCACCGGGGAGGACCCCGACCGCCTGGCCGAGGAGAAGCGCCGCGGCATCACCATCGAGCTCGGGTTCGCGCAGCTGGAGCTGCCGGACGGCAGCGCGCTCGGCGTGGTGGACGTGCCGGGCCACGAGCGCTTCGTGCGCCAGATGATCGCGGGCTCCACAGGCATCGACCTGGCGCTCCTGTGCATAGCGGCCGACGACGGCGTCATGCCGCAGACCGAGGAGCACCTGGCCGTGCTGGAGCTTCTGGGCATCGCGCGCTGCGTGGTGGCCCTCACGAAGCGCGACCTGGTGGACGCGGAATGGGCCGCGTTCATGGCCGACGAGGTGCGCGGGCGCCTGGCGGGCGGCCCGTACGCCGACGCGGCCGTCGTGCCGGTGTCGGCGCGCACGGGCGAGGGCCTGGACGAGCTGCGCGCCGCGCTGGCTGCCGCTGCGCACGGCCTCGTGCGTGCGAAGGACGGCTCGGCGGCACGCCTGCCCGTAGACCGCGCGTTCACCATCAAGGGCTCGGGCACCGTGGTCACGGGGACGCTCTGGAGCGGGCAGGTGGCACCGGGCGACGAGCTGGAGGTGCTGCCCGGCGGCACGCGGGCGCGCGTGCGCTCCACACAGATCCACGGCCAGCCGGTCGAGCGCGCCGAGGCCGGCAACCGCGTGGCCCTCAACCTGGCGGGCGTGGACACCGGGGAGGTGCGCCCCGGCATGCTGCTTGCGCAGCCCGGCTCGGTGGAGCCCACCGACCGCTTCGACGCCTGGCTCACGTACCTGGGGGCGCCCGGCGCGCCGGAGGCGTTGGAGACAGGCACGCGCGTGCGCGTGGCCCACGGCACCACCGAGGTGCCGGGACGCGTGCTGCTCATGGACGGACGCGCGGCGCTCGGTGCCCGCGAGGGCGCCTATGCCCAGATCCGCCTGGACGAGCCGCTGCCGGCGTCGCGCGGCGACCGCTTCGTCGTGCGCTCGCTCACGCCCGCGCACGTGGTGGGCGGCGGCCAGGTGCTGCACGCGCACCCGCGCCGGCGCACGAACCTGAAGCCTGGCGAGAAGGCGCTACTCAACGTCTTGCGCGCCGGCGACGAGGACGGCGCCTGCGACGCGGCGCTCGCGCTTGCCGCGGCGCCCGTCACGGCCGACGTGCTGGCCGCGGCGGCGGGCATCTCGGCCGCGGCGGCCAAGCGGCGCCTCGAGGAGCGCTGCAAGCAGGGCCTCGTGCGCCTGGGCGACGGGGCGGGCGCGCACTTCGCGGAGCGCGCCTTGCTGCAGAAGCTGGACAGCGCGCTGGAGAACGCGCTCCTGCGCTTCCACGCCGAGCAGCCGGCGGCCACGGGCATCTCGAAGGGAGCGCTCGCCGCGCGGCTCCCCGGCGCGCTCACGGGCGCATGCGTCGACGCGCTTGTGGAGCGCGCCCGCGCGGACGGGCGCGTGGTGGTGGACGGCGGCCTCATCGGCCACCCGCGCGCCGGCGGCGGCGCGCGCAAGCTCGAGGAGCAGGCGGCCGAGGCGCTTGCAGCCGTCCTCGGGGCGGCCCAGGCCGCCCCGCCCGTCGTGTCGGAGCTCGCAGCCCAGGCGGGTGTCGACGCGTCCGTGGCGCACCGCGCGCTCGGCGCGCTCGAGAAGGCCGGGCGCATCCGGCGCGTGAGCGGCGAGCTCGCCTTCGACGCGAGCGCCTACGAGACGCTCGAGCAGGCGGCCGTCGCGCTGCTGCGCGCCCAGGGGGGCGCCACGGCTGCCGAGCTGCGCGACGCCATGGGAACCACGCGCAAGTACGCCATTCCGCTGCTGGAGCACTTCGACGCCCAGGGCGTCACGCGCCGCGACGGCGACCTGCGCGTGCTGGGCCCCAAGCGCGCGTAAGCCCTGCCCCGCCTCAGGCCCCGCGACGGCGCCGCACTCCGTCGCGGGGCCTGAGGGCGAATGCCGCCCGGATTCCCTACGGGGGGCCTGGTTCCCTGCGGGGAGCCTCGCCCCACCGGCCTTTCTGCACAGTAATTACCGGTTTTCTACGCATCGTCGGCCCTCGATCGGCAAATCGGGCACCCATCATTTCACCATCAGGGAAAACGCCAGACGCAAACGTCCGGATCTGCACAACGGCAGCATGTTGCGCCCGCGAATCCGCAATAATCGGTGATTTCTGTGCGAGTTCCCCCCGCTGAGACAACGCACTAGCCATCTCGGCCCGGTCGGGAAGGAAGCCTGTTTGCGGCAGGCCCCTTCGGAAACGGCCCCCTTCCGGCAAGATGCCGATTTTTTTGCATTTTGCAGCGTTTTCGGCCGTTTTGTCTTATTATAGTCAACGTTGTTCTTTTGCTCTTGGAGATGGATGGGTCCTGGTGGGCCCCGCGGCCTTCAAAGCCGTTGTGAGGCGCGCAGAACGTCTCGGGTGTGTTCGATTCGCACGCATCTCCGCCAAAGAAACCACGAGCGCCCGCGCCTCCCCCGAGGCCTGGGCGCTTTTCATTCGCAAGAAATTGGGCACTCCTCCTTGCACTCTCAGAAGTACCTGCTTTTAACAATTTTATCCAACTGTCTGGTTTGCTCACAATGTCGCCATAAACGGCACTCGCCGCCTATCCTGCTTCTGCGCGCCATCGACCTCATCCCCTATGCGAATCGCCTTTCCTCGACCAAGGCGGTCGCAAACAGAGATAACTCCTCAACCTGCAAAGAGGTTAACAGGCTGTCATAAAGTACTTAGGTTTAAGCTTTGAAGCACTTCGAGGGAGGGCGCCGATCGATTCTTTCGGTACGGCTGAATCAGTCTCAATTATCGATGGCTGTTTTTATTCGCAACTTGAACGTACAGATTTTGAGACAGCGGCCGCATCCGATGCAACGGATAGCATCGATAACCGGATACAGAAAACCTTCTTCGTCGACTTCCATCGATATCGCTTTTTTTTGGACATTCGAACACGCATGCTGTACAGCCGCAGCACTCATGGCGTCGCGAATACAACTCTGGCAACGTCTTCCGCGCGGTCGGCAAGGCCTTCATCCAGTTCTTGAACCTCGTCGATGTATGCGGATGATATCCTTCGGCAACGATCAATGGCGAACCGTCGCGATACGAATAAATTGAGTTGTCTGGCTTCGCAAAACAACGCTTCAAATCAATCACCCTTCTCAAGCTTTTCTCAGCAAACGCTTAACGTGCAACTTTGCCATATGCGAAAAATGACGCAAAGGGTCTTCGATAAAACCGGCATTCTTCAAGAATGACTCATAGCCATGCGAATAAAACTGTTCCCATAAATTCTTGCGACATCCTGAAAAGCTCGAAGGATGCGAGAGCATCGGATTGCCTGACAGCGCCTCATCAAGCGACGATGCGCGTAAATCCACATTGCAGCAACGCAAATATTCAAGCCCCTCAGAATTGTTCGCCAAAACGAGCGAGACACCCAACCTATCTTTAAAGGCCTGGTTTTCTGTGCCGCTTAGTCCCCAGTAATCGGCTATAGTTATATTGGAGTTTCTCTTTGTCGTAGTATAGGGACATGCATAGCAGCATGGTCTCAACATTCTGTTATCATAGAAAATGTGTTTCCAAGATTCGCTCGCCCTAGTACCCTGATGAACTACGCCCCTTCCGTCACGATATCGCTCCCAATGGCCCCAACCCAAGCTTTTTGAGCGATGTTCGTATGTTGCAGCGCGCGGCGGCCTCTTTCCGCGTTATGCGTCCACCCCAGAAGGCCTCCCGCGTCTCCTGGTAGTTCGCAGGGCGCTTCTTCCTCGGACGCCCGAAGCTCACCCCGCGGGCTTTGGCGGCCGCTATGCCCTCGGCCTGCCGCTGCCTTATGTTCTCACGCTCGATTTGGGCAACGTAGCTTAGAAGCTGCAGCACGATGTCCGCTATCAGCACCCCCGTTATGCCGTCGCGCTCCTCGCGCGTGTCCAATACCGGCATGTCGAGCACCACGACAAACACGCCGCGCGCCTTCGTGACGTCGCGCCATACGTCCAAGATCTCGGCATAGTCGCGTCCCAGCCGGTCGATGCTCTTAACTGCCAGCACGTCGCCCGGCCGCAGCTCGCCCATCAGCCGATGCCACGCGGGCCGTTCGAAGTCCTTGCCGCTCGCCTTGTCGGCGTACACCGCCCCGTCCTCTACGCCGAATGCGCGCAGCGCGTCCAACTGCCTGTCCAGATTCTGCTCGCGCGAGCTCACCCGCGCGTAGCCGTACATCGTCGATGCCATGGCCCCTCCGATTCTCCCGTCGCTTGCATCACGGGAAACAGGCTAAGAGGTGTCCGTGCAATACCGAGGGCAGATCGACCCTCGGGTTCGATTTCATGCTGTTGAAAAATGGGTTTTGGCACCCCGGGAAGAACGCCAGGGAATGCAAAAGGAGCGAGGCCGCCAAGCAGCTTCGCTCCTCTTCTGGCAAATCGAGGCAGTTTGTTTGCACTTCCCCCGAGGCACAGGCGGCCCCGGGCACGCCCTTACCGGCCGATGCGGGTGGCGTCGTCCACGTCCATGGTCATGGTCTGGAAGCGGTTCTGCATGTAGTCGTTGTCGAAATGCTCGGCGTAGAACCGCTCGATGGGCGTGTCGGGCGCCTTGCCCGCCATACGGCCGTACCAGCAGTCGATGGACTGGATGGTCATGACGCCGTCCAGCAGCATGAGCGCCGCGCACACCGCCGTCACGCCGTAGCGCCAGTTCCACGGGATAAGGTTGATGAGCTTCAGCAGCTGCGGCAGCAAAAGCCTGATCCACGCCACGCCCAGCACGCCCCACATCACCATGAACACGAAGTTCGTGCGCCCGTCGATGGACAGGAACGTGCCCGAGTAGTCCCACGCGCGGATGCCGAACGAGAATTCCATGATCCAGCTCGTGAAGTACTCGAACGCCCCGCCGATGACGGCGCTCACGAGGAAGATCACCCACACGGGCTTGTCGTGGAAGCGGTTGAGGGCGATGGTCATGAGCAGCGCGCCGAAGCCGTAGATGGGCGAGAACGGCCCGAACAGCATGCCGGCGCGATCCTGGTACTCGTGGTACAGCGCGAAGTGGAACAGCACCTCGATGATGAGCCCCAGCACGCAGCACACCACGAAGATCCAGAACAGGTTGAAGAAGTTCAGCGTGATGAACCCGCGCTTCGGCTTAGCCTCGGCGGCTCGGCGCCGCTCTTCGCGGCGCTGCTCCTTGTCCATCTTGCGCAGCTTGCGCTGCAGCGCGCACTCCTCGGCAAGCGATGGGTCCAGGTAGCTCGTGACCGCGATGAGGATGACGAGCTGCACGAGGTACCCGATATGGTGCGCCGACAGGCCGAAGAGCATGAGGGTGCCGATGATGGACAGCACCGTGAGCGCCGCCAGCGTGTTCGCCGTGGCCGCGGCGTGCTTCCGACGGTTGCGCAGCAGGCGCACGCCCAGGAACACGAACAGCACGGCCGATGCCGCGAGCACCGCCATGAGCGCGGCGAAGATGACGACGGAGGCCGTGCGGTAGCCGTCGCCCCCCAGCCCCTGGACGAACGATCCGGCCACCGGCACCAGGTCGCCGAGCGAGGCGAGGCCCCCCAGCACGCACAGCGCGCCGAACAGCTTAAGCGGCAACGGCACGCGCTGCCCGTCGGGCATGCGCCCCTCGTCTTTGCGGTCTTCGGTCATGCGTCGTCCCCTTCCCCCTCGGATGGTATCGCCGCGCCGCTGGACGGCGGGGCGGGCTTGAGCGCACGCAGCTTCTTGAAACCGCGCACGAATCGGTAGTTCAGAATGTCCACGGCAGCACCCACCAGGTTCATGTCCATGCCCGACATGGCCAGCGTCCGCAGGGGCGTCTCCATGATGGCCAGCTCGGCCTGGGCGCGGCGGCCGGCATCGCCGGGCAGGAGCAGCCTCAACTCGCGGCGCAGCAGGTAGTGCACGGCGCGCCCGACGAGCGACGCCTTCAGATCGCCCACCGTGGCGTTGGCCGTGTAGGGTCGCAGGGGCACGACCACCTTCGGCAGCACGCGGCCGTACAGCTGCCTGAACGCCTCGTCCGAAAAGCCGCCGGGCCGCACGCGATGGTAGGCCTCCGGGGCGCCGTCCTCGCGGCGCGGCGAGCCCGCCACCTCCACCCGCGCGCTCAGGCGCACGTCGCGGCTCGAGGCGGCCACGCGCACCTCGTAGGCGCCGCCCTCCACCTCCCAAGCACGCATGTCCGCGTCGTAGCAGGCGAAGGCGCGCCTCGGCAGCGGAAGCGTCATGCGGCGGGCCTCTCCCGGCGCGAGCGCCGCCTTCGCGAAGCCCTTGAGCTCCTGCGGCGGGCGGAACGCGCCCGCCTCGAGCGGCGCCACGTACAGCTGCACGGCCTCCCTGCCGGCACGGGCGCCGTCGTTGCGCACGGCGAACGACACGGAAAAGCCGTCGTCCGCCTCTTCAACCCGCAGATCATGGTAGGAAAACTCCGTGTACGACAGCCCGTGGCCGAACGGGTAGGCCACCTCGGCGCCCGCGGCATCGTAGTAGCGGTAGCCCGTGTAGACGCTCTCGCGGTAGCGCGCCTGGCGCCCCTTCTCGGGGAAGTACGCCGCGCACGGCGTGTCCGCCAGGCGCACCGGCCACGTCTCGGCCAGCTTGCCCGAGGGGTTCGCCCGTCCCAGCAGCAGGTCGGCCGCCGCCTGGCCGCCTCGGCAGCCGGCCAGGTAGCACAGCAGGACGGCGCGCGGCAGGCCGCGCCAGGGAAGCTCCACGGGAGAGCCGCCCTGCAGCACCACCACCGTGTTCGGGTTCGCGGCGCACACGCGCTCCACGAGCGCGTTGTGGCCGGCGGGCAGCGCCATGTCGGCGCGGTCGGCGCCCTCGGACTCCGAGGCGTCCGGCAGGCCGACGAACACCACGGCCACGTCGGCCGCGGACGCATTGCGCGCGGCCTCGTCCAGCAGCGAGCCGTCCGTCTCCCCCGTGGCAGCATCGTAGCCCGGGGCGTAGGAGGCCGCCACGCCGGCTGCCGCGAGCGCGTCCCAGGCGCAGTCGAGCGAAACCGGGTTTATCTTCGAAGACCCCGCACCCTGGTAGCGCGGCTCGCGGGCGAAGGCCCCGACCACCGCCACGCGTGCGCCCGGGTCGAGCGGCAGCGCGCCGTCGTTCTCCAAAAGCACGGCCGAGCCCTCGGCCACGGCGCGGGCCACGTCGAGCCGCTCGTCCAGGCTCCGTGCGACGGGCGTCCCCTCCGCGGCCGCATGCTTGGCGTGCAGTTCCAGGATGCGGCGGACGGCCGCGTCCAGCTGTCCCTCGGATACCTCCCCCGCCCGCACGGCCGCGGCCACGTCGGCGCGGTAGTCGGCCCGCGGCCCCGGCATGACCAGGTCGAGGCCCGCGGGCAGGCTCGCCCTGTTGTCGTTCTCGGCGCCCCAGTCGCTCACGTAGGCGCCGTCGAAGCCCCATTCGTCGCGCGCGAGCGCCAGAAGCCCGGCGTCCTCGGAGCAGTACGCGCCGTCCAGCAGGTTGTACGCCGTCATCATCGTCCAGGGCCGGGCCTTCTCCACCGCGATGCGGAACGGCTCCAGGTACAGCTCGTGCAGCGCGCGCTCGTCCACGACCGCGTCCACGATCAGCCGGTTCGTCTCCTGGTTGTTGCAGGCGAAGTGCTTGAGCGACGTTCCCACGCCCCGGCTCTGCACGCCCTCGATGTAGGCGGCCGCCAGCTCGCCGGCCAAATGCGGGTCCTCGCTGTAGTACTCGAAGTTGCGGCCGCACAAGGGGCTGCGCTTCATGTTCACGCCAGGCCCCAGCACCACGGCCACGCCCTGCTCGCGCGCCTCGTCGCCCAGCGCCTCGCCCATCGTGCGCACGAGGTCCGCGTCGAACGAGCATGCCGCGGCGCTCGCCGTGGGGAAGCACACGGCCGGCTCGCTTCCCGCAAGCCCCAGGTTGTCCGCCGATCCCGCCTGCCGCCTCAGGCCATGGGGGCCGTCCGACACGGTAATGGGGGCAACGCCCAGGCGCGGACAGCCGCCCAGCTCCCAGTAGCCCTCGCCCGCGAGGCACGCGCATTTCTCCTCAAGGGTCATGGCCGCTACGGCGGCGGGCACATCGAAGGGCGCTGCCATGGGCGATCCTCCCCTATCCGGCGCAGAGGGCGTCGGTGAAGTAGCGGTAGTAGGCCTCGTGCATCTTGCGGCGCTCCTTCACGCGCACGGGCACGCAGGTGCCGTCGCGCAGGATGAAGTCGTCGCGCACGTCCACGATGAAGTCCATGTTCACGATGAAGCTGCGATGGCAGCGCAGGAAGCGGGGGTCGCTCAGCTCGTCGGCCACGTCGTCGAGCTTCGCCAGGCTGCGATGGCAGGAGCCGTCGGCCTGGTGCAGCAGCACCGCGTGGTCGCGGCTCTCCAGGTAGGCGATGTTGCGGTAGTCGAAGTAGCGGCGCGCGGAGCCCACGCGGAACGCCAGGCGAGGCGAGGTGACGGGCAGCACGCGGTCGAGCACGGCGGCCAGCTTGCGCGGCTCCGCCGGCTTCACGAGATAGCTCGTAGCCTGGACCTCGTAGCTCTCCACCGCATGCTCGCGCGACACGGTCAGGAACACGAGGGGCACGCTGGGATCGTGCTCGCGCAGCTTCCGCGCCACCGCGATGCCGTCATCGCCCTCGAGGTACACGTCGAGGAACACGAGGTCGAACGGGTCGGTGCCCGCGGCCACCTCGGCAACGAGCGGCCCGCCCCCCGAGTACTCCTCGTAGCGGGGACGGTAGCCGCGGGATACGAGATGCCGGTCGACGGCCGCCTTCAACTTCTCCCGTTGCGCCTCGTCGTCGTCGCACAGCGCGATCCTCAAACCCGTCCTCCTCGTGTGTACCCAGTATACGCAATCACGTTTTTTTATTGTCCGACTTCGGGTACGCCGCTGTCCAGTGCCAATTTCGCAGATTTTAAGGCTGTTTACGCTCTTCACGCGTGGAGGGAGGCCGCGCGCTCATCCGCCCAGCGTCACCTCCCGTTTGAGCACGAAACGCAGCACGAGGTAGTAGGCCGTCCCCGCGGCCATCCACACCACGCCGAGCACCTTCGCGGGCACGTCGAGCCCCCACCACGTGTAGCCGATGACCGCCAGGCCGGCCAGCGGCACCAGCAGGTGCGCCACCCAGCGCCCGTCGCGCTTCTTCACGAAGAAGTACCAGATGACGGTCACGTGCAGCAAGAGGAACGCCGTGAGCGCGCCGAAGTTCACGAAGAGCGAGATGGTGTCGGTGCCCAGCTGCCCGAACGTCAGCACGAGCACGAGCGTGAGCCCGCCCACGAAGAGCGTGGCCACGTAGGGGGTATGGTACTTCGGGTGGATGCGCGCGAGCGCGTGCGGCAGGCCGCCGTCGCGCCCCATGGCGAAGAGGATGCGCGACACGGCCGTCTGCGCCGCGAGCGCCGTGAAGATGCCCCAGGCCAGCGCCGTGGCCACGGCGCACACCACGTAGAGCCACCGCCCTCCCACCACCTGGGCCACCAAGTAGAAGGCGTTGCCCTGGTCGTGCGCGAACACGGCGCCGTCGGGGCTGATGCACCCCGCGATGTAGGTCTGCAGCACGAACAGCGCGCCCACGATGGCCAGCGACGCCATCATGGCGCGGCCGGGGCCGCGGCGGCCGTCCTTGGCCTCCTCGGACAGCGTGGCGATGCCGTCGAAGCCGAGGAACGACAGAACGCCCAGCGACACGGCGCTGAACACGAGCGGGAGGCTAAACGTGGAGGGGTTGTAGAGGGGCTGCAGCGTGAAGCCGTGCGAGGCAGGGTCCGACAGGAGCCAGCGCACGCCCAGCACCACGAACACGGCCAGCACCAGCACCTCCAGCACGAGCGCGATGCGATTCACGATGTCGGTGAGCGCGATGCCGCGGATGTTCACGAACGTGTTCGCCACCACGAACACGATGGAGAAGGCCCACGGCGGCACCTCCGGCACGATGCCCGAAAGCGCCGTGGAGGCCACCACGTACATGAGCACGGGGATGAGCAGGTAGTCCAGAAGCAGCGTCCACCCCGACACGAACCCGATGCCCTTGCCCAGGCCGCGCGACGTGTAGGCGTACACCGAGCCGGACACCGGCCACTCGCGGATGAGCATGCCGTAGGACAGCGCCGTGAACACCATGGCCAGCGTGCCCACCACGTAGACGAGCGCCGGCATGCCGCCCGACTCGGTGAACACGCCGCCGTAGATGCCGAACGGCGCGATGGGAACCATGAAGATGAGCCCGTACACGATCATGTCGGGCACGCTGAGCACCCGCGTGAGCTTCGGCTTGCCCGAGCCCCCCTTCGAGGGGGCGCTGCTCGGCGCAGAGGGGGCGTTCGCCATGGGCCGGCTCCTTTCGGCAGGTCGGAAACGGCGCGCGCACCGCGCGCCCGCCGGCCCCGTCGGCCGGCCGTCCGTCCCACTCTAGCGTCCCCGGCGCGCCCGCCCCGGCGCAACCACGCGCCGTCAACGACCCGTGGCGCGGTCGTTGACGGGGCTCGCGGCCGGCAGGCGCCCTAGGTGCGCGGCAGGAAGCCCGTGGCCACGGCGGCGACGACGAAGCCGATCGCGAACAGGGCAAGGCAGACGACAACCTGCGCCTTGAGCGGAATGCGGCCCAACGCAGGAACGAGGCGCACGAGCGGTCGGCGGTCGCTCGCCAGGAAGAAGCCGGGCAGGAACATGAGGACGGCGATGCCGTAGTAGGCCGCGATGCGCGCGGGCAGGGGGCCGCCGTAGCCGACATCCCCCGGCTCCGGCGAGAACGCCAGGTCGGTGGCCACGCAGAGGAAGAGCACGGAGAGCAGGGCCAGCGCCGCGTCCCACACGATGCCCGCCCAGCGCGGCACGCGCCCCCAGAACGCCCCCTCCCCGCGCACCGCTGCGCGCGGGGAGGGGGGAACCGGGGCAGGCAGGTCGGGATAGGCCCGCAGAGCCGCCAAAGGCGCAGCCCCCGGAGCCTCGGGCGCGGCCGCCGGCCGCCATCCCGCCGCAGGGCCCGCGGATTCGATCCTCTCCGTCGCCGACGCCGCGCCCTTCGCCTCGCCCGCGGCCGCTGCCGATCGTCCCGAAGGCGTCCTCGCCGCGTTCCTCGCCGCCTCCACCGCGTTCCCCGCCGCTCCGTTGCCGCCGGAAGGGAGCAGGCGGCGCACCGCCTCCCCGAACGCCTGCTCGAGCTCCCGCACGCTCGCGTAACGGTCCCGCGGGTCGAACGCCGCCGCGCGCTCCACCACCGCCCGGAGCGGCTCGGGGACGCCCGCGCCGCGGTAGCCCGCACGGCGCGCCTTGGCGTCCGGCGTCTTCTCCGTCAGGCAGAAGTACAGCAGCATCCCCAGCGCGTAGACGTCGGTGCGCGCGTCGCTCTGCCCGTAGCCGAACTGCTCGGGCGGCGCATAGGCCCGCGTGCCGAAATGGTGCGTGTCCTGCTCCGCCGCCTCATCGAAGGAGCGGGCGATGCCGAAGTCGATGAGGGTGAGGTTGTCGCGCGTGAGCATGACGTTGGAGGGCTTGAGGTCACGGTGGATGAGCGGCGGGTCGAACGCCTCGTGCAGCTCGCGAACGGCCTCGCAGAGCTTCGGGAACACGTCGCATGCGAGGGCGACGGACGGGTCGCAGCGGTACACGACGTCGGCGAGCGTCTCGCCGCGGACGAACTCCATGACCACGACGCGCCGGGAGCCCACCGCATGGCAGTCGAGCACCAAGGGCAGGTGGAGGAACCGCCGGCCCGAGCGCTGGGCGCGCCAGAGCCGCTCGTAGGCCGCCCCGAGGCCCGCATCGCCGTCCAGGTACTTGCGCACGTACGGTCCCTGCTCGGAGCCGTTCGCCCCCACGAAGTACACGAGCTGCGTGGTCTCGAACGCGCTTTCCTTCATGACGGCGTCCACGCGATAGCAGCCGTCGCGCGCCAGTGCATCGAGATGTTCGGAGAGCTCGTCCATGACAGGTACATGGTAGCAGAAGGAGCCGGGGGCGCACCGGACGCCGAGGAGGTTCGCGCGGGCTCCCCGCAGCCTCAGCAGATCGTGTCCTCGCCGAAGCGGTAGAGCTCCTCGTCGGTCTTCTGCAGGCTGTAGCCGTGGTCGAGGCAGAAGATGATGATGGCGTCGCGGCGGTCTTTGCAGTACAGCCCGCTGGCGCCGGCCGCCTGCAGGAGCCGGTCCGCCTCCTTGAGCGTGAGGCCCAGGGCGAAGGCCAGCTGCAGCACCTTGTTGCGCGACGCGCCGCGCTGCCCCATGAATATCTGGTAGCCGAACGTGTCGTTGAGGCCCGCCCGCCGCACGACCTCGGCCCGCTCGAGGCCCTTCTCGTCGAGCAGCTGCTGCAGGTAGTCGGGCAGGCTGCGCCTGCCGATGCGGTGCCGCTCGGCGAACGCACGCGGGTCCGGCGCGTCCAGCAGCTCCTGCAGCAGCTCGTCGGTCAAAGGCTCTTTCACGCGGCGCTTCCTTCTTCTTCGTTTCGTGTCCGGTCTCATGGTATCAGACGGCCGCCGGAGCCGGCCGGGCAAGGCGCCGCGAGGGCGCCCGCCCCGGCTCCGGCGGCCGGCACGGCCTTACGCCACGTCGAACGTCTTCTCGGCGAGGACGGTGTCGTCCAGGCTGATGAGCTCGGTGCACTCCACGCTCACCTGCGACTGGTCGTCAAGCAGGTAGGCCTGCTGGACGGTCGTGGTGGCTCCCGACTTGATCTCGTTCATGGAGCTCTGGGAATCGATGTCGCTCACGATCGCCGTGTCGAGCTGCACGCCGTTCTGGAACGCCTTGGCCGACACGGCCGTGAAGAACGGCACGGCCTTCTCCGCGTTGTTGGTGAACGTGTACGTCACCACGATGGCCGCCTTGCCCGCGTAGTCCTGCACCACCGTGCACTCGTCGATGCTCACGGCGTACTTGGACTCCTTCTGCTCGGGCTCCTTCTGCGCGGCCTGCGCGGCGTCGTCCGCCTTCTCGCCGCTCGGCGCCTCCGAGCCGCCCGACGAGCAGCCGAACAGCCCGACGCATGCGGCCAGGGCGCAGGCCGCCGCCAAAGTTCCGATCTTCTTCCTCATGGTCCCTCCTTGCTCCGGTTTATCCATCGGAACAAGGGTATCGAAACCGCCCCGCCAAAACATTAGCTGGCAGCTAAGTTCCCGTCAGCGGGACAGGAGCGGAAACCCCCGCTAACAAGGGCTTTCCGGACGACGAGAGCGGTGGAGGCCCCCGCCGCCCTCGTCGGGGATGCGAGGGAAGGGCATCCTAGAAGTCGATGGTGTCCGGGTCGAGGCCGCTTTGGCCGAGGGGGTCCAGCTCGTCGATGCGCTGCAGGTCCTCGTCGGTGATGTCGAACCAGAACACGCGGGCGTTCTCGGAGATGCGCCCGGCGTCCGTGGACTTCGGCAGCGGGATGGCGCGGCGCTGCAGGCACCAGCGGATGCACAGCTGGGCCACCGTGCAGCCGTACGAGGCCGCGATGTCGATGAGCAGCTGGTTCTCCAGCACGCGGCCCGCGCCGAGCGGCGACCAGGCCTCCACCACGATGTCGTTGCGGTTGCAGAAGTCGCGCGTGGCCTCCTGGTTGCAGCCGGGGTGCAGCTCTATCTGGTTCACCATGGGCAGTATCTCGGCGGCGCCCATGAGGGGCTCCAGGTGGTGGGGCTTGAAGTTGCTCGTGCCGATGGCGCGCACCTGGCCGTCCAGGTAGAGCGTCTCGAGCGCCCGCCACGTCTCCTGGTTCGTGCGCTGCCAGTCGTCCTCGGCGCCTTGCGCCGCCGGCCAGTGGATGAGGTAGAGGTCCACGTAGTCCAGGTGCAGCTTCTTGCGGGATTCCTCGAACGCCTTGAGCGTGGGCTCGTAGCCGCGGTCGGTGTTCCACACCTTCGTGGTCACGAACAGCTCCTCGCGCGTGAGGCCCGACGTGGCCAGGGCCTTGCCCACCGTCTCCTCGTTGTCGTAGGCCGCCGCCGTGTCGATGTGGCGGTAGCCGTTGGCGAGCGCCTGGTGAACGGCGTCGATGCCCACCTCGCCGTCCGGCATCTTCCACGTGCCGAACCCGATGCACGGCACGCCGTAGCCGTTGCGCAGGGTGATCTTGTCTTGCGGGCTTTGCAGGTCTGCCATGAGTGCCTCCTCGTTTGCAGGCGCGCCGCCCCGATCGCGCGGCTTGCGGCGCGCCCTTGCCTTCGCGTATGCGCCCACTCTACCGGCCGTCGCACCCGGTGCGGGCCGGCGCGGGCGAACCGTCACCCGGTTGTTGGGACTTGAGCACAAACCGGGCGGCGGGCGCCTCGCCGGCCGCCCCTAGCCCCCGTAGCGCTTGAGCATACGCAGCCACGTGGCCATGACGAGGCGCTGCGGCACGACCTTCGCGGCGACATGCAGGTACTTCGCGTACAGGGGGAACACCGAGAGGGCGCGGCCGCGGCGGGCGTCGCGCAGGGCGCGGGCGGCCACTTTCCCAGGCGGCACGAGGCCGGGAAACGACACGCGCCTCCCGTTGACCTCGCGCAGGAGCAGGTCGGTGTCCACCCAGCTCGGGCACACGGCGCACACGGTCGCGCCGGAGCCCGCCAGCTCCGCGCCGAGCGCCCGCGAGTAGCTGAGCTCGAACGCCTTCGTGGCCGCGTACAAGGCGAGGTAGGGCGTGGGCTGGAAGGCCGACGCGGAGGACACGTTCAGGATGCGGCTCCCCCGCCCCATGAACGGCAGGCAGACGCGGCAGAGCGCGGCGACGGCCGTGCAGTTCAGGGCGACGGTGCGCTCGATCTCGCCGACGGAGAACCCGTCCCATGCGCCCATCCTCGCCGCGCCTGCGTTGTTCACCGGATAGGCCACCGTCGGTCGCGCCTCTTCGAGGGCCCGCTCGACGGCCCGCAGCCCTTCGGCGGTCGCGAGGTCGGCCGCGAGCGGCACCGTGCGGCAGCCCAGCTCGTCGCGCAGGCGCTCGAGCTTCTCGTGGGTGCGGGCCACGGCCCAAAGCTCGTCCACGTCGCCGTCCCGCAGCAGCTGCTCGGCGAAGGCGCGCCCGATGCCGCCGGTCGCGCCCGTGACCAGCGCGATGCGCGCGCCCATGCTAGCGCCCGCCCTTCAGCAGCGTGCGGTCCAGATCGGCCGCGCTTATCATGTCGTAGCCTGCGGTGAACAGCCGCTTGAGCGCGTAGAGGTACGCCACGCCCCAGTAGTAGTCGGCCAGCTTGAACGGGTCGCCCGCCGCCACGCTGCCCTCGCGCTGGCCCTGCGCGACGATGCGCGCCGTGAGCGCGTACAACTCCGAGCGGTACGGGGCGGGGCGGCCGTCAGCGCCCGGCTCCTCCTCCAGCATGGCCTGCGCGTTCAGCACCACCGACGCCGCGAACAGCTCGTCGTCGGCCAGGCGCCCGAGGACGGAGGCGGACAGGCGGCGGATCTTCGCCTTCGCGGACAGAGGCAGCCGGGCGAGCAGCTTGAGCTCGCGCACGTCCTCGCCGTTCGCCACCAGCGCGCGCAGGGCCGCGAACAGGTCCTCCTTCGAGTCGAAGTACCGGTAGATCGTCCCCTGCGCGATGCCGATGCCCCGTGCCAGATCGGCGATCCTCGTGCCCGCGAAGCCGTTGCGCGCGAAGTAGCGCAGCGACTCCCGCAGTATCCGCTCCCGCATCTCGTCGCGCATGGCTGCGCACTTCTCCGCCGACTTCGGCATGGACGCCCGCTTTCCCGTTGGATGAACATTTTCTCACTCATAAGATACGCGGCGGCGGTCGGGAAGTCAAGGCACTCGCTCCATGGGTTGCGCTTCCCGGGTTCGCTCGCACGAAAGCCAGCGGTCAGAGGGCAGCGCATGCGCAGGCCGCGCTCCGGCCTTCGCGCGAAAGCGGTCTTCGTACACGATGTTTCACGTGAAACATCAGGTATTCCAGCACATATGTTTCACATGAAGCACCTCGTTCCTTTACCGCTGCAAGCACAGTTGCGCATGCGGCAGGAGGCCGCGTACCGGGGAGCTGGTCTACGAGACCGAGGCCGCCATGAGCTGCGCGAGGGCTTCAGCGCCACGTCCCTGACCCGCTTCGAGTTGGCACGGCGTGAAAGCACGGGCGACGCGCGCGCAACGTCCGCAAGCCCGATCAAGCGCGGCCCCTCTCCTTCCCCTATAGTGATCCCAGCGCGCGCTACCAGGAAGGAACGATACGACATGCACGAGTGGCGGAGGCAGGTACAGACGATCGTCGACGCGATCGACGAGAGCATCGCGAACCGCGATGACGAGGCGCTCGCCTTGCGGGCGCTCGCGGAACGGCTCGGGTACTCCGAGTTCCACACCACGCGGAAGTTCAAGGAAGTGTCCGGCATGCCGCTGCGCGACTACCTGCGCACGCGCAGGCTGGCCTTCGCGCTGAAGGAGGTGCGGGACGGCGACAAGGCCCTGCTCGACATCGCGCTCGACCACGGGTTCTCGTCGCACGAGGCGTTCACCCGGGCGTTCAAAGGCGCGTTCGGCACGACGCCGAGCGCCTACCGCAAAGATCCGCGGCCCGTGGTGCTGCGTACGAAGATCACCGCCTTCGACCGCTACGTGCTAGGGATGGGAGAGATCGGCATGGAGAAAACGGACGACGGCATCGAGCAGTACCTGATCACGGTGCCCGCGCACAGGTTCCTGCACGTGCGCAACTGCGAAAGCAACGGCTATTGGGACTTCTGGCAGAAGCAGGCGGCGATCCCCGGGCAGGACAGGGACACCGTCTGCGGGCTGCTCGACAGCGTGAAGGGAAAGCTCGACGACGAGGGAGGCCCCAAGGCGAACGCCGGCGGCGGCCAGGTGATGGCCTACGTGAGCGACCCGGAGGGGCGCCTGTGCGCCTGGGGCTTCCCGCGCGTCGAATGCCACGGCGCACGCCTGCCCGCCGACTGGGAGGGCGAGGTGCCGCCGAACCTGCAGCTCATGGACGTGGCCGCCGGCGAGTACGTTGTGTTCGAGCACGGGCCGTTCGACTACGAGCGCCAGATGCGCACCATGGAGGACGAGATCGAGGCGGCGATGGGCGCGTTCGAGGCCGCCGACAACGGCTGGGCGTTCGACACGACGCCCGGCAAGGTGATCTACCTCTACTTCGACCCCGCCCGCTTCTGCAAGTACGTGCGCCCCGTGCGGAAGGCGTGACCGACCGCACGCACGCGCTCGCTCGCCTGCGCCGATGCCGCCATCAGGGGCGCTCGCATCGGCGCAGGGCGTTTCTACAGCCCCAGGCCCTCCACCCAGCGACGCACCTCGCCCTCGCTCGCACGGCTGGCAAGGCGGCGGCCCGGCTTCCACGACGTCGCAGGCGAGCAGCACGCATGCAGGATCGCCTCGGTGCCGCCCATGTTGCTGCCGCCGGACGTGGCGAAGGGCACGACCGTCTTGCCGGAGAAGTCGTAGGCCTCGAGAAACGTGCTGACGATAGTGGGCGCCACGTACCACCAGATGGGGAAGCCCACGAACACGGCGTCGTAGGCGTCCATGTCCGCCACGCGGCTGGCGACGGCCGGGCGCGACGCCGGGTCGTTCATCTCGACGCTGCTGCGGCTCCGCTTGTCGTTCCAGTCGAGATCGGCCGCCGTGTAGGGCGTTTCGGGCACGATCTCGAAGAGGTCGCCGCCCGTCGCGCTCGCGATCGTGCGCGCCAGCCGCTCCGTCTCGCCGCTTGCTGAAAAGTACGCGACGAGGATCTTCTTGCCGTTTTCCATGATGCACGCTCCTTCTACCCGTATCGGTTGCAGGCCCATCGTATCTCCTGGAGCGAACTCCAAGTCAAGCAGTAGTTAGAGAACAGGTAATCGAGAACAGGCCGCGCTCGTCCATCGGGGCTCCTTTCGCGTGCGTTTTCCTGCTACCCTATCGGCTGGAGCTCGCTACAACTCCTTCCCGTATGCTAATTTGCTTCATGTTCGCGATAGCTTCCCGCGAACGGCTCCGATGCGCTATCATAGATGCAGGTGATCGGCACAACTTTCTTCCGCGCCGCATACGATGCGAACCGATCCCGGTCGCCCGCCATCAAGTTCTGCAACGCTTGGAGATGCGCTTTGAGTTCGACGTTTCAAGACCTCGGCTTGTCCGAGACCACCCTCGCCGCCGTCGCACAGATGGGCTACAACGCCCCCACCCCCGTGCAGGAGCAGGCCATCCCGCTCGCGCTCGAAGGCCGCGACGTCGTGGCCGCCGCCGTCACGGGAACCGGCAAGACGACCGCGTTCGCACTGCCCGTCATCGAGCGCATCGACCGCGCGAAGAAGCCCGGGTCGCCGCGCGCGCTGGTCGTGAGCCCCACGCGCGAGCTCGCCTTGCAGATCGACGCCGCCTGCACGCAGCTGGCGAAGGGCTCGGGCCTGCGCGTGGTCACTGTGGTGGGCGGCGTGCCCTACAAGGGCCAGCTGTCGAAGCTCTCGCGCGGCGTGGACATCCTCGTGGCCACGCCCGGGCGCCTCCACGACCTCATGGAACGCGGCGACGTGAAGCTGCGCGACGTGGAGATCCTCGTGCTCGACGAGGCCGACCGCATGCTCGACATGGGCTTCTGGCCCACCATGAAGAAGATCGTGGCCGCCACGCCCTCCTCGCGCCAGACGCTGCTCTTCTCCGCGACGCTCGACCGCAAGGTCATGCAGAGCGTCTCGGCCATCCTGCGCGATCCCGCGTTCGTCGAGGTGGCGCACAAGGGCGAGACCTCCGACACCATCGAGCAGTTCATCGTCCCCGTGGGCTCGATGCAGAAGGCGAGCCTTTTGCGCCTGTTGCTCGCCGAGCGCGGAAGCAAGCGCGTCATCGTGTTCACCGACACCAAGACCCGCGCGGAGATCTGCACAGGCCAGCTCAAGCGCGCGGGCTTCCGCGCGGAGTCCATCCACTCCGACAAGACGCAGGCGCAGCGCAAGCGCGCGCTCGCCGCGTTCAGCAAGGGCGACGTGGACGTGCTCGTGGCCACCGACGTGCTGGCCCGCGGCATCGACGTGCCGGACATCGCCTACGTGGTGAACTACGAGCTGCCCGAGAACCCCGACGACTACGTGCACCGCATCGGCCGCACCGGCCGCGCCGGGGAGGCCGGCTGCTCCATCTCGTTCGTGAGCCCTGAGGCGAAGGCGCAGCTGCTCGACATCGAGAAGCTGCTGGGGTCGAAGATCCCCACGCTGGCCGTGGAGGGATACGACGCGACGGAAGCCGAGCGAGCGCTCGCGAACCGGTTCGTGTCGAAGACCACCAGGGGCAGCGCCGCGTTCTCGCGCTCCCTGCGCCGCAACCCCACCGGCTTCGGCAGGCGCCGCTAGCGATCCCGCCAGCTTACGCCGGCTTGACTTGGAGCCTGCTTCAAGGTGCGCAATGAGGGGTCGAACCGATCCAACGCGAGCGGCGGGTCAAGCCGATGGAAGCACGGCAACCCGCCGACGGGCAGGCAGCAAGCAAGACGGAATAGCCGCTTCCCGGCCGTCTTGCTCGCCTTCCACGTCAGCCGGCAGAGGCAAGGGGGGCTCCCGGTTCCGGAGGGCAGGCCACCATCGTTGGAAAGGACCGAGGCGCTGTTCGGCCTGGCAGGTCCCTCACTCCCCGTCCACGGGCCGCCTGCGCGCCTTCGTCTCGGCGCGGCGGCGCTTGTCGGCCAGGCGCGCCTCCTTGGCGCGGCGCGAGGGCTTCGTGGCGCGGCGCACCTTCGGCGGGCGTGCCTTGGCCTCGAACAGGCGGCGCAGCTTCTGTAGGCACAGCTGCCGGTTGCGGAACTGGCTGCGCGACTCGCGCGAGGTGACGGCGATGCCGCTCGGCCGGTGCACCATGCGCACGGCGGAGTCGGTGGTGTTCACGCACTGTCCGCCCGGCCCGCTCGCACGGAACACCTGCACATCGCAGTCGCGCGCAAGCTCCTCGAGCGCCATCTGCGCCCATCGCGCGAAGTCCCGGTATGTCGGCTGGCTGGAATCCATGAGGGCCATGATAGCGCAGGTTCATGCAATTCGCGCGACAGGGCGAAAACAAACGCGCAGGTTGGCGTAGTAAGGCAGCGGGAAGTCCCCTCGTAGCGTCAAGGAGTTCCGGCGGCCGTCAGGCCGCCGGAACAGATCAGTCCTCTATCCCGTCGTTGTTGCGGATGAGCTTGCGCTTGATCTTGCCGCCGATGGTCTTGGGCAGCTCGTCCACGAACTCCACGATGCGGGGGTACTTGTACGGCGCGGTCGTGTGCTTCACGTGGTTCTGCAGCTCTTTGACCAGCTCGTCGGAGGGCTCGTAGCCGCGCGCCAGCACGACGGTGGCCTTCACCACCTTGCCGCGGATGGGGTCGGGTGCGGCCGTCACGGCGCACTCCACCACGGCCGGATGCTCGATGAGCGCGCTCTCCACCTCGAAGGGGCCTATGCGGTAGCCCGAGCACTTGATCACGTCGTCGTTGCGGCCCACGAAGAAGCAGTAGCCGTCCGAGTCGCGCCACGCCATGTCGTGCAGGTTGTAGTACTCCCCGCCCACGGCCTCGCGGGTGCGCTCCGGCTCGCGGTAATAGCCCACGAACAGGCCCGGCGGGTACGCCTCCGCCAGTCCGGTCACGCAGATCGCGCCCTCCTCGCCGTCGGGCACCTCGTTGCCGTCGTCGTCGAGCAGCTTCACGTTCAGCAGCGGCGAGGGCTTGCCCATCGAGCCCGGACGCGGCTCGATCCACGGGAACGTGGCCAGGAGCACCGGTCCCTCGGTCTGGCCGAAGCCCTCGCGGATCTTCTTGCCGGTCAGGCGTTCCCACGCGAGCGTGACCTCGGCGTTCAGCGGCTCGCCTGCCGTGGCGAAGTTCTTCACGCTCGACAGGTCGTAGGCCGCCACGTCCTCCTGCAGCATGAAGCGGTACATGGTGGGCGGCGCGCAGAACGTGGTCAGCCGGTAGTCCTGGATCTTCTGCAACAGCTTCGTCGGCACGAACTTGTCCATGTCGTAGACGAAGATGGTCGCGCCGGCGATCCACTGGCCGTAGATCTTGCCCCAGCCGAACTTGGCCCAGCCGGAGTCGGTCACGCTCATGTGCAGCGCGTCCTCCTCCACCTGCTGCCAGTACTTCGCGGTGATGATGTGCCCCAAGGGGTGCGCGAAGTTGTGGCACACCGCCTTCGCGAGGCCCGTGGTGCCGGACGTGAAGTAGATGAGCATGATGTCCTTGCTCGTGACGCCCTCCGGGCCGCACGGACGCTCGAACTGGTCGGACTCGCCCGCGATCAGCCCGTCGAACGGCATCCAACCCGCGCGCTCGCCCGCCACGATGATGCGGTTCTCGATGGACGGCGACTCCGGAAGCGCCTCCTCCATCTGGCCGCACACGTAGGCATCGTCCACGCACACGACCATCTTCACCTGCGCCGAGTTGGCACGGTAGACGATGTCCTTCTTCGTGAGCTGCAACGAAGCCGGGATGATGGTGGCCCCCAGCTTGCAGAGCGCCACCGCGCACACCCAGTACTCCCAGCGGCGGCGCAGGATCATCATGACCACGTCGCCCTTGCCGATGCCCAGCTTGGAAAACGCGTTGGCCGCCTGGTTCGACAGGCGCATGAGGTCGGTGAACGTGAACGTGCGCTCGTCGTCGTGGTCGTCGCACCACACGAGCGCCCGCTTCTCGGGCTCCACGCGCGCCCACTCGTCCACGACGTCGAACCCGAAGTTGAACGCCTCCGGCACGTCGATGCGGAAGTTCTCGAAGAAGTCCTCGTAGGAGTCGAACTCGATGCGCGGACAGTACTTTTTCAGGATGTGGTTCACGGGCTGTGCTTCCTACTCTGCGATGATCGTCACGAATTTTGCGGGCACGTCGCCGCCGCAGCGCTGGCCGTGCGGGTGCTCGGGGTTGAAGTAGATGCTGTCGCCGGCGTTGAGCTCGAACTCCTTGTCCTCCCAGGTCACGATCACCGTGCCCTCGATGACCAGGTTGAACTCCTGACCGGTGTGGGTCACGAGCTTCGCGGGCTCGTCGGAGGGGTCCAGCACCACCAGAAGCGGCTGCATGATCTTGCCGGTGTAGCGCCAGGCCAGATCCTCGAAGTGGTAGCCCGGGTAGCGGTCGACCTCGCGGCCCTCGCCGCTTTTCACCACCTGGTAGGTCTGCAGCTTGGCGGCCGTGCCGGTGAGTATCTCCGTGAACTCCACGCCGAAGTGGTGCGCCATGTGGTAGATGGCCGAGATGGGCACGTCCGCCCCCGTGGCCTCCCACTCCTCGTACGTCCCAACCGGCACCTCGAGCTCGCGCGCCATGTCCTCGACCGTGACGTCGCACGCCTCGCGCAGGCCCTTGATGCGCAGGCCGATCTCGGCGAATTCGGTTACCATGCGCTCTCCTTATGCGTCCATGCCCAACGTGAGGGCCTTCTTGTTCATCTCCAGCATGGCGGCCTTGCTGGCCGGCACGCACTTCTCCATGGCCTTCCAGAGCGTGTCCTCGGCGCAGAAGCGCGTCTCGGCGAACAGCTTGCCGACCATGATGATGTTCGCGAGCTTCTTGAAGCCGGCCTCCTCGGCCATGGCGGTGGCGGGAAGGGCGCACATTCGCACGCCCGGGATGTCCGGGACGTTCGCGATGAGCGTGGAGTCGGCCACCACGACGCCGCCCTCGGCCATGGCGCCGGCGAACTTGTCGAGCGAGGGCTGGTTCATGGCGACGAGCGCATCGGGCGCCAGCACGAGCGGGCTTCCGATAGGGTCGTCGGAGAGGCACACGCTGCAGTTCGCGGTGCCGCCGCGCATCTCGGGGCCGTAGGAGGGAAGCCACGACACCTCGCGGTCTTCCAGAAGGCCGGCGTAGGCGATCAGCTTGCCGGCGAACAGCACGCCCTGGCCGCCGAACCCGGCGAGCACGATGTTCAGGGAGCGGCTCATCGCGCACCCCCTTCCGTCGGCGCGGGGTTCGCTATCGGGCAGTCCGCAGCGCGCGCGGCGGCCGCCTCGGCCGCATTCGCGAAGCCGTCTGCGCGCACGTCCTTGTACACGCCCAGCGGGTAGTACGGCAGCATGTTCTCGCGCATCCACGCGAACGAGTCCTGCGGCGTCATGCCCCAGTTCGTGGGGCACGTGGCCACCACCTCCACCAGCGAGTAGCCCGCGCCGTCGATCTGGGTCTGGAACGCCTTCTTGATGGCCTTCTTGGCCTTACGCACGTTCTTCGGGCTGTCCGCCGTCACGCGCTCCAGGTACGCCACGCCGTCGAGCGAGCTCAACAGCTCGCACACGCGGATGGGGAACCCGGCGGCGTCCGTGTCGCGGCCGTACGGCGAGGTCTGCGTCACCTGGTGCGGCAGGCTCGTGGGGGCCATCTGGCCGCCCGTCATGCCGTAGATGGCGTTGTTGATGAAGATGACGGTGATGTTCTCGCCGCGCGTGGCCGCGTGGATGGTCTCGGCCATGCCGATGGAGGCGAGGTCGCCGTCGCCCTGGTAGGCGAACACCACGTTCCCCGGGTGCACGCGCTTCACGGCGGTGGCCACCGCCGGCGCGCGCCCGTGGGCGGCCTCGATCATGTCGCAGCCGAAGAAGTCGTAGGCCATGACGGAGCAGCCCACGGGGGCCACGCCCACGGCATCGCCCTCCACGTCCAGCTCGTCGAGGCATTCCGCCACGAGGCGGTTGATGATGCCGTGCGTGCAGCCCGGGCAGTAATTGGTCACCACGGGAAGGAGCGCGTGCGGGCGCTCGAACACCACGTTGGTCTCTTTATCGGCCATGGGTTACTCCCCTCCCTTCAACATGCGTTCGTTCAGGTCCTCGATCTGGGCCAGCACCTCCACCGGCGTCGGGATGACGCCGCCGGTGCGGCCGAAG
Organism: Gordonibacter pamelaeae; assembly: GCF_003340385.1. NCBI lineage: Bacteria > Bacillati > Actinomycetota > Coriobacteriia > Eggerthellales > Eggerthellaceae > Gordonibacter > Gordonibacter pamelaeae. Next base: position 319,144 of record NZ_PPTS01000003.1, on the reverse strand, counting down.
AACTCCACGGGTCGGCGGCCGTTCACGGCCAGGCGCACGTCGTCCACCATCTGGCCCATGTTCATCTCCACGGTGAGGAAGGCCTTGGCGGTGGGCACCGCGGCCTCGAGCGCGTCCACGGGGAACGGCCAGAGCGTGATCGGGCGGATGAGGCCGGCCTTCACGCCCTTGGCGCGCGCCTCGACCACGGCGCTGCGCGCCACGCGCGCGCTCGCGCCGAAGGCCACGACCACCACGTCGGCGTCCTCGACGAGGAACGTCTCGGCGCGCTGCTCGTCGCGCTCGATGACGGCGTAGCGCTCGTAGCGCTCGACGTTCAGGCGCTCCAGCTCGTCGGCCGTGAGGTAGAGCGAGTTCACCACGTTGTGGGGGCGCTTATGCTTGTGGCCGGTGGTGGCCCAGGGCTTCTCGACCTGCTCGTCGCGCGGCTCGGGCATGACCACGGGCTCCATCATCTGCCCGAGCATGCCGTCGGCCAGGATCATGACGGGCGTGCGGTACTGGTCGGCCACGTCGAAGGCCGTGAACGCGAGGTCGGCCATCTCCTGCACCGTGGAGGGCGCGTACACCACCACGCGGAAGTCGCCGTGGCCGAGCGCGCGCGTGGCCTGCCAGTAGTCGGCCTGCGAGGGCTGGATGCCGCCGAGGCCCGGGCCGCCGCGCTGCACGTTGATGATGACGCCCGGCAGGTCCGCGCCGGCCATATAGGAGATGCCCTCGCCCTTGAGCGAGATGCCCGGCGAGGAGGACGACGTCATGACGCGCGCGCCGGCGGCCGAGGCGCCGTACACCATGTTGATGGCCGCGATCTCGCTCTCGGCCTGCAGGAACGTCCCGCCCACCTTGGGCATGCGCTTGGACATGTAGGCCGCGAGCTCGGTCTGCGGCGTGATGGGATACCCGAAGAAGAAGCGGCAACCCGCGCGCAGGGCCGCCTCGGCCAGCGCCTCGTTGCCCTTCATGAGCACTTTCTCTGCCATGAGCAGCCTACCTTTCCACCGTGATGGCCACGTCGGGACACATCGTCGCGCACGACGCGCAGCCCGTGCACGCGTCCAGGTCGATGCAGTGCGCCGGATGGTAGCCCTTCGCCGTGATCGTGTTCTCGTCAAGCTCGATGATATGCACGGGGCATGCGTCCACGCACAGGCCGCACCCCTTGCAGAAGGAGTCGTCTACGCTGATTCTCGCCATGATCCGCCTTCCTCGTCTCGTCTGTATGCGCATACGGCGCCGCCGAAGCGCCGCCGCTCTCTCGTCTTATTGCCAGGGAGTTCTCACATATACTCGCACAGGATAGGCCTCCCCCGCCCCTCCGTCCCGCCCAAAGCGGGGAAATTGCCGGTCAGCGTCCTGGCAGGCCGTCTCCGCCGGCACCGTGGTGAAGGCGAGCGGCAGGCCTGCGAGGCGCGCGACCTCCTGGGCGAAGGGGATGCCCGCGGCCACCACGGCCTCGTCGGTGTCGCCCTGCAGGTGCGTGTTGTTGGCCACGGCGGTGGCGGCGAGGTGCGACTTCGCCTCGATCTCGCGCAGCACCTCTGCCGCCTCGGCCGGCTCCTGCGTGAGGTTGCGGCTGCGGTTCACCACGTAGAGCATCTCGTAGGGCCCGGCCGCAACCGCGCGCGCGAAGCGCCCGAGCGCCGTGGCGCCCACGTCGTCGCCGCCCGCGTCCACGATGAGCAGGCGCCCCTCCCCCGCGCGCGCCTGCTCGATGGCCGGCAGGATGGTGCCCGACAGGCTCGGCCCGTCCAGGTTCGTGCCGGCGAACACGGGCGCGATCGTCCGCACGCCCGCCTCGTCGAGCAGCGCGCGGTAGTCGCTCGAGCGGAAGAACGGGTTCACCACGTCCAGGTCGACCACCGTAACCTCCAGCCCGCGCGCCGCCGCATCGAGCGCCAGGTTGAGCGCAAGGTTGGTCTTGCCCACCCCGTAGTGCCCGGTGATCACGAGGACGGGCGCGGCGGGCGCCCAGGCGGGCGCCGTCACACCAATCCCTCGGGGGTCTTGGGCTTCTCGTCCTCCTGGCGGATGACGGCGCGGCGGATCTTGCCGTTCACGGTCTTGGGCAGGGCGTCCACGTACTCCACGATGCGCGGGTACTTGTAGGGGGCGGTGCGCTTCTTCACCCAGGTTTGGAGCTCGCGCGTGAGCTCGGAGGAGCCGGCGAAGCCCTCGGCCAGCACGATCGTGGCCTTCACGGCCTTGCCGCGCACCGGGTCGGGCACGCCCGTGACGGCGCACTCGCGCACGGCCTCGTGCTCCAGAAGCACGCTCTCTATCTCGAAGGGCCCGATGCGGTAGCCGCTCGACTTGATCACGTCGTCGTTGCGGCCCACGTACCAGAAGTAGCCGTCCTCGTCGCACCAGGCGGTGTCGCCGGTGTGATACCAGCCGTCGTGCACGGCCGCGGCCGTCTTCTCCGGGTCGCGGTAGTATTCCAGCATGATGCCGGCGGCCTTCTCGTGCACGTCGATGCACACCTCGCCCGTCTCGCCCGTGTCGCAGCGGCTGCCGTCCTCGCGCTGGATCTCCACGTTGTACAGCGGCACCGGCTTGCCCATGGAGCCCGGGCGCGGCACCGATCCCGTGAGGTTCGCGATGGTGAGCGGCGTCTCGGTCTGCCCGAAGCCCTCGTAGATGGTGAGGCCGGTGTGCTCCTTCCAGAAGTCGAACAAATCGGGGTTCAGCGCCTCGCCCGCCGTGGTGGAGTACATGAGCGTGTGCAGGTCGTAGGCGTCCACGTCCTCGGCCATCATCATGCGGTACATCGTGGGCGGGCAGCACAGCGTCGTGATGCCGTACTTGCCGATGAGCGAGAGTATCTCGGAGGGATGGAAGCGGTCGAAGTCGTAGGTGAACACGCACGCCTCCATGAGCCACTGGCCGTAGTACTTGCCCCACACGGCCTTGCCCCAGCCGGTGTCGGCGATGGTGAAGTGCAGGCCGTCGGGCTGCACGTTGTGCCAGTGCTTGGCCGTGACCAAATGGGCGATGGCGTACTCGGAGTCGTGCAGCACCATCTTGGGGTTGCCCGACGTGCCGCTCGAGAAGTACATGAGCATGGGGTCGGCGGCCAGCGTCTCCACGCGCGCGAAGTCGGCGCTCGCCGCGCTCACACCCGTGTTGAAGTCGAGCCAGCCCGCGCGCTCCACGGGCGCGGCGCACACGCCGTCCGGGCCGGAGAGCGCCGCGCCGAGCGGCAGCCCGTCGTCTGGGAACACCAGGTTGCCCTCCGCGTCCTCGGGCGTGAGCCCGCCGCCCGCGCCGTTCACGAGCATCTTCACCTCGAGCGTGGGGCACGCGCCCGCCACGTTGTCCACCACGTCCGCGATGTCGCCGAGCGAGGTGGCGATGATCGCCTTGATGGACGCGCCGTTCAGGCGATACTCCAGGTCGTGCTCCTTGAGCATGAAGGTGGCCGGCACCATGACCGCGCCCAGCTTCGCGAGCGCCGTGGCCACGAACCAGAACTGGTAGTGGCGGCGCAGGATGACCATGACGTAGTCGCCGCGGCCAACGCCGTGGGCGGCCAGGTAGTTCGCGGTCTTGTCAGACCAGCGCTTCATGTCGGCGAAGGTGAACACGTGCTCCTCGCCCTCGGGGTTGCACCACACCATGGCGCGGCGGTCGGGGTCGTTCTCGGCAATGTCGTCGACCACGTCGTAGCCGAAGTTGAAGCCCGCGGGGCACTTGACGGCGAAATCGACGAGCAGGCCTTCCTCGTCGTAGGTCTCTTCGACGAAGCGGAGGTTGATGTTTCTCATGGGTGTTCTCTTCCTGGGAGGCAATGCGGCGGGCGGATCCGCCGCGAGACGGATACGATCATCGATGCGACGGCGCCTGACCGGACGCCCGCCCCGGGCCGCCGGATGCGGCGAGGCGGGACGGGACGGCGGCGCCTAGATAATCGCGTCCCCGTGGGGCTTCATGACGATGGCCAAAAACGTGCACGGCTCGCCGCCGGTGGCGATCATGCCGTGGCCGCGGCCCGAGTCGTACATGAGCAGGTCGCCGGCCTCCAGCTCCTCGACGTGGTCCTCGTAGGCGAAGCGCATCCTGCCCGACAGGATGAAGTCGAGCTCCTGGCCCACGTGGTAGGACAGGTGTATGGGAGCGTCCTGCTCTTCCTCGAGGTAGGGCGCCGTGACCAGGAACGGCTCGGCCAGCTTGTTCTTGAAGTGGGGGGCCTTGTGCAGGTACTCGAAGCCCGCGCGGCGCTTGATGGAGAGCCCGTCGGCCGCGCGCGTGAGCGAGTAGCCCGACAGGTGCGGGTTCTCGCCGGTCAAAAGCTCGATGACATCCACGCCCAGGCGCTCGGCGCACTTGTAGAGGAACGTGAACGACAGGTCTTGCGCGCCCGATTCCTGGGCGGCGTACTCGGCGAGGGTGCGGCCGGTGGCGTCGGCCATCTCCTGCTGGGTGATCTCGAGGTCTTCGCGCAGCGCCCGAATGCGCCCTGCCACCTCTTCGATATTCGGCTCCATAGTCGCTTGACCTCCTTCTCAACGTCGCGGCAGCGTCGCTTCGAATAAAGGGCGGCCTGCCTTGTCTGGTAAAAAGTTTTCCCATTGTATAGCAAATCGGTCGGCTTCGCCCCCAGAAGGCCGAAATCTCCGCAGGCGGCCGCGCAAACCACCGCGCACCGCCCCGCCCCGTGCGCATGCGCCGGTGAAAACGCCACGGCAACGCTTGCGGCCCGCACCGCTCTTTGATACCCTTCTCGTGTACCTTTCTGTGTACGTTACCAGTAAGCTAAGCGACAGGAGGAGACCAGCGATGGCGCGCGAGCACGAGGTAGCCCACCTCGCCCCTTGGAGGCGGCGCCGGGCGGACCGCGCGATGCTGCGCGCCTGCGACCGTCGGGCGCGCAGAGGCGCTCCCGACGGCGCGGCCCTCGACCGGCTCCGACGCGAGAGGGAGCTGGCGGACCTGCTGGACGGCTCCCTTGCCAACGGCGACTTCTCCGTCCTGCTCCAGCCCAAGGTGCGCCTGGCAGACGGCGCCGTGGCCGGCGCCGAGGCGCTGGCCAGGTGGCTCCATCCGCGCGAGGGAACCATCTACCCGTCCGAGTTCGTGCCGGTGCTCGAACGCAGCGGGGCCGTGCGCGCGCTCGACCTCTACGTGTTCGAGCGCGTGTGCGAACGGCTGGCACGCTGGCTGCGCGAAGGCCGGGAGCCCGTGCCCGTGTCCGTCAACCTTTCGCGCCGCCACTTCGAGGACCCCCGCTTCCTCGCGCGCTTCGCCGACACGGCCGACCGGCTCGGCGTGCCGCGCGGGCTGCTGGAGATGGAGTTGACCGAGTCGATCTTCCTCGACGACGAGGCTATCGACAACGTGAAGCGCGCCGTGCGCGACCTGCGCGCCGCCGGGTTCTCCTGCTCGCTCGACGACTTCGGCTCGGGCTACTCGTCGCTCGGGCTGTTGAAGGAGTTCGACGTGAGCGCCCTCAAGCTGGACCGCCGGTTCTTCCGCGAAGACACCCCGCGCGCCCGCGACGTGGTGGAGGCTGTGGTGCGCCTGGCTGCCAAGCTGGGCCTGGACACCGTGGCCGAGGGCATAGAGGACGAGCGCCAGCTGGCCTTCCTGCAAAGCGTGGGCTGCGGCCTCGTGCAGGACTACGTCTTCGCGGAGCCCTTGCCGTTCGACGAGTTCGAGCGTTGGGCGGACACGCGCGCAAGGGCGGTCGCGTCGGGGGCGGGCTCGGCCAGCCGCTCGGTGCCCGGCATGCCGGCGGCCTCCAGGAACGTGCGCACGGCGGCGAGCATGAGCCGGTAGTACCCGTCCATGGCCCGGGCGAAGCCGACGGCGTCGCGGGAGCGCAGCGCCTCGAGCCCTTGCTCCCCCAGCGCCTCCAACACCGGCGCGCTCGCCCCCGAGGGGCCGAAGAACACGAGGAAGTAGCCCCATAGCAGCAGGCTGTTCAGCTCTCCCAGCACGTCGCGCAGCGGATCGAGCGGCACGTTGCCCAGGAAGCCCTCCATGAGCGCCTTGGGGACGGCCCATGGGCCCGCCTCCCGCCCGAGCGCGCGCTCGGCATCGCCTGCCACGCCGTCGATGCGGTCGGCCACGGTGCCGAGCGCGGCCGGCAGCACGATGCAGAACATCTGCAGCGCGTCCGCGAACACCTGCAGGTCGCGCCGGAACGAGCCGTCGGCGAGCGCGCGGGGGTCGAAGCGCGCATCCGAGGTGCGAACCTGCGTGCCGCGCCCGTTCGAGGTGGAGGCCACGCCCATGGCGTTCAGCACGCCGAGCGCCTTCTGGACGGTGGAGGCGGAGGCGCCGTAGGACTGCGCCAGGCTCGCGATGGAGGGCAGGAGCGAGCCGTCGGGGAACTCTCCCACCGCGATGCGCTCCACCAGGTCGCGCGCCATCTGCGCATGCACGTAGGAGCGGCCGGTGCGCGCGTTCCAGGAGAACCCGCGGCCTCCCCCCTCCGTGCCGGGGTACGCCGCGTCAAGCTCGTCGAGGTAACGCTCCACGTACTCGGCCGTGCCGCGGTACAGCAGGCCGAAGCGCCGCTGGACCTCCGCGGGATCGTCCCCGGAAAGCGAGGCGAACATCCAGCCGAGCAGGTTGTCCGACTCCTCGGTCGCCCGGACGTAGGGGTCGGCGAAGCCGGGCAGGGCGGGCACGGCGCTCGCGCGCTCCAGGCCGGCGTAGCACTCGGAGAACAGCGGGTTGCCCGCCTTGTCCAGCAGCTCGTGCAGCACGAGGGAGGAGCGCGACAGACGCCAATCGCCCGAACGGTTCTCCACGTCGGCGCGCTCGAGGGCGCGGCCGAGGGCCGCGAGCTCGTCTGCGCGGCAGTGCCGGGCAGCGAACGCGTAGAGCGGGGGCATGACCAGCTCGAGCGTGCGGTAGCAGGCCAGAAGCTCGTCCCGGCGCGCCAGCAACGAGCGCGCCGCGCGCTCGACGTCGTCGTCCGAGGAGCGGAACGCCACGGTTGCGCGGCGGCGCTCCTCGGTGGCAATATAGCCATCGTCCTTGAGCGCCTTGAGCACGTCGCGCACCGTCCGAGCGCCCACGCGGTAGCGCTTGCCGAGCTCGCCCATGGAGGGCAGCGTGTCGCCGGGCCGCAGGGCGCCGCCGGTTATCTCGCGCACGAGGTCGCCGTACACGTACTCGAACAGCGTCGTCTTCCGCTCCATGCCACCTCTCTCGAACGTCGATGGAAGAAGAGGCCCTCGGCTCGCCGAAGGCCCTCAGACGGCAGCCGTCGGCCGCGCGCCCGAGAACCCTCCCTACCGCTTCCGCGCGAAGCGCACGGCGAAGTGCGCGTCGGGGGTGCCGGGCGCGAGGCGCGTGGCCACGCACGCCTTGCCCGCGATGGGGGCCAGCTCGAAGTCGGCTCCCTCGGGGCTCTCCAGGAAGCGCTTCACCACGGCGTTGTTCTCCGTATGGGTCACGGTGCACGTGGCGTAGGCCAGCTGGCCGCCGCGCGCCACGTGGCCGGCCGCCGAACGCAGGAGCGACAGGCCGAGCGCGGCCAGCTCGCCCAGATGCTCCTCGGTCAGGCGCCAGCGTATCTCGGGATGCCGCCGCAGCGTGCCCAGGCCCGAGCAGGGGGCGTCGATGAACACGGCGTCGAACCGGCGGCCGCCCAGCACGGCGCCGAGCATGGTGGCGTCGCCCGTGACCGCGTCGGCCACGTGCACGCCGTACTCCTCGGCCCGCTCGCGCAAGAGGTCGGTCTTGAACGCGTGGTTGTCCAGCGCCACGAGCTCCATCTGGCTGCCGTAGGCGCGCAGGGCGCCGCTCTGCAAAAGGATGGTCTTCGTGCCGCGCCCGGACCCTATCTCCAGAAACGACGCGGGCATGTGCGCGGGAAGCACGCTCGCGGCCACGAGCTGCGAGGCCGCGTCCGACACGAGCAGCTTGCCCTGCGAGAACAGCCGGCGCACGCGCCCGTCCTGCAGCGCGCGCGGCTCGGCAACCTGCAGGCAGCCCGGCACCTCCACGCCGTCGATGGACACCGGGCGCACGTCCGCGCCCGCCTCGGCCAGGGCCGCGCGCACCTCGTCCGCCGTCGCCTTCGCCTCGTTCGCGGCCACGAACAGCGGCGCGGGCTCGTTCGAGGCGCGCATGAGGTCCACGGCCGCCTGGGGGCCCAGGTCGGCTATGAGGCGCTTGGCCAGCCACAGGGGGAACGCATGCAGGCGCGCGAGCGCCGCCACGTCGCGGGAGGGGTCACCGAAGGGGAACTCGCGCTTCAGGGCCACCACGCGGCGCAGCACGGCGTTGGCGAGGCCGGCGGCGCGGGGCTGCACGGAGCGCACGAGCTCCACGCCCTGGTCGACGGCCGCGTGCGGCGTCTTGTCCAGGAACAGTATCTCGTAGGCGGCGATGCGCAGCGCGTCGCGCACGTCGTCCTGCACGTCGCCGGGCTTGTCGAGCGCGCGGTCCAGCACCTCGTCGAGGGTGCCCCAGCTGCTCGCCACCCCGAGCGCAAGGCGCGTGGCGAACGCGCGGTCCTCGCGTGCCATAGGCGAGCCGTCGACGCGCCGGGCGATGACGTCCTGCGCGTAGGCGTCGCGGCGACGCACGTCGCCGCAGACGGCGAGGGCCGCGAGGCGCGCCGGACTCGCCTTCGACGGGCGGCCCGCGGTCTTGTCGTCACTCATGCGCTGCCTCCCATGAAAGCGTCTCCTGCTTGATGCCCTGCACGCCGGCGGCGAACGCCTTGGCGTCCATGGCCTGCCGGCCGTCGGGCTTGACGGAGGCCACCTCGGCCGCGCCGTCGGCGAAGCCCAGGAACAGCCGCTTGCCGGCGAAGCGCACCTCCCCCGCCGCCAGCCCGCCGGCCAGCTCGCGCCCGCGGTCGTCCTCCACGGCGCGCAGCGCGAGCACCGTCACCGGGCGGGCGGCCACCACGGCGCGCGCGGGATGGGCGCCGCTCGAGGCGCGCACCTTGCGCACGGCCGCCTCGGCCGTGTCCCGGGGATCCAGGTCCAGCTCGCCCTTTCCCACCTTCGAGGCGTAGGTGACCTGCGACTCGTCCTGCTCCGTCCACTCGGCCGCGCCGTTCTGCACGTGCACGAGGGCCGTGAGCAGGGCATGCGAGCCCAGGTTCGCCAGCTCGTCGGTGAGCTCCGGGGCCGTCTTGCCGTCGATGCGCGCCGTGCGGCACACGCAGTAGGCGCCCGTGTCCAGGCCCTCCTCCATGCGCATGATGCACACGCCCGCCACGGCGTCGCCCGCGAGTATCGCGCGCTCCACCGGGGCCGCGCCGCGCCAGCGCGGCAGGAGCGACGCGTGCACGTTCAGGCACCCGAAGGGCGGCAGGTCCAGCACCGCCTTCGGCAGGATGGCGCCGTAGGCGGCCACGCAGATGACGTCGGGCTCGAACGAGGCCAGCTCGGCCTGCACGGCCTCGTCGCGCAGCGTGCGCGGCTCGAGCACGGGCAGCCCCAGGCGCTCGGCGGTGCGCTTCACCGGCGACGGCTCCAGCTTCCGGCCGCGCCCGCGCACGGCGTCGGGGCGGGTGTACACGGCCGCCACCTCGTGCTGCTGGGACAGGTCCTCCAGTATGGTGGCCGCGAACTCCGGCGTGCCCATGAACACGACGCGCATGATCAGCGCACCCGCGTATCGAGCGACGTCTCGCCCGGCTTCGCGCCCGCGGCGCGCGCCAGCTCGTAGTCGCGCAGCGCCTGGATGCGCGCGATGGGGTCGCAGCGCTCGAACATGGTGATGCCGTCCAGATGGTCCAGCTCGTGCTGGAGGCAGCGGCCCAAGAGCCCGTCGCCCTCGATCTCCCACTCCTCGCCATCCAGGTCGAAGTAGCGCACGCGCGCCCACGGCGGCCGCGCGATGGGCACGGAGATGCCGGGGCACGACAGGCAGCCCTCGCCCTCCACCACCGGGTCGCCCTGGGCGTCCACGAGCACGGGGTTCACCAGCACGATGGGGTCCTGCTCGCCGGACTCGGCCTGGTCGCAGTCCACCACCACGAGGCGCTTCGTCACGCCCAGCTGCGGCGCGGCCAGGCCGCAGCCGTCGTTCTTGTACATGGCCTTGGCCATCTGCCTGGCCAGCTTCTTCAGGCCCTTGTCGCCCAGGTCGCACGGCTCGCAGACCGTGTTCAGCAACGGGTTCGGTGATTGCACGATGGTTATCACGAAGACACGTCCCTCTCGTTCCTTATCGCACGCGTCCCGGCGCAGGCCGGGACGCGGAAAAGTTCCTTGTGGGGACATTGTGCGGTTTCGGCTGCCCCTTGTCCAGTAGCATGCGGGAAACATCCACAAAACCCAAGGTGAGAAGGGGAAGAATGCAAGCGCCCGAGGGATCGCCCGCGCGGAGGGACGATTGGCTCCCGCCTTCGCCCCGCCGCGCGCCGAATGGCTACTTGTCCGCCACGATCTCCTTCAGGCTGGCGGCGAGTCCGGCCACGCCCTGGATGTCGGAGGGGATGATGATCTTCGTGGCCTGACCGTCGGCGACGGTCTTCAGGGCCTCGAAGGCCTGCAGGGTGAGCACGGCGTTGTCGGCGCCGGCCTCGCGCACCATGCGGATGCCGTCGGCGGTGGCCTGCTGCACGTTCAGGATGGCGGCGGCCTCGCCCTCGGCCTCGCGGATCTGCTTCTCGCGCTCGGCCTCCGCGGCCAGGATCACGGCCTGCTTCTCGGCCTCCGCGGCCAGGATCTGCGCCTGCTTGTTGCCCTCCGCCACGGTGATGGCCGACTGCTTCTCGCCCTCGGCCAGGAGGATGGCCTCGCGCTTCTCGCGCTCGGCCTTCATCTGCTTCTCCATGGCCTGCTGGATGGCGGCCGGCGGCGTGATGTTCTTCACCTCCACGCGGTTCACCTTGATGCCCCACGCGTCGGTGGCCTCGTCCAGGATGGAGCGCATCTTGGCGTTGATGGTGTCGCGCGACACGAGCGTGGTGTCCAGCTCGAGGTCGCCGATGATGTTGCGCAGCGTGGTCGCGGCCAGGTTCTCGATGGCCACGAGCGGGTTCTCCACGCCGTAGGCGTAGAGCTTCGGGTCCATGATCTTGAAGAACACCACCGAGTCGATGGACATGGTCACGTTGTCCTTCGTGATGACGGGCTGGGGCGGGAAGTCGGCCACCTGCTCCTTGAGCGTGATGCCCGCGCGCACGCGGTCGATGAAGGGGATCTGCACGTGCAGACCGTTGTTCCAGGTGGTGAGGTACGAGCCCAGGCGCTCCACGATGGCGGCCTGCGCCTGCGGCACGATCTTGATGCACGTGACGGAGAACAGCACCACGAGCACGACGACCACGATGATGGCGATGGTGAGGGGGTTCAAGGGGAACATCAGCGTTTCCTTTCGACGATGAGCTTGACGCTTTCCTGGCCCACGATGCGCACGACCTCGCCCGCGGGGATGGGGAGCCCGTCCGCGGAGCGCGCGGCCCAGGTCATGCGGTTGTCCGTCTCCACGCGGCCGGTCATGCCGTCGTTGTCGACGCCCTCCACCACGACGGCCGTCTGGCCGACATGGGTGGGCTCCTCGAGCTTCCCGCGGTCGCGGTACTTCACGAAAACGGGGCGCAGGCCCACGAGGCAGGCCACGGAGACGACGAGGAACACGACCAGCTGCACGACGAGGTCGGCGCCGAGCAGGCTCGCGACGAACGCGACGAGCGCGCCCACGACGAACCACATGGTGATAAGGCCGAGCGAGACGATCTCGACGACGCCCATGACGGCGGCGACGCCCAGCCAGACGAAGGGACTCATGGCGACTCCTTTCTCTTTGCTTGAGTATACCATGCCGCCTGCTGCGCCATGGCGGCGCCGGACGGGAAAGCGGGAGGGCGCCAGGCAAGCGAGGAGGTGCGGCACCTCCCGGACGACCAAGGGCATGCACCCCCATCGTCGGCCAGGGGCCTCGCCCCTATGAGCCGGTCGGGGGCGTGCGGGCGATAGCGGTTGTCCGGCGCATCTGATCGTCCTCGGGCACGCCTCGATGCGGCGGACAGGCCGGCCCGGCACATACGGCCTCGGCCGCCTGATGAAAAAAAAGCCTGGCGGGCAAGAAGCGCGCCGCTCGTCGGCACCCGCCTGTCGGCGTCGGCCTGTCGGCACCAGCCCGGCGGCGCCCGCCTCCCCCTCTTGCCGCCCGACGATAAAAGAGAAGCCTACACGGCCTTGTGCGCGAGGCGGCGGCGGGTGAGGTCCTTCTGCATGGCGGTCACGGTCTGGAACAGCATCTCGTACTCGTCGGCGGGCAGGGCGGACGGGTCGGACAGCTGGGCGCGCAGGGCGGCCACGGCGTCCTCGGCGTCGCCGATGGCCAGCTCCTCCGCCAGGAAGCGCGCGAGCGGCTCCGGCTCGGCCGAGCCGGCCATGGAGCCGGACGTGAGGATGCCCGACGCCTGCGGCAGCACGCGCGCAGCATCGCCGATGACGCGCGCCGCGGGCGCGGCGGGGTCCTCGGCCAGCGTGGCCAGCATGCTCTGCGCGAGCGTGGCGTGCACCGGCTCGTGCCACTGCGTGCTGGCGAGCGCGTCGGCATGCGCCAGGGCGAGCTCGGGGTGCTGCGCCGCGAGGCTTAGGAACTCGCGCTCGAAGCGGCGCCGGTTCGCCTCGGGCTGGGACAGCCCCGCGCGCCGCGCGCCGCCCTCGGGCGGCACGGGCCCGCCCCCCGGGCCTGCCGCGGGAAGGCGCCCGTCGCCTGCGGGCGCGCCCGCACGGCCCGGCGCGCCGTCGTCCGCCTCGGCGGCGCGCCGCGGCGGCTCCAGGCGCGCCAGCTGCTCGAGCACGTCCTCCTCGCGTGCGCGGCAGCGACTGGCTATCTGCACGGCGTAGTCCTTCGCCAGGAGCGAGTCCTTGATGGGCGCGAGCACCGCGAGCGCGTCGACGAGCGCGCGCGAGCGACCCTCGGCGCTGCCCAGGTCGTGCGCGGCCAGGCGGCGCTCGATGCCGTACTTCAGCAGGGGCTGGGCGCGCGCGATGAGCTCGCGCAGCGCGTCTGCCCCGCGCGCGCCCACGAACTCCGCCGGGTCCAGGTTGTCCGGCAGCGTGACGGCGGCCAGCTCCACCTTCGCCCGCCCCGCCTCCGGCGTCATGGAGTCGTCGATGAAGCCGAGCGCGCGGTCGGCGGCGCGCTGCCCCGCCTCGTCGCCGTCGAACAGGTACACGATCTTGTGCTGCGCGTGGCGCGCGAGCAGGCGTATGTGGCGCATGGTGAGCGCGGTGCCGAGCGTGGCCACCGCGTTGCCGATGCCGGCCTCGTGCAGCGCGATGACGTCGGTGTAGCCCTCCACCACCACGGCCACGCCCATGGCGGCCATGGCCGCCTTCGCGTGGTCCAGCCCGTAGAGCACCTGCGACTTGTGGAACACCGGCGTCTCCTGCGAGTTCAGGTACTTCGGCTCGCCCTTGCCGATGACGCGCCCGCCGAACGCGATGCACTCGCCCTGCGCGTCGCCGATGGGGAACATCACGCGGTTGAAGAAGCGGTCGCGCAGCTTGCCGCCGCGGTCCTTCATGGCCACGTTCGCCTCCACCATCTCCTCGGCCGAGAAGCCCTGCGCGGACAGGTGCCGCACGAGCTGCCCGCGCCCCGGCGCGAAGCCCAGCCGCCAGCGGCGCGGCACGTCGCCGCCCAGGCCGCGGCCCGCCAGGTAGCTGCGGGCGGCGGCCGCGTCGGCGTCCGGATTGCGCATGAGCTGGGTGTGGTAGAACGTGGCCGTCGCCTCGCACACGGCCTTCAGGCGCGCCTTCTTGGAGCTCGGCACGCCGCCGCGGCCGCCCGTGTCGGCGATGTCGATGTGCGCCCGCTCGGCCAGCTTCCGCACGGCCTCGGGAAACGACAGGTCCTCGGTCTTCATGAGGAAGCCGAACACGTCGCCCCCCTCGTTGCAGCCGAAGCAGTGCCACAGCTGCAGCACGGGGTCGATCTTGAACGAGGGCGTCTTCTCGTTGTGCAGCGGGCAGCAGCACCAGAAGTCGCGGCCGCGCTGCTTCACGGGCGTGCGCTCGCCGATGATGGCCACGAGGTCGGACGCCTCGCGTACCTTCTGGATGTCCTCTTCGCTGATGGTGCCCGCCATGCGCCCCCGCTACCTCCGCTTGTTCTGCTTGGCCAGCACGAGGTTCACCAGGAACAGGAGGCCGAACCCGATGGCGGGCACGAACTCGCCCGGCCCGAGCTGCCCCTCGCCCGCGTTCATGTACGCGAGCACCAGGCTGCCCGTCATCAGGACGAAGCTTGCCACCGCGATCGCCGCGTACACCCATTCCCGGTTCCTCATGCACGGCCCTTCCGTCTCGTCCGTCCCGCCCTTCCCGCACAGTATAGCGCAAGCGCGTCCGCGCCGAGTTGTCAGCAGCTTGCCAACCGGATGCTTACAGAGGGGCGCGGGGTCGGACGGGGTGCGGGTGCGTTGCTATGCTGGGCCGATGCGTCGCGCCCCGGCGTCCGGGCCGGGAGCGCCGCCGCACGCCCACGGACAAGCAAACGGACACGGGAGGTTCCCCATGGAAGACGGCATCTCGGTACTCGCGGACTTCGACTCGGCCCTTTTCGAGCACGAGGAGCCTCCCCTGGTATCGCTCTACCTGCCCACGCACGGCCGCGCCGGCGCCGAGGAGGACCGCATCGGGTTCAAGAACCTCGTGGAGGAGGCGCGCGGCAAGCTCGCGCAGGAGTTCGCGCACCGCGAGCACACGGGCGTCGACGCGCGGCTGGACGAGGCGGCCGCGCGCCTGGAGGAGCTGGCGAGCCCCGCGCCCGGCGGCAGCCTGGCCGTGCTCGCAGGCAACGACCGCACCTACGTCTACCAGCTGGGCTACGAGGCGGGGCCGCACGCCTTCGTCGGCGAGCGCTTCTACCTGCGACCGCTGCTCAAGAACTTCGCGTTCGGCTCGCGCTACTTCCTGCTGGGGCTTTCAGCCGACCGCTTCGCGTTCGTGCACGGCGACTTCGGCTCGCTCGACCGCGTGGAGCTGCCCGCCCACGTGCTCGACGAGTTCAGCGAGGAGTTCCCCCTCGTGTACGACGGCACCGAGGGCGCGCTGGACTACTCGTCGCTCGAGAACCACCTGCCTCCCTACCACGGCTACAAGTCGCGCAACGACGTGCGGAAGGAGGAGGCCGAGAAGTTCTTCCAGCACGTGAACAAGGTGGTGACGGAGTACCTGGTGCAGGGCACCGAGCTGCCGGTCATCCTGGTGAGCCTGCCGGAGCACCAGACCGCGTTCCGCCGCATCTCCACCGTGCCGCGCCTTCTGAACGAGGGCATCGAGAAGGACATCGGCGGCATGGAGGCGCCCGAGCTCCTGGCCGACGCCAAGGCCGTCATCGAGCACGTGCGCGAGGCGCGCGCGGACGAGCTGCTGGAAAAGCTGGGCGACACCGCGCCGCACGGCGGCGGCTCCACCGACCTCTCGGCCATCGGGCTGGCGCTCGTCGAGCGCAAGGTGCGCGCGCTGTTCGTGGCCGAGGGCGCCTATATACCCGGCGGCTTCGACGAGGAGACCGGCGAGGTGTTCCTGTTCGAACGCGAGCCGCACGGCCGCTTCCAAGGCCCCGAGCTGGCCGACGCCTTCGCCCGCGCCGCGCTCGCCCAGGACGCCGAGGTGTTCGAGCTCGCCCCCGAGAAGATCCCCGGAGACTCCGGCATGGCGGCGCTGTACCGGTACTGATCGAGGCGGCCCCCTTGGCGCCGAGCCAGGAGGCCCGGGTTCGGCCGCGGCGGGTTCCGCGAAGCCCGCCGCGCAGGGCCGGTCGCACGTTCGGCGGCATCATCATGGCGCAGCGCACCTCTCGCAGCATCCCCCTCGATGCACGGGGTGTGCGGTGCCGTGGACAAAAGGGGGCAGTTTTCTTCATTCTGGATAATAGATAATTAAAACACCGGCCCTGTTACCAGGCGTTTCGCAAACGCCGCATTCGCCATCCCTTGGTTTCCGTCCGAAATCTATAGATTACCGGGTCTTTTTGTCCCTTATGCTTTCAGTCATATATCTAATCGCCGCAGGCATGCGCAAGGCGTTTTGCGCATGCGGTACGATCCGCATCACCGTCCATGCGTCAAAGGGGACGTCAGAACACCCGTATCGTGGTTCGGCGCCCTCTCGCCGCCTGCCTGTTTCACGTGAAACATTCGTTCGCTGCGCGGTTCAGGCGGCGGGACGCGCCTCCGTGCGCTACAATGTCCCCGACGAACACGACGCGCGCCGCCGCGGCGGCGCTTCTTCGCAGAGGACGCCTATGGAACGCACGAGCATCCCCTACCGCACGCTCGACCCCGAGGTCGAGGCCGCCATCCGCGCCGACCGGAAGGCGGGACGGCGGCACCCGCGCGCCTTCGACGACGCCGACGTCGTGCGGCGCGAGCCGAAGCCCCACGACGAGGCCACGCTCGCCCGCCCCGCCTTCGCGCGCGACATCGAGAAGATCCTCAACGTGCCCGCGTACAACCGCTACGCCGACAAGACGCAGGTGTTCTCGTTCGTGGAGAACGACGACATCTGCCGGCGCGGCCTGCACGTGCAGCTGGTGAGCCGCATCGCGCGGGGCATCGGCAGCCTGCTGGGGCTGAACTGCGAGCTCATCGAGGCCATCGCGCTCGGGCACGACGTGGGCCACACGCCGTTCGGGCACGCTGGCGAGCGCTACCTGTCGCAGTGCTACCATGCGCGCACGGGGCGCTTCTTCAACCACAACGTGCACTCCGTGCGCGTGCTCGACCAGCTGTACCGGCGCAACGTGAGCCTGCAGACGCTCGACGGCGTGCTCTGCCACAACGGCGAGTTCGCCCAGCAGGTGCTGCGCACGGGGAGCACCGCCTCCTTCGACGAGCTCGATGCGTTGGTGGAAGCCTGCACGGCCGACGAGGGCGCCATCGGCCGGCTGCGTCCCTCCACGCTCGAGGGCTGCGTCGTGCGCGTGGCCGACATGATCGCCTACGTGGGCAAGGACCGCTACGACGCCATCGAGCTGGGCGTGGTGGACTCGCTCGACGCGTTCGAGTCGGACTACCTGGGGCGCGACAACGCCCGCATCATCAACAACCTCACGGTGGACATCGTGAACGAGAGCTACGGGACCGACCGCATCGCGCTCTCCGAGGCCGCCTTCAACGACCTCAAGCAGGCGAAGCGGCAGAACTACGAGCTCATCTACGCGCGCGAGGGCATGGCGGGCAACGACGGCAACGTGGTGGGCGCCATGTTCGAGGAACTCTACGCGCGCCTGCTCGGCGACCTCGTGCGCGGCGACGAGGGCTCGCCGGTTTTCCGTCACCACGTGCGCAGCCTGGCCGCCCGCTCCGCCACCATAACGCCCGAGGAGTACCTGGCCGGCGAGCCGAACCAGATCGTGGTGGACTACCTGGCGTCCATGACCGACCGCTACTTCACGTCGCTGTTCGCCCACCTGTTCCCCGAGAGCCCCCTGCGCACCGTCACCCGCGGCTACTGCGCCGACCTGGGATGAGCCGGAAGAGGAAGACCGAAGGCGGCCCTTGGCCGCCGGACGGTCTCGGCACGGCGGTATCGCGTGTCGGGAGCCGGTGCGCTACACTGGGGGCTTCCCACTGATCGGAGGTTCCATGAAGCTCGTCATCGCATCCGACCTGCACGGCGCGGCGCCGGCCGTGCGCTCGCTGGCCGCGCGCATCGAGGCCGAGGCGCCCGACCGCGTGCTCCTGCTGGGCGACCTGCTGTACCACGGGCCGCGCAACGACCTGCCGGAGGGCTACGCGCCCCGGGAGGTTGCGAGCGTGCTGAACGGCATGGCCGCGCGCATCACGGCCGTGCGCGGCAACTGCGACGCCGAGGTCGACCAGATGGTGCTCGACTTCCCCTGCCTGGCCGACTACGCCCTGGTGGAGGCAGACGGGCACCTGCTGTACCTCACCCACGGCCACGTGCCGCGCATGACGCCCGACGACCCGCCCGCCCTCGCGCCCGGCAGCGCGCTCCTCACCGGCCACACCCACGTGAAGGCGCTCGAAGACCGCGGCGGCGTGCTGTTCGCGAACCCCGGCAGCACATCTATCCCGAAGGACGGCGCGGCGGGCTACACCGTGTACGAGCACGGGGCGTTCGCGCTCAAGTCGCTCGCCGGCGAGACGCTCGCGGAAGGCGGCTGGTAAGGCGCGGGGCGAGGCACGGCACCCGCCGATGCCGGCGCGAACCGCGTGCGCTCGCCCGGCGGCGCGCAGGGTTCCGCCGCCGGAACGCGTCGGCCAGCCCCCGCGTTCCGCCCTGGCGGCATGCGAGAATCGCACCTTTCCCGGAATTTTTCGATTTCCCTGTCACACGCGGGTGCACAGGCGCGTCCAATGCACCAGAGGGCGCGGGCGCGCCCGCGGCGGCCGTTGCGGCTGCCCGCGCAGCGGCCCGCATCCCATCCGGCCGACGAGAACGAGAGGGGAACCGCATGACCGACGAGAACGCATTGATCGACGCCGCGCTCGCTGGGGACGAGAAGGCCCTGGGCAAGCTGCTGGCAAGCGTGCAGGACCAGGTGTTCAACCTGGCGCTGCGCATGCTGGGCACCGTGCCCGACGCCGAGGACGCCACGCAGGAGGTGCTGGTGAAGGCGTGCACGCGCCTGTCCGGGTTCCGCCGCGAGAGCGCGTTTTCCACCTGGGTGTTCCGCATCGCGCTCAACCACCTGGCCACCTACCGCAAGGGCCTGTTCGCCCAGCGTCCCGTGAGCTTCGACGTGTACGGCGAGGACATCGCCTCGGGACGCGAGCACGACGTGCCCGACCTGGCCGGCGGCGCGGACCGCAGCCTGCTGGAACGCGAGCTAAAGGTATCGTGCATGCACGGCATGCTGCAGTGCCTGGACGTGGAGGGGCGCAGCGCGTTCGTGCTGGGCACCATGTTCAAGATGGACAGCCGGGCCGCGGCCGACGCGCTCGGCATCACGCCCGAGGCGTACCGCCAGCGGCTCTCGCGCGCGCGGGCGCGCATGGCAGAGTTCCTCACGGCCTACTGCGGCGTGGCCGGCGGGCCCTGCCGCTGCGCGCGGCGCGTGGACTACGCTATCGCCACGCACCGCATCGATCCCGCCCGCCCCGGCTTCCAGGCGCTCGAGGCGCTGGCCGAGGACGCCTGCGAGCCGGTTGCGGCGGGCGGGCGCGGCGGGGCCCCGTCGGCCGAGGCGCGGACCGACGCCATGGAGCTGCTCGACGACGCGTCGGGCGTGTTCGCGTCGCTGCCGCGCTACCGCTGCCCCTCCGATGCGGCCGCGTTCGCCCGCAGCCTCGTGGCCTCGGACGTGTTCGCGCAGGCGGTGTCCGAATGAGCGCCGCGAAGGGCGCCGGCGCCGATGCCGGGATGGGCGCGGCGCTCGCCTACCTGGCCGAGCTGGAGGCCCACAACGACCGCGCCTGGTTCGCCGAGACGAAGGCCGAGCGCGCCGGTGCCCTCGCCGCCTTCGACGTCCTCGTCGCCGACGTGCAGCAGCGCGTGGGCGCGTTCGACCCCGCCGTGCTGGGCCACGACCCGAAGAAGCTCACGTTCAAGCTCACGCGCGACACGCGCTTCTCCAACGACAAATCGCCCTACAACCCGTCGCTGCGCGCCCATGTGGGGCCGGCGGGCAAGCTGCCCGTGCCCGTGGGCTACTACCTCATGGTCAGGCCGGGCGGCCGCTCGTTTCTGGGAGGAGGGCTGTTCGCAGCCATGTTCAAGGACGCCACCGACCGCGTTCGGCGCGCCATCGCGGCGGACGGCGACGCCTGGGAGCGCGTCGTGGAGGGCCTGGCGCCCCTGCAGGTGGAGGGCGAGGCCCTCAAGCGCGTGCCGCAGGGCTTCGATGCGGCGCACCCCCAGGCCGGCTGGCTCAAGTTCAAGAGCTGGTACCTGGAGCTGCCCGTGCCCGACGAGGACGTGGCCGCGCCCGGCTTCGCCGAGGCGGCCGCACGCGAGTTCGAGCGCATGAAGCCGCTGAACGACTTCCTCAACCGCGCGCTCGAAGGCTTCGAGATGCCCGCACGCTAGGGGCCGACCCCCGCCTCGGCGCGGCCCCGGCCGGACTGGGACGGGGGTCGGCCGTGCCGGGGCGCATCAGGCGCCTCGGCCTCCGGGCGGCGGAGGCTCCGGCGATCCCGCCGCCTCGCCGAACCCGGAGCCCCCGGCATGCTCCCCCGACCTGCGGTCGCGGTGGGCGCGCGCCTTGTCCTCGTACATGCGCTCGTCGGCGCGGCGGTGGGCCTGCATGATGTCCTCGCCCGTCTCCCGCACCGCCCATCCCACGGACAGCGACAGGGGCCGGCCGGCCACGCCCACGGCGGCGCAGGCGGCACGCAGGTCGTCGGCGATGCGGCGTCCGGCGCGCTCGTCCAGCTCGAAGCAGCAGACGGCGAACTCGTCGCCGCCCACGCGGTACACCGGCCCCAAGCCCCCGCAGCATGAGGACACGACCCCGGCCGCCGCGCGGATGAGCTCGTCGCCCTCCGCATGCCCCAGCTCGTCGTTCACCGCCTTCAACCCGTCGACGTCGACGGCCACGACCCCGGCAACCCTGGCGCCCGTGCGGTTCCAGTTCGCCACGTCCACCTCGAACGCGTTGCGGCTCTTGAGCCCCGTCAGGTAGTCCGTGTTCGCCAAATCGCGGTAGGCGGGGTTCGAGATGCGCCTGAACAGCACCACCGACACGGCCACGGCCGCGAGGCAGAACGCGATCCCTATGAGCGGCGTGCCGATGCGCACCGTGCGGAACGTCTCGAACTGGCGCTCGGCATCGAACTCGATGCCCACGACGCCCACGACGCGCCCCTCGTCGTGGATGGGATAGTACGACACGAAGATGTGCCCCCAGTCGGTCGACTTGATGTCGGTCGGGTAGACCACCTCGTCGGCCAGGGCGCGCTCCATATCGCCGACGATCTCCTGCTCGATGGGGTCGCCCGGATTGCGGAAGTCGTCGCTTTCCGAGGGGAGGCCGTCCACGAGGTAGACGAGCGTGCCGTCGGCCGCGCGCTTCGCCGTGTAGAGGTAGCGCACGCCGGTGGCGGCCTTGACCTCCTTGAACGACTCCTTCATCTCCCGGTAGGCGGGACGGGCCGGATCGTCGTCGCCGTCGACGTCGTCGGCGCCCTCGATGGCGAGGAACGTGGACTTGTCCAGCGCGTCCTCGACGTACCCGTAGATGCTGTCGGAGCGCTCCTTGAGCGTGGATATCATGTCCCGATAGGTTATCTGGTAGTTGAACACGTACACGCACAGAAACGACAGCGCGACGACGGCGGCCGCGACCATCGACACCTGGACGTCGACCCGGCTCCAACGGCCGGGGCCCCGCCTTCTCTCCTGTCCCATGCGACGCTCCCGCCTTCGCCTCGCCAAGGCGCCCGCTGCGCCAGCTCCCCCACCTTCGACAACCGATTGTACCCTATCCGGGCCCGCGCAGACGTGCGGGAGCGGACGGGATGCGCGGAAGGCCCGCGTTCTGCGCCAGGGCGGCGCAGGGCGCGGCGGGCGGGCGCCCGGAGGGCCCGGCTGCCGCAGGGCATGGGCCCAAGCGGGGCCCTAGCGGCCCGACAGGCGGCGCTCGGTGCGCTCGCCCAGGTCGATGAGCTCCTGGCGGCCGTGGACGCCGCACTTCGCGTAGATGCGGCGCAGGTGGGTGTACACCGTGCTCTTCGAGATGTAGAACTCGGCGGCGATGCGCTCGCCCGTGCGGCCCTTGAGCGCGAACGGGAGGATCTCGGCCTCGCGCTTGGACAGGCCGTTCTCGGCGGCGATGAGCGAGCACGCGTCGTCGAAGCGGTCGGCGTCGCGCGCGATGACGGACAGCGCCCGGAAGTCGCGCTCGGTGAACAGGAAGAGGAACGCGTAGAGCGCCGCGAGGCCGGCGCAGGCCACCACGACGTAGGGCGTCTGCTCGGTGCCGGCCACCACGTCGATGACGTTGCCCAGCGCCACGCCGGCCATCTCGCCCGCGAACAGGGCCGTGAAGCCGCGGGCGAACGACTGCGCCGCATCCTGCCCCGTGATGCGCGCCATGACCAGGAACAGCGACACGAGCACGGCCGACAGCCCCAGGTAGCCCGCCAGCACGATGGCCTCGCCCGGCACGCCGAAGTCGCCGAGCACGGGCACGAACAGAAAGCCCGCCATCATCACGAGGACGGCCAGCCGGTACACGTCGTCGAGCGGCCCCTCGGGCTCGGCGGGCGCGCCGTCGTCGGGGGTCGCCGCGCCCGGGCCGCCGGCGGCGCCCGTTCCCGATGCCGCGCCCGGGCCCGCCTCGAGGTCGAGGCCTCCTGTGGCCAGAAGCTGCAGGGCCGCGATGCAGAACAGCACGAACAGCAGCAGCGTGGCGGGGAAGGCGGGCGTGGACGCCATGCCAGGGTCCGAGCCGTACGTTTCCATGAAGCCCGCCGCCAAGCCGAACAGCACGGTGCCGGCCACCATCTTGAGCGAGAGGCGCGCCGCCTGCGCCCGCTCGGCGGGCGTGGCCAGCAGCACCCGCAGCGACAGCGGGGACTCCGGGGGCTCGGCGCCCTGCGGGGCGCGGGCCGAGGACGCGGCCCCGGCGGCGCAGGCGGCCGAGGCGGCCTGCACGGCCGAGGCCCCTGCAGCCCTGCCGACCGCAGGGGCCTCGCCATCGTGGGCGCCGGCGCCGGCCGCCGCAGCGCCGCCGCCCCTGCCGGGCCGGGCACCCGCGCAGACGAGGGCCTGGAGCGCCCAGGCGCTGCCCAGCGGCAGCAGCTTCAACAAGAAGGCGGCGCCCTCCACCGGCACCGTCGCCATGGCGAAGCAGGCCGTGGCGCCCACGGCCGAGCCCACGAACACCGCCGGCAGCGCCCGGTCCAGCGGCAGCCCGCCCAGCGCACGGCCCCACGCGGCCAGCATGAGCCCGGCGGGCAGGCCCACGAGCGCGCTCTCCAGCGCGAGGCTCGCCGGAGCCGGATTCCCGGCGAGCGCCGGCACGATCGAGCCCACCACGAGCAGCACGGCGTAGCACCACAGAAGCGGCCGCGCGAGCAGCGCCCCGCGCGCCTTGGGGGAGGCCACGCGCAGGAGGCCGAACGAAACCATCATGAACAGCAGCGTGCCGAACAGGTCCGCCCGCTCGAACGACAGGATGCCCTCGCCGAACGCCCGGTTCGCGCCCATGTAGAACAGCGAGAAGACGAAGCCCTGGTTGCAGGCGAACCCTGCGACGGCGCGCAGGGAGGCCCTGCCGCCACGGCGATGCGCGCCCATGCCCGGGCCTCCCTTCCCCTGCGGATATCGGAAGCACCATGATAGCGCATGCCGGCCCGCGGCCGGCCCCGCAGCGCGCGCACCCGCAAAACGAGCACGGGAAGCGGATCCAGCCCAACAAGCGAGAGGGATCGCGCCAGGGAGCGAGCCGCAAGGAGAAGGCTTGGGAGACGGGAGCATCCGACCGTTCGCACCAGCCGGCCGGGTGCCCGCGTCCGAAGGCGGCCGCCCGGCGCATGCGGTCGACCTCGGGGACTTCCCGATGCGCCGGATCGCTCCCCCAGCACGCACGATTCGCGCCGGCTCGCGAGAGCGGGAGCGGGCCGACTCGCGGGGGGACGGAGGGCTCGCGACCCCTCCCCTGAAACGGCCATGCGCCCGTGCGGTTGCACAGGCGCATGGCCGAGCGCGAGGAGGGAGTTCGCGCTCAAGGGAAGGAACAGCGCATGCGCTTGCGCGCAGCGCGCGGGATTGCGTGCCTAGGCGGCCTTGCGGGCGCGCACCTTCTTCGCGGCCTTGGGCTCGTCGCCCTCGGCGGCGTCCTCGTCCTCGGACTCCACGATCTCGGCGTCGTCGTCGACGCTCTCGACCTTCTTGTCGCCGCCAAGGCCCTCGCGCAGGTTCTTCACCGTCGAGCCCAGCGCGGCGCCGAGCTTCGGCAGGTTCTTCGGGCCGAAGATGAGCAGAATTACGCCGAGGATGATGAGCAGTTCGGGCATGCCCATACCGAGGATCTTCATAGTACGCCTCCAATGCGCGGGGAATCGTCCCCATCGGTTTCAAACAGCTCCGCAGTATGGGCCGTTGCACGCCGCCCGGCTATCGTGCAGACGGCTGATTTTCGTCATGCAGCCTGCGCGCACCGTGTCATGCAGATGGAGTACGCGCGCGTTTCCCCTGTTCTAGGCGTCGGCAAGCGAACGTCCCGCCAAATAGCCCATGACGGATGCCATCATGAGCCCGCGCGTCCAGCCGCTCGAGTCCCCCAGGCAGCGCAGGCCCCGCACGCTCGTGCGGAAGCCCTCGTCCATCTTCACACGGTTGCTGTAGAACTTGAGCTCCGGCGAGTACAGCAGCGTCTCGGGGGCGGCGAAGCCGGGCACCACCTCGTCCACGGCCAGCATGAAGGCCAGGATGTTCGTCATGGCGCGGTAGGGCATGGCGGCCGTTATGTCGCCGGCCACCGCATCGCCCAGCGTGGGCGCCACGTTGCTGCGGCGCAGCTCCTTGTCCCAGGTGCGCTTCCCGTCCAGGATGTCGCCCAGGCGCTGCACGAGGATGCGACCGTCGCCCAGCATGTTCGTGAGCTCGCCCACCTTCTGCGCATAGGCGATGGGCTGGTCGAAGGGTTCGGAGAAGTTGTGCGAGCACAGGATGGCCAGGTTCGTGTTCGCGGACTTCCGCTCCTTGTACGAGTGGCCGTTCACCACGGCGAGGCCCCCGTCGTAGTTCTCCTGGCTCACGAAGCCGCCGGGATTCTGGCAGAACGTGCGCACCTTGTTCTTGAAGGGCTTGGGGTAGCCGATGAGCTTGCTCTCGTACAGCACGTCGTTCACCGTGCGCATGACCTCGTTGCGCACCTCCACGCGCACGCCGATGTCCACGGGACCGGGGCCGTGCGCTATCCGATGCTCGCGGCACATGCGCTCCAGCCAGTCGGCCCCGCGCCGGCCGGTGGCCACCACCGTGTGACGGGCGCGCAGCTCGTAGGCGCCCTCGGGGCCCTCCGCCGCCACGCCCGTGCAGGCATCGCCGTCCACGAGCACCTGAGTGCAGGTGGTGCGGAAGCGCAGGTCCACGCCCGCGTCGACCAGGTGGCGCTCCAAGCGCGCGTACAGCTCGCGCGCCCGCTCCGTGCCCAGGTGGCGCAGCGGGCAGTCCACGAGCTTGAGGCCCGCCTTGATGGCGCGCAGGCGTATGCCGTCCACCTCCGGGCGGGGACCGGCGCCCTCCACGCGGCCGTCGGCGCCGAACGCCAGGTACACGCCGTCCACCTCCCCGATGGCCGCCTGCACGGCCTCGTGGCCGATGAGGTCGGGCAAATCGCCGCCCACCTCGCTCGACAGCGACAGCTTGCCGTCCGAGAACGCGCCCGCGCCCGAGAACCCCGTGGTGATGCGGCACGGCTCGCAGCCGAGGCACGGCCCGCCCGCCTGCTTGGGGCACGTGCGGTCCTCCACGGCCAGCCCCTTGTCCAGCATGACGATGCGCCCTGCGAACCCGCGCTCGACGAGCGCGAACGCGCAGAAGATGCCGGCGGGGCCGGCCCCCACGATGACGACGTCGGTGTCCTGTGCGCCCATGGCGCGCCTCCTTCGCTTCCCTGCGCGGCGCCGCGCCCGCACGGCCGCGCCCTTCCCGCATTGTAGCGCATGGCCCGCCCCTGCCGGCGCGCGGGCCGCCCGCCGCATACTTGCCGTAAGCTGCCGCGCCGAAAAACCGGCCCGCCGTGCCGGAGCCGGCCTGACCGAGCCAAAGCCGGTCCGCCCGAGCTTTGATCGGGCGGACCAGCGCCCTTGCGCGCCCGAGGGCGCACGGCGACCGTGGAGAATCGTTGCAGGGGCTGTGGGGATGACGTGTGCCCGATGTGATGCTTCGGCAGGTTTCAACCCGGTCCGCTACCTCGGACGTTGCCGTTTCGTTACCATCGGATGCCGACGGCTGCAAACACCCCCGAAACGAACCCGACACAGCCGTGGAAAGGATGCTGCTCCATGGCATCGCGCGCCCTTTCGGCAGCGCCCGCATACCTTGCGGCGCTCGCCTTGCTGCTCTTGCTTTTCCCGTCTGCCGACCGGGCAGATGCGGCCCCGGCGACGGCGGTCGCCCCGTCGGCGGCGGCCTCCTCCTCGCCCCTCCCCTCGCCCTCGTCGCTCCTCGCTGCAACGCTCTCGGCAAGCGAGCCCGCCCCACCCGGGGCCGACGCTGCGGCGTCCCCGGCGTCCGACTTGCAGGTGCTCGCCACGGCGCAGGCCGTCTACGAGCAGCAGCAGGCCGAGCGGGCGGCGGCCGCGGCCGCGCAGCGCACCGACAAGGTGCTCGCCTACGACCCGGCCCTCATAGCCGCCATTGGGAACCAAAGCGCCGGCGGGCATGCCGTGTGCTGCCCCGGCTACGCCTGCGCCTACGGCGACGCCGTGCTCACCGGGAAGGCCAACGACCACGCCGCCTACGGCTGCGGCTGCTGCACGTGGCCCGGCTGGGGCGGCGGTAACTCGTCGTTCCGCTCCCTCGGCTCCGACGCGGCGCTCCTGCGCGAGGCCTACGACGAGATCGCGGCCGGGCGCCCCACGGTCGCCCACGTGTCCGGCCCCTACGGCGAGCACTGGATCTGCCTCATCGGCTACCGCGATGCGCAAGACCCCGACGCGCTCACGCTGGACAACTTCGTGGCGCTCGATCCCGCGAACGGCCAGGAGGTCGTTGCCTCCTACCGCTACGTGCCCTACGGCGACGCCTGCCAGCACGTGAGCGACCTGCGCTAGCAGGCGCATCCACCCGCCTCCCTGCCCGGCGCCCGCGGGCGGCCCAGCCGACCGCGCCGCCTCCCGCCGGGTCAGAACAGCGGCAGCGTGGCCTTCGGCAGCGGCGGCATGGCGCGCTCGGTCACGACGTCGCCCGGCCGCAGGGCGTCGCAGAGCATCGGCGCGGTCGGATCGTAGCGCGCGAGGCGCCAGGGTGCGCCGTCCCCCGTCTGCACGGCCCCCGGACCGCCCGGCGCCGCACATCCGCCTGCCCGGCCGTCGCCGTCGCCCCTCTTCCCCGGATAGCCGTCCGGGCTCGCCGGCCCCCGCCCCACGCCCTCCCGTCGCGCGCCCGGGTTCGCATAGCAGTACACGCAGCCGTTGGCACACGTATCGTAGGTTCCGATGTCCACGCTCGGCGCGCAGCGGCACGCCCCCGGCGCCGCCGGCGAGCCAGCGCGCGCATCCACCCCGGCCACGCGCGCGACGAGTGCCGCATCGATGCAGCCGGCTCCCGCCAGGCCAGCCTGCGCGAGGGCCGCATCGCCGCAGCCGCCCACCTCCATGCCGTGCGCGGCGCCTATCTCGGCCAGACGCAGCGCGAGCGCGGCCTTCCGCCCCTCCGGCACGCCGAAGAGGCCCAGCGCCCGCATGCGGGGCGCGATCTTGGGGTACACGTCCAGGAAGCTCAACCGGCACGCGCGCGTGGAACCCTCCAGCTTACGGGCGAACGTCTCGAAGTAGCGCAGGTGGTGCCCTTCGGTGTAGCGACCGCCGGAGCCGCCGAGCAGGATCGGGCTGTAGCGCCACACCACGCGCTCGGGGCCCAGGAGGCGTGCCAGCTCGCGGAACGTCTCCACGAGCTCAGCCTTGCGCGGCAGCCCCGCCTCCACGTCCGCGCCGTAAGCGTTGAGCGTGAACTGCACGAAGTACGGGGCGGGCGCCGCACTCTCCAAGCGCGCGGCCTGCGCGAGCAGCGGCGTGGGGTCCTTCGTCCAGAACGCCAGGCAGTCCACCGCCCCTGCGCCGAGCGCCACGCGGCTCACCTGCGTGCGGCACATGGGGTTGCGCACGAGCGCGTACCCCTCCTTTAGGCGGTTCAGCATCCAGTCCATGAAGAACCGGGGTATGTCCGTGCGCCGCGATGCGCTGACGATCACGCGCAGCCTCCTCCGCGAAACAGCGTGCTCTCCGAACATACCATAGAATACGGCAATGGACAAACATTTGTTCTGACTCCCCGTTTGGCGCACAATCGGCTGATGAGCACAATATGACAACCTTTGCGTGCAGTGGTCCTCGAAGGAGGCGCTCGACACACGGTGCATACGGTGCCGTGGACAAAAAGGGGCCGTTGTCGTTATTCTGAATAAAAGATAATTGAAACACCGAGGCTGCTACCAGGCGTTTCGCAAACACCACATTCGCCATCCCTTGGTTTCCGTCCGAAATCTATAGATTACCGAGCCTTTTTGTCCCTTACCCTTTCAATCATATATCGAATCGCCGCAGGCATGCGCAAGGCGCTTTGCGCATGCGGCACGACCGCGATCATCAACTATGCATCAAAGGGGAAGCCGGAGCATTTGCCCCCAGTAAAGCAGCCGTAACATCCCTTGGGGCTGGCTGGCAGGGCGGGGTCCTCCGGCCCGCGAGGCGGCCGCCCCGCCCCCGAAAAACAACGGGGACCCCGGCTTGGCGCCGGGGTCCCCGAGAAGAACGCTTCTGCAGGAAGGTCTAGAACAGGCTCTGGATCATGATGAACAGCGGCGCGAACGTCAGCGACACGATGGTCATCAGGTTGATGAGGATGTTCATGGACGGACCCGAGGTGTCCTTGAACGGGTCGCCCACGGTGTCGCCCACGACGGCGGCCTTGTGGGCCTCGGAGCCCTTGCCGCCGTGATGGCCCTGCTCGATGTACTTCTTCGCGTTGTCCCACGCACCGCCGGCGTTGGACATGAAGATGGCCATGAGCATGCCCGTGGCCACGGCGCCGGCCAAAAAGCCGCCGAGCATGGCCGGGTTGAAGCAGCCGATGGCAACCGGCACGATGATGGCCAGGCACCCCGGCAGCATCATCTCGCGCAGCGCCGAGGACGTGGAGATGGCCACGCACTTGTCGTACTCGGGCTCGGCCTCGTAGGTCATGATGCCCTTGATCTCGCGGAACTGGCGGCGCACTTCCTCCACCATGGCGTGGGCCGCGCGCGACACCGCGCCCATGGTGAGGGCGGCGAACATGAACGGCATCATGGCGCCGATGAAGATACCGGCCACGATGAGCGGGTCAGTGAGCGTCAGCTCGAAGTTCGGAATGGCATGGTGCATGGTGGCCTGGTAGGACACGAACAGCGAGATGGCCGACAGGCCGGCGGACGCGATGGCGAAGCCCTTCGCGATGGCGGCCGTCGTGTTGCCCACGGCGTCGAGGGCGTCGGTGCGGTCGCGCACCTCCTCGGGCAGGCCCGCCATCTCGGCGATGCCGCCCGCGTTGTCGGCCACGGGGCCGTAGGCGTCCACGCCGATGGTGATGGCGGTGTTGGACAGCATGCCCGTGGCGGCCAGGCCCACGCCGAACAGGCCCACGGCGATGCCGCCCTCGGCCGAAGCCAGCGGGAAGGCCAGGTTGCCGAACGTGTACGCGCCGATGATGGCCAGCGCCACCAGCACGATGGGGGCGATGGTGGAGAGCATGCCCGTGCCGATGCCCTCGATGATGACCGTGGCGGCGCCGGTGTCGGCCGCGTCGGCGATCTTGTGCACCGGCTTGTACTTGTCGGAGCAGAAGTACTCGGTGATCTTGCCGATGGCGAGGCCCGCCACCAGGCCGCACAGCACCGAGCCGAACAGCCACAGCGGCTGCGCGTCGACGGACTGAGTGCTCCACGCGTAGAACAGGCAGAAGATCACGACGATCTCGATGCCGGCCGCGACGTAGGTGCCGCGGTTCAGGGCCTTGTGCAGCGCGGCGCCTTCCTTGGCGCGCACGGCGAACAGGCCGATGATGGACGTGATGATGCCGCAGCCGGCGATGATGACCGGGGTCACGAGCGCCCACACGAGGTCGCCCGTGGCGAAGTAGCCGCCCAGCGCGCCGAAGGTGGCCGCCAGGATGGTGGGGGCCAGGATGGCGCCCGTGTAGCTCTCGAACAGGTCGGCGCCCATGCCCGCAACGTCGCCCACGTTGTCGCCCACGTTGTCGGCGATGGTGGCGGGGTTGCGGGGATCGTCCTCGGGAATGCCCGCTTCCACCTTGCCCACGAGGTCGGCGCCCACGTCGGCCGCCTTCGTGTAGATGCCGCCGCCCACACGGGCGAACAGCGCAACGGCGGAAGCGCCGGTGGCGAAGCCCTCGACCATGCCGATGTTCGTGTGCATGAGGCCGGCGAGCTCGGCGTTGATGTCCACGCCCGCGGCCATGCCGAACACCATGGCGATGAGCCACAGCGACAAGCCCAGCAGCGCGAACGACGCCACGCACAGGCCCATGGTCAGGCCGGACTTGAAGCTGATGTTGAGCGCCTTGGCCACCGACTCCTCGGCGGCATGGGCCGTGCGGGTGTTGGCGCGCGTGGCCACGTGCATGCCGACGTAGCCCGCGGCGGCCGACATGACGCCGCCCGTGACGAACGCGAGCGCCGTGATGGGCGACAGCGCCACGGCCATGACGATGGCGACGATCACCATGAAGATGACGAGCAGCTTGTACTCGCTCATGAGGAACGCCTTGGCGCCCTGCTGGATCTTCAGCGAAATGTTGTTCATCTTGTCGGGACCCGGGTCCTGCTTGAGCACCCAGGAACCCAGGTAGCCCGCCATGCAGATGCCAATCAAGGCGCACACGGGGGCCATCCATGCGACTGCAGTAGTCACGTGTCTTCCTCCTTGGTTCGACCGTTATGACGATGCTGCCTTCGCACCGGGCATTGTGGTGGGAAGATAGCAACTGCCTTATTCTAGGGGATTCGGAGATAATGTGAAGGGGAAATCGAGGTTTTCTGGAGGTACGTTCCAATCGGCCTGCTCGTCGGTTACGGTTCGCCCCTGCGCGGACCGCTCGCCAGAGCCCGCGGTGCGGGCGGCGGGAAAAGGGGTATGATGGAATATCCCCTTATGC
This sequence comes from Gordonibacter pamelaeae, assembly GCF_003340385.1. Taxonomy (NCBI): domain Bacteria; kingdom Bacillati; phylum Actinomycetota; class Coriobacteriia; order Eggerthellales; family Eggerthellaceae; genus Gordonibacter; species Gordonibacter pamelaeae. Next base: position 288,410 of record NZ_PPTS01000003.1, on the reverse strand, counting down.
ACGCGGACGGGCATCGTATCGGACGAGCGCCGTCTTTCACCGAGGAGTACCTATGACCGAGCGGCAGACCCGCCTTGCCGTCCCGACCGAGCCCGCATCCGCCGCGCGGGCGCCCAACGCACCTGCGCACCCGCGCCCCTTGGCGCTCGCCGCCGCCCTGGCCGGCTGCCTGGCGGCCCTCGGCCTGTGCCTCTACGCCGCGGCCGGCCTCGTCGAAGCGCCCTGGCCGCAAACGGCCTTCACGGCCCTGCTGCTGGCCGCCTGCGGCTGCGTGTCGCTCGGGCGCGGGCGCATCCCGGGCACGAGCGGGCGGGCGGCGGGCACGGTGCGCCCCCTTGTCGTGGCGCTTGCCGTACCCGCGGGCTTCTACCTGCTGGAACGGCCGTGGAACAACGCCCTGCTCGCCATGGACCCTTACTATGCGGCGGCGAACCTGTGCGTGCTCGCGTTGCTCCTCGCCGTCGTGTACTTCGCCGGGCAGCGCTCGCGCGCGGCCGTGGCCCTGTTCCTGGCCGCCTGCTTCCTGGCGGGCACGGCGAACCATTTCGTGATCGCGTTCAAGGGGCAGCCCATCGTGCCGGCCGACCTGTTCGCGCTCTCGACGGCCGCCTCGGTGGGATCCGGCTACACGTTCGCGCTCGACGCACGGCTGCTGGAGGCTGCCGCCGTGCTCGCCCTGTGCCTCGCGGCGCTCTCCCTCCTGCCGAGGGCGACGGTCTCGCCGCGGCGGGTCGCGGCGAACGCGGCGTGCGCCGTGGCCGTGGCGGCATGCTTCGGCTGGTGGCTGGGCTCCTACGACCTGGAGGAGGCGTACGCGTGCACGGTGGACGTCTGGGGTGTGAAGGAGTCGTACGCCGAGCAGGGATCGACCCTCTGCTTCCTCAAGCGCGTGCAGGACCTAAGCCCTGCGGAACCGGACGGCTATGACGCCGACGGCGTGGCGGCGCTGATCGGCGGGCTCGGCGGCGGCGCGCCCGAGACGGCCGGCGAGACCGAGGCCCCCACCGTGATAGCCGTCATGAACGAGACGTTCGCGGACCTGTCGCGCTATCCCGGCCTCGCGGGCACCGACGCCCGCCCCGCGCACTATTACGAGATTGCCGCGGAAGCGCTCGAGGCGGGCGACGCGTACGTGTCGGCGCTCGGCGGCGGCACATGCAACAGCGAGTTCGAGTTCCTCACCGGCTCGAGCATGGGGCACCTCGGCGGCGGCGTGTACCCCTACGTGCTGTACGACCTCGACGGCGCCGAGAGCCTCGTGTCGTACTTCGACGCGCTGGGTTACGCGACCCATGCCGTCCACCCGGCCGAGAACACGAACTGGCGCCGCGACCGCGTGTACGACCAGCTGGGATTCGACCAGTTCGCCGACCAGGCCGCGTTCGAGGGCGCCGACACGCTGCGCGGGCTCACCACCGACCGCGCGACGTACGACTACGTGCTCGACCTGCTTGAGGCCGACGAGCGCCCGCAGTTCGTCTTCGACGTGACGCTGCAGAACCACGGCGGCTACGACGTGGGCGGCCTCGCCGACGAGCTGGCGGTGAGCGTGCCGCTCGGCGACGGCAGCACGTCGTCGGAGCTCGACGAGTACGCGAGCGTCATCCGCCAGGCCGACCGCGACCTCGCCTACCTCGTGGACAGGCTGAACGCGCTCGACCGGCCCGTGGTGCTGTGCTTCTTCGGCGACCACCAGCCCGGCTTCAGCGACTGGCTGTTCGAGGCCACCCACGGCTCGGCGGCCGACGACCTGGGGCTCGAGGCCGTGCAGGAACGCTACACCGTGCCGTACCTCATCTGGGCGAACGATGCCGCCCGCGCACAGGGCGCGCACGCGCCAGACAGCGGCGCGAACGGGCGCACGAGCCTCAACTACCTGGGATCGAAGCTGGTGGAGGCCGCGGGCCTGCCCACGACGGGCTACCAGCGCTTCCTGCTGGCCGTGCGCGAGGCGGTCCCCGCCATCAACCTCAACGGCTTTTTGACCGCCGACGGAGCCTGGCACGGCTTCGGCGACGAGGACGGCGGGAACCCCGGCGCGCTGGATGCCCTGCGCGCCTACGCCACGGTGCAGTACGACAACCTGTTCAACAAGAATTCCGCCTGGGCAGCAAGGTAGGCGACCCCCCCCCTCGCCTCATTCGTCGGACAGTCATTGACACACGCCCCCCCCCTCCATCATTATTAAGCATGGCCTTTCGGATTGCACCCGTCCTCTAAGGAGGGACCAGATGAGAGCAATTGTCGGAATAGCGCTCGCAGCGGCGCTGCTCGCCCTGCCCGGATGCGGAACCGGCGTCCCCGATTCCGCGCGCGAGTACCTCGAAAGCCAGGCAAACCCGCTCGACCTGGATCAGCCGCTCGCAAACGGCGCCGTCGGCAACGTCGACGGCTACCGGGTGTTTCTTGTCGGGGAAACCCACACGAAGGCAAAGGACAAACAAGCTGAAAAGCTGCTTGTGCGCTACTTCCACGAATACGAAGGCGTACGCTACCTCCTCTGGGAGACCGGCTTCGGCAGCGGCCTGCTGCTGGACCAGTACCTCCAGACGGGCGATGCAGAAGAACTGGATTTCTATCTGGAGCAACTGAACGGCACGATGGGTTATACCCTGGAGGAGCGGGATTTCTGGAATTGGCTCCGTGAGTACAACACAACACTGCCCGACCAGGAGAAGCTCCATGTGGTCGGCCTGGACATAGACCACCAGCCCGAGACCGCCGCCCGGGGCCTCTCCCTGCTCTCGGACGATTCCGCCGCCGTTGGCGAGGCTTTCGCCGCAACCTTGGAAGGAGCCCGAGACGGCGATGTTCGGGCGTTAGAGGAGCTCGGGCGGGCGATACGCGAGCAACCGGACGAGGCACGGGCGGCGTTCGGTGCCTCGTACGGATGGGCGGTGCAGTTTGCCGAGAACTTCGACCGCACCGTACGCTATTACCAGGGAACGGAAACGGAGCAGTCCTCGAAGTCGAACGATCTGCGCGACGAGGCGATGATGTCGAACTTCCGGTTCATTGCAGAAAGCTATCCGCAGGAGACCTTCTTCGGCGAATTCGGCAGCGAGCATATCATCCAGAGCGCCTGCGAGACAGAATTCGGCTCCAGCACGTACAATCGGTTCGCCATGCGGCTCGATGCGGCCGGATCACCTGTCGCAGGGGCGGTGTGCTCCATCCTGCTCGCCCATACGGAGCAGGGCCCGCTCTTCCTCCGCAGCTACTCGCCCTCCAACGGGGACCTCGACTACCGGCCGTTCGAGCAATGGTTCGGCCAAGATGCGCTCTTCTCCCTCGACGAAACAGGCAGCCCTTTCGCAGCAGGGCAGAACCTCGTCAACCAGGGTGCCGACGCGGGCCTTTCCACGACGGACTACTTCCAGAAGCTAGTGCTCCTGTCGGACTCGCCGGACTGCACGCCCCTCGGCTGACCCCAGTCTGACCCTACAGGTTCTCCCTCACCCACTGGATGTTGTCCTTCACCGTGGCGATGAGCTCTTCCACGTCGTCGAACTTGCGCATGGGGCGCAGCCAGTGCAGGAACTCCACCTTGACCGGCTTGCCGTAGAGGTCGCCGGCGAAGTCAAGGAGGTGCACCTCGCAGGTGGCGGTGGCGCGGTCGGCGAAGGTGGCGGCCACGCCCACGTTCACGGCGGCCTTGTAGCGCGTGCCGTCCACCTGGGCGTAGGCGGCGTACACGCCGTCGCCGAGCGGGCGCAGCTGGTCGGGCACGGCGAGGTTCGCGGTGCGGAAGCCCAAATCGGCCCCTTCCCCGCGGCCCGGCTCCACCGTGCCCGTCATGAAGTACGGACGCTCGAGCAGGCGGTTGGCCTCCGCGATGTCGCCCTCGGCCAGCAGCAGGCGGATGCGCGTGGCCGTGACGGGCGCGCCGTCGGCACTCTTGAGGTCGTGCGCCGCCACGGCGCAGCCGGCGCCGGCGCCCCACGCCGCGAGCTCGCCCACGGTGCCTGCCGCGCGCGCACCGAACCGGAAGTCGCAACCCACGTGCAGGTACGCAGGTGCCGTGCCGTCGAACGTGGCCTCGAGGAACGCCTCGGGCGACAGCGAGGCGAACGCCGGCGTGAACGGCAGCACGGCCACGGCGTCCACGCCCGTGGCCGCAAGCATGGCCAGGCGCTCCCCGTTCGTCATGAGCTTCTTCAGGCGGTCGGGGTGAAACACCTCGTCAGGGTCAATGTCGAACGTGAGCGCGACGCTCTTGCCGCCCGACCTTCCCGCCGTCTCGCGCGCCTGCGCCAGCAGGTACCGGTGCCCGGCGTGCACGCCGTCGAACACGCCGAACGCGCAGGACGTGCCCGCGAAGAACGCATGGTCGAAACGCTCCCCCACCTCATAGATCTCTGCCACGAGAAACCCCCGTCTGGAACACGCACCGCGCGCGATAGGCGGCGCGGCCCTCGTCGTAAGCGTACAGCGCCACGAGCTTGTTCTCGGCGATCACGGCCACCACCTCGCCGTCGTGCGGCGCCTCGCAGCTCTCGCGCACGCCCGCCGTGCAGGCGCAGAACTCCGCGTCCAGCGCGCCCCGCCGGCGCTCGAACAGCTCGGACGACCCTGGCAACGCGTTGCCGTTGCGCACGCCGGCGGCCAGCGGGCCGTCGGCGTAGAGGAAGCGCGTGCCCAGCAGGTGCACCGGGTCGAGCGCGGCGCGGTCGCCGAGCTCCGCCAGCGTCTCCAGCGTGACGCACTCCTCCAGGCGCAGCAGGCCCAGCTGCGTGCGCTCGAGCGCCGCCACGTGCGCAGGGCAGCCGAGCGCCGCGCCTGCGTCGCGGGCGAGCGCGCGGATGTAGGTGCCCTTCGACACGTGGAACTCCACATCCCACGACGGCAGCTCGCAGCCGTCCCCCGCCTCGTGCACCGCCACGAGGCGCGCGTCGTGCACCACGATGTCGCGCGGCGCCAGGTCGATGATGGTGCCCTGGCGGGCGGCGTCGCATGCCTTGCGCCCGTTCACCTTGATGGCCGAGTAGGCAGGCGGCAGCTGCTTGCGGGCGCCTGCCAGGCCCTTCGCGAACGAGGCGGCGAACGCCGGGTCCAGCACGCGCGCGGGCACGTCGCCCGTGCGTACGATTTCGCCCTCGGCGTCGTCGGTGGTGGTGGCCGCGCCGAACGCGATGCGCACGCGGTAGTGCTTGTCGTGGCCCACGAGGTAGGCGTCCAGGCGCGTGGCCGGCCCCACGCAGATGGGGAGCACGCCCGTCGCCATGGGGTCGAGCGTGCCCGTATGCCCCACGCGACGCTCGCCGAAGATGCGGCGGCACCGGTTGACCACGTCGTGCGAGCTCATGCCCGCCGGCTTGTTCACCCCCACGACCAGGGAAAGCCCCGAATCCCCCCGTTTCACGCCCCGCGCTCCCCCTCTGCATCGGCCGGCGTACCGGCAAGCGCCTCGTCCAGCAGCGCGCCGATGCGCTCCACGGCGGCCTCCATGGGGCCCGACACGGTGAAGCCGGCCGCGGCCCGGTGCCCGCCGCCTCCCAGCGTGCGCGCGAGCGCTGCCACGTCGGTGCCGTCCTTCGCGCGGAAGCTGCCGCGCACCGAGTCGCCCTGGTCGCGCAGCATGCACGCCACGCGCACGCCGCGCAGGGAGCGCAGCGCGTCGATAAGGGGCTCGGCGTCGGCCTTCACGGCGCCCACGGCGTCGAAGTCGTCGCGCATGACCCAGCTCAGCGCCCACCCCCCGTCGGCGCCGAAGCGCATGCGCTCGACGGCCAGCGCCTCGAGCTCCACGGAGGGGAGCGAGCGGCTCTGGAATATCTCGCGGGCCACGCCCGCCGCATCGGCGCCTGCGGCGACCATGGCCGACGCCGCCGCAAGGGCGGCCGCGTCGGTGTTCTGGTACTGGAAGCGCCCCGTGTCCGTGACGAGGCCCGTGTAGCAGCACGTGGCAAGCTCGGCCCCGCGCTCGGCGCCCATGAGGCCGGCGAGCTCCCACACGAGCATCGTCGTGGATGCGGAGGCGGGATCGACGTAGGCGAGGTCGGTCATGCGCTCGTCGTAGGCGTGGTGGTCGACGGTGGCCGAGAAGGCGCACGCGTCCAGCAGGTGCGCCGCCGCAGAGTTCATGCGGTCGCGCATGGGCACGTCCACCGCCACGAACGTGGCGGCAGGGCCGTCGTAGAGCGCCGCCGGAACGAGCCCGTCGGCGCCCGGCAGGAACGCCAGGCGTGCGTCGATGGGCTCGTCCTTGGCCAGCAGGCACACGGCCCGCTTCCCGAGCGAGCGCAGCGCGTGCATGAGCGCGAGCTGCGAGCCGATGCAGTCGCCGTCGGGGCTCACGTGCCCGCAGATGACGAAGTCGTCGCGCTCGGCGAGCGCGGCGGCCAGCTCGGGCAGCGTCGTGTTCGTCTGGGGCGTGACGCTCATGCGCCCTCCCCGTCCTGGGAGCGTTCCTCGGCCTGCTCCTGCGCACGCTCGGCGGCGAACGCGTCGGCGTCGGCCGGCACGTCGCTGTCCGTGGGCGCGGCCACGGCGCTGCGGTGCGCGTCGGCCGCGAGCGCGCTCGCAATGCGCTCGGCCTGGTCGACGCTCGTGTCCAAGAGGAAGCGCAGCTCGGGCGCCACGCGCCACGAGAGCTTCCGCGCCATGAGCGAGCGGATGCGCCCCGCCGCCTTCTGGAAGGCGGCGGCCACGTCGTCGTAGCGCTCGGGCTCGGTGGTGTAGAACACGTTGCACACGCTGCGGTCGTAGCTCACCTCGCAGCCCGTGATGGTCACGAGCTCGAGGCGCGGGTCGGATATCTCGAACAAGAGAATGCTCGCGATGACCTCGCGCGCCTGCTCGTTGACCTTGCGGTTCGAAGATCCTTGCTTCATGGTGCCGCCTCCTAAACAGTCGGGGGTTGCGCGAAAAACGCGCCCGTCGCGTCCAGTGTATCGCGGGACGGCCGACGGGCGCTTCGATGCTCGTATCGGTTACGAACGGTTACTCCGTTCGCTCGACTTCCTTCACCTGGTAGCCCTCGATGGTATCGCCCACCTTGAGGTCCTGGTAGCCATGGATGCCGATGCCGCACTCGTAGCCCTGGCGCACGCTCTTCACGTCGTCCTTGAAGCGGCGCAGCGACTCCATGACGCCCTCGAAGATCACGGTGCCGTCGCGCACGATGCGCACCTTGTCGTCGCGGTTGATCTCGCCCTCGGTGATGTAGCAGCCGGCGATGGTGCCCACCTTCGGCACCTTGAACGTCTCGCGGACCTCGGCGACGCCGGTGTCCTCCTCTACGATATCGGGCGAGAGCAGGCCCACACGCGCGGCGTTGATCTCCTCGATGGCCTGGTAGATGACGCGGTACAGGCGGATGTCCACCTTCTCCTTCTCGGCCTGCACCTTCGACTTGCCCGTGGGGCGCACGTTGAAGCCGATGATGATGGCGTCGGAAGCGGAGGCCAGCGTGACGTCGGTCTCGGTGATGCCGCCCACGGCCGAGTGCACGATGTTGATGCGCACCTCAGACTGGTCCATCTTCTCGAACGCGTCGCGCAGCGCCTCGATGGAGCCCTGCACGTCGGCCTTCACGATGAGGTTCAGGTCGGTCTGCTTGCCCTCCTCGATGCGGCTGAACAGGTCGTCCAGGCTCACATGGGACTTCGTCTCCTGCTCGGCCAGGCGGGCGCGCAGCGCGCGCTCCTCGGCGAGCTTGCGGGCGTCGCGCTCGTCGTCGAACACGCGGAACTCGTCGCCGGCCACCGGCACGCTGTTCAGGCCCAGGATCTCCACCGGGTCGGCGGGGTAGGCCTCGTCCACGTGCTTGCCGAGCGGGTTTACCAGCGCGCGCACGCGGCCGTAGGACGTGCCGGCCACCACGATGTCGCCGGGGTGCAGCGTGCCGCGCTGCACGAGCACGGTTGCCACGGGGCCGCGGCCCTTGTCCAGGTTCGCCTCGATGACGAAGCCGGAGGCCTCGGCGTCGGGGTTGGCCTTGAGCTCCAGGACGTCGGCCTGCAGGATGATGGTCTCCAGCACGTCGTCGATGTGCAGGCGCTGCTTGGCCGACACCTCCACGAACATGTTCGTGCCGCCCCATTCCTCGGGGATGACGCCGTACTCCACGAGCTCCTGGCGCACGCGGTCGGGGTTCGCGCCCGGCTTGTCGATCTTGTTGACGGCCACCACGATGGGCACCTCGGCCGCCTTCGCGTGGTTGATGGCCTCGACGGTCTGCGGCATGACGCCGTCGTCGGCGGCCACCACGAGCACGATGACGTCGGTGACCTGGGCGCCGCGGGCGCGCATGGCCGTGAACGCCTCGTGGCCCGGCGTGTCGATGAACGTGATCTGCTTGCCGTCGATCTCCACGACCGACGCGCCGATGTGCTGGGTGATGCCGCCGGCCTCGCCCGCGGCCACGCCCGTGTCGCGGATGGCGTCCAGAAGCGACGTCTTGCCGTGGTCGACGTGGCCCATGACGGTGACGACGGGCGGGCGGGGCTTGAGGTCCTCGTCCTTGTCGTGGTACACGACGGCGTACTCCTCCTCGGGCGACACGACGCGCACCTTGCGCCCCATGTCGTCGGCGATGAGCTCCACCAGGTCGTCGCCCATGGACTGCGTGAGCGTGAGCACCTGGCCCAGCATGAACAGGCGCTTGATGACGTCGTTGGGCGGCACGCCGATGAGCTCGGCGAACTTGGCCACGGTCGTGCCCTGCGGGATCTCCACCACGGAATCGTCCAGCACGAGCGTGGGATCGAGGCCCTTCTCGATGGCCTCCAGCTCCAAACGCTCGCGGTTCTCGGCCTCGCGCTTCTCCTTGCGCTTCTTGCGGCGGCCCTCCCCCTCGTGCGTGGAGGCGGCGGCCACGGCGGCGCGGGCCTCGGCCAGCACCTTGTCGCGCTGGAGCTTCTCGGCCTGCACGGCCATCTGGGCGTAGCGGTCCTCGCCCGCAGGCTGCTGCTGGACCTCGAGCTCGGGCACGATCTGCTCGAACGAGCCGCCGCGCTTGCCCTTCTTCGGTCCGCGCTCGGGCTTGCCGCCCTTGCGCGCGGCATCCTTGGCGCCGGCGCCGGCCGACGCGGCCTGCTTCTTCTGGGCCTCGATGCGCTGCTTCTCGGCCTCGATCTGCGAGAGCAGCGAATCGAACCCGGAGGCCTTCTTCGCGCCGATCACGGGAGCGGGCTTCGGCGCGGAGGACGCGGAGCCCTTCTGCTTCTTGCTGTTGCGCTGGCGCAGCGCCTCCTCCACGGCCTGCTTCTTCGCCACCTCGGCCATGGCCTTGGCCTGGCGGGCGCGGGCACGGGCCTCGGCGGCCTCGCGGGCCACGCGCTCCTTCTCGCTCTCGATCTGGCTCGCCAGGCTCTCGAACGGCGAGGACGCCGGCGCCTTGGCCGGCTTGCGCCCGTCCGGGGAGCCCTCCCCGCCCGACGCGGAGCCCTCGGCCTCGGCGGCCTCGCGGCGGGCGCGCTCGGCCTCGCGGGCGGCGCGCTCCTGCTCCACGGCCTCGCGGCGGGCACGCTCCTCCTCGGCCTTGCGGGCCTCGGCCTCGGCGCGCTCGCGGGCGAGCTCGGCGGCCTCCTCGGCCTCCAGCTGGCCCGCGCGCTGCTTGATCTCGGGCTCGAGGTTCTTCCTGATCTTGGCCACGTAGGCGTCGGCGAGCATGCTCGCGTGGCTCTTCGCGGGTATCTTCATCTCGTTCAGCTTGTCGAGCAGCTCCTTGCTCGTCATGTCGAATTCCTTCGCCAACTCATGTACGCGCATGCTGGCCATATACCAACTCCTCTTCCCTTACGCTCCGCGCAGCGCCGAAGACACCTCGGCTGCGATTCGTTCCAACTCATCGTGATCGAGCTTCGTCTTCAGCGCCCGTTCAAGCTTTCTGGTCTTGCATGCGGCGGCGAAGCACGCCTCGGAGCATACGTACGCCCCCCGCCCCGGCGCGCGGCCGGTGCCGTCGAACGCCACGGAGCCCGCCGGCGTGCGCACCACGCGGTAGAGCTCGGCCTTGCCGGCCTGCTTTCCGCATGCGATGCAGCTGCGCTGCCGTTTCCTCGTCTCCGTTGCCATCCGTCGCCTCGCTCGTTTCCCTTGGCCGCTATTCCCCGTCGAGGTCCGCGTGCACGCCGCAGTAGTGGCTGCCCGGCCGGGCATGGTTGCGGCAGCGCGCCCCGTCCTCGCTCACGTAGGCGCACAGGCCGGCCTCGTCGTCGGCCTCCACGTCCTCGTCGATGAGCATGTTGTCGCCCGCGGCCAGCGGCTCGCCGGCGAACGACGCGCTCTTGATGTCGATATGCCAGCCCGTGAGGCGCGCGGCGAGGCGGGCGTTCTGGCCCTCCTTGCCGATGGCCAGCGACAGCTGGTCGTCGGGCACCACGACGGTGGCGTAGTGGTTGTCCTCGTCGATGATGACGTTCGCCACCTTCGCGGGCGAGAGCGCGTTGGCCACGTAGGACGCGGGGTCCTCGTGCCACTGGATGACGTCCACGCGCTCGTTGCGCAGCTCCTCCACCACCATGCGCACGCGGCTGCCCTTCGGGCCGACGCAGGCGCCCACCGGGTCGAGGTTCGCCTCGCGCGAGGCCACCGCGATCTTGGAGCGCGCGCCCGGCTCGCGGGCGATGGACTTGATCTCCACCATGCCGTCGTAGATCTCCGGCACCTCGATCTCGAAGAGGCGGCGGATGAGGTCCGGGTGCGTGCGGGACACGACGATGGCCGGGCGGGCCTGCTCGCCGCGCATCTTCGGCGCGTCGGAGTTCGGGTCGCGCACGTCGATGATGAGCACCTTCAGGCGCTGGTTGTGGCGGTAGTGCTCGTTCGACGGACGCTCGTTGCGCTCGCCCGGGTTGCGCTTCTGGTCGTAGTGCGGCAGCTCCGCCTCCACGCCGTCGCGGATCTTGATGATGGTGAAGTCCGGGGTGCCCTGCAGCACCGTGCCCGTGACCAGGTCGCCCACGCGTCCCGAGAACTCCTCGAAGATGGACTGGCGGCCCGCCTCGCGCACGATGGACGCGATGACGCCCTTCGCGTTCTGCGCCGCGATGCGGCTCACGTCGGCCGGCGTCACGTCGCGCTCCTCGAACTCGCTGTACTCGCCGGTCTCCTCGTCGGGCTCGCCCACCGGCACCAGCTCGTAGACGTAGATGTGCCCCGTCTGGCGGTCGATGGTCACGCGCGCGTCCCACTCGAGGTCCAGGATGCGCTCGTAGCTCTTGGCAAGCGACACCTCCAGGCGCTCGATGAGGTAGAACTCGTCGATCTTGCGTTCGTGGGCCAGGGCCTGCAAGGCCTCGATCAGTTCTGAAGTTGCCACGTCTGAAGTCCTTTCCTATGAGCTGAAATCGATAGCGCCCTTGAGGTGGGCGCGCTTGATGTCGGATACGGGGATGCGGAAGGCGGTGCCGTCCACGTCGAGCTCCACCACGCCGTCCGCGACGCCCGCGATGGTGCCGGTGAAGGCGCTGCGCCCGTCGAGCGGGGCCGCCGTCTTCACCACGGCCGTCTCGCCGGCGAACCGGGCGAAGTGCTCCGGCGTGCGCAGCGGGCGGTCGATGCCGGGCGACGAGACCTCCAGCGTGTAGGCGCCGGGGAACGGGTCGAGCTCGTCCATGAGGTCGTTGATCCATGCCTGGGCAGCCGAGAGCTCGTCGAAGCTCACGCCGCCTTCCACATCTATGTACACCCTGATGGTAGGTGCTTTCTTCGCACCTGCCACCTCCACGGTGACAATCTCCACGCCCTCCTCGGCCGCGCGGGGGGCCAGCGCGTCGAGCAGCTGCTGTTCCTTCTTGCCGAGCACGTCCGCCTCCTCTCTCGCCCGGCGCGCCTTCTCCTGCGCGCCGCCGTGCCGTCTTGCCGGGCCGGATATCCCTACGCCTCGCGGCGTGGGGCGAACCGGCCCTCTACAAACAAAGAAAGCGGGAACAGGCCCACTTTCTCATGCTTCGAAAGTATGGTGCGCACGTACCTCTCACCCGCCTCGTGCGCGTTTGCTTGGTAGGTTATACCATATTCTGCGACCGTTGCCTAGTGACGCGATCAGGGCTCTCGCAATCTCACCACATTTCGCCGCCGGCGGAGGGGCCCGGCGCGGCGGGAGCGGACCCGCCGTCGGCGGAGCCGCGCCCGGAGGCACCGCCTCCTGGCGCGGCGGGCATGTCCCCGCTGCCGGCGCCGCCCCCGTCGCAGGCGGAGGGGGCGTCCTGCCCGGCAGACGTCCCGTCCCCGCCGTCGAGCGCGAGGCCGATGCGCACGACGGCGCGGCCGTCGGCGGCCTCGGCGAAGAGCTCGCCGCGGTGGCGCCGGGCTATCTCGCGCATGGCAGGCAGCCCCAGGCCGTGCTCGCGCGGGTTCTCCTTGCTCGTGGCCAGAAACGACGCGTCGGGCGCGGCCGAGTTCTCGCAGCGCAGGGCCAGCACGTTGCCGCTCGTGCGCATGGAGAGCGCGAGGTACGGCTCGTCCTCGCCCGCCGCGCGGGCGCACTCGCATGCCTCCACGGCGTTGGACAGCAGGTTCGACAACAGCACGGACAGCTCGGTGGCGCCCAGGCCCAGGCGCTCGGGCACGCGCACGTCGCACTCCACGCGCACGCCCGCGGCCTGCGCCGGCGCGAGGTAGGCGGCCAGCACCGCGTTCGCCACAACGTTGCCCGTGTAGCGCAGGGGCGGCGCGGCGTCCTGCTGCTCCGCGAGCTCGTCCAGGTAGGCGCGGCAGTCCTCCCACGCCCCCTCTTCGGCCATCCTCCGCAGGGCGGCCACGTGGTGGCGCAGGTCGTGGCGCGCCGTGCGCGCCTCCCGCTCGCCGTGCCTTAGGTGCACGAGGCCCGCCTCGGCGGCGCGCACCTGCACCTCCAGATCTCGCACCTGCTCCTGCGCGGCCCGCAGGCGGCGCAGGCGCGCGGCGAGCATCCAGGCGAACACGCCCACCAGCATGAGCCCCGCGTACTCGTGCTGCCACAGGCCGTACAGCGGCTCGTAGGCGTTGTCGTCCAGAAGGTTCGCCGCAAGGGCGGCGCCCAGCACCGCGCAGCCGTACAGCACGAACCGCGCCTCGGCGCTGCGGTTGCGCGCCCCCGCCACGGCGCAGCCCGCGAACAGCCCCCAGCACGCGATGCGCACCGCGCTCTGGAACGCGGCGTACGCCCCGATGGAGGCGGGAAGCGCGGGCAGGGCCGCCGCCCAGGCGAACGTGGCGGCCGGCAGCAGCCACAGCGCCCGGGCCCCCCACCGCGCGGCCGGGTGCCCCGCCTGCGTCCACGGCAGGCCCGCGGCGCGGGCGGCCAGCGCCACGGCCGCCACGAGCACGCACGCCCACGCCGCGTCCTCCAGGGCGTACCACCAGGCGCCCGCAATGCCCGCGCGCCACGCCAACCCGTGCGCGCCGGCCACCGCGAACGCCAGGCACAGCACGCCGAAGTCGCCCACGAGCGCATCGCCGTCGCCCCGGCGGCGCACCGCGAAGGAGAGCAGCGCCGCCGCAAGGGGGCCGAGCACCAGCACGCAGGTGCCGAGCGCGTTCGCGAAGTCCAGCTGCCCCATGGCCTGCGCCGTGCCGAGCACGGGCGGGTAGTACAGCCCGCTGTAGTAATGCTCCCGGTTCTCCACCTCCAGCTCGAGGCGCGTGCCGTCGCGCACCACGATGCCCACCTGCGCACCGTCGCCGCCCGCCGCCGCCACGGCGCCGTCCACGTACAGGGTGAAGTCGCCGTACACCTCGGGCACCAGCAGCACGAGCGCGCGCTCGGGAGCATCGCCGTCGTAGCGCAGCTCGAGCTCGTAGACGGCGGACCCGAAGGCCGACGTGCCGCCCGGCGCGAAGGAGAAGTTGGAGTACTGGCCGATGAACGCCTCGGCCGCCGGGGCCCCGTCCACGGAGAGCAGCCAGCCGTCCACGAGGGGCACGGGGCGCCCGAGGTCGGCATCCGTCAACTCGAGGACGCCGTCCGCGCCGTAGGGCGGCGGGGACAGGTATTTGTTATCATGGTAGTACGCCAGCGCGAGCAGGCATCCCGCCAGCAGGAAGATCGCTGCCGCGGGAGCGGCCGCGCGCACGGCCGAGCGAACCGACATGACAACCCCTCTTCCCAACGACAAGGATACTCCGTGCGGCATCTTACCAGAAAACACCCCCTCCCCGCCGCCCGCGCCACAGCGTCCTTGGGCCTGGCGGCCGCACTGGCCTTCGGCGGCGGGACGGCGGCATGGGCGGATGGCGCAGCGGGAGGCGCGCTCGGGGGCTTGCCGGGGGGCGGCATGATAGGGGGCGACGGGGGCCTCGCTCCCGGCTGCGGGGGCGGCGAGGCGGCCCCGGAAGCGGCATCGACCACGTGGACGAGCCGTTCGGCCAGATCATCCGCATCATCCCCGCTGTCGGCATGAGCGCGCTGCTGTACCTTCCAGTCCTACCGGTCGATCCCAACCTCTGCGACGAGGAAACCGGGCACCCCGCCCTGCAGGTGCTCTACGTCGACCGCGCGTACGCGGACGAGCCGGACTCATGGGAGCGCTGGGGCACCTTCGAGTGGGAGGAGAGCTGGCGGGAATACGCATCGGGCACGAACAGCATAACCCCCGTTTTCGCCGACGACCAGCATACGGTGATGAGGTACTGCACGGTGAGCTACTCGTCGGACACCGTCGACTACCGCGACTTCTACCTTCGCGCGACCGCGGTGACGCTCGAGGACGGCGTGCTGACGACCACCGAGTTCGCACCCGCGCTCATCGCCTACGAAGGCGCATGGCGCCCCGATCCCGACGATCCCGATGAGGAGCCGCCCGTCGTGGTGAACCCGCCGGAGGCCGATGCTGGCGACAGCGGCGGCAACCGGGGCGGGGCGGCGCAGGGCGAGAGCGAGCGCGTGAACCCCGGGAGCGCGCCGAAGATCCTGCTGCCCGGCGTGGAGCGCGCCGAGGCCGCCCCGGGCGGCGGGGAGGACGCAGAGGAGGACGCACCGGCCGACGAGGGCGGGGACAGCGCCGAAGACGATGCGTCCAAGGCGGACGACACGCACGCCGCCTTGGACGAGGACGCCCGAGACGACGGGGCGCCGGCATACGCCGAGGAGCAGGTCCCCGGCTTCGTCTGGGCCGTCGGCGCCACAGCGGCCGCTGTCGTCGTCGCCGGCGGCGCGGGCGCCGTCTTGCACGCCAAGAACCGGACGCGCAAGGGTGCCGGCGCCCACCGGCAGAGGCCCTCTGCCTAGCGCGGCCTCCTGGCGAGGCTGCAAGCTGCCGCCGCAACTGCGGCAAGCGCAACGGCGCCGCATACGGCAAGCGGAACGGCAAGACCGTCGCCCGTGGCCATGAGCGGCTGCTCGGTGCCGGAGGGAGCCCCCGGGCTCCTGTTCGCATCGGCATCCGCGCCACCGCTCCCGGAGCCGTCGCCCGCGCCCCCGCCCGTACCGGAGCCGGAGCCGGAACCGGAACCAGAGCCCCCTTCATCGCCGCCCGCGTCGCCGCCTTCTTCCTCCCCGCCGCCCGCAGGGGGATCGGGCGGGTTCGGGGTGGCAGCGCCGATCTCGACCGTGACCGGCCCCGTCGAGAACAGGGTGGGCTCGGATGCGTCGTGCGCGGCGCTCACCACGCCCAGCTCGCCCGCGCCGATCCCAACCGTCGTGCCGTCGGCCCCCGTCAACTTCACGGTGCCGAGCTTCAGGACGTCGTTCTCGTACAGGTTCTTGTTGCCGGCCAGATACAGGTTCAGATGGCCGACACCGCCCTCGTGCCGATAGCGCGCCTCCTTGACCGCCACGCCGTCCAGCGAGCCGTCGAACGCGAAGTCCACCTGCACCCCTTCGAGGTCGGCAGCCGTCACCGTCAAACCGAGCCGCAGGGTGCGCACATCGTCGCGAGGGCCGTCGGGCAGCTTGAGGGAAACGGCCGCGCCGTCCCCCGCCCCCTCGACAACCGCCTCGGGATCGACCGCCGCCCAGGCGATGCCCGGCACCAGCGCAAGGCAGAGCGCGCACGCCGCAAGGGCGGCCGCTGCCATCTTCTTCATCGTTTCAGCCATTTCTCAACCGTTTCTCTCGGTGCGGGCTAGTCGTTCGCCGCGG
The DNA here is from genome assembly GCF_003340385.1 of Gordonibacter pamelaeae. Lineage (NCBI taxonomy): Bacteria > Bacillati > Actinomycetota > Coriobacteriia > Eggerthellales > Eggerthellaceae > Gordonibacter > Gordonibacter pamelaeae. The sequence continues at coordinate 272,401 of NZ_PPTS01000003.1, read as the reverse complement.
CGGAGGCGCCGCTGCGCAGCTCGATCTCGGGCAGCTTCTCGGGCACGCCCGCGAACAGCGAGTCGCTCGTCAGGCGCTGCCCGACGTTCGTAAGCGCGTCGTCCACGCGGTAGAGCTCGGCACGCACCTGGGCGGGCAGCTTCGCGCCCGCCAGCTGGCCGGGCTCGATCCAGTACACCCAGCGGCCCTCGGACGTCTCGCCCAGAAGCGCATCGCCCGGATCGGGGGCCAGGATGATCTGGCTGGCAACCAGGTTGCCGTCGGCGTCCGTGCCGCCCACCACGTTGCCGGCCTCGTCGTAGAGCATCACCACGTTGTAGGCGGGGTTGCCCTTGTACGAGCCGGTGAACACGACGGATCCCTTCGGGATGGACCGCGCCGCCTGGCCGTCCATGGCCGGTTGGTACTCGAAGTCGCTCTTGAGCACGCCGATGGCGGGAATGCCGTCGGCCTCCGTCAGCTCCACGTTGTCGCCGGAGGGGCCGAACACGTCGACCTCGCCCACCGAGAGCGGGTGGTTTGCCTGGCCTACCGCCGTGATGCGCAGGTAGCGCGCGTCGTAGGTGCAGACCCACGGGTCCTCGCCGTTGTCGAAGTAGAGCGTGGCCGTGCCGTCGGCGCCGAGCGCAAGCCTGCCCTCCTTGAGGGTGGCGAACTCCTCGCCGTCCAGGCTCGCCTCGATGCGGTACGCGCCGAGCGGCGCACCCTCCGCCGCGCCCTGCAGCGTGTAGCGCAGCGCGGTCACGGGCGTGGGCTTGCCCAGGTCGATGGTCATGACCGGATCGGCGTCCGCGGACGTTCCGGTGAACACGGTGGCGGGATCGTCGTCCACCATGCGGCCCGAGGCGGGCACGGGCGCCGGCGCGTCGGGGTCGTCATCGGTCGCGGGCGGCACGACGTCTTGGTCGGAGGCCATGTTCGTGGCCACCGTCCAGCCGTCCTTCGCGTGCTGGCCGTCGCCCGAGAGCTTGAGGGGCTCGAGCGCCTTCGCCGCGGAGCGGTTCAGGAACTTGTCCACGGCCGTCACCTCGTAGGACACGGTGCGGTTGCCGAGCGCCGAGGCGTCGTCGGTGTAGGAGCCCTCGGTTGAGAAGCCCACCACCTCGCGCTGGGCCTTGCCGTCGGCCAGCGTGATGCGCGCGATCTCGTAGCCGAGCACGCTCTCGCCGACGGTCGCGTCCGTGCCGAGCGCGAGCGTCACCTTGCTGCCGTTCGCGGAGGCCGAGGCCTCGACCACGTCTTTGCCGGCAACGTCGGCCGCGTCCTTGTTCGCGCGGGCCCAGGCACGTGCATCGTCGCTCGCGTAGCAGACGGCGCGCGTCTCGGGCTCGAACTGGGCCATATAGGCCGCCGTGTCCTCGTTGGGCGAAAGGCCCCAGCGCGCGAAGAACTCCGTGAGGTCGCGCTCGGCCGCCGCGCTCGCCAGCTTCATGATGTTCTGGGCCTCGCCGCCGCCCAGGGAAAGCTCCACGCCGCCGGGCGCGGGCGCCGTCAGGGGCGCGCGGGCGTAGCTGTCCACGCGGGCGAAGAAGCGGTTCGCGAGCAGGTCCTGGTAGGTTTCGTACGTCTCGTACGCGCCGCCCGCATCGTAGGCCAGGCGCAGCTGCCAGTACATGGCCAGCTGCGTGAACACGCTGCCCGTGCGCCCCTCGTCTCCCGAGGTCACGCGGTCGTACACGTCGGCGTACTTGAAGCGCGCCGAGGCGTTGGTCTCTTTGGTGCTGGCGAGCTGCGCGAAGTAGTTGTTCGTGACCTCGGCCACGGCGTACTGGCTCTGGTTGATGTTGTGCCCGATCTCATGCCCGATGCCCCAGCCGAACAGGCTGCCGGACACCCTCGCACCGTCCCCGTCGAGCACGTAGGGCGCGCCTTGCGCCAGGCCCGGCACCGAGCCCCACTCGATGCCGATGTGGTTGCCGGCCGCGTACATGAACGCGCCTGCGAACATGCGCGCATAGCGGATGTTGAGATGCTGCGAGGGAAGCGAGTTCGCCTTGACCACCGCGGCGGGGGTGTTCTTCTCGAACGAGTTCGTGAGGCCCTTGTGCTGGTAGAACAGCTCCATCATCTGGTCCATGGCATCGAAGGAGGCCAGCAGCCGCTCGGCGCGCGCCTCCGTGGAGCCCCCGCCCGCGTCGGCAAGGATCTGCTGGGCCGGCACCGAGCACATCATCTGGTCGAGCATGATGTCGGTGGCGTTGGCGATGCAGTTCTTCTCGTCGTAGGCGTAGTGCACGCTGGCGTTGCCGCCCTTGGCGTGGTGCTCTTCGTGGAACTGCGCGAGCCCGCCCACGTGGGCCTCCAGCTTCTCCAGGTAGGCCGTCGTGCGCGCAAGGCGCTCGGCGGGGTCGGCCACCTGGTAGAGGTCGAGCGCGGGCACGGCGGTCGCGCCGCTCACGCGCACGCCCCAGTGCTCGGCGTCCGACGCGCCGGTGTACTCGACGTAGAGCTGGCCGCCCTTCTCGAAGTCGAGCGAGGAGAGCTGCGGGACGGTGATCTCGTTGCGGCCGGCCTTGAGCGTGGCCAGCACCTTCGTGGCGCCGCCTTCGGCATGCTGCTGCGACAGCACGAGGCGCAGCGGGGCGCTGCTTCCCGTAGCCTTGCCGGCGGCGCCGGCGTAGACGACGATCTCGTCGCCGGCCGCCGCTGCCGCACCGAGCGGCTGCCAGGCGTTGAGGCCGCCGATTCCCAGGTTGCGCGAGCTGTCGCGCTTCGCGGAGATGCCGTTGTGCACGTGCACCGTGCCCTCGAGGCCCTCGGTGGCCAGCAGCTTGCGCGCGGCATCGAGCTCGGCCTGGAGCGCCGTGCGGTACGGGTGGAACTCGCCGCTCGCCGCATCTGGCGTGTCTAGGCGCTGCTGCAGCACGTCGATGGAGGCGGCCGTCACGTCGTCTTTGAGCTCGAGGTGCAGGTCATCGGCGTAAAGCGCCATGATGCCGGCCTCGAGGCTGTCGTAGGCATGGAAGCGCATCTCGGCGATGACGACGTTCGGGGCCGACCAGGCGCGCCCGGCGCCGACCTTCACCTTCGTGGCGGTGACGGGCGCGGCCAGCTTCGCCAAGGCGTACTTGCGGCCGTTTGCGCCCGTGCGCATCTGCATGGACGCGTCGGCGGTCTTCCACGCGCCGCCCTCGTCGACGTAGCTGATGTTGACCTTGCCGAACGGCACGCCGTCCTGCACCTCGGCGAACGAGACCATGCCGAGCTCCTGCGGTTCGTCGAACGTCACGGTGACGCCCTTGTTGGGGCCAGGGTAGTAACCGCCCTCGTCCCAGTCGTTCACCTGCAAGTACGACGTGTAGCTGTCGTCGAAGAGCCCGAGCGCGCTCTTCGCGGTGCCCGAGGCGGCATCGAGCGGGCTGTCCACCATGGTGCCGCGACCGTACGTTGCCGAAACGATATGGCTCAGGTAGCGCCCGTCGGTGTCCTTCGTGTTGATCTGGCGATACGCCGGAAGCTGGGCAGGGTTGACGTTCGCTGTGCGGGCCACCGCCACAAGCGAGGGACCGCTCTTCCCTATCTCGTTGACGCCCACCACGTACACCTCGTATTCTGTGTCGTCCTTCAGGCCCGTCAGCTGATACGATGACGACGCGATGCCCTCGATCTCCGTGTAAGATCCGGCACCGTCGGCCTTCTCGCGGTAGAACAGGTGGTAGGAATCGGTGTCCTCCATGTTCTTCCAGCTGGCGCTGATGCCGCGATAGGTGCCCGTGAGCGCGAGGTTCTCGGGGGCATCGGGCGCCTTCTCGGCCTTGGGCGTCACCTCGACCTCTTCCGACCAGGGGCTGCGCCATTCGCCGTTGGCGGAGCGCACCTTCACGTGGAACACGGTGCCGTTCTTGATCTTGCCGCCGTTGAAGGAGGCGAGGGTAAGGGAGGTGGCGGTGGTGCGCTTGACCTCCGTGACGGCGGCGCCGTCCTTGCCGGGGGCGGTGAGGGAGAGCTCGTAGCCCGTCACGTTGGTGCAGGCGCCCCACGAGACGGTGAACTTCTTGCTGCCGGCGACGGCCGCCAGGCTCCCCGGAACGCTCAGGTCCGGCTCGGGGATGCGGTCCTCCATGTTGTTCAGGAACTCCACCTTGGAGATCTCGGCGAGGTTGTTGCTGCCGGAGGTCTTCGTGATGGTGAGCGTGACCTTCTTCACGGCGATCTGGCCGCCGAAGTCGATGACGATGGCGCCGCCCGCATCCACCGTGGCCGTGGCAGCCGATGCGGCGCGGGAGCGGAGGAAGGGCGCCGGCGCCGGCGCCGAGACAAGGTTCGCCCTTCCCGTCAGCTCTTCCCCACCGGCCCCAACGTAGTCATACTCGACATAACCGCCCTCGATGGCGTTATCGCTGGGCGCCTCGACGGTCATGCCGCCGATCAGGGGAGCCTCCTCGCCTTCGGGCGCAAGCTCGAAGGCCACCGCGACGGGATTATCCTCCGAAAGGGCGCCTTGGACCGGGCTGAGCTCCACCGACGCGCCGCCGTTCACGACGGAGGCCAGGGCGTCTGGGTCGGCCACCGTGCCCCCGACGGGCGCCGCCTTGGCGGCCGCGGCCGGAAGCGCGCGGGCCACGGTGGCATCCACCTGCGTCTTGCCGCTGTTCGCGGCGGCTAACTGGAGGTCGGCGAGCGTTACGGCGCCGTTGCCGTCGACATCGCAGGCGGCAGGGGCTTCGTGGCGCTCAAGCGCGTCGATGATGGCCGTGGCGTCGTCATCGTCCACCACGTGCCCCATCGAGCTGTGCATGGAGGCCTGGGCGGCAGGCTCGTCGGACCCCGGCGCGCAGGATCGGGCGTTCCTCATGGAGAACGCCACCGGCGACGGGCGCAGCTACCTCGTGCGCAACCTCGTGTGCGGCGGGGCGTACTACGGCTGCTTCGAGCTCGTGGACGTGAACGCGCCCTTCCAGCCGGCCGACTTCGCGCTCGTGGACTACTTCGGCAACCTGCTGTCGCTCGTGATGCCGCACCAGGGCCGGCCGCAGCCCACCGAGGAGCCGCTCGGGCCGCTGCGCGACCTGCTGGACGGGCGGCCGGTGCGGCCGCAGGTGCTGGGGTACGCGCTGTCCAAGGCCGGCTGGCGGCCCGACGATCCCTACTTCGTCGCGCGCTTCGGCGCTGCGGAGCCGGCCGAGGACGCCGGCGCGCGCGGCCAGACGGTGAGGCTCGTCGCCGAGGTCTACCCGCGCGCCCGCTTCTTCGACGATGGGGACGCGGCCCTCATGGTGGCGCGCGACGCCGACTACCCGCTGGCCGCGCTCCGCGCGCGCCATGCGGCCCACGACGTTGAGAAAGGCGCCGAGCCGCGGTTCCGCGCGGGCTTCTCGTCGCTGTTCGCGGACTTCTCGCTCGTCCGCACGGCGGCTGACCAGGCGGCGCTCGCCTACGGCCTCGTGGACGATGCGGAGGCGGGCGGCGCGTTCGGCTCAACGCTCTCGTGCTTCTACGACGACTGCTGGTTCGAGGACGTGCGCCTGCGCCTGGACCTGGACGCGGATGCAGCCTGGCTGCTCGACCACGCGGCCGTGGCCCTTGCGCGCGCCGACGCCGAGGACGGCGCCGCGTACGTGGAGACCGCGCTCGCCTACCTGGGCAACGGCTGCAACGCCTCGCGCACGGCCGAGGCCCTGTTCATCCACCGCAACACGCTGGCCTACCGCCTGAAGCGCATCAAGGCCCTCTCCGGCATCGACCTGGAGAACCCCGCCGCCGCGGGCACCGACCTCTTGCGCGTCCACCTGAGCTGCCGCCTGCTCGCTCAGGGGCGGCGGTAGGGGCCGGCAAGGCGCAAAAGCTGGAAAACGGTTGCCGCCCCTACACTGGACGGACGTAGTCGCAACGGCGGCAGCGAGCGAGCGCGGCATCGGCCACGTCCCGGTGGAAGAGGCCGGCCCATTGGCAGATGTGCTGGAGCACGGGGATGACCGACTCCCCTTTCGGTGCAAGGGCGTACTCGACGCGCGGAGGTATCTCCTCGAACTGGCGCCGCACGACCAAGCCGTCGGTCGCGAGCTCCTTGAGAGCCGACGCAAGCGCGGCATCGCTCACGTCGGCCATCTCGTCGCGCAGCACGCTATAGCGCAGCGGCCCGTCGGAGAGCACGCACAGGATGCGCGACTTCCACTTGCCGCCGAACACGTCCAAACCGTATTCCAGCGGGCACCGGATATCCTTCTCGAGCTTGCGTTTGTACGCCATAGGCACTTCCTCTCCACCGAACAGACGACGCATCCCCTCGCCCACCGCGCCCTCGACGGCGCGCTACCAACCATACCGCGCGGCACTGCTTGACGGAAGTCACTCAAAAAAACTTGAGCGACTCAATATTTCGCCGACCACTTAACACGTCCGGACGAGCCGCTTAAACTGGCTCCGAAGGGCGCGTTGCGGTAGCAGCGCCATCGAGGAAAGGAAGGTGCGCCATGCTCGAGACGATGAAGGCGGAAATCGCATCGACGGGAACGGGGCTGCAGGTCAAGGACTCGTGCCGTGGATTCGAGCTCACGTTCGACGAGCCGAAGGAGTCGGGCGGCACCGATACGTCGGTGAACCCGGTGGAGGGGCTGCTGTGCGCGTTCGGCGCCTGCCAGGCCATCGCCACGCTGCTGTTCGCGCGCATGCAGGACGTGCCGCTCGACGGCGTGCGGGTGGAGGTGGAGGGCGACCTCGATCCCGACGGCTTCACGGGCAAGGCGCCGGACGTGCGCAACGGCCTGCAGGAGGTACGCTTCAGCATGCACTTGAAAAGCAGTGACGAGGCTGCGGCCCGCGCGCTGGCGGCGCTCGTGGAGGAGCGCTGCCCGGTGAGCGACTGCCTGAAGGCGCCCGTGCCGGTGGTATGCGCCGAGGTTGTCGTAGAATAGCGTGAAGGGTGCGCTGCCGCCCGCGCGCGACGCGGCGGCGCGGAACACGTCTTTCGGGGAAAGGGGTTTTCTCATGGCGAAGATGCCGAAGGAGTGCCAGGAGCTTGTGAACAACGCCTACGCGGCGGCATTCGCCACCTGCACGGGCGACGTGCCCAACGTGGTGCCGGTGAGCATGAAGCAGGCATGGGACGACGAGACGGTCATGGTGTCCGACCAGTACCTATGCAAGTCACTCGCCAACCTGCGCGTGAACCCGCATGTGGCGCTCTCCGTATGGGACGAGGAGGGGGGCTTCCAAGTGAAGGGCACGGTGACCTACGAGGACGAGGGCCCGCGCTACGAGCAGGTGGCCGCGCAGGTGCAGGCTATCTTGAGCTCGATGGGCTACGACTACACGAGCAAGGGCGTGTGCTTCATCCACGTGGAGGAGGTCTACTCCGTCACCCCCGGCGAGACGGCCGGCAAGCGCCTGTCTTAGGCCGCTCCGCGCAGGAGTCGAAATCGCCGCCGTCGCCCTCCCGACGGCGGCGATTCGAGGGCTACTTCCCCGCGCGCACCAGCTCCTCGGCCATCTCGCGGAGCTTGAACTTCTGCACCTTCATGGAGGGCGTCATGGGGAAGTCGTCCACGAAGAACACGCGCTTGGGCACCTTGTAGCGCGCGATGCGCGGGATGGAGAACGCGCGCACGTCGTCCTCGGTCATGGCCTCGTAGCCGGGGCGCACGCGGATGAACGCTCCCACGATCTCGCCGAGGCGCTCGTCGGGGATGCCCACCACCTGCGCATCCAGCACGCCGGGCATGGTGAGCAGGAAGTTCTCCACCTCGAGCGGGTAGATGTTCTCGCCGCCGCGGATGATCATGTCCTTGATGCGGCCGGTCACGCGGTAGTAGCCATCCTCGTCCACGGTGCCCAGATCGCCGGAGTGCAGGTAGCCGTCGGCGTCGATGGCCTCGGCCGTGGCCTCGGGCATCTTGTAGTAGCCCTTCATGACGTTGTAGCCCTTGCAGCAGAGCTCCCCCGGCTCGCCCGGCGCGCAGATATGGCCGTCGGCCGGGTCGATGACGCGCACGTCCACCGGCGGGTGCGCCCGGCCCACCGTCTCGCACTTGTGCTCGATGTCGTCGTCGGCGCTCGTCTGCGTGAACACGGGGCTCGTCTCGGTGAGGCCGTAGCAGATGGTGATCTCCTTCATGTACATCTTGTCCATGACCTCGCGCATCGTTTCCGGCGGGCAGGGGCTGCCGGCCATGATGCCCGTGCGCAGGCTGGACAGGTCGAACGTGTCGAAGTCGGGGTGGTTGAGCTCGGCGATGAACATGGTGGGCACGCCGTAGACGGCCGTGGCGCGCTCCTTGTGGATGGCCTGCAGCACGAGCCCTGCGTCGAAATCCTCCACGATGATCATGGTGGAGCGGTGCGTGAGGTTGGCCATGACGCCCAGCACGCAGCCGAAGCAGTGGAAGAACGGCACGGGCAGCGTCACGCGGTCGTCGGCCGTGAGCTTCTGGCCTTCTCCGATGTAGAAGCCGTTGTTGAGGATGTTGCGGTGCGTGAGCATGACGCCCTTCGGGAAGCCCGTGGTGCCGGAGGTGTACTGCATCATGACCACGCTGTTGTTGTCGAAGTGGGTCTCGGCCTCCTCGAGCGCGTCGGCCGGCACGTGCTGCCCCAGCAGGATGAGCTCGGGCACGCTGTAGCAGCCGCGGTGCTTCTCGGGGCCCATGTAGATGATGTGCTTGAGGCAGGGGTAGGCCTCCGACTCCAGGTAGCCGCGCTGCTGGGTGAGCGTCTCGGGCACGAGCTCGCGGATGATCTGGAGGTAGTCCACGTCGCGGTAGGCGTCGATGACGCAGAGCGCCTTCATGTCGGACTGCTTGAGCACGTAGTCCAGCTCGTGGGACTTGTAGATGGGGTTCACCGTGACCATGACCACGCCGATCTTGGCGGTGGCGTACATGAACGTGAGCCAGTCGGGGATGTTGCGCGCCCACACGCCCAGGTGGTCGCCCGGGCGCAGGCCGATGGCCAGAAGGCCCCGGGCCAGGTTGTCGGTGCGCTCGTCGAAGTCCTTGTACGTCCAGCGCAGCATGCGGTCGGGGTACACGACGAACTCGTGGTCGGGGTCGATGGCCACCTGGTCGCGGAAGTAGCGGCCGATGGTCTTCTCGGAGTGCAGCGGGTAGTCGGGATCGCCCGGGACGGGGGCGTGCGCGGAGGTTTCCTCGGTCGTCATGTCGCCTCCCTTAGATCGGGGTGTAGACGACGGCGAGGAACTTCGCCTTCTGGCCGTTGTGAGCGCGCACCTGGTGCGGCACGATGGAGTCGTAGTAGATGCTCTCACCAGGATGGAGCACGTAGATCTCCTTGCCGTACTCGATCTCGATCTCGCCTTCCATGCCGTAGAGCCACTCCTCGCCCTCGTGGCCCACCAGCTCGTGGTCGGCCTCGCCGCGCGGGTCCACCGTGATGACGAACGGGTCCATATGGCGCGACGGGCGGCCGGCGGCCAGGCTGAAGTAGCTGAGGTCGCCGCCGGAGGTGGTCTCGAGGCTCTTCGTGCGCTCGACCTCGCGCATCTGCTCGACGTCGATGTAGGCGGGGCCCAGGTTCTCGTCGTCGTCCATGAGCGTGCCCAGGCGCACGCCCAGCGCGCGCGTGACCTTGATGAGCGGCGCGAGCGAGGCCGGCACCTCCCCCGCCTCGAGGCCCTCGATGACCGGCAGGTCGCACTGGCAGCGGTCGGCCAGGTCCTGCGCCGTGAGGTGGTGCGCCTCGCGCAGCGTGGTTATCTTCTTCCCCAGCTTGTTCTCGTCCATACGGCAATCCCCTCTTGCTCGTCGCGATATCGTATACCGGCCATTATCCCCCGAAACGGGACGGGGCGCACCCCTGAAACGGCGTTCGAGCCCGCGCGGGGCGCGGAAGGCGCGGGGGCGCAGCTCGGGGCGCGCCGGCGCGGGAGCTTCCGGCCGTCGGCGGCATCGGGTGCGGCGGCCGGCATCGCGTCGGACGCAGCGGCCGGCACCGCACGGGTGCGTCCGCGGGCCGTCTCAAGATGCCCCTCCTTCTCGCACTTTGCACCTCGTGCGCGCAGGGTTCTCGATTTGAGACTAAGTGCTGGTCAACGCGCCAAACGGCAGGAGGCGGTGCTATACTGGCGAACAGCCCGCGCACCTGCGCGGCCGCGAGAACCGTCCAAGGAGACCTTCCATGCAGCTTTCCGTTCCCCAGAAGCATTTGGGGCCGCGCTCGTTCTTCGTCTGCGCGCTCTCCATCAACCTGCTTCTCATCCTGTCCATCGACATGTACGTGCCGGCGCTGCCCAGCATGCAGCGCGCCTTCGACGTGTCGGCGGCCTACCTGAACCTGACGGTGTTCGTGTTCTTCGCGTTCTGCGCCGTGGGCGTGGTGCTCGCGGGGCCGGTGAGCGACCGCTTCGGGCGGCGGCCCGTGCTCGTGGCCGGCTGCGGCCTGTTCGCCGCATCGTCCATCCTGTGCGCCCTCGCGCCGAACGTGGAGTTCCTCGTGGCCTTCCGCATCGGGCAGGCGCTCGGCTACGGCGCGGTGTCCACCATCGAGACGGCCATGATCAAGGACGCCTACGCGGGGCCCGACCTGAAGCTCGCCATGACGTGCCTACAGTCGCTCATCATCATCGGGCCGGCGCTCGCGCCGTTCCTCGGCACGTTCGTGCTGAGCCTGGCCGGCTGGCGCGGCATCTTCGAGTTCCTGGCCGTGTGCGGCGTCATAGGGTTCCTGCTGTCGCTGCTCATCTCCGAGACGCACCTGCGCGGCGATGCGCCCACCCCCGGCGTGGCGGACTCGCTGCGCGACATGCTGCGCGGCGTGCGCGCGCTTGGCGGCGACCGCTCGTTCATGGCGCTCGCGCTGCTCATGGGCGTGGCCGGCATGCCGTACTTCGCGTTCATCGCCGTGGTGTCCTACGTGCTCATGGACTTCTTCGCCGTGTCCTACTTCACGTACAGCTGCATCTACGCCGCGGCGTGCGTGGTCACCATCGCGGCGCCCTACGTGTACGTATGGCTGTCCAAGTCCATGAAGGTTCGCGGCATCCTGAAGCTGTGCGTGGGGCTGACCGCGCTCTCGTTCGCGCTCATGGCGGCGTTCGGCACGGCGAGCCCGGTGCTGTTCCTCGTGGCCTTCGTGCCCTACGCGCTGGCCGAGGGCATCGTGCGGCCGATGGCCTTCGTCGTGCTGCTGGACCAGCCCGACGACCGCGTGGGCGCGGCGTCGTCGTTCTCGAACTTCTCGTACAGCATCCTCACGTCGGTGGCCACCGTGCTGGCCACGCTGCCGTGGACGAACTTCGTCGTGGGCATCGTGGTGCTCACGGGAGGGGCCGCCGTGATCATGGCGGTGCTGTACGCCTGGGGGCTGCGCAAGAAGGCGCGAGCGTAGGGGGCGGCGCCGGGCTGCCTCGGGGCGGGCTGCGAAAGCCGGATGCGCGAGGGAGCGCCGGAGCCCGGCCGGCAGGGAACGCGGAGACGACGAAGCCGCCCGGCTGGGGCGGCTTCGTCGTTGGGGAGCGCGGAATCGGGCACGCAGGGGGATGCGGCGCCGTGCCTAGTTCTTGAAGAGGGCGTGCTTGAGCTCGTCCTCGTCCTTGACGGACAGCGAGGTCTGCAGCACGTCGCCGCCGAACGGGCGGATGGCGTCGATGAACTTGTCGGTGGTCATCTCGTCCACCACCATGAACACGGCGGCGCTGTCGTCGGAGGACAGCAGGTTGCGCACGCGGTCCTGGAAGTCCTTGTCCACGCCGTGCTTCACGATGGCGCCCGTCAGCGCGCCGATGCCGGCACCGATGGCCGCGCCGAACACGGGCACGAAGAACAACAGGCCGAACAGGACGCCCCAGAACAGGCCCCACACCGTGGAGGTGCCCACCTTGGAACCGGGCGTGACCACGTCGTACTTGCCGTCGGCATGGCGCGCCACCACGGCGATGGACTGCAGGCTGACGATGAGGTTCTTGTCGAGGTCGAGGACCTTCTGGTAGGCGGACTTCGCCTCTTCTTCGCTCGGATAACCGAGCACGATGAGGGTGCTCATGGGCAGGCTCCTATCAATTAGGGGGTTTACATGGGAAACCACTCTAAAGCGGGCGGGGCACGGGCAAGGGCAGAGGCGCGTTTCGGCACCGAGCCGCAACCGCCGCGTAGACGGGCCGTGCGCGACAACGCCGCCCGCATGGCGCCCGCCCTTTTCAGCGACGGCCCCTTCGCCGCCGGGCCGCCCGGAACGCGACGGCGGTGCCCACGGCAACTGCGACGACCGCGACGGCACCGCCCGCGATCCACGGCAAGACGTCCGGTCGGAAAGGGGCGGGGGCGCCTTCTGCGGGCAGCTCGCAGGCCTCGCCGCGCACGAGCAGGCGATGCGAGTTCACGCCGTAGGGCGTGCAGGTCATGAGCGTGACGAAGTCGCGGTTCCCGTCGATGCGGATGGCGTCCACCTCGTCGGGCTCCACCACGCGCACGTCGTCCACGGTGTAGGCGTGCCTCTCGCCCAACACCTCGACGACGAACACGTCCCCCACCTCCAGCCGCGAGAGGTCGTCGAACAGCCGCGCCGTGGGCAGCCCCGTGTGGCCCGTGATCACGGCGTGCGTGCCCGGCCCGCCTACCGGCAGCGACGTCTGGGGGATGTGGCCCGCCCCATGGGCCAGCACCTCGTCCGACGTGCCGTGGCGGATGGGTAGGCGCACGCCGATGGCGGGCACCTCCACCACGCCCATGAGGCCGGCGCCGTCCACGTCCAGCACGTCGTCGTACCCCTCGGGCTGCGCCCAGCCGCTGTTCGGGATGAAGGGGTCGTGGACGGGATCGCCCCGCAGGCTGTCGTTGTAGGCATGGGCCGCAGCCAGCATCTCCTGGCGCTCCTTTTCGGGCAGCGCGGCCGCCTGCTCCTCGTAGCGGCCCACCGCGTCGGTGAACGACCGCTCGTTGAGCAGCGTTCCCACCACCGGGTAGAGCATGAGGGCGAGGCCTGCCGCCAGGCACGCTGCGGCGACGGCCTGCCGCGCGCGGGAAGGGGCCGGCGCGCGGTCGGGACGGCGGCGGTGCGGGCGGGCGGCAGCAGGCGGTCGGGGTGCGGGGGGGTGCGGGCAGGCGGACCTCACGCGCGGCTCCTCCTGGCCCTCGATCCCAGCGCAATGCCCACCGCTGCCATGAGCGCGCCGGCGGCGGCGAGCAGGAGGCGCCACGGCGCGGTCCCCGTCCGGGGCAGCTCGAACACCGGCACGTTCGGCAGGAAGAGCCCCTCGCGCGCACCCTCGGCCGTTTGGATGGAGGAAGCGAAGGCGGGCGGCAGCGACCCGTCCGAGCCCTGGCGGGCGAGCAGCGTGGACGCGTCGATGGCGTAGGAGCCCGATCCCTCGGGCGACTCGACCACCCTGAACGCCCACTGTCCCGTCGGCAGCTGGTAGCCCGCGGGGGCGGACGCCTCCACGAGCATGTACCAAGCATCCGGCGAAAGCCCCGCGAGCGTCACCGTCCCGGCCGGCGCGCCCGGTTCCGACCCGTCGGAGGAAACGAAGGCGTAGGGCTCGTCGAGGCCGCCCGGCTGCCCCTCCTCGCCGGAAGGCCCCATCACGGCGGCCCACTGGGCAGAGCCCGGCGAGGCGAGGTCTATGGAGCCGCCGTTCACGGTGTCCGGCCCCAGCTCGACGTCGCCCACGTAGCGGTACACGTTGAACCTCGCCCCCGCCAGGGGCATGCGGGTTCCCGCCTCTTGGTCTGCCCCCACCTTCACGAACGACACGTCCGCCCGCACAGGGGCCTTCTCCCACACCGCATAGAGCACGATGCGGCCGTCGCCGTCGGCATCGAGGGCCGCGCTGTAGGCAAGCAGGTCGCCGGGCGTATAGGGCGCCTCCTCGGACGAGGCGACGGGGCTCCACCCGACGAACCGGTAGCCCCTCGCCGCCAGCGTGCCCGCGCCCTGCACCGTGGCCGTCCCGCCGCTGCGGGCGTAGGCGCTCGGGATGCCCGCCACGCCGTCGAAGGGCGGCTTTCCCTCCAAGGTAGCGCCCGCCGGAACGTTGGCGTCGTAGGAAACGGTGAAGCCCTCCACCCAGCGCAGGGTGCTGCCGCTGTAGGAGGCGACGAGCGTCGCGTCGACATCGCTCGCGAAGGGCGACAGGTCGAGGTTAGGCTGGGAGGCCGAGCCGAACTGCGTCCGCGCCTTGTTGTAGGCGCTCGAGCCGTCTGAAACCGTCACGCCGACCTTCGACCCGGGCAGGAAGCCGCCCGACGCCGCGATGCGCGTGACGGGGCTCGACGGGGGCGTCCAGATATCGGAGGCTTTCGATGAGGCCTGCGTGTTGCCCGCCACCACCGACGGCGCCACGATCTTGTCCTGCAGGATGGCCGTCTTGTAGTAGACCGGGTTCGTGTAGCCGCCGTTGAGGCTCGCAGGGTAGTTGAAGCTGAGGCCGCGCGGCGCCGAGGGCGTCCCTCCCCAATGCCCCACCAGCGCGATCCCGCCGCCTCCCGTGCCCGCATGGTTGCCGGTCACGCTGCCGCCGTACATGAACAGGTCGTGCACGACGTGCTGCATGATGCCGCCGCCGTACGTGCCGGCGGTGCAGCCGGACACGTCGCAGTCGTAGAGCGTCGTCGAGCCGCTGTAGATGTACAGGCCCCCGCCGAGCGTGCCGGCCTTGCAGTCTTTGACCGTGACGTTCTCGATGTGCGCGGAGGCGCCCGCGCTCACGCCGCCGGCGATGCCGCCGGACGAGCAGCCCAGCACTGCCGGCACGCCGCGGCCGTCGGCCGTCCGGTCAAGGCAGAACACCGACGTGCCCCAGCTCGACACGCCGCCGCCCTCGCTGCCCGTGGAGCAGCTCTGCAGGAGCGCGCCGCCGTCGAGCACGACCAGGCCGGTGTAGGCCCCGCAGACGGCCCCGCCGCCGATGCCGTAGCGCTCGTAGTCAGCGTAGCTCGTAAGCGAGGCCGTGCGCCTGTTGTTGACGTCGTAGGTCGAGCATTCGGAGAACGTCCCGCTCACCGTGAACGCGTCGAGTACCCGCGCGACCACCTGGTCGGCGGACGTCAAGGGGCCGCTCGGGCCCACCCACAGGTTGTCGCCCTGGTCGTAACCGTCGGCTTGGCTCCAGTAGAACGCGCCGCCGCCCGCGAGCGCCGTGCACCCCGTGACGGTGCCGCTCACGCTGGTCCGGCAATCGACCCCGACGGCCGTGGTGCAGCCGTAGTCGTAGACGAACAGCGCGCCGCCGCCCGAGAAGAAGTCGCCGGTCCCCGTGTTCTCGGCGCTGACCATGTGGCAGTCGTCCACCGAGCCGGCGAGGTCCACCTTGCAGTTGTTCGCGAAGAGGGCCCCGCCGCCCTGAACCGTGCCCACGGCATCGATGAGGGCGCCCGACGCGGCTCGGTACTCCAGGCTGCACCCGCTTATGCTGGCGCCTTTCCCCACGGACACGTCCGCATCCGTCGCGCGAACCGCGCCGCCGCCGGAGAACGTCGCGTTGGCCGTCATGGTGGTGGTGCAGCCTACGATGGACGCGCCCTCCTCCATGGCGAACGAGGCCCGGTACGATGCGGAGGGCACGGTGCTGGCGCCGCTGCTGCGGGCGGCCGACACGCTCGCCGCCGCCCCGCCGGCACCCGCCGCCGATGCCTTGAGCCGGCAATCCCTTATCGCGCTGCCGTCGAGCATGGTGAACGACCCGCGTTGGCGCGCACCCGCACCGCCCCGGCCGTGCCGACGGCGCTCCAGTTGCGGACGGTGGCGCCGAGGCCCAGCGTGAGCGAGCCGCCCTCCCCCGTCACGGTCGCCACCCGGTGGTCCGCCGGGACGGAGGCGCCGTCGATCACGATGCCCTCCAACTTGAGCGATCCTGTGGCGACCGAGAACACGTCGGCGGCCCCGGCGACGACCGTCGGCGCCGCGCCCGAGGCGTCGGGCTCCCCGCGCACGACGACGTCCTTCCCGCCGACGACGGCGGTGGCTGCGGCCTGGAGGTCGTCCATGACGACTATCTGGGCCTGCGAGCCTGCGTCGGCTCGTTGCACCGCCTGGGCGAGCGTCGCGAGGGGCTTCTCGCGCGTTCCGTCGCCGTCGGCGTCGCTGCCGGCAGACGAGACGTACAGCGCGGCGCCGGCCACGCGGTCCTCCTCTCCATGCTGCTCGGAGCCGACGGCCGGCTCGGGAGCGGCCGCGTTGTCCGACGGCGGCTCGGGTGCGGCCCCGTCGGCGCCGGAGGAGAGGGCGTCTTCGTCCAGCCCGCCGGCATCCTCCTGCGGGACGCCGCCATCCGGGGAGCCGGGCGCTGTGCCGGGCTCGTCGCCCTCCGCGCCCGAGGCGCCCTCGTCCGCGGCAGCCGCCGCAGGCGCGGACTCCTCGCCCGCGGCGGCGCGGGGAGCCCACCCTGCGGGAAGGCAGCACGCCAGCACCACGAGGGCGGCGAGCAACAGCCGGGGGGCGGCGAGCAGCGCCGGCCGCACTGCCGCCCGGCCATGCGGCGCGCGGCGCGTTCTTTCGAGTTTTCCGATGCCCATGCGGGTGCAGCCCCGTTGCCTACCGGCCGGACGGGCCGTGCTTGCCGCCCTTGCGCGACCGCGCGAAGCTGGCCACGGCGAAGGCGACTAAGGCGGCGCCGGCCACGAGGAAGGCGACCGCACCCATCCCGCCGGTGTTCGGCAGCGCGAAGTTGCCGCCGCCCTCCTGGCCGTTCATGGTGTTGACCACGGACAGCGGGCCGTCCACGACCGTCGAGGAAACCGTGGCGTCGGCCGTGGCCTTCGCTATCCTCAGCGTCACCTTCTGGGGCGCCTGGAGGATGCGGTAGCCGTCGGGCGCGTCCGTCTCGACGAGCCACAGCTCGACCGTCTGGGGCGCGCCGAGGTTCGCGCGCGCCGCCGCCACCGCGTCGCCGATGCCCGTGTAGGCGGCACCGCCCGAGGTGAGGGCCCGGGCGCTCAAACCGGAGAACACCGCCGTGCCGTCGGCCAGGCTCGACGTCGCCGTAAGGTCCGCCGACGTCGACCCGTTCTTGATGAACGTGCCCGCGACAGCGTCGGCGTAGGAGGCGGCCAGCTTGAACGTGGCCGAGTCGGACGTGACGGGATTGCCGTCGGCGTCCACCTTCGTCAGTTTGAAGCCCATGGTGGTGACGGCCGGGGTGACGCTCTCCTTGCCGTCGATCATCACCGTGCCGTCCGAGTCGCTGACGGTGGCGACGGCGGTGTTCGCGATGGAAGGTTGCCCTGTGGCGTCGATGCCGCCGTTGTAGGCGTTGTCGTTCACCGTCGCCGTGATCCCCAGGAGCACTTTCACGACCTGCCCGTCCACATTGGAGGCGTTCGTGCTGTTGATACCCTCGATAGCCTTCGCGATTTCCGGTCCGAACGTCCACGTGACCAGCCCATCGGAGGCCGAGGTGTCGCTGAAGACGATATCGCCCGCATTGAGCGCGGTCGTGTCGCCTCCCTTGGAGAGCGCGGTCACGGTGAAAGAGGGGTTGACGGTGAGGACGGGCTGCCCCGCCGCATTGAGCGGCAGGCGGTCGACCACCGTGGCCTTCATGGCGGCCGCGTCGCTCGCATGCACCTTGCCCGCCTCGGGTACCATGAACGCTATCTGGTACTCGAGCTTCTCACCGGGGGCGGTGACGTCGGGTGCGCCGATGGCGGTCTTCTCGACTTCCTCGCGGCTCACGTTCTTCGGATAGACGTGCACGTCCTTGGCGTAGGACGTGGATCCGCCCATCGCCTGGCGCGCGTACGGCACCGTCACGATGGAGGGAACGGCCGGGTCCACGTTCGCCCCGCCCGCGTCCGTCTCCACGAGCAGGTAGTAGCCGAACGCCAGGCTGGCCCAAGTGGCCGTGCCGTCGGGGTCCGTCGTCTGCACGTTGGGGGCGAACCCGTTATCGCGGTAGGTCGCCAAGAACGCCGCGACGTCGTCGGCCGTCGGAGCGCCGGCCGGGGCGGCCGTCCCAGCCACGGCGCCTTCCACCTTGGCGTTGTCCAGCCGGTAGAGGGTGAAGCTCACGCCCTCGAGCGGCTGGGCGCCCACGGGAAGCCCCTGGCCGTTCTCGCCCGTGCCCGGCGTGCTGGATGCCGACTGGGTCTTGTATTTGTGAACCGTGATCGAGGCGCTGCCGTCGTCGGCCAAGCCGCCCGCGTCGAGGGCGAGCGCCGAAACCGCTCCCATAGGAGCCATCAGCGCGAGGGCGACGAGGGCCGCGAGCGCGCCCGACAGCCTTTTGAGCATGGATGCCATGTACGTACCTTTCTCTCTATTCCGTCGTAGCCCCGCCGGATGAGTGTGTGCGGGCTTGCTTGGCGCGCATGGTCCAGGCCGGGGATATCCGCCGCTGCACGAGGTGGCGCAGGGCTCGACCGGCGTTTCGCCGGTTGCGATGCAGCAACCATACTGCGGAAACGCCGAGCGCCGCGCACTCCGTTGCCGAACGTTTGAGGTTCCGACACCGGGCGATTGCCCAACGCGAATCCCGGCTCGAAAGCGCCTCGTCGGATCTGGAGGCCGCGCTGGCAAGAGGACCTGCGAGGGGGGGCTCGCGTCGCCGCGCGGAGTGGAAGGGGAGAAAAGAAAAAGCGAGCGGCATCGCTGCCGCCCGCTTCGCCAATCCGAGTTGTCAGTCCGCCGCTACTTCTCGGGATAGAAGCCGCTCGGCTCCTCGCCGAGGTTGATCATGATGTTCTTCGTCTGGGTGTAGTGCTCGAGCATGATCTTGTGCGTCTCGCGGCCGATGCCGGACTCCTTGTAGCCGCCGAACGGCGCGCCCGAGGGGATCTGGTTGTAGGTGTTCACCCACATGCGGCCGGTGCGCACGCCTTGCGCCACGCGGAACGCGCGGTTGATGTCGCGGGTCCACACGGCGCCGCCCAGGCCGTAGACCGAGTCGTTGGCCATATCGATGACCTCCTGCTCGTCCTTGAACTTGATGACCACGGCCACGGGCCCGAAGATCTCCTCCTGCGCCACGCGGCACGAGTTGCTCGGCACCTCGATGAGCGTCGGCTTGAGGAACGCGCCGCGGGCCAGGTCGCCCTCGGTGGCGCGCTCGCCGCCGCAGAGGACGCGGCCGCCCTCCTGCTTGGCGATCTCCACGTACTCGAGGATCTTGTTCATCTGGCCTTGGTCGATCTGGCTGCCCATCTGGGTGTCGTCCTCCCACGGCATGCCGATCTTCACGTTGCCGAACGCGCGGCAGGCGTCCTCGACGAACTTGTCGTAGATGTCCTCGTGCACGAAGATGCGGCTGCCGGCGCAGCACACCTGGCCCTGGTTGAACAATATGCCCAGCTGGATGCCGTCCAGCATCATGTCCCACTTGCAGTCGGGGAAGATGATGTTCGCGGACTTGCCGCCCAGCTCCAGCGTAGCCGGGATGAGGCGCTCGGCCGCCGCGCGGGCCACGTCGCGGCCCACCTCGGTCGATCCGGTGAACGCGAGCTTGCTGATCTTGGGGTTGTCGAGGATGTACTGGCCCGACTTGCTGCCGCGGCCCGTGACCACGTTGAACACGCCGGCCGGGATGACGTCCTGGGTGAGCTTGGCCAGCTCCAGCACTGTGAGCGAGGTGGTGGACGAGGGCTTGAACACGGTGCAGTCGCCGGCGGCCAGCACCGGGGCCAGCTTCCAGGCGGCCATGAGGAACGGGAAGTTCCACGGCACGATCTGCCCCACCACGCCGATGGGCTCGTGCAGCACGAGCGACATCATGTTGCCGGGCAGCATATCGGCCTCGCCCGTGTCGGCCAGAAGCACGCCGGCGAAGTAGCGGAAGTGGTCGACGGAGTACGCCACGTCGATGGCGCGCGTCTCGCGGATGGGCTTGCCGTTGTCGAGCGACTCGAGCAGCGCCAGCTTCTCGGCGTTGGCCTCGATGATGTCGGCAACCTTGTTCAGGATGATGGCGCGTTCGGCCTTGTCGGTCTTGCCCCAGGTCTCGAACGCCTTCCACGCCGCATCGACCGCGCGGTCGACGTCTTCTTTGGTGGCGTCGGCGATGGTGGACAGCTGCTCGCCGTTGGCCGGGCAGAACACGTCGAGCGTGCCCCCGTCCGACGCGTCGACCCACTGGCCGTCGATGTAGAGCTGGTAGGATTTCTGTGCGGGGTTCTCCATTGCGCGCATCCTTTCGTCCGGCGGCGTCGCGCCGCCCTTCCCAACCGGGCGATCTCGAAGGATCGCCGAGCCCAGCATAGCGTGCTGCCCGCACGCGTGTCAGTCGGCGTTTTGTGGAAAGCCGTCAACGGTCGGGAAACGCTGCCGATCAGGTAGCATATCTGGGCGAAAAGCCGGGAAACAGGGGCGGGCAGGCGGAACCGGATGGCTGGCAGGCGGAGCATGCAGAATCGCCGATATGCGGGGCAGCGTAAACATCGCGTTAAATCCAGGCGCGTACGCGGCGATCCGGGGCTACCATGGCGGGAACGGCCCGGGATCGGAAGGAGCGCGCATGCGGCAGGGGCTCGAGTTCGTCAAGATGCACGGCCTGGGGAACGACTTCGTCATGATCGACGGGCTCGCGCGGGACGTCGAGCTCGCGTCCGGGGAGGTGGAACGCCTCTGCGACCGCCATTTCGGCATCGGCGCCGACGGCGTGATCGTGGTGCGGCCGTCCGCGCGTCCCGAATGCGCGGCCTACATGCACTACGTCAACGCCGACGGCACGCTCGCGCAGATGTGCGGCAACGGGGTGCGCTGCTTCGCGAAGTTCCTGGTCGATCGGGGGTATGTGCCCGCAGAGGACCGAAGGCTGACAGCCGACACGCTGGCCGGGCCCCGGCCCATCACGTTTACGGTGGACGGCACGGGGAAGATGACGCGCGCGACCGTGGACATGGGACGCCCCGTGCTCGACCCGGCGCAGGTGCCGGTGAGCGCCGAGCCCGACGCGACCGCCCCCTTCGGCGATCCGTACGCAGGCGCGCTCGAGCTGGATTCGCCGTGGGGCGCGTTCGCGTTCTGCTGCGTGTCCATGGGCAACCCGCACGCGGTGTGCTTCCTGGACGGGACCGGCCTCGACGAGTTTGACGTGGACGCGGTCGGGGCGTTCTTCGAGTCGCATCCCGCCTTCCCCGAGAAGACCAACGTGGAGTTCGCCGTCGTGGGCCCGCATGGCATCGCGATGCGCGTGTTCGAGCGCGGCTGCGGCGAGACGCTGGCCTGCGGGACGGGCGCGTGCGCGACGGCCGTGGCCGCCTGCCTCACCGGCCGCGCGGGCCGCGAGACCGACGTGCTGCTGCGCGGCGGGACGCTGCACGTTGCCTGGGCCGACGACGGCCATGTGATGATGACGGGGCCCGCCGCCGAAAGCTTCGCGGGCACCGTGAACGTGTGACAACAGAGAGGAAGAAGGGCCCATGAGAACCGCCGCATTCCTGAACCGCATGCCCCCGTACCTGTTCGCCCAGATAGACGCCAAGCGCGACGCGCTCGAGGCGCAGGGCGTCGACGTCATCTCGCTCGGCATCGGCGACCCGGACACGCCCACGCCGCCGCACATCGTCGACGCCATGGCCGAGGCCATCCGCAACCCCGCGAACCACCGCTACCCCGACTACGCCGGCTCGCGCGCGTACCGCACGGCGTGCGCCGACTGGATGCGCAGCCGCTTCGGCGTGGAGGTGGACCCCGCCACCGAGGTGCTCGCGCTCATCGGCAGCAAGGAGGGCATCGCGCACCTGCACACGGCTTATCTGGACCCGGGCGACTGGGTGCTCGCGCCGTCCATCGGCTACCCGGTGTACTCCGGCGGGGCCCTGATGCAGAACGCGAACACCTACTTCATGCCCATGCGCGAGGAGGACGGCTTCCTGGCCGACTTCTCGCAGGTGCCCGCCGACGTGCTGGACGCGGCGAAGATCATGTTCCTGGGCTACCCCAACAACCCCACCGGCGCCTGCGCCGCCGAAGCGTACTTCGACGCCGCCATCGCGTTCTGCCTCGAGCACGACCTGCTGCTCGCGCACGACAACGCCTACTGCGACATCTGCTTCGACGGCTACCGCGCGCCCTCCATCCTGGAGCGGCCGCATGCCAAGGAGTGCTGCATCGAGTTCTTCAGCCTGTCGAAGTCCTACAACATGACCGGCTGGCGCATCGCCTTCGCCTGCGGCAACCCTGAGGCGGTGGGGGCGCTCGGCACGGTGAAGAACAACCTGGACTCCGGCCAGTTCACGGCCGTCCAGGACGCGGCCATCGCGGCGCTCTCCGGCGACCAGCAGTGCGTGGCCGACCTCTGCGCGCTCTACCAACACCGGCGCGACGTGGTGGTGGAGGCCCTGCGCGCCATCGGCCTGGAATGCAACACTCCGAAGGCCACCATCTACGTGTGGGCGAAGGTGCCGGCCGGCGAGACGAGCGCGTCGTTCGCCACGAAGCTTTTGGAGCAGGCGCACGTCATCGTGACGCCGGGCAGCGGCTACGGCCCGGACGGCGAGGGCTACATCCGCATCTCGCTCACCACTCCCGACGACCGCCTGCTGGAAGCCGCGCGCCGCATCAAGGAGGCCATGGCGTAAGGGGGCACCGCCGCAAGCTGTCGGATCAAAGAAGAAACCGGGTGCCACGTGGGGCATCCGGTTTCTTTTTACTTCATTCGCCCAGGTTGGCGTAGTAAGTCAGCGAGAAAGGCCCTGGTGCCCGAGATTGCCCCATTTCGCGGCTGAGCGTACTTCGGTACGCGAAGGCAAGCGAAAGAGGGGCAAGATCGGGTTCCAGGGCCTTTCGCAGCGTCGAGCAGTTCCGGCGGCTGGCAAGCCGCCGGAACGTTATACGTAGAAGAGCATATCGTTGTAGGTGGGCACCGGCCAGTGGTCGCGGTCGACGACCACCTCGACGGCGTCCACGGCGACGCGCAGCTTGTCCATGATGGGCAGGATATGGTGCGCGTTGTCGTTCGCGCGCCGTTGCTGATCGGCCATCTCGATGTTGGCGTGGTGGGCGGCGTCGAGCACCTGCAGCTGCGCGTCGATCTCGCGCACGCCGGCCAGCAGCTTCTCCAGCAGCCTCTCCTGCTGGCCCGTGTCGGCTCCGGCGCTCGCGGCCTTCACCGCAGTGATATGGCCGGCCACCTTGGCGGCGTAGGCGTTGATGGCGGGCAGGTAGGCGCGGCGCACCATGCGCTTCATCGTGCGCGCCTCGATGTTGACGAGCTTGTTGTACTTCTCCAGCTTCACCTCGTAGCGGCTGCGCACCTCGGGCTCGGAGAGCACGCCGAACTCCTCGAACAGCGCGACGCTCTCGGGCGCCACGAGGCACGGCAGCGCGTCGGCGGTGGTGCGGTGGTTGGCCAGGCCCCGGCGCTCCGCCTCGGCCGGCCACTCGTCGGAGTAGCCGTTGCCGTTGAAGATGATGCGCTGGTGCTCGACCAGGGTTTCCTTGACGTACGCGATGGCGGCCGCCTCGAACTCCTCCCCTGCCTTCCCCTCCATCGCGTCGGCGAAGCCCTTGAGGCTCTTCGCCATCGCGGTGTTGAGGATCATGTTGCAGTCGGACAGGTTCACGGCGGAGCCCGGCATGCGGAACTCGAACTTGTTGCCCGTGAACGCGAACGGTGAGGTGCGGTTGCGGTCGGTGTTGTCCTTCAGGAAGTTCGGCAGCACGGCCACGCCCAGGTCCATGGCAACCTTGTCGGCCGAGGTGTAGGCGTGGCCGTCGATGAGCGCGTCCACGATGGCCCCCAGCTCGTCTCCCAGGAAGATGGAGATGATGGCCGGCGGGGCCTCGTTCGCGCCCAAGCGGTGGTCGTTGCCGGCCGAGGCCACCGACATGCGCAGCAGCTCCTGGTAGTCGTCGACCGCCTGGATGACGCCCGTGAGGAACACGAGGAAGCGCAGGTTGTCCATGGGCGTCTCGCCCGGGTCGAGCAGGTTGGTCTTGCCGGCCGAGATGGACCAGTTGTTGTGCTTGCCCGAGCCGTTGATGCCCTCGAAGGGCTTCTCGTGCTGCAGGCACACCAGGCCGTGATGCGATGCCAGCAGGCGCATCTTCTCCATCGTGAGCAGGTTCTCGTCGATGGCGCGGTTGCTGTTGGTGAAGATGGGCGCCAGCTCGTGCTGGGCGGGGGCCACCTCGTTGTGCTTGGTCTTGGCGGACACGCCGATCTTCCACAGCTCGTCGTCGAGCTCCTTCATGAACTCGTTCACCGACGGGCGGATGGCGCCGAAGTAGTGCTCCTCCAGCTCCTGGCCCTTGCACGGCGGGTAGCCGAACAGGGTGCGGCCGCACATGATGAGGTCTTGGCGCTTGGCGTAGTCCTTCTCGGAGATGAGGAAGTACTCCTGCTCCGACCCCACGGTGGTGGTCACCCGGGCCGGGGCCTCACCGAACAGCGCCAGCACGCGCTTGGCCTGCTCGTCGATGGCGCTCATGGAGCGCAAAAGCGGCGTCTTCTTGTCGAGCGCCTCGCCGGTGTAGCTGCAGAACGCGGTGGGGATGCACAGCACCTCGTCCTTGATGAAGGCGAAGCTGGTGGGGTCCCACGCCGTGTAGCCGCGGGCCTCGAAGGTGGCGCGCAGGCCGCCCGAGGGGAACGACGACGCGTCGGGCTCGCCCTGGATCAGCTCCTTGCCCGAGAAGCTCATGATGGCGCGGCCGTCGGGGCAGGGGTCGATGAAGCTGTCGTGCTTCTCCGACGTGATGCCCGAGAGCGGCTGGAACCAGTGCGTGAAGTGGGTCGCCCCCTTCTCGATGGCCCACTCCTTCATGGCGTGCGCCACGACGTTCGCCACCTCTCTGTCGAGCGGCTGGCCTTCCTCGATGGTCTTGCGCAGGCTCTTGTAGGTGGCGGACGGAAGCCGCTCCTGCATCGTGTGCTCGTTGAACACCATCGAGCCGTAGATCTCCGAAACCTTCGCCATGTCGCGCGCTCCTTACTCGTCGGCGCCGGTCGCCGTTCGCCGGCCCATCCTGTTCTCACTTCCCCCCTCACGCTACCGGCCTCGTGTTTCGAGCAGTTTTCCACTCGGTAAACTCGTGTTACATCGAGCCGCGCGCCGACGGGCGCAAAGGGCGCCTGTGTTTCAAGCAGGTGAAATCATGGGGCGCGGCAGGCGGCGGGCGGCGGCGTCGCCTACAATCGAAAGACGTTTGGAGGACGCCTTTGAACGTGAGGAGAGCTATGGCAAAGCACATTTTCGTGACCGGCGGCGTCGTTTCGTCGCTCGGCAAGGGCATCACCGCGGCATCGCTCGGACACCTGCTGAAGGCGCGCGGCTACCGCGTGACCATGCAGAAGATGGACCCCTACCTCAACGTGGACCCCGGCACCATGAGCCCCTTCCAGCACGGCGAGGTGTTCGTGACCGAGGACGGCCACGAGGGCGACCTGGACCTCGGGCATTACGAGCGCTTCATCGACGAGAACCTCTCGCGCGAGTCCAACTTCACGCAGGGCTCCATCTACCGCTCGCTCATCGCGCGTGAGCGGCGCGGCGACTTCCTGGGCGGCACGGTGCAGGTGATCCCGCACGTCACCGAGGCCATCAAGGAGCGCCTGCGCCGCATCGCCGAGCAGTCGGGCGCCGACATCGTCATCTCCGAGATAGGCGGCACCATCGGCGACATCGAGTCGCTGCCCTTCATCGAGGCCGCGCGCCAGTTCAAGAAGGAGCACCCCGCCGGCGACGTGCTGTTCGCGCACGTGACGCTAGTGCCCTACATCACCGCCGCCCACGAGGCGAAGACGAAGCCCACGCAGCACTCGGTGAAGGAGCTGCGGTCGCTGGGCGTGCAGCCCGACTTCATCGTGTGCCGCAGCGACCACGAGGTGACCGACCCCGTGCGCGAGAAGATCGCGCTGTTCTGCGACGTGCGACCGGAGGAAGTGCTGGCCTGCGTGGACGCGCCGTCCATCTACGAGGTGCCGCTCGTGCTGCACGACCAGCGCTTCGACGAGCTGGTGCTCGCCCGGTTGGGGCTCGAGCCGCGCGAGGCCGACCTCGGGCCGCTGCGCTCGTTCGTCGCGGCCGCGAACGCTTGCGAGGGCGAGGTGCGCATCGCCGTGGTGGGCAAGTACGTGAGCCTGCCCGACGCGTACCTGTCCGTGATGGAGGCGCTCGGCCATGCGGGCGTGGCGCACGGCCGCCACGTGGACATGCGCTTGGTGGACGGCGAGGAGATCGACGAGGGGAACGTGGCCGAGGCGCTGGCCGACACGGACGGCATCCTCGTGCCCGGCGGCTTCGGGGAGCGCGCCTTCGAGGGCAAGATTGCCGCCGTTCGCTACGCGCGCGAGAACGGCGTGCCGTTTCTGGGCATCTGCCTGGGGCTCCAGGCCGCCGTGTGCGAGTTCGCGCGCCACGTGGCCGGCATGCCGGACGCGACGTCCGCCGAGTTCGGCGCCGAAGCCGCCTATCCCGTGATCGACCTCATGCCCGAGCAGGAGGACGTGGAGGACAAGGGCGGCACCATGCGCCTGGGCGCGTACCCCTGCCGCGTGCTGCCGGGGACGCGGGCCTTCGAGGCCTACGGCGAAGAGGTGGTCTACGAGCGGCATCGCCACCGCTACGAGGTGAACAACGCGTTCCGCGACGCGCTGCAGGAGGCGGGGCTCACGGTGTCGGGCGTGTCTCCCGACGGCCGGCTCGTCGAGATGGTGGAGCTGGCGGATCATCCCTGGTTCGTGGCCAGCCAGGGCCACCCCGAGTTCAAGAGCCGCCCCACCCGCCCCCACCCGCTGTTCTTGGGATTCGTCAGCGCTGCCGTCTCCCGACGAGGATGAGGAAATGCCATCACATAGACGGAGCAGGATGATGAAGGGACGTTCTCTCAGCAGGACGCGTCAAAGACGGTTCTCTTGGCAGTCCCCTTGCCGATTCCCTTTCCAACGGAGGGCAGTTTCGCAAAAGGCCGGGCTCGAAGTCACAGTTTTGGCCGCTGTGAAGCCTTTTTGCGCTCTGCGGGCCGTCTGAGCGCCTGAGCAGCGACCGGGACAAGTCGTTCGGCCAGGTGACGCAGAGCGGTTCGCCGTCGGGTGTCGCAGCAAGGCTTCACAGCGGCCAAAACTGTGACTTGGAACGATCCGAAAGCGAAGAGCCCTCGACGCAGGCAACCGCCTGACGCCGTCCCTCCCCCTTAGCACAAAGAATCCCGTGCAGCGGCTGGAAACCTCGCGGCTGGCGCCTCACGGGATTCTTCGGCTTCGCCCTTCGCCGCTTCCCACGGGATGACGAAGGGGTCTTATCAGTTGGCGTACATGCTGGCGTAGGGGCGGGCGGTGGCGGGGCGCAGGCGGAAGAAGCCCTCGCCGGTGGCGTCGACGGGCGCGCCGAGGTCGGCGGCGAAGAAGCCGTTGTAGCGTTCGAGCAGGCTGCGGATGAGGGCGCGGTCGGCTTCGTCCACCGGTTCCTGCACCAGGCCCTCCGACACCTCGTCATCGGCGATGCGGTGCTTGAGGTAGATCACGCCGCCGTGCATGCCGGTGGCCAGGTGGCGCCCCGGCTTGCCCAAGAGCACGATGACGCCGCCCGCCAGGTACTCGCCGAGGAAGCTGCCTGCGTCGCCGCCGATGACGATGGCGGGGCGCTTGTCCTCGAACTGCTTCATATGGATGCCCACGCGCCAGCCGCAACCGTCGCGCACGAAGATCTGCCCGCCGCGCATACCGTAGCCCGCCGCGTCGCCGCAGCGCCCATGCACCACGATGCAGCCGCCGTCCATGGTGTTGCCCACCTGGTCCTGAGCGTTGCCGAACACCTCGATGCGGCCGCCGTCCAAATAGCACGCCAGGTCGTTGCCGGGCACGCCGTGGATCTCGAGCGTCTTGCCCGTCGGCATCGCGCAGCCCAGGTAGCGCTGGGCGAACGCCTCGCGCACCACCACCGTGTCGGCGCGCAGCAAAGCGTCGCGCACCGTCTCGTTCGCCTCGGTGAAATGCTCGGTGCCGAGCGTCACGGAAACCCTCTTCCCCATCATCGTCCCCCTCACTCTCCCGCGTGCTTCACGCCGAGGATCTCGAGCTCTTTCTCGGTGAGCCCGATCCCGCGCAGCATGAGGCGGTTGCCCCGCAGGCTGTCGATGGCGTTGATGCCCATGCCGCCCATCATCTCCTGGATCTCATGGTTCCATGCGCGCACGAGGTTGACCACGCGCTCGGCCGCCACCTCGGGGTTGAGGCGCTTGGTCAGCTCCGGGCGCTGCGTGGCGATGCCCCAGTTGCACCGTCCGCTCGCGCAGTCCTGGCACTGGTGGCACCCCATCGCGATGAGCGCGGCGCTCGCGCAGTACACGGCGTCGGCCCCCAGCGCCACCGCGCGCACCACGTCCGCCGAGTTGCGGACGGACCCGCCCGCCACGAGGCTCACCCTCGAGCGGATGCCCTCGTCGTGCAGGCGCTTGTCCACGGAGGCCAGCGCGAGCTCGAGGGGAATGCCCACGTTGTCGCGGATGCGCGCGGGGGCCGCCCCCGTGCCGCCGCGGAAGCCGTCGACCACGACGACGTCCGCTCCGGCGCGCGCCGCGCCGCTGGCGATGGCCGCGACGTTGTGCACGGCGGCGATCTTCACGGCCACGGGCTTGGCGTAGCGCGTGGCCTCCTTGAGGGAGAACACGAGCTGGCGCAGGTCCTCGATGGAGTAGATGTCGTGGTGAGGCGCGGGCGAGATGGCGTCGGTGCCGCGCGGGATCATGCGGGTCCGCGACACCTCCTCGCCGATCTTCTCGCCAGGCAGGTGCCCGCCGATGCCGGGCTTGGCGCCCTGGCCTATCTTGATCTCGATCATGGCGCCGGCGTTCAGGTAATGCGCGTCCACGCCGAAGCGGCCGCTGGCCACCTGCACCACGGCGTGCCCCCCGTAGCGCTCGAGGTCCTTGTGCAGGCCGCCCTCGCCGGTGTTGAAGCACGTGCCCAGCTCCTCGGCCGCCATGGCGAGCGCCTTCTGAGCGTTGAGCGAGATGGAGCCGAAGCTCATGGCCGAGAACATGAGGGGCACGTCCAGCTTTATCTGCGGCGGCATCTTCGTCGTCACCGTGCGGGCCCGCTCGTCCACCTCGAGAACATCGGGCCGGCTGCCCAGCAGCACGCGCGTCTCCATGGGCTCGCGCAAGGGGTCGATGGAGGGGTTCGTCACCTGGCTCGCGTTCAGCAGCAAGCGGTCCCAGTAGATCGGGTAGGGCTGCGGGTTGCCCATCGAGGACAGCAGCACCGCGCCGGTCTGCGCCTGCTTGGCGACGTCCTGCATGGCGGCGAGCGTCCAGTTGTTCGAGCCGTTGCCAACCTGCGGCCACTGCGCGATGGCCAGCGCGCCGACAGGGCACATGATCACGCAGCGCTGGCAGTTCACGCACGCGCGGTGGTCGGCGGTGACGCGGCCGAGCTCCTCGTCGACCTTGTGCACCTCGTTGGCGCACGAGCGCTCGCACGCGCCGCACTGGACGCACAGTTCGGCGTCGCGCAGCACCTTGTAGCGGGGTAGCAGGTAATCGAGCATGCCTCAGGCCTCCTTCTCAAGCCGGACGACGAAGGGCTCGCCGCCCTCGAGGGAGCGGACGTTCTCCACGTCGGGGCACACCACCTCGATGGCCGCCTGCTCCGAGGCCAGGTACACCATGCTGCCCTTCTCGCCGGCCATGAGGGCGCGCAGCTTCAGGCGGTCGTTGAGCGCGAGCAGCCCCTCGTCCGATCCGAGGATCACCGACATGGGGCCGTTCACCAGCGCGCTCGCGTACACGCAGCGCAGCGCCGTCTCGAACGCGGCCTCGTCCGGGTCCATCTTGTCGATCTCGTCCCACGCGCTCGCGCACATGATGTGCGCGGCCATCCGCTGCGAGAGGCCGTGGCGGCGCGCCAGCAGGTCGAACAGGTAGGTGATGACCTCGGTGTCGGTCTTGAGCGCGCACTCGTAGCCGAACTGCTCGACGTAGCGGCGGTTCGCGTCGTAGCTGGATATCTCGCCGTTGTGCACGATGGACCAGTTCAGCAGCGTGAACGGATGCGCGCCGCCCCACCATCCGGGCGTGTTCGTAGGAAAGCGCCCGTGCGCCGTCCACAGCCACGCCCGGTAGTCCTCGATGCGGTAGAACGCGCCGATGTCCTCGGGATAGCCGACGCCCTTGAACGCACCCATGTTCTTGCCGGACGACGCCACGAACGCGCCGGGGATGTCCGCGTTGATGCGGAAGACGTGCTGCATGGTGTACTCGGCCTCGTCGAGGCCGCTCATGGCGAGCCTCACCGGATGCGGCGCGAGGAAGTAACGCCAGATGTCCGGCGGATCCTGGATGCCCCGCGTCGGCTCGACGGGGATGCGCTCCTGCTTCTCGCTTGCGAAATGCTCGTCAAGGTACGCCTCCGTGCGGTCGCGCGCGTCCTTGCCCTCGTACATGATGTGGAATGCGTACAGCTCGGCAAACTCGGGGTAGATGCCGTAGGCCGCGAACCCGCCGCCCAGGCCGTTGCTGCGGTCGTGCATGAGCGCGATGGACTTAAGGATGTCGCTTCCGTCATGGCGCGCGCCGCTCCTATCCATGATGCCGGCGATGGCGCATCCGGAGGGAATGCGCACGTCGCCCTCGCGCAGTGCCGCCTTTTGCCTCATCGAAGGGCCCTCGTCTCTCGTATGATCGTCCTATCGGTTTTCACGCGAGACGAGGGCTGCATCCCCGGAGAAAGGCGCGGGCAATGGAGGTCCGCCGAAAGCGCCGCGCCTTTCCCCGGGAGTGCCGGCCCTTCGTCTCTGCGCTGCCTCTAGGGTACGCGCCCAATGTTTCCGCCGTGTAGAGCCCCTGTTTCGATCGGGTTTCGACATAAGAAAGGACGGCATCGCTGCCGTCCTTCCCTGCATGCGCCGCTTTTCCGACGCGCCGGCCGGTTCGCCCGGCCCTTCCGACGACCTCCCGGCCGCCTACGCGCGCCCTGCCCGCTTGTCGCTCAACAGGCGGTTGAGCGCGTTCAGGTACGCCTTCGTGGACGAGACGATGATGTCGCCGTCGGCGCCGCGGCCGGTGTAGATGCCGCCGTCCTCCGCCGTCACGCGCACCGTGACCTCGCCGAGCGCGTCGATGCCGCGGGTGACGGACTGCACCGAGAACTCAGCGAGGTCGTTGTCCACCTCGATGATCTTGTTCACGGCCTTGTACACCGCGTCGATCGGGCCCGTGCCGTACTCGCACACCGTGCGCTCGACGCCCTCGACGTCCTTGAGCGTGAGGGTGGCCGTGGGCGTGAGCGGGAAGCCCGTGGACACCTGCACCGCCTCCAGCGTGTAGAGGGCGTTCTCGTTGCGGTCGCGCTCATTGATCAGGCTCTCGAGGTCCTCGTCGTAGACTTCCTTC
The DNA here is from genome assembly GCF_003340385.1 of Gordonibacter pamelaeae. Taxonomy (NCBI): domain Bacteria; kingdom Bacillati; phylum Actinomycetota; class Coriobacteriia; order Eggerthellales; family Eggerthellaceae; genus Gordonibacter; species Gordonibacter pamelaeae. Next base: position 241,246 of record NZ_PPTS01000003.1, on the reverse strand, counting down.
TTCTTGTCGGCCAGGTTGAGGAAGGCCTCGTACACCTGGTCGAGCGCCTCGCCCTCAAGCTCGTAGCCGAGCTCCTCCAGGCGGTGCTTGAGCGCCGCGTGGCCGCTGCGCGCCGTGAGCACGATCTGGCTTGCGCCCGCGCCCACGTCGGCCGGGTCGATGATCTCGTAGGTGTCGCGCTTCTTCAGCACGCCGTCCTGGTGGATGCCGGAGGAGTGCGCGAAGGCGTTCGCGCCCACGATGGCCTTGTTGGCCTGCACGTTCATGCCCGTGATGGACGAAACGAGGCGGCTCGCCTTGCAGAACTCGCGCGTGTTGATGTCGGTGTGCGCGTCCAGCTCGTCCTCGTGCATGCGGATGGCCATGACCACTTCCTCCATGGCCGTGTTGCCCGCGCGCTCGCCCAGGCCGTTGATGGTGCACTCCACCTGGCGCGCACCGTTCTTCACGCCGGCCATGGCAAGCGCCGTGGCCATGCCGAGGTCGTTGTGGCAGTGCACGGCGATCTTCACGTTCTCGATGCCGCGCACGCCCTCCACCAGGTACTTGATGCGGCGGCCGAACTCCTCGGGCAGCGAGTAGCCCGTGGTGTCGGGGATGTTCACCACGGTGGCGCCCGCATCCACGGCGGCCTGGATCACGCGCACGAGGAAGTCGTAGTCGCTTCTGCCGGCGTCCTCGGCGTAGAACTGCACGTCCTCGACGTACTTCTTGGCGTACTTCACGCACTTCACGGCGCGCTCGACGCACTCGTCCTCGGTGATGCGCAGCTTGTCGCGCAGGTGGCTCGGGCTCACGCCGAGGCCCGTGTGGATGCGGGGGCGCTTGGCGTACTTGAGCGCGTCGGCCGCCGCGTCGATGTCCTTCTCCACCGCGCGCGTGAGGCCGCAGACGACCGCCTGGTCGCCCGCCAGCTCGGCGATGCGGCGCACGCTCTCGAAGTCGCCGGGGCTCGAGATGGGGAAGCCCGCCTCGATGACGTCCACGTTCAGGCGAAGGAGCTGACGCGCGACCACCAGTTTCTCCTCGGTGTTCATGGAAGCGCCCGGCGATTGCTCGCCGTCGCGCAGCGTGGTGTCGAAGATGTCGATCTTGCGCGTCATGTGCGTGCGTCCTTTCCGTCTCATGCGCGCCGCAGCTCCCGGTTGGCGGATGCGGCTTGCGAATTAAAAATGATTTGACAATCATAGCAAAACCGTCGGCAAGGGACGCCCGGATTCGCCGCCAACGAAAAACATGCGCATCCTGGCGCTGGTTGGCCGGCCCTGGGAGCTCCCGTTGCGCGATTGCCGACGGGTCCAGGTTCGGGCAATGCCTTGCTGGCAGGCATACGGCCCCGCAAGATGGGGTAAGAGATCGAGCTACGGTAATGGATTCGGAAATTTTTCCCGATATATTACCGAACCTCGGGATTTCGCGTCCGAAACCTCCCGTCTGACGCCCGATTTCCGGCTTTTCGCGCTGATTTGGGCGATTATCTCACCTTGGAAGGGGATTTCGGAACCCCCATCGTTCGCTACGGTAATATATCGAAAATTTTCTTCGATTCCATTACCGTATCCGAAGAAACAGGGCGATGCGGGCGGGCGTCGTCGCGCGATCGCCGGAATGCACGGCGCCGAGCTGCCGGAATGCGCAGCGACGATCATCGGCCCTGCGCCCTCTGCACGCGAGACGGCCCGGCAAGCACTGTCGCTTGCCGGGCCGTCTCCATGAGCGCCGGGCCGCACTCGCCCCTACCGTGGCGAGGGATCGCTACAGCTTCACGTACCAGAGGTTCTTCAGCTCGGGGATCTCGGCGCGCAGGCGGGACAGCACGGCGTCCTCCACCTCGCCCTCCACGTTCATGTAGACGAGCGCGCAGCGGTCGGCCGGCTTCGCGCCGATCTGCATGGTGGTGATGTTGATGCCCGCCTCGCCCAGGATGGTGCCGATGGTGCCCATGCGGCCCGGGGCGTCCACATACTCGAAGATGAGCGACTGGCGTCCCGGCGCGATGTCTATCTTGTAGCCCAGAAGCGACACGAGGCGCGCGGTCTGCGCGGCGTCGCCGCGGGTGCAGGCCACCTCGGTGCCGTCGGCCATGACGGCCACCGTGGAGGCGTAGCCGTCGGCGTCCGGGCGCGCCTGCGTCTCCACCTTGATGCCGTGGCGCTGGGCCACCGCATCTGCGTTCACGGGCGTGACCGTGGCGCGGCCCTGGTAGGACAGGAGCCCCTTCACCGTGCCGGCCACGAGGATGGACGGGTCGGCATCGGCGAGCGCGCCGGCCGCCGTGAGCTTCAGGTACTGCGGCACCTCGCCGTGTATCTGGGCAAGCATGCTGCCCATCATCTGGCAGGCGGGCACGTACGGCCCCACCGCGTCCATGACCTCGGGCGGCACCGGCGCCATGTTCACGGCGGTGGGCACGATGGAGCCCGCCAGACCCGCGGCCACGTACTCGGCCGTCTGCACGCCGGCGCGCAGCTGGGCCTCCTTCGTGGACGCGCCCAGGTGAGGGGTGAGGATGGCGTTGGGGAACTCGTGCAGCGGGCTTTCCGTGCACGGCTCGTTCTCCCACACGTCAAGCCCCACGGCGCCTATCTTGCCGGCAGCCAGGAAGTCGGCAAGCGAGTCCACGTTGTAGATGCCGCCGCGCGCGGCGTTCACCAGGATCACGCCGTCCTTCATGCGCGCGTACTGGTCGGGCCCGAACATGCCGATGGTCTGCTTGGTCTTCGGCAGGTGCACGGTGATGAAGTCCGCGAGCGGCACGATGGCGTCCACGTCGTCGTAGAGCGTCACGCCCAGCTGTTCGGCGCGCTCGGGGCTGCAGTACGGGTCGTAGCCCACGAGCCTCATGCCGAAGGCGCGGGCGCGCTCGGCCACGAGGCCGCCGATGCGGCCCAGGCCGAAGATGGCGAGCGTCTTCTCGTAGAGCTCCACGCCGGTGAACTTCGTCCGCTCCCACAGGCCCTCGTGCATGGAGGCGTTGGCCTGGGCGACGTTGCGGGCGCAGGCCAGCATGAGGGCCATGGTGTGCTCGGCGGCGCTCACGATGTTCGACGTGGGAGCGTTGCACACGATGACGCCGCGCTCGGTGGCGGCCTCCACGTCCACGTTGTCCACGCCAACGCCGGCCCGGCCGATGATGCGCAGGTTCTTCCCCGCCTCGATGACCTCGCGCGTCACCTTCGTGGCCGACCGCACGATGAGGGCATCGTAAGCCGGGATGGTCGCGATCAGCTCCTCGGGGGGCATCTTCAGCTTGACATCCACCTCGTAGCCCTTGTCGCGGAGCACCGCGAGGCCGGCGTCGGCCAGCCTTTCGGCAACCAGCACTTTCTTCGTCATAGAACTACCACCTCTGCAAGAGTCTTCCTGGTATGTTTCGCTTGCGCCGCGCGGGAATTTGTTGGGACGCGTCCGGGCGGCTGCCCCATGATAAGGCGAAACCGCCCGCCGCGCCGGTTCGGGCGGAAAATTCTCGACGAAATGCGAAAAGCCGTCCGGAGCGCACGGGTGCCGGCGCCGCGCGGCCCGGCAGCTGCGCGGCGCCGTGCGGCCTTCCTAGCGGCGAGCGAAGCTGAACATGGAGCGGATGCCCTCGCCCACCTGCTCGATGGGGGCCTCGGCGTGCTCGGCGCGCTGCTCGAGCAGCCACTTCTGGCCGTTCGCCGAATCCTCCATGAACTCGCGGGCGAAGCTGCCGTCCTGGATGCGCGCGAGCACCTGGCGCATCGCGGCCCGGGCCTCGTCGGTGATCACCTGGGGGCCGGCGTAGTAGTCGCCGTACTCGGCGGTGTTGGAGATGGAGTTGCGCATCTTGGCCATGCCGCCCTCGTACATGAGGTCAACGATGAGCTTCATCTCGTGGAAGCACTCGAAGTAGGCCATCTCGGGCGGGTAGCCCGCCTCGACGAGCGTCTCGAAGCCGGCGTTGATGAGCGCGGTCACGCCGCCGCAGAGCACGGCCTGCTCGCCGAAGAGGTCCGTCTCCGTCTCGTTCTTGAACGTGGTCTCGATGACGCCGGCGCGCGCGCCGCCGATGCCCCAAGCGTAGGACAGCGCCACGTCCTTGGCCTGGCCCGACGCATCCTGGTGCACGCAGATGAGGCAGGGCACGCCCGCCCCTTCGGTGAACACGCGGCGCACCATGTGGCCGGGACCCTTCGGCGCGATCATGACCACGTCCACGTCGGCGGGCGGGGTGATGTAGCCGTAGTGGATGTTGAAGCCGTGCGCGAACGCGAGGGTGTCGCCGGGCGCGAGATGCGGCGCGATCTCGGCCTCGTAGGTGGCGGCCTGGGTCTCGTCGGGCGTGAGGATCATGATGAGGTCGGCTTCCTCGGCGGCCTCGGCCACGCCCATGACCTTGAGGCCGGCCTCCTCGGCGGCCTCGCGCGACTTCGAGCCCTCGCGCAGGCCCACGCGCACGTCGGCGCCCGAGTCCTTGAGGTTGAGCGCATGGGCGTGGCCCTGGCTCCCGTAGCCGATGATGGCTACCTTCTTGCCCTGGATGAGCTCGGGGTTCGCGTCGTTCTCGTGGTAGATCGTGACAGCCATGGTGTTGGTTTCCTTTCTGTTGGCTGGTTTTAAACGTCTTTGCTGTTGCGTGACATCGCTATCTTGCCGGTGCGGGTGATCTCCTTGATGCCGTAGGCGCGGAAGAGGTCCTCCATGCCCTTGAGCTTGCTCTCGTCGCCGGTGGCCTCGATGGTGAGCGAGCTCTTCCCCACGTCGACGATCTTCGCGCGGAAGACGTTCGCAATCTCGATGATCTCGCTTCGGCGCTCGGGCGTGGCGTTCACCTTGAACAGCACGAGCTCACGCTCGATGGCGCCCTCGTCGGTGAGGTCGTTGATCTTGTGCACGCTGATCAGCTTGTGCAGCTGCTTGGTGATCTGCTCGTAGGCCACCTCGTCGGCCTTCACGATGGCCGTGACGCGCGACATGGTGGGGTCCTCGGTGGGGCCCACCGACAGCGACTCGATGTTGAAGCCGCGCCGCGAGATGAGCCCCGTCACGCGCGACAGGACGCCCGGCTTGTTCTCCACGAGGACGGACAGGATGTGCCTCATCGGATGCCCCCCTTCCCGCCCGGGGCGGCCTCCGCCTCGGGCACGTCCGTGCGCACGGCCCCCACGGCCACGTCGATGGCGCCTATCACGTCGTCGAGCGCGCGGCCCGGAGCCACCATGGGGAACACGTTCTGGTCGCGCGAGATGGCCACGTCCAGCAGGTAGGGCCCCTCGGCGGCCAGCATGGCGGCCAGCGCGGCGTCCAGCGCGTCGGGGCTCTCCACGCGCGCGGCCTGCCAGCCGTACGCGTCGGCCAGCTTCACGAAATCGGGGTTGGCGTCGAGGAGCGTCGAGGAGTACCGTTCGCCGTAGAACAGGTGCTGCCACTGGTGCACCATGCCGAGGCACCGGTTGTCCATCACGAGCACCTTCACCGGCACGCGGTGGATGCCCGCCGTAGCCATCTCCTGGCTGTTCATCTGGAACGACCCGTCGCCGGCCACGCACACCACCGTCTTGTCCGGGCACCCGATGGCCGCCCCGATGGACGCCGGGAAGCCGAAGCCCATGGTGCCGAGGCCGCCCGACGAGATGAACGAGCGCGGGCATTCGCGCGCGATGTGCTGGGCGGCCCACATCTGGTGCTGCCCCACCTCGGTCACGACGATGCTGTGCTCGGGGTCGAGCGCGTCGGAGAGCTTCTCCATGACCACCTCGGGCACGATCTCGCCGGGCGCGTCGCCCACGTTCGGGTGGTAGAACGGGTGGCGGCGGCGCCACTCGGCGATCTGGGCCACCCACGCCGCCGTCTCGGGGCTCGCGCCCTCCTTGGAGAGCTGGGCCACGATACCTCCGAGCACGCCCTTCAAGTCGCCCACGATGGGGATCTGCGCCTCGCGCACCTTGCCGATCTCGGCGGGGTCGATGTCGATGTGGATGACCTCGGCCTTCGGCGCGAACTCGTCGAGCCGGCCCGTGACGCGGTCGGAGAAGCGCGCGCCCGCCGCGATGATGAGGTCGCTCTCGGTCATGGCGAGGTTCGCGTACTTCGAGCCGTGCATCCCCACGGGCCCCAGGTTGAGCTCGTGCGACGCGGGGAAAGCGCCCTTGCCCATGAGCGTGGTGACCACCGGTATCTGCATGAGCTCGGCCAGCGCGCGCAGCTCGTCGGACGCGCCGGAGGACACCACGCCGCCGCCCACGTAGAGCACGGGGCGCTCGGCGCGGCGGATGCGGGCCACCGCCTGCTTCACCTGCTTGGCGTTGCCGCGGTAGGTGGGCTTGTAGGAGGGCAGGTTCACCTCGTCGGGGTACTCGAACACCAGCTCCTCGCTGGCCAGGTCGCTCGGCACGTCGATGAGCACGGGGCCGGGGCGGCCGGTCTTGGCGATGTGGAACGCCTCGCGGAACGTAGCCGTAAGCTCGTCGGTGGATTGCAGCAGGTAGCTATGTTTCACCACCGGCATGGTGATGCCCACGATGTCGGACTCCTGGAACGAGTCGGTGCCGATGACGCCGCGCGGCACCTGGCCGGTGATGACCACGAGCGGCACGCTGTCCATGTAGGCCGTCGCGATGCCGGTGACGGTGTTCGTGGCGCCCGGGCCGCTCGTGACGATGGCCACGCCCACGTTGCCCGTGGCGCGCGCGTAGCCGTCGGCCTCGTGCACCGCGCCCTGCTCGTGGCGCGAGAGCACGTGCTTGATCTGCGTGGAGTCGAAGAGCGCGTCGTAAATCTTGATGGCCTGGCCGCCCGGGTAGCCGAACACGAGGCCCACGCCCTCGGCCTCGAGCGAGGCGACAACCGCCTGCGCGCCCGTCATGGTGCTGCCCTGCTTCTCCGTGCGGCTGCCGAGGCCGCGCGGCGCGCCCTTAGCGGCGGCCGTCGCGCCGGGACGCGGCGCTTGCTGCTCGCGGCCCTCGGGCGCCGCAGCCTCGGCGCAGCCTGGTTTCCTGCGTGCGTTCGTCATGACACATACGCCCCCTTGTCTGCGGAAGAGACGAGCTTCGCGTACTTCGCGAGCACGCCGTGGTCGTGTTTCGGCGCCGGCGGCTGCCAGGCGGCGCGACGGCGTTCCAACTCGGCGTCGTCCACGCCCAGCGTGAGCGCGCCGCCTTCGATGTCCACCGTCACCGGATCGCCCTCCTCGATGAGCGCGATGGGGCCGCCCGCCGCGGCTTCGGGGCTCACATGCCCCACGGCCGGGCCCTTCGTCGCGCCCGAGAAGCGCCCGTCGGTGATGAGCGCGACGCTGGTGGACAGGCCCATCCCCACGATGGAGGACGTGGGCGTCAGCATCTCGCGCATGCCCGGGCCGCCCTTGGGCCCCTCGTAGCGGATGACCACCACGTCGCCGGGCCTGATCTCGCCGGCGTTGATGGCGGCGCAGGCCGCCTCCTCGGAGTCGAACACGCGCGCGGGGCCGGTGTGCGTCAGCATGGACGGGTCGACGGCCGACTTCTTCACGATGGCACCGTCGGGCGCGATGTTGCCGTGCAGCACCCTGAGCGCGCCCTGCGCCGAGAACGGGTCGTCGTGCGGGCGCACCACCTCGCCGTCCGCGCCGGTGCAGGCCGCGTGCATATAGTCGAGGTACTCTCCCATCGGGCCCATGCAGGTGACGGCGTCGCGGTCGATGAGGCCCAAGCGGTCGAGCTCCGCCATGACCACGGGCACGCCGCCCACCTCGTAGAGGTCGGAGAGCGGGCGCGGGCCGGAGGGCGCGAGCTTCACGAGGTGCGGCGTGCGCGCGCTCGCCGCGTCCCAGTCGTCCATCGTGATGGGGCAGCCCGCCTCGCGCGCGATGGCCGTGAGGTGCAGCACCGTGTTCGTGGAGCCGCCGAAGGCCATGTCGCATTCCATGGCGTTATGGACGGCGGCCGCGCTCACGATATCGCGCGCGCAGACGCCCTGCTCCAGAAGCTCCATCACCTTCATGCCGGCGTGCTTCGCCAGGCGGATGCGCTCGGAGTACACCGCGGGAATCGTGCCGTTGCCGGGAAGCGCGATGCCGAGCGCCTCGCACAGGCAGTTCATAGAGTTCGCCGTGAACATCCCCGAGCAGCTGCCGCAGGTGGGGCACGCCGTATCCTCGTAGTACTTGAGCTCGTCCTCGGTCATCGTGCCGTTCATGACCTGGGCCGCGCCGTCGAACAGCGTGTTGAGGTCGGTGGTGGGGCCGCACCCTCCCGGCTGCTTGCCGGCGAGCATCGGGCCGCCCGACACGAACACCGTGGGGATGTTCACGCGCAGCGCGCCCAGCAGCATGCCCGGCACGATCTTGTCGCAGTTCGGGATGCACACGAGCGCGTCGAAGGCGTGGCCCTGCACCGCGCATTCCAGCGAGTCGGCGATGACCTCGCGCGACACGAGCGAGTAGTGCATGCCGTCGTGGTTCATGGCGATGCCGTCGCACACGCCGATGGTGCCGATCTCGAACGGCACGCCGCCGGCCAGGTAGATGCCGGCCTTCACGGCCTCGGCGATCTTGTCGAGGTTGTTGTGGCCGGGGATGATGTCGTTGCGCGAGTTGAAGACGGCGACGAGCGGCCGCTCAAGCTCCTCGTCGGTGATGCCGTCGGCCTTGAGCAGGCTGCGGTGCGGCGCACGCGCCACGCCCTCGGTGACGGCCGAGCTTCTTCGTTGCATGCCAGTCCTTCCTCCCATGCGCGCCGTCCCCGCCTCGCGCCTGCGGCGCGCGCGGATGCGGCCCTCTGCCCATAAAAAAATCCCGCTGCAGGCAAGACGCTGCACCAGGACCACGGTTAGGAGAAAGAATGCGCCGCGGCCCGATGCCGCGCTGCACGCTTAGACAAGTAACGGTTGTCGCCGGTCCAGCCCTACTTGCCCCGCGCGCCGAACCGGAGGTCGTCCGTCCGCGCGCGAAACGTTCATGCCGAACTGCTCGGAGGGGGCGTTCGGACCGTCCACCGCCGGCTCGCAGCGTACCGCCGGCTCTCTGAAGATGGATTCGTCCCTACTGGTCCTCGTCATCGCATTTCGATCTATGAGGTTGTTGGGCGTTAGTATACCCCTCGATCCCCGCCGCGCAAGAAAAACTTTGACGCTCGAAGGATCCCCGCAGGAAATTCACACGAAAGGGGTCGGGAATCGGAAGCCTGCCGATACCGGCCCCACCCACCGCTTTCGATGCCGAAGTCGCCGAGGCGGCAAGCATCGTGGCGCACGGGGACTCGTGCGCGGCAGAACCCATCGTTTGCGGCAGGTTTTGCAAGTTATTCGTCGCAGAAGCCCGACCGTCTGCCGACAGCGTATCGGATCCGAGTCAGTTTTACGCATCTTCCCTGTTCAAACGCTCGACACTTCCCGCAAGCGCGCAGGACCGCCTCCGCAACGACGAATAGCTTGCAAAATCTGCCGCAAAACGCGCTTTCCCGTGCACGAAACAAGCCCGCGAGAGCAAGCGGCGTGCAAGCTGGCGGCGTGCTACAGACTGGCTGCGTGCGGGCAGGCGGCAGCGTGCTGGGCCCGGCAAACGAGGGTGGAGCACGGAATCAATCCGCATGCGCTCCACCCCGTCGGCGGTGCTACTTATGCGCCTGCTCGAACTTGTCCATGAAGGCCACGAGGGCCTCGACGCCGGCGCGGGGCATGGCGTTGTAGATGCTGGCGCGCATGCCGCCGACGCTGCGGTGGCCTTTCAGGTTCTCCAGGCCGGCGGCCTTGGCCTCGGCCACGAACGCCGCGTCGAGGTCGGCGTCGCCGGCGACGAACGGGACGTTCATGAGCGAGCGGTCCTCCTTGCGCACGGTGCCGCGGAAGAGCTTGCTCGCATCGAGGAAGTCGTAGAGCAGCGCGGCCTTCTCCTGGTTGCGCTGCTGCATGGCCTCGAGGCCGCCCTGGTCTTTCAGCCACTTGAACACCTTGCCGCAGATGTAGATGCCGTAGGCGGGCGGCGTGTTGTAGAGCGAGTTCGCGTCGGCCTGCGTCTTCCACTTCAGCATGGTGGGCGTGCCCTCCAGCACGTCGTCCGTGATAAGGTCCTCGCGGATGATGGAGATGACCACGCCGGCCGGGCCGATGTTCTTCTGCGCGCCGCCGTACATGACGCCGTAGCGGGTGATGTCCACCGGCTCGGACAGGAAGCACGACGACACGTCGGCCACGAGGTCCTTGCCCTTGGTGTTCGGCAGCGTGTGGAACTTCGTGCCGTAGATGGTGTTGTTCTCGCAGATGTACACATAGTCGGCATCGGGCGACACGTCCAGGTCGGAGCAGTCGGGGATGTAGGAGAACGTCTCGTCCTCGCTGCTGGCGATGGCGCGGGCGTCGCCGAAGATCTTGGCTTCCTTGAAGGCCTTCTTCGCCCAGGCGCCGGTGACGATATAGTCGGCCACGCGGTTCTTCATGAGGTTCATTGGCACGGCGGCGAACTGCTGCGACGCGCCGCCCTGCAGGAACAGCACACGGTAGTTGTCGGGAATGCCCACGAGCTCGCGCAGGTCGGCCTCGGCGTTCTCGATGATCTCGCCGAACGGCTTGGAGCGATGGCTCATCTCCATGACGGACATGCCCGAGCCGCGGTAGTCGAGCATCTCGGACGCTGCCTCGGCCAGCACCTCCTCCGGCAAGACGGCGGGACCTGCTGAAAAGTTGTACACCCTGGCCATGCGCGCTCCTTCTCTCTCCTCGGTTCCCCGGCCGAGCACGTTGCGGGCGGCGGGCGCGCCGCGGCGCACGCGGGCCGGGTGGTTGGTCATGGGTGCATTGTACTATGCACGCGACGTGTTTGCGCAGGCGGCGGGGAAAAGATCAGCGGACGGCGCGGGCGGCGGGGAAAGCCGCGCGCAGGCGCCGCCCACGTGTCGGTTCGCTGACTGATCGGCCATGCGCGGGAAACGAATGCCCCGATCATAGACGGCAAGGCGCACGTACGGCCTAAACTCCCTCTTCGCACCCATAGAAACCCCCGGGTGCCGGGCGCGGGAGAGCCGCGCCGGCCCCGCAAGCCCGAGAACCCTTTGAAAGGAGGCGCGGCATGCCGTACCGTGGACTGCCCTACTTCGTCGCCGAGCAGGCGAGCACCGGCGGCCGCGTCGACCCGTACGCATCCGAGCGGCACACCCTGCCGGACTGCGCGCAGGGCGTGCGCTACTCGTCGGCGCCACGCGAGAACGAGCGGCGCGTCGTGTCCTACCGCGCCTGCGAGACCGTGTGCCCTCCGCAGGCCCATGGTGCGCGGGTCGATGCAAAACCCCTGATCACCGACATCGAGCCCATGCGCATCCTAGCGGCGGTCATGCTCATGGCGGTCATCGCCGTGGGTGCGGCCTTCGTGGGGATTGGCGTTGCGAACGGCTTCACCGGCATCGTCGACAACGCCATCCTGACCGACGAGCCCGCCGCAACGACGAAGGCCACGCTCAGCGCGGCGCCATCGACGTGGCAGCAGGGAACCGTGCCGCAGCTGTACCAGGTGGACCCCCAGTGGGCCGACCGCCCCTACAGCTCCGGCACCATCGGCACGTCCGGCGCCGCACCGCTCGCCCTGGCCATGGTGCGCATCGACCTCACGGGCGACGCCTCCGTGGGGCCCGTGGAGGTGGCCTCGGCCGCGCAGCGCGACGGCTACGCCGACCAGGCCGACGCCACGGCGCTGCTCACCGACGGCGCGGCCGGGCTCGGCCTGACGGCGCGCCCCGTCGAGGCCAGCGAGCCGGCCGTCAGGCGGCAGATCAACTCGGGCTTCCCGGTGGTCTGCGCCGTGCAGTCCAGCGCGTTCGGCAACGGCACCGCCTACATCGTGCTGACGGACATCGACGAGCACGGACGGCTCGTCGTGAACGACCCCGCGAGCGTCGACCGCACGGACAGGCACTGGGGCTTCGACGAGATCCTGCCGTCGAGCACCGGCCTCTGGGCCTACAGCGTGGCAGGCTAGCCAGGCGTAGCGCGACCCGCCCCCGGAATGCGGGGGCGGGTCGCAAGTGCCAGGGCGCCCCCGCATCGGGGGCGCCCTGCGTTCGAGGGGCGGCCGCGTCGCCTACGCCCCCGGGGCCGGCGGGGCGCTCGGCGGCTTCGGGGCCGCAGGCGGCGTGGGCGCGCCGGGGGCCGCCGGCGCGGCGGGGACGCCGGGCGCCGGGGCGGCCTTCGCGCCGCAGCTCGGGCACTCGTCGAGCTTCGGATCGACCTCCGCGCCGCATTTCGGGCACTTGACGGGGCCCATCCCGCTCACTGCTGGTCTGAAGCACATGGTTCTGTCTCCTTCTTTCTCGTCGGTTTCTCCACTTGCTCACGGCCATGGCGGCCGGGAACGTCATTCGGGTGCCGCGGCGGCATCCTCGTCGCACGGCGCCGCGTCGACCGCAGCCGGCGCTTCCGCGTCCCGTGCCCCCGCCGCCGCGCGGCGCGCGGCCTCGCGGGCGCGCACGCGGTCGCGCGCGAGCCAGCTCAAGCCCACGTACAGGGCCGCGGTCATGGGTGCCGTGGTCACGAACGGCACCGCCACCGCGCCGGTGGCGTACAGCACGCCGTTCACCGCGCTCACCGCGGCGATGGTGGCCACGCCGCGCCAGTTCACGCTCTCCGCCTCGTCGAGCAGCAGGCCGCGCGAGCCGATGCGCAGCGGCCCGCGCACGAGGTAGTAGTCGGTGACGAGCAGCACGCACCAGCTGATGGTGAGGATGCTGCCGAAGCTCATGAACGCGTTCACCTGGTCCAAGATGCCGCCCAGGATGAACAGGAGCCCTATGGCGTTGGCCACGACGACGGCCGCGGGCCACGAGAGCTTCACGCCGAACAGCGAGTCGAACAGGTTCGACACCGCGTTCGCGCCGCCGATGGAGTTCGACGTCTCCACCTTCATCTGCGACAGGCAGATGATGGCGAGCCCCACCCCGCCGGCCGCCAGCACGAGCGACACGCCCGGGTTCGTGATGGCCGCGTGCGCCGCGCCCGCGGCGTCGTAGCCCATCGTGGAGAAGTACGCGACCGACTGCTCGAAGCCGAAGTACGTGATGAGCGCGCCGAACAGGTACGTGACCACGGCGAAGAGGCTGCCCACCAGCGAGATGGGCACGAGGTCGCGCTCGCGGCGCGCGAAGCGCGTGAAGTCGGCCGCGAAGAGCGCCAGCAAGCCCGAGGTCATGATGGCGTAGTTCACCCCGTAGGCGAACCCCTCGCCCACCTCCACGCCGGGGATGAGCACCCCGTGCGTGAGCGCATCGCCCATCTGGCCGTTCGCGGCCACGAGGACACCACGTAGCCCATGACGGCAAACAGCGCCACCACGAACACGGCGTTCATGCGCGCGATGGCCTTCGTGCCGAAGAGCGCCATGAGCACCCACACGCACGATATGCCCGCGAACAGCGCCCAGCGCATCCACTCCTCGCTCCAGCCGAACGCGAACAGGATGGCGTTGCCCAGCTGCACCGTGCCCACGGCCAGCACGCCCACCAGCAGGAATATCCACACGAGCGAGCCGGCCGCCGAACCCTTCGTGCCGAAGATGTACAGGCGGCTGACCACGTTGTTGGGCAGGCCCTCGCGAAACGTGATCTTGCCCACCAGGTACGTGAGCACGAAGCTCAAGGCGAACGTGATGGCCATGGCCACCCCGCCCAGCTGGCAGCCCGCGTAGAACGCCACGATGCCGCCGCCCATGAGCTTGGAGAGGCTGGACACCACGCCCGAGAGGATGGCCGCGATGTCGGGCCAGGCGAGCCGCGCCGCGTCGGGCACGCGCTCGAACAGCGCCGCCTTCCCAGCAGCCGGTGCTTCCTTCATAGCTACCCCCTTGTCCGCGCAGGGGTGTGACAGAGGGACGGGGATAATGTCACATTCCCCTGCGCTTGCAACGATCGAGGGACTTCAGAGAATGTGACATTATCCCCGTCCCTCTGTCACACCCTCGAACCCGAGCGCTCGGACCTACACGATGCCGATGTTCGCCAACACGATCATCGCGACCAGGGCGCACAGGCCCGCGCCGATGGAGATGGCCGCGATGTGCTTGTAGGAGTTCTTGTGCGTGAGGCCCATGGCGGCGAGCATCCCGAACATGGCTCCGGAGTTCGGCAGCGCGCCGCCGATGGTGGCCGACGTGGCGATGATCTTCGCCAGCGCCGCCGGGTCCACGCCCGTGGCCAGGTAGGGCTCGAGGAAGTTGCCCGCGATGATGCCCACCGCGCCCGATCCGGAGCCCATGACGCCGCCGAGCACGGCCGCCATGGTGGCGGCGGACACGTAGGTGCCGCCCGGCATGTTGAAGATGGCCTCGTAGATGACCGTGAAGCCCACCGACGCGGCGGCCACGGTGCCCACGCCCACGGCGGCGGAGGTGAACAGCGCCGGCCCGAGCGAGTTCTTGGCGCCGTTGCCCATGACGTCGCGCTGGCTGTCGATGTACTTGTTGAACGCGACCATGGACGCCACGACGGCGACGATCATGGCGATATAGACGACGTTCGCCACGCCCAGCTGCGAGCCGGCGATGATGATGACGATGAGCAGGATGAGCGGCAGCAGCGCCACGAGCAGGCTCGGCAAGGCGCGGTCGTCGTCCTCGGCAACCTCGCCGGCGGGGGCCTCGTAGCCCTCGCCCTTGGCCTGGGCGCGCTTCAGGGCGAACTTGATGTACACGCACGACACCGCGATGGCGATGACGGAGCCTGTGATGCCGAGCACCGGCGCAGCCGTGAGCGACACGCCGCAGCCGTTGGCGGCGTTGATCCAGGCGATGGCCGGCACGCCGGGGATCATCGCCATGGTGAACGAGCAGGCCGCGAGCGACCAGGCGGCGCAGAACAGGTGCCACGGGATGTTGCACTCCTTGAACAGCGGCCGTGCAAGCGGGATGAGCGCGAACATGGCCACGAACATGGAGATGCCCGCGTACGTGAGGATGGCGCCCACGCCGGCGATGCCCAGCAGCACAAGGTACGGGCTCTTCGTGCCCACCTTGCCCATGATGGCCCGCGCGATGGACTTCGCGGCGCCCGACTTGTCGATGTACTCGCCCAGGATGGCCGCGCCCATGAAGATGAGCAGGTTCTTCTGCACGAACCCGGCCAGCCCGGTGACGTACGACGACTCCCCGCCCACCATGGCGACCGCGATGTCCATGCCGTTGGTGAGCGCGATGATGATGGCCGTGACGATGGACGTGACGAGCACGTTCCACCCCTTCATGGCCGCGATGACGAAGAACACGAGCCCGACGACGATGCCGGCAACCCCTATCCATTCCATAGCTTTCCCCTTTCGTTGGTTTTTCGTTCCCCCGACTCCGGGAGCGCTCGCCAGAGCGCTCCCGGAGCTCTCCTACGCCATGTCGTTTCTGGTAGCGCGCATGAACTCCACCGCGGTGCCGTGCTTCATGCGCAGCTCGTCGCGGCGGACGGTGCCCTCGTCGAAGGAGGAGAGGTCCTCGGGGCTCTCGAAGAGCGTTCCCAGGTCGCCGCGCTGGCGGTTGAGCGCGATGGCCTCCTCGGCGTCGTAGGGCACGAGCGGCTGCTTGTCGCGCGGGTTCCACACGATGAAGGCGGGGCTCGTCGCGTCGGGCGCGGGCATGCCCTCGCAGAAGCGCACGTCGCCGTACTTCTCCACCAGCTCGTCGAGCGGGCCGAAGTCGAACGCGCGCAGCGGGCAGCTCGCCGTGCACGCGGGCTGCATGCCCTCGGCCAGGCGGTCTACGCACATGGTGCACTTGCTCATCTTGGTGCCCGGCTCGTCGGAGGCGAAGCGCGGCGCGCCGTAGGGGCACGCGTCGTAGCACTTCCGGCAGCCGTCGCACTTGTCCTGGTCGACGAGCACGGCGCCGAACTCGTCCTCCTTGTAGAGGGCGCCGTTCGGGCACGCCTTCGCGCACGCCGGGTCCTCGCAGTGGCCGCAGGGGAACGCCAGCGCATGCAGGCGGATGTCCGGGAACGTGCCCTGCTCCCACTCGTAGACGCCCATCCACTTCTCGGCGCCCGGCTCGAGGCCGTTCCAGTCCTTGCACGCGATGCTGCACGCCTGGCAGGCGTAGCAGCGGTTCATGTCGAACATAAATCCGTACTGCGTCATGGTCCTACTCCTCTCCCTCTCCGAGCGCCGCCCGCAGGCCGAGCGCCGCCTTCGCCCCGCGCAAGCCGCCGCGCTCCGCCTCCAGGCCGAAGCCCTCGGCGTCGCCGTCCGCGAGCTTCTCCACTTCCACGAGGCCGGCCGTGATGAGCGCGCCCAGGATATGGGGCAGGTGCCCGTCGTCGATGAGGATGTTCGGCGTGCCGCGCAGGTCCTGGCCGTACTCGTTCTTCTCGGCGGCGGTGCCGTCGGTCTGGTACCACGCGCCGTGGTGCACGGCGGCGGTGCCCGGCATCATGCGGTTCGTCACGTAGGCCGTGAGCACGGTCTCGCCGCGGTCGCTGCTCACGCGGCACAAATCGCCGTCCTTGATACCGCGCGCCTGGGCGTCCACGCCCGAGATCCACACGGCATGGCGGTAGCAGTCCTCGCGCATGAAGGGGTTGTTGTCGTTGCTGGAGTGCTGGCGGTAGATGGACACCGGCGACACGAGCGACAGCGGGTAGTCCTTCGCCTTCGGGTTGTAGAAGCCGTCGTTCGAGGCCGACCCGATGTCGCCCTCCACGTAGCTCGGGCTCCATACCGGCATGGGCTCGATCTGCCCGCGCCAGCGCGTCTCGGTCATGTCGTGGCCCTTCACGAAGTTCGACGAGAACTCTATCTTGCCGGTAGGCGTGCCGAACGGGCTCTCCCCGCGCTCCATGAGCGTCTTGAACGGGTAGTACGGCACGTCCACCTCGGTGCGCACCACGGGGTTGGCGTTGAACTCCTCCCAGGTGGGACGGTGGTCGTAGCCCAGGTACGCCATGATGGTCTCGTTGTCGGCCCATTCCTCGAAGGCCTCCTTGTAGATGGCCTCCTGCGCGTCGAC
The DNA here is from genome assembly GCF_003340385.1 of Gordonibacter pamelaeae. Taxonomy (NCBI): domain Bacteria; kingdom Bacillati; phylum Actinomycetota; class Coriobacteriia; order Eggerthellales; family Eggerthellaceae; genus Gordonibacter; species Gordonibacter pamelaeae. The sequence goes on along the minus strand of NZ_PPTS01000003.1, from coordinate 224,346 downwards.
CCAGTCCTCCCAGGCCACGTCGGCCAGGCGCGGATTGTAGCCCTGCACCACCTCGTCGCCCAGGCGCTTGGCGATCTCGGTCCACACCCATTCCTTCGAGCGCACCTCGCCGGGGAAGTCCACGCCGCGCGCGCAGAACGTGAAGTAGTTGCGCATGCCGTTCGGGCCGCTCACGAAGCGCTGGTGGCCGTACATGTACTCGTCCATGCCCTCGAACTGCCACACGGGCGCCGGCAGGATGATGTCGCAGAGCTCGGCCGTGGGCTGGTTCAGGTGCCACTGGAAGCCCCAGTTGAACTCCGTGGACGCCATGCCGGCGAAGCGCTTGTTCACGTTCGAGTGGTTGTTGGCGTAGTTGTTCTCGAAGATGATCATCTGCACGTTCGGCAGCGGGGAGTCGTTGGTGGGCGAGCCGATGCGGTGGCGGAACTCGCTCTCGCTCATGCGGCCCTCCCAGTAGTCCTTCTGGCAGGCCAGTATCTCGGTCAGGCAGTTGTTGTTGAAGAGCACCGGCACCTGGTAGTCGCCCGGGTCGCGCCCGAAGTCGGCGCGCGGGGCGGGCACGCGGCCGGGCGTGGGCAGGCAGGCGCCCGTCTGGCAGCCGCCGGCGCAGGCGATGTTGCCGGTCATGGCCTGCAGGAGCATGGAGGCCGAGGCGCTGTAATCGCCCATGTGGCGCTTCGCGCACGAGTAGAAGTACTGGAGGTGCACCGGCTTCGTCGTGCCGTAGAGGCGCGCGAATTCCCGGATGGTCTCGGCCGGCACGGCGCAGATGGGGGCGGCCCACTCGGGCGTCTTCTTGATGCCGTCCTCGCCCTCGCCCATGCAGTAGGCGCGCCACTCCTCGAAGCCCGCCTTGTCGACCCACTGATCAACGAACTCGTGGTCGATCAGGTCCTCCTCGTAGAGCACCTGGGCCACGGCCAGCATCATGGCCAGGTCGGTGCCGGGACGGATGGGTATCCACTGGTCGGCCAGAAGCTCGGCGGACTGGGTGTAGCGCGGGTCGATGACGATGGTCTTGCAGCCGTACTCATGGGCGAGCTGCATATAGTAGCTCGTGGGCCCGAACCACGCCACCACCGGGTCCATGCCCCACATGACGAAGAGCTTCGAGTTGAAGATGTCGGACGCCTCGAAGCCCGGCAGCGCCTCGGACAGGCCCTTGGCCGTCTTGGAGAGGTCCACGCCCAAGTGCAGCATCTCGCCCGCCGCATGGCCCGACGTGGAGTGCTCGCCCCATGCGCCGAAGCCGGCCTCCCACCAGGGCGCCAACGGGAACCCGTTCTTCTCGAAGCTCGGGTACTGCGAGTGGAAGATGCCGTAGGGGCCGTACTTCCCACGCACCTCGCGCATCTTCTCCGCGATGGTGTCGAGCGCCTCCTCCCAGCTGATGGGCACGAAGTACCCGCGCCCGGCGCCCTTCTCGCCCACGCGCTTCATGGGGTGCAGAAGGCGCGTCTCGGCGTAGAGCTCCTTCTTCCACGCATGTCCCATGGCGCAGGGGCGCATCTGCACGTTGCCCTTCCAGATGTTCTCCCAGCCGCAGTCCTCGCGGCTGTCGTTTCGGTTCACCGAGTCGTCCGGCTCGATCGCCGTGATGCGGCCGTCCTTGGCGTGGCACTTCAGGATGCACGCGCTGTCCCAGCAGCCGTTCGCCGGGCACGACGTGTAGAAGATGCGCTCCCCCTCGCGCCGGTGCCGACTGGCCTCGATGATGCCTTGCTTGTCCATCGCTCCTCCTTCTCCGGTGCCGCCCCTCGTCTCCGGGCGGCGCGATGGGAGCAAGGTTAGACCCCCGAGGCGGCGCAGGGAGGCCGCGCAGGCGGATTCGCCGTCGCGATAGGAGCCAGGGGGTGTAAAGGGATGCTGCGGGAAGGGCCCGCTTACCGCCGCCGTAAAGCGGCGTTGACGGCCGGAGGCGGGGCGGGCGCCGCGGACATGGCGCGCGAAGGCGGCGGCCGGAGCGCACGGAACGGGAGCTGGGCGCGGCGGGAGGGCGACGTAGAGCATCTCCGCGCGCGACGGCAGGCCTATCCCTGCTTGCGGAAGTAGCCCGCGGGCACGTTGTCGCGGATGAAGTCCTTGAACTCCAGCGCCAGCGGCGATATGACCCGCCCGGTGTGCCAGGCCAAATCCACCGGGTAGCGCATGGGGTCGGTGTCGACCTTGAACCAGATGAGGCCCGGCTCGTTGCGGTAGCGCTCGGCCACGCACTCCGGGATGCACGCCCACCCGAGCCCCGCCTTCGCGCCGTTCACCATGGCCTCGTGCGTGTCGAAGCACGCCACCATGTTGTGGTCGGTGAGCGACAGGCCGTAGCGCTCGCGGAAGTGGCGGTTGCCCACCATGTGGCGGCCCGAGTTCCACTCGTAGATGATCATGGGCCATTCGAGCAGCGTCTCTATCTTCACCGGCTGGGGCACGGAGTTGTAGGGCGGCCGGTCGGGCGCGCAGAACAGCAGGCGCTTGAAGCCCAGCGTCTCGCACGAGATGCCGTCCTCGATGGGCTGGTTCTCCAGCAGGGCGAAGTCCAGCTTGCCGGACTTGAGCTTCTCCATGAGCTCGGGCTCGTAGCCCGCGTCCAGGTGGACGAGCGCGTCGGGGTGCAGGTCGTGGAAGCGCTTGACCAGCGCCGGCAGCAGCGCCACGCCGTCGTTCATGCTCATGCCCACCTCGATGGTGCTGTCGAAGTGCTCGTCGACCGCCGCGAGCTCGGCCGAGAGCGCGGTCTCCAGCGTGGCGATCTTCTTGGCGAACTTCGTGACGATCTGCCCGGCCGCCGTGGGCACCACGCCCGTCGACGTGCGCACGTAGAGCTTCGTGCCGTAGCGCGCCTCGATGTTGGCGATCTTCCGCGAGAGTCCCGGCCGCGACTTGTACAGGCGCTCCGCAGCCTGCGACAGGCTCTTCGTCTCCGATATGACCGTGAAGATCTCGATGTCGTCCAGCAGCATGGGCCACGCCCCCTCGTACGCCTCGTCCTGCCATCCACGTCCCAGGCGGCCTTCCCGCCGGCCGCATTCGGCTAAAGCCGAATGGCCTCCATCATAGCGAACGCGGGCGGATGCGAGCCGAAGGTTTTTTGACAGCCGCAGAAAAAAACATCGTCGGCGCAGGGTGCGCCCTGCCGCCTACGAGGACCCGGAAGACCATGGAGGCCGCGCGCGGTAAAGCCGTCCGGTTCGGCCGGCCGCTCCCGCCGGCGCCGAGCCGTCGCGTTCCCGCGATGCGCGGAAGCGACGGCTCGGCGCGCATCCTTCCGTTAGCCCACGCTCACGAGCACGGATTGGAGGGCGGCCTGCACCGCGGCGGGATGGGAGGCTCGGCGCACAACGGCGGCGAGGGACTCGGCGGGCAGGCGGTAGGTGTTGTTGTTCTGCGAGATGTGCATGGCCACCACCTGCTCCAGCTCGTCGCAGAGGAGCGCCTCGAGCTCGGCGGCGGCCTGGTCGTTGCTCAGGTGCCCCACGTCCGAGCCCACGCGGCGCTTCACCGGGTACGGGTAGGGGCCGTCGGCGAGCATCTGCACGTCGTGGTTGCTCTCCAGCGCCAGCAGCCGCGCATGCATGAGGCCCTCGTGCGCCTCCCCCGTGACGACGCCGGTGTCGGTGACGAAGCCCGCCACGTCGCCGCCGGCGCTCTCGAAGCGGAACCCGCACGACGCGGCCGCGTCGTGCGAGGTGCGGAACACGTGCACGGCCATGCCGGCAAGCGAGAGCGCGTCGCCCGCGTGCAGGGACCGCACGTCGTGCGCGTCCTCGAGCGCGCGCACCTCGCTGCTGGCAGCGCGCACGGCGTCCTCCGCGTACACGGCCGGCTCGATGCCCTTCTTCGCCAGGCCGCGCAGCACCACCCCGAGGCCCTTCGTGTGGTCGGTGTGGTCGTGCGTCACGAGGATGGCCGCGAGCCTCGCCGGGTCGAAGCCGGCCTCGTCGCAGCGCGCGAGGAAATCGCGCTTGCAGATGCCGCAGTCAACGAGCACGCCCGCGCCCGTTGACGCGTCCTCCACCACGGCCGCGTTGCCGCGGCTGCCGCTGGCCAGCACGTGCAGGCGCAGCGTGCGCGCCCCGCCGGGTGCAGGAGCGTCCAGCCGCGCCTGCACGGCCGATGCCGCGGGCCCGGCGTCGGCCGCCCGGCGCTCCTCGATCTGCCGCCGCGAGAATACCTCTTCGAAAACCATGTCCACGCCTGCGCTCGCTTCCCTTCGCCTCATCTTGGACGCCCAAACCCCGGGACGCCGTCCGCCGGCTCATCCCCTGCCGGGCGCCTTGCCGCCGACCCCCTCGCGTCGATTGTACCCGAAGCGCATCCCGCCCGCGCGGGGGCGCTGCAAACCGCACAGGCTTGCCGGATACCGGCCGCGCACCGTCGCCGGCGGCGTTTGTGCCCCTGACTGCTGGCTTCTTCGCCTACCATGGCCATACGAGAAATCCCGGCCAGAACCGCATAGCACCGCCCGCATCCGAAAGGGGACGGCATGTCCAAGCACCCTGTTTCCTCGTTCCTTGCACGCAAGGACATAGAAGTGACGTTCCAACGCTACGCCATCGACGCGCTATCGGCCATGGCGCAGGGCCTGTTCGCGTCGCTGCTCATCGGCACCATCCTCACCACGGTGGGCGACCTTTCCGGCCTCGGGTTCTTCAACGAGATCGGCGGCTTCGCCAAGAGCGTGGCGGGGCCGGCCATGGCCGTTGCCATAGGCTACGCGCTGCGGGCGCCCGCGCTCGTGCTGTTCTCGCTCGCGGCCGTGGGCTTTGCCGCCAACGCGGCGGGAGGGGCCGGCGGGCCCTTGGCGGTGCTGGTCATCGCCATCGCAGCCTCGGAGCTTGGCAAGGCGGTGTCCAAGGAGACGAAGGTGGACATCATCGTCACGCCTGCCGTCACCGTCCTGGCCGGCTGCGGGCTGGCGCTGGCCGTGGCGCCGTGGATCGGGGCGCTGGCGTCGTCGGTGGGCGGGTTCATCATGTGGGCCACCGAGCTGCAGCCGCTGTTCATGGGCGTCATCGTGTCGGTGGTCATCGGCATCGCGCTCACGCTGCCCATCTCGTCGGCAGCCATCTGCGCGGCGCTCGGGCTCACGGGCCTGGCCGGCGGCGCGGCGCTCGCGGGCTGCTGCGCGCAGATGGTGGGCTTCGCCGTCATGAGCTTCCGCGAGAACCGCTGGGGCGGCCTGCTGTCGCAGGGCCTGGGCACGTCGATGCTGCAGATGGGCAACATCGTGAGAAAGCCGCTCGTGTGGGTGCCGCCCATCGTGGCGTCGGCCGTCACGGGGCCGCTTGCCACCTGCGTGTTCGCCCTGCAGCAGAACGGCCCCGCCGTGGCCTCGGGCATGGGCACGTGCGGGCTCGTGGGGCCCATCGGCGTGTACACCGGCTGGGTGGCGGGCATGGAGGCCGGCGCGGCGGCGCCCGGGGCCCTCGAGTGGGCGGGCCTCGTGCTGGTATGCCTGGTGCTGCCCGCCGTTATCAGCTGGGCGGTCGCCGCCCTCATGCGCCGCGCCGGCCTCATCGCCGACGGCGACCTCAAGCTGGAGGACTAGGGGCGCCCACGCGCCGCGCTACATCCGCTCCACGATGGCGGTGGCCAGGCGCGCGAAGTCGGCCTCGCGGTCGCGCGCCACGTCGAGCACCTCCTCGTCGGTGGGCGAGGCGCCCTCGATGCCGCAGGCCATGTTGCTCACCAGCGACATGCCCAGCACGCGCATGCCCACATGCCGCGCCGCGATGACCTCCTCGCACACGCTCATGGCCACCGTGTCGGCGCCCCAGGCGCGGAAGGCCCGTATCTCGGCCGGCGTCTCGAAGCTCGGGCCCAGAAGCCCCAGGTACACGCCCTCCTGCACGCGGATGCCCAGCTCGTCGGCCGTCTCGCGCGCCAGGCGGCGCAGCGCGGGGTCGTAGGCGTCCAGCATGGAGAAGAAGCGGAACGCGATGCCGTCGGGCTCGAGGCCCGCCACGGGGTTGCGCCCGGTGAAGTTGATGTGGTCCTCGATGAGGCAGAAGTCGCCCACGCGGTAGCCCTCGTTGATGGCCCCGGCCGCGTTCGTGGCGAACAGCGTGCCCACGCCCAGCTCGTGCATGAGCCACACGGGATAGGCCACCTCCTGGGCGGTGTTGCCCTCGTAGCCGTGCAGGCGGCCCTGCATGGCCAGCACGCATTTCCCGCCCAGCACGCCGCACACGAAGCGGCCCACATGGCTCGTGGCCGTGCTCGTCCTCATATGGGGAACCTCGCCGTACGGCACGCAGACGGCATCCTCGATCTGCCCGGCCAAGGGGCCCAGCCCCGAGCCCAGGATCATGCCCACCTCGGGCCGGCGGTCGCCGATGCGCTCGCGCAGGACGCGCGCGGACTCGGCCAGGTTCTCTTTCAGCACGTTGCGCTGGGACATGGCTGCTCCTTCGAGTATAAGATGATAGCTACACGGTGAGACGTATTCTAGCGCATGTCGGACCGGGGAGCCGACGCGCCGCCGCGGCGCACGTAGCGGATGGCGCAGCAGTCGTCGCCGCGCGCGATGGTCTTGGGCAGGTCAAGCTCCACGCCGTGCGCCTCGCCGATGCCGCGGTCGCCGCACATGGCCAGGTCGCACAGCCGGGAGATCTCCTCGTCGGTGCAGCCCTGCTTCTGCCACGCCTTCACGAGCGGGCAGTAGTGGAAGTCGATGGACAGCTTGTCGTCGGTGCACTCCACCACCTTCATCTCGAACACGATCTGCGCGCTCTTGGTGAACAGCACCTTCTTCAGGCCCTTCAGGCTCTTCGTGCCGCTCTTCCCCACGATCTCGGCTCCCTGGTACAAGCCGCAGCGCTTCACGGCGTCGGCTGCGAACGCGTCGTCGGCCAGCCCATGCTTGCGCGCCTCGTCCACCAGCAGGTACAGCCACAGCGCCCGATGCTCCAACTGCTCGCGCACCTTCACGAACAGCGGAAACGTGTTCTTCGGCTCGTTTACGATCTTGCTCATGCGATCCCCTTTCCCCTCATCGACGTGCAACCGCTCCATTATAGGCCCTCGCGCCCTCCCGCAGCCCCGGACGGGGCCCCGGCATGCGGATCGGCGTGGCCGCGGCTAGGCGCGCGCGGCGCGGCCGACGAGCACGCGGGGGCGGCCGGCGAGGTCGGCCACGGCGCGCACGTCCGCGAAGCCCGCCTCGGCGGCCAGACGGGCCGCGTCGTCCAGGCAGGTCTCGTGCAGCTCGAAGGCGAAGCCGCCGCCCGGTTTGAGGGCGCGGGCGCAGAACGCCAGCAGGCGGCGGAACATGTCGAGCCCGTCGGCGCCGCCGTCGAGCGCGAGCGCGGGCTCGTAGGCGGCCACCTCGCGCGGGATGCCGGCGAGCACGGCCGTGGGCACGTAGGGCGGGTTCGACGCCACGAGGTCGAGCGCGCCCACGGCCTCGGCGGGGACGCCCTCGCCCAGGTCGCATTCGACCACGCTCACGCGCCCGTCCAAGCCGAGCGCCGCGGCGTTCTCGCGCGCGAGCGAGACGGCCTCGGGCGCGATATCGGTGGCGAAGACGCGCGCGAGCGGGTGCTCGTAGGCGATGGAGCACGCGATGCAGCCGGAGCCCGTGCACAGGTCCGCCACGAGCAGCGGCTCGGGCGCGGGCGCCGGGGGCGCGTCGGCGGAAGGGAGATCCGCGGCGCCGGCCTCCCCCGCCTCGCCCTCGGCGGCCGCCTCCGCCTCCTCGTCCTTCGCGCGCGGGCGCGGCGCGGGCGGCAGCAGGGCCAGGGCCTCGCTCACCAGGACCTCGGTCTCGGGGCGCGGGATGAGCACGCCGGGGCGCACCTGCACGGATATATGGCGGAAGCCCACCTCGCCGGTGATGTACTGCAGGGGCTCGCCCTGGCCGCGGCGCGTCACGTAGCCGCGCAGCACGTCGCGCTCGTCCATCGACAGCGGCTGGTCGAGCCGCGTGTACAGCTCGATGCGCGAGAGCCCGCACGCCTCGGCCAGCAGCCACTGCGCCGAGATGCGCGGGTTCTCGTCCCCCTTGCGCTCAAGGTACCCCACCGTCCAGTCGAGTGCGGCCTTGATGGTCCAGATGTCGTTTTCAGCCATGATCAAAACCTCGCAGGTTGACAGAGTCGCCGGTTGGCGTAGTAAGTCAGCGAGAAGGCCCGTGGTGCGTCGTATTCGCGGGATCGCGCGGACGAAGCGTACTTCGGTACGCGAGCCCGCGGGATCGCGCGAAGACGGCGTGCTACGGGCCTTCGCAGCGTCGGCAGGTTCCGGCGGCCGGCAGGCCGCCGGAACATCAGACCACGGCTTCCAGCTTCTGCGCGCGGTCGGCGGCCTGCAGGGCGGTGATCACGTCGCCCAGGCCGTCGCCCAAAAGCACGCCGTTGTAGGTGCCGTTGTAGCCGATGCGGTGGTCGGTCACGCGGTCCTGCGGGCCGTTGTAGGTGCGGATCTTCTCCGAGCGGTCGCCCGAGCCGATCTGCGCCAGGCGCTCGGCCCCCTCGGCAGCCTGCTGCTCGGCGAGCATCTTCTCGTACAAGCGCGCGCGGAGCACGGCCATGGCCGCGATCTTGTTCTGCAGCTGCGACTTCTGGTCCTGCGACTGCACCACCAGGCCGCTCGGCAGGTGCGTGATGCGCACGGCCGAGTCGGTGGTGTTGACGCACTGGCCGCCCGGGCCGCCGGCGCGGTACACGTCGATGCGCAGGTCGTTCTCGTTGATGTCGACCTCCACCTCGTCAGCCTCGGGCAGCACCGCCACCGTGGCCGTGGACGTGTGGATGCGCCCCTGGCTCTCGGTCTTCGGGACGCGCTGCACGCGGTGCACGCCGCTCTCGAACTTCATGACCGAGTACACGTGGTCGCCCTTGACCTTGAACTGGATCTCCTTGAAGCCGCCGGCCTCGGAGGCCGACACGTCCATGGTCTCGGTCTTCCAGCCTTGCGCGCCTGCGAAGCGCTCGTACATCTTGTAGAGGTCGCCCGCGAAGATGGCCGCCTCGTCGCCGCCGGCCGCCGCGCGGATCTCCACGATGATGTCCTTGTCGTCGGCCGGGTCGGCCGGAATGAGCATGAACTTGATGTCCTCCTCGAGCGCGGGGAGCTTCGCCTCGATCCCGGCTATCTCCTCCTGCGCGAACTCGCGCATGTCGGGGTCGGCCATCATCTCCTTGGCCGCGGCCAGGTCGTCGGAAGCCTGCACGTACTCGCGCGCCTTCTTCGCGAGCGGCCCCTGGCTCGCGTACTCCTTGGCCAGGCGGTTGTATTCCTTCTGATCGGCGAGCACGGCGGGGTCGCCCATGCGCCCCTGGAGGTCCTCGTAAGCCTGGATGATCTTCTCGAGCTTCTCTCGCATGTCCGTTTCCTGCATGGGATATGTCCTTCTTGAACGTGGTTGCGCGGCGCACGCCCCGCGCGCGGCGAGCGCCCGGTGCACAGGGCAACCGGGCGCCTTTACGGTAACTGGTTCATGATATCAGAGAGCGGCGCAAAGCGCAGCCCCTCCCGCAGCGCCTCCCCTAGATGGCCAGGTACTCCGCCGCCTCCTCGGCGCAAAGCGCCCCGTCGGCCACGGCGGTGACCACCTGGCGCAGGAACTTCGTGCGCACGTCCCCGGCCACGTAGACGCCGGGAACCTCCGTCTCGCCCGACTCTCCGGCCACGATGTAGCCCGTCTCGTCCGTCGTCAGCGCACCAGCCAGAAACTCGGTGTTCGGCTCGGTGCCCACGGCCACGAACAGGCCGTCCACGGCGATGTCGCGCTCCTCGCCCGTCTCGAGCATCTCCACGCGCACACCCGCGAGCGCGCCCTCGTCGGCCACGAGCTTGCGCGGCACGGCGTTCCACACGAACTCCAGGTTCGGCAGGTCCTCCAGGCGCTTGTGGTAGATGGCGGTGGCGCGCAGCTTGTCGCGGCGGTGCACCAGGTACACCTTCTTGCAGATGCGCGACAGGTAGATGGCGTCGCCCGCGGCCGTGTTGCCGCCGCCCACCACCATGACGGTCTTGTCGCGGAAGAAGTTGCCGTCGCAGGTGGCGCAGTACGACACGCCGCGGCCCTGCAGCTCCTCCTCCAGCTCCAGCCCCAGCTTGCGCGGGCGCGCGCCGGTGGCGATGATCACGCTGTTGGCGCGGTACTCGTTGAACGCGGTCTTGAGCACCTTGGGGTTCTGGGTGAAGTCGACGGAGAGCACCTCCTCGCCCACGTTGCGCACGCCGAAGCGATCGGCCTGCTGCTTCATGGAGAAGGCCAGCTCAAAGCCGTTCGTGCCGTCGGGGAAGCCCGGGTAGTTCTCCATGTGCTCGGTCTGGGCCAGCTGCCCGCCCGGTGCGATGCGCTCGAACACCACGGCCTCGAGCCCGGCGCGCGCGGCGTAGAGCCCCGCCGTGAGCCCGGCCGGCCCTGCCCCGATGACGGCGACGTCGATAGCCTTCTCCTGCGCTCCGGGCGCCTTGCACGCGGCGGACGTGCCGTTGTTGGGTTCCTCTGTCATGGGAAGCCTCCTATCGCGGAACCTTTGCTTTGCAACCAGTATAGGACTCGTCGCCTAATTGTCACAAGATCGGCACCACTTTACGCCGAATAAGCAGGATTCGGTTGGGAAACCGTCATGCCGCGCCGGGTCTCGCGAAAGCCCGCGTGCTCAACGCGTGCGTGACGGTTTCGCGAAGGCCGCGCCCTCTGGGTCGCCACGCTACCGCAAGCCGCGCCCGCCCGGGGAGCCCATCCCGTCCCCGTCCTCTCTCGCGCCCACCTCGGGCGCCGCTTTGCCCGTGGAATCCGCCGAAGCCCTCTTCCTGCCCGGCAGCACCAGGTTCAATATGACGGCCGTGAAGGCCGTGCCAGGCACGCCGCTCAAGAACATCGACACCCAAAGCGGGAAGCTTGCCAGTGCCTCGGGCTGCGCGTTGAACCCAAGCCCTACCGCCAACGACACGGCCACGATGGTGGTGGTGCGCGCATCGGGCCGATCCTGCATGATGATCCTCATGCCGCTGACCATGACCACGCCGAACGTGAGGATGACCGCCCCACCGAACACCGGAGTGGGAATGACTGAGCACAGCGCGCTGACCTTAGGGCAGAGGCCGGCCACGATCATAATGGCGCCGGCCACGGCAACCACATGGCGACTGAAGACGCGGGTGATGCCGAGCAGGCCCACATCCGCGCTGGCCGATATGGTGGGTCCGTTGTTGAAAAGCGCGGAGAACCCGCTCGTGACAGCCTGGGTAAAGATAACGCCGCGCGTCTCCCTCTTGGTGGGCATGCGCTCCTCGGTGAGCATGGTCGTGGCCGACGTGTCGCCCAAGAGCTCGGCCACTCCGCAGATGGCCAGAAACGCAATGGTGATGCAGGCGTCGATCGGGAATGCGATGCCCCAGCGCAACGGCTCGGGAAAAGCGAACCACGCAGCCGCCTCCACCGGGCCGAAGTCGACGCGACCGAGCGCTGCTGCCGTCGCGAACCCCACGGCCAAGCCGATGAGCGGGGCAGCCCCGTGCAGGAATCCCTTGCCGAGCACATTGAAGGCCAGCACCGTGGCAAGCGTGATGCCGGCAAGAAGGTAGTTCGCCGGATCGCCGAATCCCGGGCTGTCGGCCCCGCCTGCGCAGTAGCCCAACGCCACCCCCAGAAGCGTGGTGCCCAGTACGAACACCACCGCACCTGACACGAAAGAGGGCACGACCACTTTCAGCCTGTCCGAGAATGCGAAGAATACCACGCCGCACACGAGGCTGCCGACCAGGCACGCCCCGACGTAGCCGGCGTATCCTACCTGCGGCGCGATGAGCAGTGCCGGCGAAACGAACACAATGCTGCATACCATGGCAATGGGCAGCTTGCCGCCTACCGGCCCGATGCCGAGCGTCTGCACGAGCGTGGAGACGCCGGCCACGAACAGCGCACAGGCGACGAGCACCGTGGTCTCGGCGGGGCTGAACCCCAGGCCCGCCGAGACGAGCAGCGGCGCCGGAAGCGCTTGGAACGCGACGAGCAGCGCATGCTGCACGCCGAACGGTACGAGTTCCCGCACCGGCGGTCGCTCGTCCATGCCATACCCTTGAGATTTCATGGCATCCCCCTATCGCGCCCTTTCTCCGAAAGGGCTTGAGCAAGTTGCACAGGTTACGCAACAGTGCCGTGCGGCGGTGCGCCCCCGTATGGACGCGCCCCGCACGACGGCCTTTCAGGCTCCCAACGGCGCCTCCTCCTCGGCGGTCTCTGCAGCTGCATGAGTCTCGGCGCCGGCATCGGCGGGGTCCGGGCGCTTAAGGTTGCGTCCGGGCAAAAGCACGTTCAGGATCACGGCGACGAAGGCGGTGCCGGGCACCCCGCAGAGCATGGTGGACACCCAGAACGGGAACTGGTCGAGCGCCCCGGCCACCGAGTTGAAGCCGACGCCCACGGCCAGCGCCACCGCCAGGATCGTCTGCGTACGCGCGGTCTGCTCGCTTTCCATGATGATCTTCATGCCGTTGACCAGGATAGTGCCGAACATCATGATCACGGCGCCGCCGAACACGGGATTCGGAATAACCGAGAACACGGCGGACAGCTTGGGGCACAGGCCCATGAGCAGGACGATGCCGCCTGCAACCGCAACCGCGTAGCGGCTGAACACGCGCGTGATGCCCATGAGGCCGATGTTCGCGCTGCCCGAGATGGTAGGTACGGCGTTGAACAGGCCGGCGAACACGCTCGTGACCGACTGGGTCAGCACGGTGCGGCGCGTCTCGCCAGGCGTGGCTAGGCGATTCTCGGCGACGGTCGTGGTGGCAGACGTGGTGCCGAGTATCTCCACAACGCCGCAGACGGCCACGAGCGTGATAACCACGCAGGCGTCGATCGGGAACGAGATGCCCCAATGCAGCGGCTGCGGCAAGCCGATCCAGGCGGCCTCGGAGACCGATGAGAAGTCCACCATACCCATGGCGACGCTGATAGCGAATCCGGCCGCCATGCCGATGAGCGGCGCAGCCCCCTTGACGAAGCCTTTCCCGAACACGCTCAGTATAAGCACGACGAGGAAGGTGACGCCCGCGAGCACGAGGTTAACAGGCTCGCCGAAGCTCGCAGCACCGCTGCCACCCGCACAGTTCGCGAGCGCGTTGCCGATAAGCCCCGTTCCCAGCACGAGCAGAACGGCGCCCGACACGAACGACGGGAATATGACCTTGAGCCAATCGGAGAACAGCACGAACACCACGCCGCAGATAACGGCGGCGACGATGCAAGCACCCATATAGCCGCCGAATCCCGCTTCGGGGATGATGAGCAGCGCGGGCGCGATGAACACGAAGCTGCCCACCATGACCATGGGGATGCGCGCGCCCAGAGGACCCACGCCATAACTCTGGATGAACGTGCAGATACCGCTCACGAACAGCGCAGACGCTATCAGGATGGAGGTCTCCCCCGGCCCGAGGCCGAGACCGCCTGCGATCAAAAGCGGCGCCGGCAGCGTCTGGAACAAGATGATGAGCGCGTGCTGCAGTCCGAACGCGCCCAGCTCGCCCGCATGCGGTCGCTCGTTCATCCCGTAGCCGCGTTTGACGGCTTTCTTCTCTTTCCTGCCTTGTTTCTCCTCTTTCATTTCGGAATCCCTCCTCGTTTGGTTGCTTGTCTCGCCGCAAAGCACCCTTGCCGATGCCTAGGGCAGCGTCGGCTCACGGTAGAAGCGCAGCTCGGGAACCGCGTAATCCTTCTCGACCACGTCGACGTCGCACGGCAGGTCAAGGTAGCCCTCCTTCTGTATCCACAGGCGATACGCACCCGGCTCCACGCCGTCGATCCACACGTCGCCGAACTCGTCTGCAACGCATACGGCCGTTGTCTCTCCATCGGTCGCGCGCACGAGCGTCGCCCGCGCCCCCTCCACCACCTCGTCGGCCTCCACGTCGACCACGGTGGCAGCCACGAAGCGCTTAGGCTTGTTGAGGTAGTACACGCGAGGTGCGGTGCCCAACTCGGGCGACAGGGTCTCGGCCTTCGCAAGCTCGCAGGCGAACTCCTCTTCCTCGCCGAAGCGTAAGGCGCCCGTGCAGCAGGCGTCCACGCAGCGCGGCTCGGCCCAGCCGTCGTCGAGCAGATGGGCGCAACCTGTGCACTTCTGGGCGATGCCCAGCTCCTCGTTCCAGAAGATCGCTCCGTAGGGGCAGGCGTCCACGAGCTCCCGCGCGCCCGCCTCGGCCGGGTCGATGAGCACGAGGCCGTCGTCGCGCTTGCGCACCGCCTCGGGCGAGGCCGCCCTGCAGGGAGCCTCGTCGCAGTGGTTGCACAGGCGCGGCAAATAGTTCACGCGCACGTGGGGCACCTTGCCGCACACCTCTTCGTCGACCTTGCACCAGAACTGCCCGGTGTCGGGTTGGGGCAGCGCATAGGGGCTCCAGTCGTTGCCCGCATGCTCGTCCTTGCAGGCGATCTGGCAGTTGTGGCAGCCGTTGCACTTGTCCAAGTCGAATACGAATACCTTCATGGGCTCCTCTCCATTTCCGCGGGTCGGGCGCGCGCCGACGAAGCGGGCCGCGCGCCTGCGCCGCTACTCGTCCTCAACCATCCAAGCGGACACGCGCAACCCGTCGGCCGGGTCGTACGCGCGGCCGAACTCATCGGGGTGCAGGGCAGCCAAGGCGGCCACGTCCACCTTCTCCACGTTTACCAGAAAGCCGTTCGTGGCTTCCGAAGCGGTGTTACGGGAGCCGCATGCCTCGGGGCATATCAGGTTGTTCGCACCGCCGCGGTCGAGCCCTCCCCTTCCTCCCACGATAGGATCGACGCGCGCGCCGTGGTCCTGGTACACCGCGCCGGGCATGATGCGCTCGTTCACGTACACGCCGCCCAGCACGCTGCCGCGCTCGTTGTAGACGCGCACCACGTCGCCATCGACAAGGCCGAGTCTTCCAGCATCCACCGGGTTCAGCCAAACGGGCTCGTAAAGGTAGCCGTCCGGGCCTTCCACCTTGCAGGTGCGTATCTCGCGCAGCCACGTCACGTCGTCATGTTCGGAATGCACGCGCCAACGCGGATGGTTCGTCACCATAAGGAACGGGTAGCGCACGGCGCGGTCGCACGACAGGCGCTCCTTGAGCTCTTCGGACTCCTCGATCCAATGCGGCACCACGGGCCGCGTCTCGTCATCAGGGAAATGCTCTGCGAGCCCCGTCGCGTAGATCTCTATCTTGCGGGTGGGCGTCTGCAAGGGCTGGCTCGCGGGATCGTCGTACCAGGCGGCGAGCGCCACCGGATCGTCCTCCCAGCCCTCGGCGGTGGGCGCAACGCATATCTTCCGCTCCGCGAACTCCTCGTAGGACATGAGAGCGTCTGCCTGGGCGCTGTCGAAACCGGCTTTGATCCATTCGTCGACGTCCATGCCCCGCGTATAGCGCTCCACGAGGTTCTCGTACGCGCCGCCGAAACGCTCGAGCTTTCGGGCCACCTCGATGACGCACTCCCAATCCGACTTCGACTCGCCAAGAGGGTCCACGCAATCGTCTTGTACGTACATGAGGTTGAACTGCCCGGTCCAGTTGTCCACGGCTATGTCCTTCTCCTCGAACATGGTGCTCACGGGAAGTACGACGTCGGCGAACAGCGTGTCGTTCTCGAACCAGGGATGCTGCATCACGACGGTCTCCACGCGCTTGGAGCGCAGGGCCTCCTGCATGGCGAAGCCACCGTTCCAGCACGTGGTCCAACTAGGAGAGTCCGACCAGATCATGTGAATCATCGGAGCGCCGTCGACGGGGAACTCGAACGGGATGAACTGGTCCTCGCGCGGCGCCGTGCATACGACGTGCCCGTACCAACGCAACTTCTCGCCCTCGGGAAGCATGAGCGCCTGGGGCACCATGGTTTTGGGCACGAATGCCTGGTGGCCGATCGTCTCCATCCACCCATGGTAGGCTCCGGGCACCTCGAAGTACTTCTCGGAGCGAGGCAGGGGATTCCACTCGTCGAAGCCGAACTGGCCGAACTCTATGAGGTGGAGCTGGCCTGTGCCAGGACGGCCGAGGCCCTGCATGGCCAAGAGCACGATCTCGAGGCGCGCCGGCTCGGCGGAGAACGGCGAGCGTATCATGCCGCCGCCGTCGGCATGGGCGATGGACACGGCATGCTTCGCCCAATAGCGCGCGAGGGCCTTGATGGTGTAGCTGGGCACGCCGCACTTCCCCTCTGCCCACTTCGGCGTCTTGGGCACGCCATCCTCGCCGCCGAGCACGTAGCGCTCGAACCAGTCGAAGCCCACGGTATGGGTGTCCACGTAATCCCGGTAGTACGTGCCCTCGGTGATCCACGTGTAAGCGATGGCCAGTTGCAGCGCGGCATCGGTGTTGGGCAGGACGGGGATCCATTTCCCCTTGACGGGCGCGCCCGGCTTGCCCTTGTGCGCAGCGCCCGCATAGTTCAGGTCCGGCGAGATGAAAAACGGGCGCACGCCCAGCTCCTCCAGGAAGTACGCCATGCGCGAGGGCTGCTCGCCGCCCCACCCCCATGGCGTTGTCTCCAAGTCGCAGCCCCAGTACAGGATGGCATCGCCGTGCTCGCAGATATCCTTGTACAGGTTGCGCTGGTTCACTTGCATGCCCACGGGCTCCATGCCCCAGATATGCTTGCCGCCCCAGTACCATCCTTCCCAGCTGTCGGGTTGGCGCGCCTGCAGCGTGTAACCGCCCACGAGGTCGAGCATCATGGCCTGGCAGCCATGGGGTGCATGGACGACCTTCGTCTCGCCATGGCCGTCGGCTTGGCAGAGGATGGCAAGCGGGCCATACTCGTCGTGAACGCGCTTGATCTCGTCCGCGATGATCTGCGTTGCCTCATCCCAGCTGATGCGGACGTACTTCGATTTGCCGCGGTTCTGCGTGTTGCGCTCGCCATGCGGATCCCAGTCCACGCGGCGCATCGGGTGAAGGATACGGTTCTTGGAGTAGACGCGCTTTTTGTAGCTTAGGGAAAGCGGGGGGAGAAGCGTCTTCTCACCCGGCTCGAACGTCTTCCCGCGAGCCTTGATGCGCCAGGGCCTGCGCTCCTTTCCTCCCTCTATCTCATCGTAATGCAGGGGCCGGATGCGCAGCACCCGGCCGTCCTTCACGTCGACGCACGCCGTGTTCGCGCTGCAGGCGAACGCCGACCACGCGATGCCGCGAAAGACCGTATCGCCCCTCGTGTCCGCGCTCATGAGCATCATCCTCCCTCGTTCTAGCTCCTACCGCTCGCCGCCGCCGCGTGCCGTCGGCACAGGCGCCAGCTACGGCCTCGAAGCGGATGATAGGTTCGGATGGAGTCGGATATAACCAACCGACCGGCGTAAAAGCGGTTTTACGACGTTTGGTTTATTCAGGCGCGGCGGGTATGCCACCTATACTGATAGGTGACGCCGACAGGGGAAAGGCGGCAACGGCGGGTTTCGTCGGAGGGATCCGCAACGAGGGGGTAGATGCCATGAAATCGCAGAACCTGTTCCCGGCCCGGCTCCTCGGGTTCGGCTTCTACTGGGCATGGCTGTTCCTGATAGGCGTGTCTCCCTCGCCCATCGTGGGCGACGTATCCTTCGCAGGAGCGCCCTTCGAGATCTGGGAGCTGGGCTTCAGGCTGGCTTCCGTCGCCGCCATCGTGGCGTTCGCACGGCAGCTCTCCTCCGACGGGGGCCGCAAGGTGCTGTTGGCAGCCTGCTTCGTCGTCGGCCCCCTGGGCACCGTGTCGCTCCTTGCGGCAGAAGGCGGTCTCGTCATCGGCTCGGCTGCGCCTTGGCCGATGCGGCTACGTTCATGCTGTGGCTGTGCTTCTTCGGGCATATGCGCGTGGGCGGGACGGCGCTCTACATGGCGCTCTCCTATGCGGCAGGGCCCTGCTCTGCATCGTCATCATGAGCCTCGACGCGCGTATGGCACTCGCCTGCGCAGCCGCGCTGCCTGTGCTCTCTGGGCTGGCGTTCTCGTTGTCGAACCGCTTCTACACCAAGGAGACGGGCGAGCCCTCCATGTTCTCGCATGGGCAGCCAGGGGGGACGGACGGAGAGACCACGTTCCCTTACATGCACCGCATGGCCTGCACGCTCGGCCTGTACGCCCTCCTGTTCGGCCTCATGACGAGCGTCGCAGTGTGCAATGGGTTCGGGGGAGGCTTCGTCGGCCCCTACATCGAGGCACCTTGCTGCCTGGTGCTGGGGGTTCTCCTGGCAGCCACTTTCCGGTCCCAGAAAGGCGCGCGACGGCTTTACCTGGCATACCGGCTCATCCCGCTGCTGTTCGCCGTGGGTTTTGCCGCGTTTCTCTTCTCGGACGACCGAACCTATTTCGTTGCCAGCGCATGCGTTATGCTCGCCTACCTCACGTTCGAGATCACTGCGCTCAACGACTTCTGCAATGCCGTGAAGGTACGGGGGCTGTCGCTCGTGCGCGTGCTCGGATTCGCCCGCCTGGCCATCACCGGAGGCATCCTCGGAGGTTGGTCGATAGGGTACGCAACGACTTTTTTGCCCCTCGACCCGACGCTCGTCGCCATGGCCGTGGGCATCGTGGTGGTGGTGGCTGCCTCGACGCTCGTGTTCACCGAGAAGGAGATGTTCTCCGTCCAGGGGGTCGCCGACGAGCGTATCCTCTCCGAAGAAGCGGCCACCGCCAGCCGCGGCGAAGGGGGCTTCGCCCAGAGCCTCGTGGCGTTCGGAGAGATATGGAGCGTGTCGAAACGCGAGATGGAGGTGCTCGACCTGCTGGTCAAGGGGCGCAACACCCAGTACATCTCCGACCAGCTGTTCATCGCGCAGGGAACGGCGAAGACGCATATCTACAACATCTACCGCAAGATAGGCATCCATACGAAGATGGAGCTGCTCGACGCCTTCGACGCGTTTTGCCACGAGCGCGGCCTCGCGCAGAAGGATGACCGCGGCGAGTGAGCGATGCCGCGCCGGGCCTCGCGAAAGCCCGCGTGCTCAACGCGTGCGTGACGGTTTCGCGAAGGCCGCGCCGGGCGCCCGCAAGGCGCACTACCATGGAGGCGACCAAGCGAGGAAAGGAACGCTCCATGGACGCTGAGAACACGAACCGCCCGGCCGGATCGTCACCGGCACGCGGCGCGCACCTGCACGGCCCGTCGGCCGGAGGCCCGCACCTGCACGGAGGGCAGGCGGGCGAAGGCCGTCGCGGCGGGACGGACGGCGAGGACCTGCACACGCTCTACCTGGCCGGCGGCTGCTTCTGGGGGCTCGAGGCATTCCTCAAGCGCCTGCCCGGCGTGCGGCGCACGGTGGCGGGCTACGCGAACGGCTCCACCGAGAACCCCAGCTACCGCGACGTGTGCAACTGGAACACGGGCCACGCCGAGACGGTGGCCGTGACCTACGACCGGCGCATCCTGCCCACCGATGTGTTGCTCGACGGCTTCTTCGAGGTCGTGGACCCCACGAGCCTGAACCGCCAGGGCAACGACGCGGGCACGCAGTACCGCAGCGGCATCTACTGGCAGGACGAGGCCGACCTGCCCGCCATCGAGGCGGCGCTGCGCCGCCAGCAGGCGCGCTACACCGAGCCCATCGTCACGGAGATCGAGCCCCTCGACGGCTTCTACGCAGCCGAGGACTACCACCAGGACTACCTGGGCAAGAACCCGCACGGCTACTGCCACATCGACCTGGGCGCCGCCGAGGCCTTCGCACGGCGCATGGGGCTTGCGGAGGGACGGCCGTGCATCCAGTTCGACGGCCTGTGCGAGTCGCCCGACGATCCGGCGGTGGCGGGCGCCATCCCCGGCGCCAAGGCCGGCGCAGGCGAGGCGCCGAGCGCCTCCGCCGACGGGGCAGGCAGCCCGGCCGAGGCTGCCGCCAAGGCCGCCCCCGACGCCAAGGCCGGCGCAGCCGACAGCACCCCCAGCGCCCCCGGCGCCGGCCCCCTCGACGCGGCCGGCGTGGCCGACGCCATCCGCGCACGGGGCTATGCCGCCCCGCCCGACGACGAGCTGCGCCGCGCGCTCTCGCCCGAGCAGTACCGCGTCGTGCGCGAGAACGCCACGGAGCGCCCGTTCGCGCATCCCTACGACCACGCGTTCGAGCCCGGCATCTACGTGGACGTGACCAGCGGCGAGCCCTTGTTCGCCAGCGCGGACAAGTTCGACTCCGGCTGCGGATGGCCCGCGTTCTCGCGTCCCCTCTCGAAGGACGTGGTCACGGAGCACCTGGACCGCAGCTTCGGCACCCTGCGCACCGAGGTGCGCAGCCGCGCGGGCGACGCGCACCTGGGCCACGTGTTCACCGACGGCCCTGCCGAGGCGGGCGGGCTGCGCTACTGCATCAACGGCGCCGCCCTGCGCTTCGTGCCGCTCGAGCGCATGGACGCCGAGGGCTACGGCTACCTCAAGCCCCTCGTGGAGCAGCAGGAGGCAGGCCGGGCGCCGGCCATGGCCTGACGCCGAAGTCGGCGGCGGATCGGCACAGCCCTTCCGATCCGCTGCCGACAGGCTCGGCCACGCCGCTCGATCAAACCCGGCCCGCACCCGTGCGCGAAGAGTCCGCGTCCGCTGTTAAACCAACATTGACATAGTCCCTATCCCGGGATAGGCGAAGCGGGTCCTCTGCCCTACGATGCGATCGTCGAAAAAGCACGAGGGAAAGGACCCGCCATGGGGATCATGGACCAAGTCGCGACGATGTCGCTCGCCGATAAGCGCGAGCTGGCCGAGGTGCTGAGAAGGGCCATCGCGGAGGACCTCGCAGCCTCCGCTTGCGGCGAGCCCGACCGGTGCCCCAAGTGCGGCTGCCCGGCCTTCGTGCGGAAGGGCCGCGACTCCTCCGGCCAGCGCTGGCTGTGCCGGGGGTGCGGGCGCACCTTCGGGGCGAGAACCTTCTCCCTGCTGGGCCGCTCCAAGCTGCCCGCCCCGGCGTGGATGGAGTTCGCGGCGTGCATGGCCGACGCCCTCCCCCTGCGCGAGACCGCGAGGAGGGTCGGCACCTCGCTCTACACCGCCTGGTTCATGAGGATGCGCGTCTGCGAGGTCATGGGGCGCAGGCTGCTGCCCCTGCGGGGGGAGTCCTTCGAGGTCGACGGCACCTACCTGCACGACTCCCTGCCGGGCGACCACTCGCGCAGCGGATGGTTCGAGCTGGGGCGGGAGCCCCACCGCACCGGGCACGAGGCCGACAAGGGGACGTGCGTGCTGTGCGGGGTGAGCGAGCTGGGCGACTGCTTCTGCGAGGTCGTCGACGGGGCCGAGGACTCCGCGAGCGCGATGGTAGTGCTCGGCGCGCGCCTGCCCGCCTCGTGCGAGGTCGCGACCGACGGGTGGAGGGCTTACAACGACTGGGCGCTCGGGGGCAGGCCGCACGAGGTGCGGGGGAGCAGGGAGCTCGAGATGGTCAACTCCCTGCACTCGAGGCTCAAGTCCTTCGTCGGCCGGTTCAACGGCGTCTCCAACCGCAGGCTCCAGCGCTACCTCGACTGGTTCTGCTGGCGCGAGCAGTTCCGCTCCAGCGCGAGGGACCGCAGGGAGCTCCTGTACGGCCACGAGGCGAACGGGCGCTACGTCTGCACGCGGCAGCTGACCCACCTGGAGGCCCGCCCATTCATGAGCTGCGTCAACAGGTGGACGATCGGCGAGAGGCACGGGTATATGTCAATGGTGGTTTAACAGCGGAGCCGGCTCTGCGGAGCGCGCGCATGCGCTCGAGCGAGGATGGGTGCGCGAACCGGGCGCCAAACGGGACCGGCCCGCGGCCGATGCGCGCTGGCTGGGCGCCGGATGAATGGGACAACTCGAAGCAAACGCGCAGTCAGGGCAGCCGAGCAGGTCGCGCAGTCCGATGCGAGCGCATCGGCCGGGCCGCGGGTGCGAACGCACCTCCGCACGACTGCACGCCGCACGATGCAGCCCCGGCCCGGCGGACCCGTCCAAACCGGCCCGGCCGCGCGCTCATACGCCTCGGGCCGATCGGTCCCCGCGCATCGGCCGACCTGGGACGCAGGGCGCCCCCGCGCAGGGGCGGCGCTAGCAGCCCCCGCCCGCCGGCTTGGCTGCGGGGGCGGCCTGCGCGGCGCGCCTCCGGTGGCGGTAGCGCAGCAGCGCCCCGGCCGCGCAGGCCAGCACCATCTGCACGATGGTCACGGAGAACCAGATGCCGTCGACGCCCGCCACCCGCGCGATGCCGAACACCACCAGCACCACGAGCACCGCCTCGCCGTACACGATGGCGTTCGAGGCGCGGGCGTCGTCCACCGCGTAGAAGTACGACGTGGACGCGTGCGTGAACCCGTAGAACACGTACGCCATGGAGAAGATGGGCAGCGCGTACGCCACGATGGCGGCCGTCTCGGCCGACGAGCCGAACAGGAGCGGCACCTGGTTGCGCAGCAGGTACATGGCCAGAAGCCCCAGCGCGCCCAGTGAGATGGTAATGAGGTAGTTCGTGTTCCTGAACCGCCGCACGCCGTCGGCATCGCCCGCCCCGTAGTGCTTGGAGATGAGCGGCTGGCTTCCGTCGCCCACACCCTGGATGAGCATCTGGATGACGCAGGCGGTGTAGGACACCACGGCATAGGCCGCGAGCGCCGTCTCGCCGCCGTAGGCCGACAGGTTCACGTTGATGGCCACCACCGTGGCCTCGGGCAAGAGCGTCAGGCCGAACGGGGCGAGCCCCAGCTTGAGCGCATGGGCGACTATCTTGCCGTCCGGCCGCAGGTCGGCCCGCGCGATACGGTTCCTCCTCATCAGGAAGAACACGAGCACCGGCACGAACGCCGCCGCCTGCGACACCGCCGTGGCCGCCGCGGCGCCGGCGGTGCCCCAGCCGAACAGCATGACGAACACGTAGTCCAGGGCCACGTTCATCAGGCCCGCGAACACCTGCACCGCCATGGCGAAGCCCACGCGCCCCTGGTTGCGGATGAGCGGCGTGCAGCCCGTGACGAATATCTGGAACGGCACGCCCCATGCGATGACGCTCGTGTACGCCACGGCCTGCTCGAGCGTGCCGCCCTGCCCGCCCAGAAGGCGGCAGATGGGCTCGGCCGCGAACAGCAGCAGCGCCATGACGGGCAGCGCCGCCAAGAGCAGCAGGGTGAACGTCGTGCCCACGGCGCGCCGCGACTTCGCCTCGTCGCCCGCGCCGCGCGCGATGGACGATATCACACCGCCGCCCATGCCGATGCCCGTGCCCACGGCCATGACGAAGGCCACGAGCGGGAACGCCACGTTGATGCCCGCGACGCCCGCATCGCCCACCGCGTGCCCCACGAACATGCCGTCCACGATGCTGTACACGCTGGCGAGCGTGAACGTGAGCATCGTGGGCAGGATGTAGCGCAGGTACTCTTTCAACATATTCTTCTTGATCATGGTTTTCCACTCCGCTGTTGCGCTGCCGCGCCCCCAAGGGGCGCCCCCTCCGCCGGCGCTTCGCTGCGCGGCGGGGCTTGTCTTGGCTTTTGCCGCATGATACTCTAAACCTTAAAGCGACTTTAAGGTAAAGGGGCGCCCTGCCCACCTCCCCCAAATCTCCAAACGGAAAGGGAGCGCGTCATGGAACCCGTGCTGTACGACATCAAGGACGCGGCGCGCTACCTGGGCGTGGCGCCGTCGACGCTGCGCTACTGGGAGCGCGAGGGGCTCGTGCGCGCCGGCCGCAACCGCGGCAACGACTACCGGCAGTACGCGCTGCACGACCTCATCGACGCGAGCGAGATCGCGTTCTACCGCCGCCTGGGCGTGCCGGTGCGCGAGCTGGCGGGCTACCGCACGCTCTCGGCACGCGACCTGGATGACGCGCTCGACCGCACGGCCCGCGACGTGGAGCAGCGCATCGCCGAGCTGGAGGCCATGCGGGCCCGCCTTGCGCGGCAGCGCGCCCTGAACGCACGGGCCGAGGGGCTGGAGGCGGCGGGCATGCGGCCCGGCGCGCCCGCCATCGCCCGCCTCGACGCCATCGACTACGCCGACCCCTCCCTCTGGCCCCTGCTGGTGGACGAGCCGTGGCGCTTCGCCGTGCTCGTGGACGCGGCGGACCCGGGCACCGTGTTCGAGATGGTGGCCGACACGCCCACGCATGCGGGCGCCGTCTGGGAGCGCGGCGCGCCGGACGCCGGCGAGGGCCGCGAGTGCCTGCTGCTGGTGGACCCGGATGACCCGAACCGCAGCAACGCCGCCGCGCTGTTCGCCGAGGCGGCCCGGCAGGGCCTCGAGCCGCGCCTCGCGGTGGGCACCTACCTGCTCACCGCCGTCGAGGAGGGCCCGCACGCGTCACGCTGGGACTATTACCGCGCCTGGGTGCTGGAGGGGTGACAAAGGGACGGGGATAACGTCACATTCCCCGAAGTACTCGGATCTCGGTGGTCGCTTGGGAATGTGACGTTATCCCCGTCCCTTTGTCACCCCGAGCGCAAGGAAGCGCCGGCTGCCCAAGGCGGCCGGCGCTTCCGGAAAACCTACGGCGAGGCGGCGTTTACGCCAGCATCGACAGGATGTTCTGTTTGGGCTGCACGCCCACGGCCTGCTTCTTCACCTGGCCGTTCTCGAACACGATCAAGGTGGGCACGCTCATGACGCCGTACTTCTGGGCGATGTCGGGGCTCTGGTCGATATCGAGCTTGTACACCGTCGCCTTTCCGGCCTGCTCGCCTGCGATCTCGTCGATGGTGGGCGCCAGCATCTTGCACGGCCCGCACCACGTGGCGAAGAAGTCCACCAGCACGGGACCCTGCGCGTCGAGCACCTTGGACTGGAAATCGGAAGAAGAAACGACCTCGCTCATGTAAAGCCTCCTTATGGTCTTGGCCGCTCGCACGGCCCCGCTCGCAGCACCCGGCGGGCGCGCGATCCTGTCTGTTCTGCCCGTATTGTAAACGCCTTCGCTCAACTGTGCATCTAATTGTTACGGTTTAGGGCATAAATATTGGGTTTCCCGACATTTTCGCGCCGCGAGCGGCCGATCCGCCGGCAGGCGCTCCATGGTTACTTCACAGTTTGCGGGAAGGAGATAACGGCCACCGCCTCCCGGTTCGGCTACGGCGCGCGGCGCCGGTCGCGCCGCTGCGCTATAATGGGGCGCGAACGCGCAGAAAGGACCCCCGCATGAGTGACACGACCGCACGCCTCCCCCGCACCGGCACCCGCTACCTCCACGAGCCCGCCTGGCGCGGGCATGACGTGGCGCCCGTCGACCTCGTGCTGGAGGGCGGGGCCATGCGCGGCCAGTTCACGGCCGGCGTGCTGGATGCCTTCATGGACCGCGGGCTGTTCTGCGAGCGCACGGTGGGCGTGTCGGCGGGCGCGCTCTGCGGCTACAACTACGTGGCCGGCGATGCGGGGCGCTCCTGCTACCTCAACGTGAAATACGCGGGCGACTGGCGCTACCTGTCCCTGAAGAGCTTCGTGCGCACGGGCAACGCCTGCGGCCGCGACTTCGCCTTCAACGTGATACCCAACGAGCTGGAGCCCTTCGACTACGAAGCCTTCAACAGCTCGCCGATGCGCCTCGTGGCCGTGTCGAGCGACCTGGACTCGGGCGAGGCCGACTACCACGAGTTCACCGACGCCCTGGCCGACGTCGACTACCTCATAGCCTCGTCGTCCATGCCGCTCGTGAGCCAGATCGTGGAGGTGGACGGCAAGCACCTGCTGGACGGCGGCACGTGCGACAGCGTGCCCGTGCTCTACTCGCTGCTCACCGGCCCCGCCAAGCGCATCGTGGTGCTCACGCAGGCCGAGGACTACCTGAAGGGCCCGAACAAGCTCATGGCGCTCCTGCGCCAGCGCTACGCCGACTTCCCCTTCTACGTCGACCGCCTGCAGCACCGCCACTACGAGTACAACCGCCTGTACCGGGCGCTGCCGTGCCTGCACGACGAGGGGCAGCTCTTCCTCATCCGCCCGCCCGAGCCCGTCACGGTGTCCAGCATGGAGAAGGACCCGGCCAAGCTCATGGCCCTCTACGAGCAGGGCTACGCCGAGGCCCTGCGCGTCTGGGGCGCCCTGGAGCGATACCTCGCCGGTTAGCCGCCCCCTGCGGCGGCCGGGCCTACGCCCCGCCGGCCTCCTCTTCGCCGGGATCGTCCCCGTCCGCCGCGTCGCACCCGTCGGCAGGACGGCCCCCGCTCCCGTCCCCCTCGCCGCGCCGCACGCGGGCGCGGGCGTCCTGCGCGCGGAACTCCGCCACGAATCCGGCCGAGAAGATGCCCGCCGGGATGGCCACCACGCCTATGGACAGCAGCATGGTGGCGAAGCCGATGAGCCGCCCCGCCGCCGTCACGGGCACGAGGTCGCCGTAACCCGTGGAGGTGATGGTGGTCATGGCCCAGTACATGCCCGTGAGCACGCTGTCGAACCGATCGGGCTGCACGGGGTACTCGGCCTCGTACATGAGCACGCTGGCTGTGACGGTGAGCAGCCCCAGCACCGTGAACGCGGCAACGATCTCCTGGCGTCGCTTCGCGAACACGCGCGCGATGGAGCGCAGACCGCGCATGTAGCGCGACAGCTTGACGAGCCGCAGCAGGCGGATGATGCGCGCGGCGTTGAGCGCCGAGGCGGACACCGGCACCGCCAACACCAGCAGCCCCGGCAAAAACGCCAGCAGGTCGACGAGCCCCATGGGCGAGAGCACGTAGCGCAGCCGCGCCCTCGCGGGCCCGCAGCAAGGATGCACGAGGTCGGCCACCCACAGGCGCGCCGCATACTCCGCCGCGAAGCACACGCTCGAGGCCAGGCCGAACACGAGCAGTGCATGCGCCACGCCCGACGACACGTCGATCTGCGGCTCGGCGAACACGAGCAGCGCGTTCGCCACGATGAGCGCGAACAGCGCGATGCCCACCGCCCGCGCCGCGCCGCGCGCCGCGCGTACGTCCTCCAAGGCAAGGAACGCCTGCCGCTTGAGCGGGGACGCCTGGGCCAGCCGTCGCTCTGGCAGCTCCTCCCTCTTAGCCATGGGCCCGCGCCCGCCCTAAGCCGGCACGGGGCCGGCGGCCCTCGGCGGAGACCTCGATGGTGACGATCATGGGGTTCGCTCCTTCTCCTGCCCGCCCGCGCCGCAGGGGCGGCGGGCGCTACGTGCTCTGTGTGCACCCCTAAGCATACCACGATGCCCTCCCCCTCCGTTGCGCTACAATGGCATCGTCCGTCTGCAAACGTTGTTTCCGCTCGCCCGAAAGGCCCTCCATGCCCGTCGACCTCATCTCGCTCGCCATCATCGCGCTCGTCGCGGCGGCGTGCCCCATCCTGGCCAAGCTCATCCCCGGCAAGCTCATTCCCGAGACGGTGTTCCTGCTCATCGCCGGCGCCGTGCTCGGGCCGAACCTCGTGGGCGCCATCGAGCTCACCGACTCGGTGGGGCTGCTGTCCGACCTGGGCCTGGCCTTCCTGTTTTTGCTGGCAGGCTACGAGATAAACCCGAGGAGCCTCACCGGCTCCCAGGGCAAGCGGGGCCTGGCCACCTGGGCCGTGTCCATCGTGCTGGCCTTCCTGTTCGTGCACTTCGCCAGCGGCCTGTTCGTGAACGAGATAGAGTCCGTGGCCGTGGCAATCGCGCTGACCACCACGGCGCTCGGCACGCTCATGCCCATCCTCAAGGAGCGCGAGCTCATGGGCACGCGCGTGGGAGAGTCCGTCCTGGCCTACGGCACGTGGGGCGAGCTGTGCCCGGTGCTTGCCATGGCGCTTCTGCTGTCGACGCGCGCCGAGTGGAAGACCGTGCTCATCCTGGTGGCGTTCATGGCCCTGTGCGTGCTGGTGGCGGTGGTGCCCGCCAAGGCGAAGAAGGCCGGCCACCGGCTGTTCCGCTTCCTCACCGCCAACGCCGAGGGCACCTCGCAGACCATGATGCGCGTGACGGTGCTCCTGTTGGTGGGGCTGGTGGCCCTGTCGGCCGCGTTCGACCTCGACATCGTGCTGGGGGCGTTCGCGGCGGGCTTCGTGCTGCGCTACATCATCCCCGAGGGCGACCACGCGCTCGAGCACAAGCTGGACGGCGTGGCGTACGGCTTCCTCATACCCATCTTCTTCGTGGTCTCCGGTGCGAAGATCGACCTGGCGGCCGTGTTCCAGCAGCCCGAGGTGCTGGTGGGCTTCATCGCGCTTCTGCTGCTCATCCGCGCCGTGCCCATCTTCGTCGCGCTCTCGACCGGCAAGGACACGCGCGACATATCCACGCACAACCGCCTGACCATCGCGCTGTACTGCACGACGGCGCTGCCCATCATCGTGGCCGTCACGTCGGTGGCCGTGAGCGCGGGCGCCATGCCGCAGGAGACGGCCAGCGTGCTGGTGGCGGCCGGAGCCATCACCGTGTTCCTCATGCCGCTTCTGGGCATGCTCACCTACCGCGTGGCCGACGCGAAGCCCATCGAGGCCGTGAGGGAGATCGCGCACAACCCGCGCGACATCGGCGACATCCTGCGCGAGCACTGGGAGCTGGAGCGCATGCTCGCGCGCAGGGAGGCGCTCGAGCGGCTGGCGGCGCGGCGGGAGGGGCGCGACTTCGAGGATCTGGACTGGCAGGACCGCGCGGCCCTGCTCCAGCGCGCCTCGGCGCGCAAGCGCGCCATCGACGAGGCGCTTGACCTGGCCTCCCAGGAGATGGCGCGGCGCGCCCTCGTGGACGATGCCGACCCCGACGGCGACGGGCCCCGCCTGGCGGACCGGCAGCAGCGCCGCGAGGAGCGGCGGCGCCTCGTTGCCGAGCATGCCGTGAGGGAGTACCGGCGCCGCATGAACGAGCTGGGCGGCGCGGCCGAGCGCATGGGCGTCAGCCGCGAGG
The DNA here is from genome assembly GCF_003340385.1 of Gordonibacter pamelaeae. Classification (NCBI taxonomy): domain Bacteria; kingdom Bacillati; phylum Actinomycetota; class Coriobacteriia; order Eggerthellales; family Eggerthellaceae; genus Gordonibacter; species Gordonibacter pamelaeae. The sequence continues at coordinate 195,637 of NZ_PPTS01000003.1, read as the reverse complement.
ACGCGCGACGGCTGTTCGAGGACGCGCACGAGTTGCGGACGGCGGCCCTGGGCGACCGGCACGGCACGCGCACGGGACACGGCGAGAACGGGGACGACGGGCCCCGTGCCTGACGGATGGCGCAACCGGGCAGGCTAGGAGCCGTCCTCGTATTCCTGGCGTGCGGCGCGCAGCGCCCAGGCCACGAACAGATCGACGAGCACCAGGAACACGCCGGCCGCCGTCAGCACGCCGTCGCCCTCGGGCGTGTAGGACGTCCAGGCCTGCCAGCCGCCGAGACCCACGACGCCCGCACCGACGGCGACGAGCAGCACGCCGCCTACGCGGGCTGCCTGCGCCACGCCGGCCGCCTCGCGCTCGCGCTCCGAAAGACCTGCGGCGCCGGCGAGCGCATGCCGCCAGCGGCCGCAGGCCATCTGGATGCCCGTCACCACGAACACGAGCCCCGTGAGCAGCAGGCCCGCCATGAGCGCCGCGAACCCCCAGCCGTATTCCACGCCCGCGCCCTCCTAGCCGAACAGGACTTCGGCTATGTTGCGGGTGGACTGCTCGGTAGGCGTCCAGGTGCTGCCCTCGAGCGTGTAGTCGATCGTGACGGAGCCGGCATCGACCGGCTCGATGGCCGCCGTGGCCTCCATCACGGTCTCCCCGATCTTCTGGTTCATCTCGGCCTCGGGAAGCTCGAGGAACGACTCGTCCTCGGCCAGCTTCGCCGCGGCATCCTCGAGCGCCTGCTCGTAGGCGGCGTAGCTCTTGCACGTGAGCGCCACGTCGACATGCGCCTCCTTGCCGTCGACCGTCACGTCGTCGATACGGTAATCGAAGCCGGCCAGGTAAGCCTTCATGAACTCGTTCGCGTCGATGCCGAACTCGGACAGGTCCGCAACGTCCGCACCGGACATGAGGTCGGCGAGCGCCGCCTCGTCCAGGTTCTTCAGCCCGTCCAGCTCCTCGGCCACCCCGTTGCGGATGACCTCCTCGTCGTTCGGCCCGCATCCCGCGAGCGCCCCCAGGCACAGCACCATGAGCGCGGCGGCGCAGACGGCGGCGATCTTGATTCTCTTCATGGAAACGTTCCCCTCCCCTATCGTTGACCTACCCTGGGCCATCATACCTGCCGAAGCCCCGTTCGACAAGCAGAAAAAGGCCCCCGACCAGGCGGGGGCCACTTAAGATAGCCAATGCGGCACGGCGCAGGCCGCCGCTTGGCCGTACGACGCGCAGGCGCCGCCCGGCCCGGCACGCCGCTACAGCGCGGCGTCCTTGATGGTCTGCACCAGCTTCTCCACGTCCCACGCGCCGAGATCGCCCTCGTGGCGCTCGCGCACGGACACGGTGCCGTTCTCGATCTCCTTGTCGCCCAGCACCACCATGTACGGGATCTTCTGGCTCTGGGCCTTCGCGATCTTCACGCGCATGGGCTCGTTCTGGTCGTACACCTCCACGCGCCCGCCCGCGTCGGCCAGCTTCAACGCAAGCTCGTGGGCCGCCTCGTTGTGGCGGTCGGCCAGCGGCAGCACGGCCGCCTGCACGGGGGCCAGCCACAGCGGCAGCGCGCCGGCGTAGTGCTCGATCAGGATCCCTAAGAAGCGCTCGATGGAGCCGAAGATGGCGCGATGGAGCATCCAGGGGCGCTCCTCGGTGTTGTCCTCGGTGCGGTAGGTGAGCCCGAAGCGCTCGGGCATGTTGAAGTCCACCTGCACGGTGGAGCACTGCCAGGTGCGCCCGATGGCGTCCTTCACCTTGATGTCGATCTTCGGGCCGTAGAACGCGCCGTCGCCCTCGTTGATGTCGTAGGACAGGCCGTGGCGCTCGCATGCCTCCTTGAGCGCACCCGTGGCATGCTCCCACATGTCGTCGGTGCCGATGGACTTCTCGGGGCGCGTGGATATCTCGGCCTCGTATTCGAACCCGAACGTGGACATGATGTGGTCCACGAGCCCGAGGATGGCCACCACCTCGTCCACCACCTGGTCGCGCGTGCAGAACACGTGCGCGTCGTCCTGGGTGAAGCCGCGGGCGCGCAGCAGGCCGTGCACGACGCCCGACATCTCGTGGCGGTACACCGTGCCGAACTCGAAGTAGCGCAGGGGCAGGTCGCGGTAGGAATGCAGCTCGCTCTTGTACAGCATGACGTGGCCCGGGCAGTTCATGGGCTTCACGGCGTACTCGGTCATGCGGGGGTTCTCGTCATCGCCCTCGTTGATCTCGAAGAAGTACATGTTCTCCTTGTAGAAGCCGTAATGGCCCGAGGTCTTCCACACGTCGGCGTTGTAGATGTGCGGGGTGATGACCTCCTCGTAGCCGCGCGTGTACAGGTCGCGGCGCAGCCACTCCTGCAGGGTGCGTATGATGCGCGCGCCCTTGGGGAGGTACAGCGGCAGGCCGGCGCCCGCCAGCGGGTCCATGACGTAGATGCCCAGCTCGCGCCCCAGCTTGCGGTGGTCGCGCTTCTCGGCCTCCTCCAGGTTGCGCACGTGCTCGTCCAGCTCCTTCTGCTTGAAGAACGCCGTGCCGTAGATGCGGGTGAGCATCTCGCGCTCGGCGTCGCCGCGCCAGTATGCGCCGGCAAGCTTCGTCAGCTTGAACGCGCCCAGCTTGCCGGTGGAGGGCAGGTGCGGCCCGCGGCAGAGGTCGGTGAACTTGCCGATGGTGTACGTGGTGATGACGGCGTCCTCGGGAAGCTCGGCGATGAGCTCCAGCTTGAACGGCTGGTCCGCGAAGATATCCTCGGCCTCGGCGCGGGTGACCACGCGGCGCTCGAAGGGTTCGTCCGCCTTGACGATCTCGGCCATGCGGGCCTCGATGGCGGCGAAGTCGTCGGGCGAGAGCGCGCGGCCCGTCTTCACGTCGTAGTAGAAGCCGCCCTCGATGGCCGGCCCCACGCCGAACTGCACGTCGCCGTAGAGGTCGACGAGCGCGGCGGCCATGACGTGCGCCGTGGAATGGCGCAGGAGCTCCAGGCCCTCGTCGCTCTTGGCGGTGACGATGGCCACGGAGTCGCCCTCGGCCACGGGCGCGGACAGGTCGACCGGCTGGTCGTTCACGATGCCCGCGAGCGCGGCCTTGGCGAGGCCCACGCCGATGGAGGCGGCCACGTCGGCGACGGTGGCGCCGTCGGCGAGTTCCTTGCCCGAGCCGTCGGGGAGTACGATGTTCATGATGGTTCCTTTCCTGTGCCGGGCGCGCACAAAGCGCCTGCACGATCGGTACGGCCGCGTCTTGAGTGCGCAGCCTGGGCTCAGTATGCCACGAACGGCCGGAAGGTCCCCCGGGCACACGGTTTCAACAGACGCCGCAGAAAGCAGGCATAAAAAACCGCCTCGGGATCGAGGCGGCTTCTTCGACAGCGCGGGTTACGGGGCGGGATGCTCGCCTTGCGGGGAGCGGGTCCGGCCCTGCCTCTGCTGGGGAGCCGCTTGCTGCGGCTGCTGCGTTCGGGCGCGCGGGGCGCTGCGGCGTGCGGGCGCGGCACCGCCCACGGGGGTCGCGCAGTAGGGGCACACGGTCCACGACGGGTCGAGCGCATGGTTGCAGGTGCCGCAGAGGTTCTTCAGGCGCTGGTGGCAGTTCGGGCACAGCACGAAGTCGGCCTCCACCGGATAGCCGCAGTTCGCGCACTCGCCGTACTTCATGAGCTCGCGCTGCTTGAGCGCGATCTCCAGCTCCTGCTCGTCGCGGTCGATCTGCAGCAGCGGCGGGCGCAGCAGGCAGTACGCGATGATGCCCAGCAGCGGGATGAGCGCCACGATGGCCCACACGTACCAGTAGGAGCCGCGCAGGTACGCGTCGCGGACCACCCAGACGATGGAGAGCACGTACAGAATGACGAGCAGTATGACGACCACGGTGAACGCGGCCTGCAACTCGGGCGTCCACAACTGGGACAGCAGTTCGCTCATTTCAACCTCGTTTTCTTCGACTTGCCAGGCGCCGCACGGGCGCCCGATGCACCGTGCCGGCCGCCAGAAGCGCCGACACGGTCAGTCATTATACCAAAGTTGTCCGACCGCACCCCCGTGTTCAGGCAATTTCCGCAAGAGGCGCCCATCCGGACCCGTGCCCGCGCCTCGATGCGTCCTGGCGGCCGGCGGGTGTGACAGGGGGTCCCTGTCACACCCGCTCCGCCCCTACCCCAATTCTGCCAGCTGGGCCTCCACGCGGGCGAGCTTGTCGGCGAGCTCGGCGTGCTTGGCGCGGTCCTTCTCCACGATCTCGGGCGCGGCCTTGGCGAGGAAGCCGGGGTTGGAGAGCTTCTTCTCCAGCTTGCCCGCGTCGGCGGCGAGCTTGGCCTGCTCCTTCGCAAGGCGCTCGCGCTCGGCGTCGAGGTCCACGAGGCCCGACAGCACCAGGTACACCTCCAGCCCCGCGCCCAGCACGGCGCTGGACTCGGCCGGCTTCTCCACCTGCGCGCCGATGGCGAGCGACGCCGTGTTGCCCATGCCCTCGATGAGCCCCCGCTGGGCCTCGAGCAGGGCCGCGTCCGCCTCGTCGGCCTTTACGACCACGGCCAGCTCGGACTTCGGCGAGATGCCGTAGCGGGCGCGCGTGCTGCGGATGGCCGACACCGTCTCGCACACCATCTCGATGGCGCGCTCGGCCTCCGCATCCGCGTACTTCGCCAGCTCCTGCGCGTCCGGCCACGCGGCGCCGATGAGGTACGGCGCGCCCTCGCGGTCGATGGGCAGCTCCTGGTATATCTCCTCGGTCACGAACGGCATGATGGGATGCAGCAGGCGCAGCGCCTGGTCGAGCACGAACACGAGGTTGCGCTGGCACGCCAGGCGGTCCGCCGGGTCGGCCCCGGCGCCCAGGCGCGCCTTCGAGAACTCGATGTACCAGTCGCAGAACTCGTTCCAGAAGAACGCGTACAGCTCGCGCGTGGCCTCGCCGAACTCGAAGCCGTCGAACGCCGCGTCCAGGCGCGCCACGAGGCCCGCCAAGCGCGAGAAGATCCAGCGGTCGGCCGGCGTCGAGGGCGCGGGCTCGCCCGGCTCATAGCCATCCAGGTTCATCATGACGAAGCGTGCGGCGTTGCGGATCTTGTTCGCGAAGTTGCGCGAGCTTTCCAGCTTCGCCTCGTTGAACTTGAGGTCCTGCGCGCCCGTGACCTGCATGAGCAGGCCGAAGCGCATGCCGTCGGCGCCGTAGTCCTCCATGAGGCGCAGCGGGTCCACGCCGTTGCCGCGGCTCTTGGACATGGGCTTGCCGTCGGCGGCCATCACCGTGGGGTGAATGATGACGTGCTCGAACGGGATCTGCTCCGTGCAGTACATGGACGCCATCACCATGCGCGCCACCCAGAGCCCCATGATGTCGCGCGCGGTGGAGAGCACCTGCGTGGGGTACGCGGCGCGCATCTCGGGCGCGTCCACCCCCTCCTCGGTCCAGCCCATCGTGGCGAACGGCCACAGCTGCGACGAGAACCACGTGTCCAGCACGTCCTCGTCCTGGCGCACGGGCTTCCCGCACACGGGGCACGCCTCGATGTCCTCCACCGACGCGTCCTCCCAGCCGCACTCGTCGCAGTAGAACATGGGGATGCGGTGCCCCCACCACAGCTGGCGCGAGATGCACCAGTCCTTCAGGTTCTCCAGCCAGTCGAGGTACACCTGGCGCCAGCGCTCGGGATGGAACTGGATGCTTCCGTCCTCCACCACGCGCGCGGCGTCGCGCTTGAGGCCGTCCACGGCCACGAACCACTGCTCGGACTCCCAGGGCTCGAGCTTCGTGTGGCAGCGGTAGCACGTCATGACGGAGTGGTCGTGGTCCTCCACGTGGTCGAGCAGCCCCAGCTCGTCGAACGCGGCCACCACGGCCTCGCGGGCCTCGTCGCGGTCCATGCCGCTGAACTTCCCGTAGCCGTCCACCACGTGCGCCGTCTCGTCGAAGATGTTGATGCGCTCGAGGCCGTTGCGCTCGCCCATCGCCCAGTCGTTCGGGTCGTGCGCGGGCGTGGTCTTCACGCAGCCGGTGCCGAACTCCATATCAACATGCCAGTCGGCGAAGATGGGGATCTCACGGTCCACGAGCGGCAGCTTCACCGTCTTGCCCACGAAGTGCTTGAAGCGCTCGTCCTTCGGGTTCACCGCCACGCCCGTGTCGCCGAGCATCGTCTCGGGGCGCGTGGTGGCCACCACGAGGTACTCCAAGTCGCCCTCGGGCTCGGTCAGCGGGTAGCGCAGGTACCACAGGTGCCCTGCCTCGTCCACGTACTCGGCCTCGTCGTCGGAGATGGACGTGGTGCAGTGCGGGCACCAGTTCACGATGCGCTTGCCCTTGTAGATGAGGTCGTCGTGGTACCAGTCCACGAAGAGCTTCCGCACGGCCTTCACGTAGGCCGGCTCAAGCGTGAAGTGCTCGTCGTCGTAGTCGCACGAGCAGCCCATGCCCTTGATCTGGTTCACGATGGTGGTGCCGTACTCCTTGTACCAGTCGTAGCACGCCTCGACGAACGCCTCGCGGCCTATCTCCAGACGGCTGATGCCCTGGTCGGCCAGCTTCTTGTCCACCTTCGTCTGCGTGGAGATGCCGGCGTGGTCGGTGCCGAGGATCCAGCGCGCGGGCCGGCCCTGCATGCGGGCGCGGCGGATGCACGTGTCCTGGATGGTGTCGTTCAGGGCATGGCCCATGTGCAGCACGCCCGTGATGTTCGGCGGCGGGATGACGATGGTGTAGGGCTGCCCCTTCTTCGCGCCGAATCCCTCGCCGCGCTGGAAGTAGCCGGCATCCTTCCATGCCTCGAAAAGGGGGCGCTCGTGGGCTGCGAAGTCGTAGTCGATCTTCCTCGCCCCGGATTTCTCGTTCGTGTTATCGGCCATGGTCTGCTCTTTCGTCCTCAAAGTCTCTCAAACCGAAAAGCGGGCGCGCCGCACATCCGCGATCCGCCCGCTCGTCTCCCGTATCCCGCGACCGCGCTATGCGCTCTGCAGGCTCACCTCGTCGCCCATCGGCAGGACCTCGGCCCCGCCCGCCGGCTCGATCTCCGGCTTCGTCTCACCCGTGATGTCGCTCGCGCGCACGGTGACGGCGGTGGCGCCCTCGTGCTCGGGGAGGTCGTACATCACGTCCATGAGCACCCGCTCGCAGATGGAGCGCAGCCCGCGGGCGCCCGTGCCGTGCTCGACGGCCTCGTGCGCGATGGCGGTGAGGGCCTCCGGCTCGAACACGAGCGTGGAATCCTCGAAGTCGAACATCTTCGTGTACTGCTTCACCAGGGCGTTCCTCGGCTCGGTGAGGATGCGCACGAGGTCTTCCTCCGACAGCTCGTTAAGCGACGTCACCACGGGGATACGGCCCACGAACTCGGGGATCATGCCGTACTTGTTCAGATCCTCCGGCAGCACCTGGGCCAGCAGCTCGGCCTCGGCGTGCTTCTTGGACTCGGGCATGTCGGCGTTGAAGCCGAGCCCCTTCTTGCCCACGCGGTCGGCGATGATGTCGGCCAGGCCCACGAACGCGCCGCCCAGGATGAACAGGATGTTCGTGGTGTCGATATGGATGAGCTCCTGCTGGGGATGCTTGCGGCCGCCCTGCGGCGGGACGCTCGCCTCCGTGCCCTCCACGATCTTCAGGAGCGCCTGCTGCACGCCCTCGCCGGACACGTCGCGCGTGATGGACAGGTTCTCGGCCTTGCGGGCCACCTTGTCGATCTCGTCGATGTAGATGATGCCTATCTCAGCGCGCGGGATGTCGAAGTCGGCCGCCGTCATGAGCTTGAGCAGGATGTTCTCCACGTCCTCGCCCACGTAGCCGGCCTCGGTGAGCGTGGTGGCGTCCGCGATGGCGAACGGCACCTTCAACGTGCGGGCGAGCGTCTGCGCCAAGAGCGTCTTGCCGGAGCCCGTGGGGCCCAAGAGCATGATGTTGCTCTTGGCCAGCTCCACGTCGCCCTCGGCCGCGTCGGCCCCCAGGCTGATGCGCTTGTAATGGTTGTACACGGCCACGGACAGCGCCCGCTTGGCCGCCTCCTGCCCCACCACGTGCTCGGAGAGCTCCGCGTACAGCTCGTGGGGCGTGGGCAGGTCGGCCAGCACGTCCTCGGGTGCCGGCTCGGCCTCGGCCACGTACGGCTCGCCCGCGCGCTTGGCGTGGCGGCCCTGCGGCTCGGGCTCCATCGGCACGTCCGCCTCGGGCGGCACGGAGAGCCCCAGATCGCGCATCATGGCGTCGGCGCACACTGAGATGCACTCGTCGCAGATGTAGATGCCGTTGGGGCCCGAGATCATCGCGGCCACCTCGTGCGGGTGCTTCCCGCAGAAGGCGCACGCGATGTCGTCCCGGCCGGCGAATTCCTCGTGTTTCTCGTTCGTCATAGCAGGTTATTCGCTCTTCTTCTCTTCGGTGTCCGCGGCGGCGGCGCGCGACGTGGTGATGCGGTCCACCAGGCCGTAGGCCAGCGCCTCCTCGGCGGTCATGTAGTTGTCGCGCTCGGTGTCGGCCTGGATGGTCTCGAGCGTCTGGCCCGTGTTGTCCGCGAGTATCTTGTTCAGGCGGTTGCGGGTCTTCAGCATGAAGTCGGCCACGATGGCGATCTCGGTCTGCTGGCCCTGAGCGCCGCCGGACGGCTGGTGGATGAGCACCATGGAGTTCGGCAGGCACATCCGCTTGCCCTTGGCGCCGTTGGACAGCAGCACGGCGGCCATGGAGGCGCACTCGCCCAGGCAGATGGTGGACACGTCGCACTTGATGAAGTCCATGGTGTCCAGGATGGCCAGGCCCGCCGTGACGGAGCCGCCCGGCGAGTTGATGTAGAGGGAGATGTCCTTCTCGGGGTCGGCGCTCTCCAGGTGCAGCAGCTGCGCCACCACGGAGTTCGCCACGTTGTCGTCGATCTGCTCGCCCAGGAAGATCACGCGGTCGTTCAGCAGGCGGGAGTAGATGTCGTAGCTGCGCTCGCCGCGCGGGGACTGCTCGATGACGTAGGGGATCAGTGCTGCCTTGGTATCGTAGCTCATAGCTTGTTGCCTCGCTTTCGCTCGCGGCCCCGGCGGGACCGCACGGAATCGTCTAATGCCATAGTGATGTACGTTTCGCCGCCACGCAAGGCCAGGCTACCGTTTCGTTACCCTCGGCGAGACGAGCGGACGCGCCCCCGGGAGGGCGCGTCCGAAGGGCCGCCTGCGGCGCTATTCGGCGTCCGCGGCCTTCTCGGCGTCGGCGGCCTCGTCCTTCTTGGCCTTCTTCGGGGCGGCCTTCTTGGCGGCCGGCTTCTTCTCGGTAGCCTCGGCCTTGGCCTCGTCCTTCTTGGCGGTCTTCTTGGCCGCGGCCTTCTTGGCGGTCTTCTTCTCGTCCTTCTTGTCGGCGGCCGCTCCCGGCTCGACGATGGTCACGACGGCCTTCTCCATGACGTCCTCGGCGGCCCTCGTGCGGGCGATACCGTTCTTCACCATGTGGAGCTGGCCGTTTCGGCGCCACTCCTCCTGGAGCTTCTTCGGATCCTCCACGCCGCTCTTCACGAACTCCTCGGCCACATCCTCGTCGGTGACCTCCATGTTGTAGTGGCGCGCCCACGCGTCGAGCGCGAGGTCCTGCTTGGTCATGTCGGCGGCCTGCGCCTTCACGTCCTCCTTGAAGCGGTCGGGCGTGATGCCCTGCTGCTTCAGGTAGGCGTCGAAGCTCACGCCCTGGCGCTGCAGCTGCTGGAAGAAGTCCTGCAGCAGGCTCGTCTCGGCCTCCTCGCACATGGCCTCCGGCACGTCGCCCTGCAGGCGGTCGGCCAGCTTGGAGAGGCACTGGTTCTCCTTGATGCGGGGCAGCACCTCTTCCTTCTGCTCCAGGATGGAGTCGGCCACGCGGGTGCGCAGGTCGGCCACGTTCTCGAAGCCGAGCGTGTCCTTGACCCACTCGTCCGTGACCTCGGGCAGCACCTTGTTCTTGACGGCCTGCACCTCCACCTCGAAGTTGATCTTGGACGTCTTGCCCATGAGGGGCTGCGTCATGACGGTCGGCTCGGCCGGCACGTCGATGGAGAACTCCTTCTTCTGGCCCTTCTTCATGCCCACGAGCTCGGCGTCGAACGCGGCCGGGAACAGGCCGGTGCCCAGGCCGTAGAGGCGCGTGGGAGATGTCAGGGAGGCGATGTCCTCGCCGGCGTCGTCGGTGGCCTTCATGCCCAGGTCGAGGTAGCTGTCCTCCTTGACCTTCGTGGCCGCGGCGGCGTCCTCGTAGTCGTAGTAGTGCTCGCGGAGCTGGTCGATCTGGTCGTCGACCTCGGCGTCGCTCGCGCCCTCGGCGGGCATGTCGATCTCCACCGGCTCGTAGCTGGAGAGCTCCAGCTCCGGCTTGACCTCCACCTCGAGCGAGTACTCGAACGGCTTGCCGGCCGCCACGAGGCCCATGTCCTCGGCGAACGTCGGCTTCGACACGGGGTACAGGTTGCATTCGTCGATGGCGAGGGGATAGGTCTCGTTCACCACGTCGTCCGTCACCGTGGCGGGAACCGCCTCGGCGCCCAGCGCGTTGTCGATGATCGGGCGCGGCGCCTTGCCGGCGCGGAACCCGGGGAAGTTGTACTTGTGCGCGAAGTCCTTGTAGGTCTTCTTGATGCGCGCGTCGATATCCTTGGCATCGACGGTAACGGTCACCTTGACGCGGTTATCCTGCAATGCCTCAACTTTTGTCTCCACGTAACTATCCTCCATCATTTCCGATAAATCGCCTCGCGGCAGCGTGCGCGGTGCTCTCGGCGGCTGCCCCCTAGCGGCGCGCATCCGCGTCGGCCTCGCAAGACGTCCGAGTCGCACTCTGGCACACCGAAACGGAATTATCGCACATATGGTAGGGTTGAGGAAGCAGGTTCACGAAGAACCGACGAAAGAGGTGCGGTACGCGGGCGCGAGGCGCCGCGCTGCCCGTCCGGAGCCTCCGGGTACCGGGACGTTTCCTGATCTCCGGCGATTTTCCACATCCCCCGCCCGCCGCGACCCGCTATCATGGAAACCATCATCATGAAACCGATCGAGAGGTGCGCGTGGCCATCTCCTTGAACATACCGCAGGAGCGCGAGCTGGCGCGGCTCATAGACTACGAGCGCTCGACGTGCAGCGTCGAGGGCGAGCTCGTGTACCGCTGCGCCTTCCCCTACCGCCCCGACGACGAGCTGCAGGCCGAGCTCATCGATGCCGGGGCGCTGGCCGCGAAGGCCGAGGGCAAGCGCGGCACCATCGTGGTCATCACCTCGGACGGGTACTCCTTCTTCCTCGAGCGCAACCGTGCCGAGCGCGAGCGCGTCCGCCGCGAGAAGCGCGACGCGCGGCTCATCGGCCTGTCGGCCCTGTTCGCCGCGCTCTGCGTGGTGGCCGGCTTTTTGCTGGGACGCTTCCTGGCGTAAGGGCCGCGGCGGCCTTCCCGACGGCCGGGCCGCGCATCGGGCGGCGCCCTCCTAGGCGAAGAACGTCTGGGTGAGCCAGGGGCCGTACTCGCCTTCCCACATGCCGCCCAGCTGGGCGAACACCTGCGGCCAGTCGATGGTCTGGCCGAACAGCAGCTCCAGGTAGTGGCGGTTGCCGATGCCGCGCTCGGGCGGCGCGCCGAGGCAGGCCTGCGCCACCGTGTAGGTGCAGGTGGGGCACGTGGTGACGAGTGTCTCGGCGCCGGTCGCGCGCGCCTCGTCGATGATGCGCCACACGCGGCGCTCCGTGACGTCGCCGTCGTAGGCCGCCACGGCGCCGCCCGCCCCGCAGCAGAGCGTGCCCTTGCGGCGGTGGTCCATCTCCAGGCGGGCCGTCCCGGGCAGGTTGCGCGCCACGAGCGCGCGGATGGCGGCGCCGTGGCGGCCGTCGAAGCGGTCGTGGCACGAGTCGAAGAACGTGACGCTTCGCTCGGGAAGCGGCGCGAAGCCCGTGGGGCGGCCGGCGCGCTCGGCGGCGCGGCTCTTCTGCAGCAGGAGCTCCGGCAAGGGGACGATGTCCACCTCGTCGCCCATGAGCTCCACGAACTCCTCCCCGCAGCCGGGGCACACCGTGACCACGCGCACGATGCCCGCCGCGCGTATCTGGTCGAGGATGCGCTGGCGCAGCGCGGCGGCGCGGTCGAACAGCCCGGCGCTCATGAGCGGGCTTCCGCAGCAGTCGGTGGAGAGCGCCCAGGCCACGCCGTTGTCGGTGAGCCACCTCCCCACCGTGCGCGTGAGCTCGGGCGCGTAGCTCACCAACGAGCAGCCGGGGAAGAACAGCGTGTCCGCCAGGCCCGGCCCGTGCTCGGCCGCCTGCTCGAGCGAGGCGAGCTCCGGGTAGCCGATGCCGTAGACGGCACGGTAGGCGCTGAAGATGTTCCACTCGTTGTCCACCATCACGAGCTTGGAGTCGTCGGGCGGCATGAGCCCGGCGCGCATGAACAGCACGCGCCAGTCGCGCATGCGCTCGGGCGCAAGCACATGGGTCTGGCACGTGGCCGTGCAGAAGCCGCAGAAGCAGCAGCGGCGCAGCGCGTGGTAGAGCTCGGGGCGGTCCTGCACGAGCTGCAGCACGGCGGCGGGCTGGTCGTCGAACGGCAGCGCCGCTATGGCGCCGTAGCCCTCCTCCACCTGGCCCATGTCCAGGTCCGGCTCCTTCAGCACCTCGCAGCGCAGCGTGCAGCGCTTGCAGTGCGCGCAGGTGAGCTTCTTGTTCGCCCAGGCGGCCAGCATATCGAGCTTGGCCGCGTCCAGGCCGGCGATCTGCCCGAGCTCCTCGGTCGTGAGTTTTTCCGGTCGTGGCTGCATGCGCATGGCGTACTCCCCCCTCGTATCCGCGACCAGTTTAGCGCAACGCGCCCCGGCCGAGGCGAGAATCGGGCGAGGACGCGCATTTTGCGCAGCTGCGGCAAACATATTTTATACTGAAGTAAACAAGAACGATTACTCTACTGTCGGGGGTTTTGCTGTGGAAGAATTCTTATCCAATGTGCTAGCAAATATGCTTGCGGCTTTAGCTGTTGCCACACTCTTAACAGTTTTCGGCTATGTCTTTCGCAACAAAATCAAAAGGATTTTCATCAGCAACGATCTCGCTCCAAGCAATGTCATACCCAGAGTATCGATAGAAAGTACAGGGCCTTTTTGGGACACAAATATGATAAAGTACTGCTCAATTTTAGTAGAAAGTAAAGGAAAGGTTAGCTTGTCGAAAATAAGGCTTTATGTTTGTTTTATTTCAAAAAGCTCATTAAGTATTACGCCTTTAGATGTAAAGGCGAAATATAAATGGATTAACGATGGCAATGGCGAACGAGTACAATACAATATTCCTTTATCCATGCTCGATAAAGAGGGAAAAACTGATAGACGTCTTTTCGTGCAAATGCTGGATAACAAAGGTGTTAAATACCGTAGGACCGCTTATTTATCTGACGAGTGTAATGTTTCGCCACAATCCATAATGAGAGTCCGCAGAATGTTACCAAAAAGATCAATTCAGGCGGTCTCATCTAATCAAGTCGAAAAGCTAATTAATAAATATACCCTAGATATCGCCAAAGGTTAGCTCTGCCTTAGATGCGGAAAGCTGTTTTTTTCTTTAGGAGAAGCTTAGATTCAGAAAATTTGCTTGGTGCGGGCGAAAGGACTCGAACCTTCACACCTTTCGGTACCAGAACCTAAATCTGGCGCGTCTGCCAATTCCGCCACGCCCGCACGTGCGCCCTTTTCGCGCAGCGAACATGATAGCAGAACTTGGCGGCGCGCGGCCAGGTTGCGCGGTCTGCTATCATAGGCGCCCGAACCGTAGGGAACGAAGGCAAGGAGCAGACGTGGACTTCAAGGCGCTTGCGCGCAAATACAACGATATCAGCCTTATCAAGCGCATCGTGGCGGGACTCGCCGTGGGCACGGCGCTGGGCATCGCGTTTCCGAGCGCAGAGGCCGTGGGGCTTCTGGGCACGCTGTTCGTGTCGGCCCTGAAGGCCGTGGCGCCGGTGCTCGTGTTCTTCCTCGTGACAAGCGCGCTGGCCAACGCGAAGGCGGCGGGGTCCATGCGGACGGTCGTGGTGCTCTACCTGGTGAGCACGTTCGCGGCGGCGCTCGTGGCCGTGGGGGCGAGCTACCTGTTCCCCACCGATCTGACGCTGGCGGCCCCGGCGGAGGCCCAGGGCACGCCCTCGGGTATCGGCGAGGTGCTGGGCACGCTCGCCTCGAACATGGTGGCGAACCCCGTGGACGCGCTGGCGAACGCGAACTACCTGGGCATCCTCGTATGGGCCGTCGTGCTGGGCATCGCGCTGCGCACGGCGTCGGGCACGGTGAAGGACGTGTTCGCAAGCGTGTCGGACGCCGTGTCCACCGTGGTGCGCTGGGTGATCGCGCTCGCCCCGTTCGGCGTGCTGGGGCTCGTGTACACCACCGTGTCGCAGAAAGGGCTGGACATCTTCGCCGAGTACGGGCGGCTCCTGCTCGTGCTCGTGGGCTGCATGGTGTTCATCGCCCTCGTTGCGAACCCGCTCATCGTGTTCGCCTGCGTGCGCGCGAACCCCTACCCCCTCGTGCTGCGGTGCCTGAAGGACAGCGGCGTCACGGCGTTCTTCACGCGCAGCTCGGCGGCGAACATCCCGGTGAACATGGAGCTCTGCCGGAAGCTCGGCCTCGACAAGGACAACTACTCGGTTTCCATCCCGCTGGGAGCCACCATCAACATGGCGGGCGCGGCCGTGACCATCACGGTCATGGCCATGGCGGCCGCCCACACGCTCGACATCGCCGTGAACCCGCTCGCCGCCGTGGTGCTAAGCGCGCTGGCCGCCGCCTCCGCCTGCGGCGCGTCGGGCGTGGCCGGCGGATCGCTTCTGCTCATACCCCTGGCCTGCTCGCTATTCGGCATAGACGGCGACGTGTCCCTGCAGGTGGTGGCCATCGGCTTCATCATCGGCGTGGTTCAGGACTCGTGCGAGACGGCCCTGAACTCCTCGTCCGACGTGCTGTTCACCGCCGCGGCGGAGTACCGCCAGCGGCGCCTCGAGGGCCGCAGCTTCCGCCTGGGCCGCGACGCGTTCGACGAGAACGAGCTGGCGTAGGGCGGGGCGGGGCAAGCCCCTTCCCATACGGAAACGGCGCGACGGTCCACCGGGCCGCCGCGCCGTTTCCGTATGGGGCGCAGTTTGCGCCCCTCTTACGCGTCCACGATCTGCAGCGTGTAGGCGCCCTCTCCCACGGTGAACGGGTGCAGCAGGTTCTCCACGAGGGTGCGGGCCTGCTCGTTCGCCTGCTCGATCATGCCGGTCTGGTCGACCTTGCCCTCGGCGTCGGCCTGGGCCGCTTTGAGAGCCTCGGCGGTGTCCTGCTTGTTCTCCCAGTTGAACAGCGCGAACGCGGAGTCGTAGAACTCGATGGAGTGCGGGTCTATCTCGATGCCCAGAAGACGGGCCTGCGGTAGGCGCACGGTGACGGTGCGGCCGCTCACGTCCACGGAGGCCTGCGACAGGTCCACGCCGGCGCGCACCTCGGCGTCGTAGACCATGGTGAAGCCCTTCTTGTTGATGAAGTCGATGTCGCCGTTCTCATAGCGCACGAGGCCGCGGTACTCCAGCTTGGCCGTGGCCAGCTCGCTGGAGTTCGTGAGCTGCTCCTGGATGGACGTGGCGGTGAGCTTGACGCTGGGCTCGAAGGCGCGCTGGAACGCGAGCGTGCCCACGACGCCCACGGCGACGAGCGCCACGGCCGCCACGATCGCGAGAATCTTCTTCATGGCAAGGTTCCTTCTCGATGGAAACAGGATCAAGGGGCAGGATACCACGGACGCACGGGCACCCGTCCTCCGTCAACGAGCGGTTGAAAAGGGGCGCGAGGCCGGCCCGCTGCCGAAGGGCGGGCCGGCCTCGCTGGTCCGCAGCCCGCCTTAGCGGGCCAGGCGGGCGTAGAACTGGCCGTCGCGCTGCTCGACGTCAACGCCCTCGAGGTCGGCGAGGTACGGGCGGAACTGGGCATAGCCCAGGTCGCGCAGCTTGAACGTGCGGAACCTGCCGCGCACGCGCTTGCCGAGCGTGGCGAGCGCCACGCCGTCGGGGCCGGCCTCGGCCAGCGTCTGGCGGATGTACTCCTCGGGCCCGCCTGCGGCGTGGGCGTCCTGCGCGGGAGCCTCGGGTGCTTGCGCGGCCTTGGGTGACTTGGGGGCCTTGCCGGCCTTCGCGGCCTTCTCGGCGGGACGCGCCGCCTCGGCCGGGCCGGCCGCCTTCGCGCGCTTCGCCGTGGGCTTCGGCGCCGCCTTCGCGGAAGCCCTCGCCGGGGCCTTCGCGGGCGCCTCGGCGGCTTGTGCCGGGGCCTCGCCCTGCTCGACGGGCTGCGGGGCCGCAGCGGCCTTGGCGGCCGGCTTGCGGCGGGACTTCGGCTTCGGCGCTGCGGGCGCCTGCCCCTGCCGCACCCCTGCGGGTTCCTCGGCCTGCGGGGCGGCCGGGGCGTCCTGCGCCTCCGCCTCCGGCTCCTTGCGCGCGGCCGGCTTCGCCTTGGCCGCAGCCTTGCGCCCGCCCATGGCGTTCGCCCATGCGGCGGCGGCCCTCAAGCGCGCTGCCCGGCCCGGACGGTTGTCCACGGGAGGCTCTTCGACAGGCTCGGGCTGCGCGGCGCGCGAAGCGTCCTGCGGCTCCTCCGCCGGGGCATCCGGGGCAGGAGCCTCGGCGCCCTTCGCCTCGACGGCATCCTCGGCCGTCGCCTTCGGGGCGTCGCCCTTCCCGCCGCGGTGCGAGGCCGGGCGCGTGGAGCGACGGGGCTTCTTCGCGGAAGCGCCCTCCCCGCCCCCGTTCGCAGCCGGCTGCCGCACCGGCTCGTCAGCGCCCTCGGCCGGGACGGGCTCCGCCTGCGCGTCGACTGCGCCCTCGGCGCCGGCAGGCCCCTTCGGCTCCTGCTCGGCCTGCGCGTCGGACGCCTCGGCGGCCGGCGCCTCCGCGCCGTGCGGGGCGTCCTTGCCGCGGCCGCCCCGGCGCTCGCGGTCGTCGCCCGCGAGCTCCACCGTCACCGAACTGCCGTCCTTCGTGATCTGCACGCTCGGGAACTCGTCGAGCAGCTTCGACAGCAGGTTCGTGCCGTAGCTGCGCACGTCGAAGTCCGGGTAGCGCTTCAGCAGGCGGCTGCCCACCTCGCCGAGGCCGGTGGACTTCCCGTTGTTCTGGTTGTCCGTGATGATGTTCACCACGGCCTGCTCGATCTCCTCCTTGCTCGCGGTGGCCGTGCCCGCGCCCGCGCCGGCGGCGTTCGCGCCGGCCTGGTCGCCCCGGCCCTTGCCGCGGCCGGACGCCTTCCCACCCGCGTCGCCCAGCAGAAGCTCCAACGTGGTGAAGATGTCGCACGCCTTGCGGAACGGCGTGGGCGTCTTCTTCTCGCCCATGCCGATGACCGTGAGGCCGCTCTCGCGGATGCGGCTGGCCAGGCGCGTGAAGTCGCTGTCGCTCGACACGATGCAGAAGCCCTCCACCGAGCGCGTGTACAGGATGTCCATGGCGTCGATGATCATGGCCGAGTCGGTGGCGTTCTTGCCCTGCGTGTAGCCGAACTGCTGGATGGGCGTGATGGAGTTCTCCAGCAGCGCGTCCTTCCATTTGGCGTGGAGCGTGAGCGTCCAGTCGCCGTAGATGCGCTTGTAGGTGACGGTGCCGTACTTCGACAGCTCGTCGGTGATGGGCTTTATATACTTCGCCGACACGTTGTCGGCGTCGATCAAGAGCGCGAAGCGCTTTTCAGATGATTGCTTTTCCACGTGGTGCCGCTCCTCGGTGAAAGGGATGGTGGCGGGCGCGCCCAGGCGCGCGACGCCGGCTTTTGCGCCGTGGCCGGAAGCGGTCGGCAGCCCGAAGCTGTTCCAACCGGCGGAAAACACGGCGTTTCAGGCAACTATACTACTCTAAACGGGCCGATCAGAGCCCGATTGCAGCAAGTCTGATACAATTTGTCCATAATCCTCTTGCACTCAGGGGAGAAAATCCGTATACTTCCACCTTGCGCCTTGGTGGCTATAGTTCAGTTGGCTAGAACGCCAGATTGTGGCTCTGGAGGTCGTCGGTTCGAGTCCGATTAGCCACCCCAGCGCGCTTTTTGAAATTAGGGCTTGCAATCGCTGGACGCATGCTTTAAGATAGCCCAGCGCTTTGAGCACTTTGACATAGTTTTTTCTTTGGACCGTTAGCTTAGTTGGTAGAGCAGGGGACTCTTAATCCCAAGGTCCGGGGTTCGAGTCCCCGACGGTCCACCATTGAAATCAAATCAACCCCGCTTATGCGGGGTTGTTGCATTTTTGGGGAACGGTGACTCGAACCGATGAGGTGGTTTTCCGTTAAGAGAACAGCCCGGTGGGCTGTTCTTAGGAAAACGCCCGAGGCATCTGCGATGCCGAGGGGTGCGGATTCGCGAAGCGAATACGCGAGTCCCCGACGGTCCACCATTGAGAACCTAAAAGCCAGCCGGCAGAACCGGCTGGCTTTTTTCGTTTTGCGAGCATCTTCCCTCCCCGCCTGCGGGGAGGAGGGCCGAACCCGAGAACGGGCCGGCCCTGCTGCCGCCGCGCCGCATGCCCCTCGGACATGCGGCGCGGCTCGGAACCTCCCTTTAACACACCACGCGCACGCGGCGGACGCCCTCGAGGGCCTCCAGCTTCTCCACGGCGGTGGCGGGCACGGGCTGGTCGAGGTCGAGCATCGTGTAGGCGGCGTCGCCGCGGGACTTGTTCGTCATGTTCTCGATGTTCACGCCCTCCTCGCCGAACACATCGGTGATGCGGCTGATCATGCTGGGGATGTTCTCGTGCATGACGGCCGCGCGGCTCATGCCGGCAGGGCACGCGCCCATGTCGCACGCGGGGAAGTTCACCGAGTTCTTGATGTTGCCGTTCTCAAGGTAGTCCATCATCTCCTGCACGGCCATGGCGGCGCAGTTGTCCTCGGCCTCGGCGGTCGACGCGCCCAGGTGGGGCAGCACGATCGCGTGCTCCATCTTCATGACCTCGGGCGTGGCGAAGTCGGTGATGTAGGCGCCCACCTTGCCCGACGCCAGCGCCGAGGCCATGGCGGCGTTGTCCACGAGCGTGTCGCGCGAGAAGTTCAGCACCACGGCGCCGTCCTTCATGAGCGAGCAGGCGCGCCCGCCCACCATGCCGATGGTGCCCTCCATGGCCGGCACGTGGATGGTGAGGTAGTCGCAGGTGCGGAAGAGGTCGTCCAGGTTCGTGACGTGGTGGACGGCGCTCGAGATGCGCCAT
This sequence comes from Gordonibacter pamelaeae, assembly GCF_003340385.1. Lineage (NCBI taxonomy): Bacteria > Bacillati > Actinomycetota > Coriobacteriia > Eggerthellales > Eggerthellaceae > Gordonibacter > Gordonibacter pamelaeae. Next base: position 176,486 of record NZ_PPTS01000003.1, on the reverse strand, counting down.
GCGGCGCCCACCGAGACGTACGGGTCGTAGCCGTACACGTCCATGCCCAGCGCCACAGCCGCGTTCGCCACCTCGGCGCCGATGGCGCCCAGACCGATGACGCCCAGCTTCTTGCCCTTGATCTCGCAGCCGGCGAACTGCTTCTTCGCCTTCTCCGCCGCCTTGGCGATGTTCGGGTCGTCGGCGTTGTCGCGGCACCATGCGATGCCGTCCACGATGCCGCGGCTTCCCAGCAGAAGCGCGCACAGCACGATCTCCTTCACGGCGTTGGCGTTGGCGCCCGGCGTGTTGAACACGACGATGCCCTCCTCGGCGCAACGATCCGTGGGGATGTTGTTCACGCCCGCCCCCGCGCGCGCGATGGCCAGGAGACCGTCGCCGAACGCCATGTCGTGCATGGCGGCGCTGCGCACGAGGATGGCCGATGCCCTCGCAGGGTCGTCGGTGAGCTCGTAGGAATCGGTGAGCAGGTCGGTTCCGTGCGAGGAAATGTTGTTCAAGCAGTGGACGTAGCGCATGGTTCTTCTCCTTCTCTTGTATAAGGTGAGGCCGAGGGCTGCCGTCGCGCAGGGGAGCCGCGCCGTCGTTGCGTGGGAGCCGAGCCGCTTTAGCCTGCTACAGCAGTATACTCCCTCCCCCGCCCGGCGGGCGGCGAAAGGGCGGCGCCCGCGCGAACGAGCGCGTGGGCGGGAAGCAGGGACGCGATTTGAAAACCGTCGCAGCGGGGCCGCGGTGGGCGCGGTACAATCGGCTGCGACGGAAGCCGCGCACGGCTGACGGGAACGGCGCGGCGTGCGCGGCAAGGCAAAGCGGATGCGGCCAGGCAGACGAGGGAAGGCGGAGGACCATGGGGAAGAACGTGCTGGTGCTGAACGGGAGCCCGAGGAGGAACGGCAATACGGCGGCGCTCGTCGACGCGTTCGCGGAAGGGGCCGCCCAGGCGGGCCACGACGTCGTGCGATTCGACGTGGCGCTCATGGACATCGCGCCGTGCCGGGGCTGCTTGGGCGGCGGCGCCGATGCGGACAGCCCCTGCGTGCAGAAGGACGACATGGACGCCGTATACGCCGCCTACCGCGCGGCCGACGTGGTGGTGCTGGCGTCGCCTATGTACTGCTGGAGCGTCACCGCGCAGGAGAAGGCCGTGCTCGACCGCCTGTTCGCGCTCATGGAGGCCGGCATGCGCGCCGCGGAGGCGGCCGCAGCCGAGGCGGGCGGCAAGGGCTGCGTGCTGCTCATGCCCGCCGAGGAGGACACGGAACGCAACTTCGCCCCCGTCGTCTCCTACTACGAGGTGCTCTGCGAGCGCATGGGTTGGCGCGACCTGGGTCGCGTGCTGGCAGGCGGCGTGTACCGCGTAGGCGACATCGCCGGCAACCCCGCCCTCGACGATGCCCGCGAGCTGGGTGCCAGCCTGCGGTAAGGCAAAGAGGGCGGCAAGCGAGGGCGCGAGCGCCCAACGGGCGGTTTCGACGGGCGATCGAAACCGCCCGTCTTTTTTCGGGCAGAGCGCAACAAATGACGGTTCCTTCCCCGTGTTCTAGGGGAAAGGAGATGGGATATGGAAGAATCAGGCGAGATGGCGCTGCCCGCGGGCTTCGGCGCCGCAGGGCGGGGGCGGCCGGACGCGGCACGTCCCCCGCTCGACGGCGCTTCCAGCGCCGGCGCGTCCCGGGCGGCAGGCGGCGGCGATGCGCGCAACGCCTTCCGCGGCGACGCCCCCGACGCAGCCGCCGAGGCAAGCGTCGCGCAGGCGCGCGAGGCGGCGGCGTTCCTCGAGGACGCGGTCGGGCGCTGGGGCGACACGGTCCTGCGCCTGGCGGCGAGCCGCACGGGCAACCGCGCCGATGCCGAGGACGTGTTCCAGACCGTGTTCCTGCGCCTGCATCAAGGCGGCAAGCGCTTCTGCGACGACGAGCACCTGAAGGCCTGGCTTCTGCACGTGACCGTCAACTGCTGCAACGACCTGCACCGCAGCCCCTGGCACCGGAAGCGCGCCGCCCTCGGCGACGATGACGTGGCACGCCTCGCCGACCGTCCCGGCCCGAACGCCCCGGAGGGCGCCGCGGGCCGGGACGACGAGCTGGAGGCCGCCCTCGCCCGCCTGAGCGACCGCCAGCGCACCGCCGTGCACCTGCACTATTACGAGGGGTACGCAACCGACGAGATCGCCCGTATCACCGGCGAGCGCCCCGCCACCGTCCGCTCCCACCTCCACCGCGCACGCAAGGCCCTCAAGATCGACCTAGGAGCACGCCCATGAACGAGAACGAGTTCCGCACGCGCTACGCCGCGTCGCAGTCCCCTGTCGAAGCCTCCCCCGAGCTCAAGCAGCGCGCCGTCTGCAACGCCCTGCAGGAGGGCACGGCACAGCACGCCGGGAGCCAGGCGCCCGCGAAGGGAGCCGCACCCGCGAAGCGCCCGGCCCGGCGCCGCCCCCGGCCCACGTCGCGCACCGCCGGCTTCTCCGTCGGCGCCGCATCCCTCGCCCGCCGCTGGGCGCCGGCCGCAGCCGCCTGCCTCGTCGCCGGCGCGCTCGCGGTGGCCGGCATCCCCGCCCTCACCTCGTCGCTCTCCGGCTCCCCTGCCATCACGCTCGACGAGGCCGCCGCACGCTGCGGCTTCTCGGTGCGCGCCTATGCGAGCGACGGCAGCGCGCCGCTCGCACCCGGGGAGGGCGGCACCGTGGCGTTCGACCGCGACCTGGGCTACCGATTCCGGGGAGGCGACGATTACAAGGTAAGCGGCTTCTTCTCGGGCTGCCTCTTCCACGTGGAGGGCGAGGGTATCGTCCGCGTGCAGGCGCATCTCACGGGCGGGGCGCTGTACCGCGTGACGTTCGAGGACGGGCCGACCGACCCCGACGACCCGCGCATGGGCGAGCTTGCAAGCTGGAAGCCCACGTCGCGCGGCACCGGCGAGTACTACGGCGGCTACGACTTCGTGGGCAGCGCCATGCGCGACGGCGAGAGCAAGCTTAGCCTCGCGAAGCTCATGGGCGCCACCATCGACGTCTCCGCGGACGACGACCCCGGCATCGCCGACGGCACGACGAGCTTCGGCCTCTGGACGAACGAAGGCGAGGTTCCCGAGGATGTCTTCAACGACTCGCAGTCCCCCGTCATCGACCTGTTCGACGGGCAGACGCTCACCGTCACCGTGACGTTCGAGGACGGCAGCACCTCCACGCAGGCCATCGAGCTGCACGTCGCCAACTTCGAGACCGAGATGGTTGACGGCGCCCCCCGCCTGACCCCCCGCCTCGCTGCGGACGATGCCGAGGCGAGCACGTCGGCGAAGTCGCTCTACGGCACCGTGGTGGAAGCCGGAAACGGGCCGTTCCCCTTCCCGCTGGACGACGCGAACGACCGCGCCGACGAGGTGCTGCCCGCCTCGATCATCGAGCGGCAGGACGACACGTGGCGGGCAACCGTCGAGGTGGACGGCGCGCACGTCGACGCGACGCTGCCCGAGAACGCGCTCACGGCGGCCGATGGCGAGATCCCGTTCGACTTCGGTTACGAGAACCCCGACTACTCCTACACGAATGCCGAGAGCCCGCAACGGCTGACCGCCCAACTGGCCATGAGCTCTCCTTCCCTCTCGCTCTCCGACACCCTGCCGGGCGGGAAGACGCTCGGCGACTGCCTCTTCGTGATCGGCGGCTGGCTCGGAAACGCGCGCTACCTGGACAAGTGCTCGCGCGAGGTGTGGGGCTACGGCTACAACGACGACGGCACCTTGACGAGCAACGATTACCGCTACGCGTCGACGACGGTAACGGTGCGCAACCTTGGCGATACGGCCGTGCCCGTCTGGACGAGCGTGCTCTACGAGTTCGCCCTGCGCAACGACGACGGGACGCTCGACGTGGTGCGGACGGGTTACGATCTGGACTTCGAGGCTTCGGGCGACACCCTGCCCTCCGACAACCCCCAGCACGTCGTCATCGCGCCGGGCGGCACGGTGCAGCTGACCATGGTGCGCGTCCTGCCCACGTACGTCCTGGAGAGCGACAACCTGGTGCTCGTGCCGACCGACAATGGCAGCCTGTTCTCGCACGCGTTCGCGCTCGGCCGGCAGATGTAGGAAAGAGGAAGATCGCTCGCGCGTGCCTCGGCCCCTCTGTCGGCCGGCCGAAAGCACGCGCGCGATGGACGCCGTCCGGCGCATCAGGGCAACCTTGGAGGTTCGCCCGATGCGCCGGACAGCTCGCACGACACGCACGTACCCGGCCGGCTGATAAGGGGAGGACATGCAAGCGGCTGCTAGCAGGGTCCGCAGGTCGAACCTGCGGGGGCGTCTTCGTCCTTACTCGCGGGCGAGCTTGCGGGCGCCGAGGTACGTCACGGCGAAGTACACGCCGTACACCGCGAGGAACGCGCCGGCGCAGGCGAGCGCCATCGAGGTGATGTCGAGGTGCCCGAACACGGCCACGACGTCGGTGACCACCACGAGCGCGCACGCGGAATGCGCCACGGCCAGCAGCAGCGGGAACAGGAAGTACACGAGCACCTGCACGAACAGCGCGCCGTCGATCATGCGCTCGGGGGCGCCTAGCTTGGCGCACAGGCCGTAACGCTGCGCGTTGTCGGACGCGTCGGAGAGCTGCTGGATGGCGAGTATTGCCGCACAGGCGATGACCAGGACGAAGCCCAGGTAGATGGCCAGATATGCCACGATGGTAGACAGGCTGATGCTCTGGTCGAACACGTCGGCGCGCGTCATGGAAAGCGTGACGGGCCAGGTGTCGGGGTTGTCGGTATCCGCCACGGCGTCCATCATCTCGCCGAACGCCGCCTCGTCCGCATCGCTTGCGCACTGCACGTCGAGGATGGACTGCAGGATGCGCGCGTCCTCGGGCACCGCCTCGTCGGGCACCACGAGCGTGCCGGTGTTCATGGGGAACGGCGTGGTCTGCAGGCAATCATCCCGAAACTCGACCACGCGCATATCGCGTCCGCCCACCGGCAGCGTGGTGCCGCGATCCACCGCATCGCGGTAGAACCCGCTCGTGATGTCGGAGTCGCTGTAGATCGCGCACTCCCCCGCGCCCAGCTCGAGCGCGGGCTTGCCCGCCAGCGCAAGCGCATCGTTCACCTGTGACAGCGCCGCCACGTACACGGGGTACACGCCGTAGCCGCTGTTGATGGAAGCGCCCGCGTAATCGGCCAGCACCAGGCCGCTCGCGCGCTCCACGTCGTCCATCACCAGGCCGTCGGACGGGTCGACCATGAGGTCCACCTGCGCCGTGCCGGACACGACCGCGTCGAAGTCGCCCGCCCCCACCGCTGCTGCACTCGCGCGCAGGCCGGCGGCCATGTCGTAGCCCTGCCGCTCGGCGAACTCGCCGAACGCCCCCAGGTCCGCCGGCTGGAAACCCGCCTCGGCGTTGTAGGAGCCGAACGACGTGGACACGCTGGCGCTGTAGTCGGTGCTCCTGTCCAGCGAGCCGTCGATGGCGTTGCGGATGCCGATGCCGCCGCACACGCTGGTGATGGCCAGGAACAACACGATGCACACCACCGACAGCGACGCGAACGTGGTGTTCACCTTGGCGCCCAGCTGCCGCAGCGTGAACATGTTGAGCCCGCGCAGGTACAGCGGCTTGATCATCTGCACGAGCTTCAGCAAAAAGCCCGACAGCGCGTAGAAGAACAGCACCGTGCCCACGCACACGAGCACCGTGGCCGCGGCGAATTCCGGCGAAGGCTCCATGAGCCCGTTGTCGATGAGCAGCTTGTACGATACGCCGATCAGCACGAGCGACACCGCGAACAGCACGAGCGACAGCGGCAGGCTCTTAAGCCTCATCTCCTCGTTCCTGCTGCCTGCATGGAGCAGGTCGATGAGCTTCGCCCGCGCCACCGTGCGCGCGTTCAAAAGGGCGGCCACCAGGAAGATAGCCGCGAACACGACGGCGGTCTTCACCAGCGCGTCGGCCGAGAACACGAACGCGAACCCACCGGCAGCGGCCACGTCGGCCTTGAACAGCGCGCTTGTGAGCTGCAGCAGAAGCTGCGAGAGCCCCACGCCCACCGCAAGGCCCACCGCGAGCGACACGGCGCCCACGATGAGCGATTCAAGCGCCACGATCCTCACCACGTCGCCCGAGCTCATACCCAGCGTCAGGTACACCCCGAACTCGCGCTTGCGCCGCTTGATGAGGAAGCCGTTCGCGTACACCACCAAGAACACGAGCACGAACGCGATGAACACCGACACCCCGCCGATCACCATGCCCAGAAGCTCGAACATCTTGTCCTGCGTCTCGGAGAACGCGAGCACGCCCTGTTGGGCCGTCATGGAGTTGAACGCGTAGAACACGGCCACGCCCAGCATGACCGTGAGGAAGTACACGCCGAAGTCCGCGAGGGACTTGCGCACGTTGCCGAGCGCGAGCCTAGCAAGCATGGCGCGCCACCTCGCCCTCGGCAGGCGCGTCCTCGCCCGCGCCGCCCATATGGGACACCATCTCCACGATCTTGCGGTAGAACACCCCGCGGTCGGCGCCCGATCGGCGCAGCTCGCCGTACAGGCCGCCGTCCTTGATGAAGATGATGCGGTTGCAGTAGCTGGCCGAGAACGAGTCGTGCGTGACCATGAGGATGGTGGACCCGCGGCTGTTCAAGTACGCGAGCGATTCGAGAAGCTGCTTGGCCGACTTCGAGTCGAGCGCGCCGGTGGGCTCGTCGGCCAGCACGAGGCGCGGGCGGCCCACCGTGGCGCGCGCAGCGGCAACGCGCTGCTTCTGGCCGCCGGACATCTGGTAGGGATGCTTCTGCAGCACGTCGGAGATGCCGAGCGTGCTCGCCGCCTCCTGCACGCGCGCATCGATCTCGCGCGCAGGGGTTTTCCGGATGGTGAGCGCGAGCGCGATGTTCTCGTACGCCGTGAGCGTGTCGAGCAGGTTCGAGTCCTGGAAGATGAAGCCCAGCTCCTCGCGCCTGAACCGCGCCAGCTCCTTGCCTGCGAGCGACCCCACGTCACGCCCGCCGATATGGATACTGCCGCTTGTGGGCGCATCGATGGTGGCCAGGCAGTTGAGCAGCGTGGACTTGCCCGACCCGCTCGGCCCCATGATGCCGGTGAACTCGCCTGCCGCCACCGCGAAGCTCACGTGGTCGAGCGCCTGCGTCACGCTCCCGTCGCGCTTGCGCCCCTCGATACCGTAGCGCTTGCCCACGTTGCGCACCTCGACCACGGTTTGCATCGGCTGCCCTGCATGTTGTGCCGCCATGTTGTCTCCTTCTCTCGATCGGTTCCGCAGACAAGCTTACGCGGGCGGCCTTACGCTTCCCCTTCCCCTTCCTTGCGTTTCCCTTACGCAACCTTGTGCCTGCCTTACGCTCCGCGCGCGGCCGCCCGGGCGCGGGGCGGATGTGCCATAATGCGAACGTGAGAGAAGGGAGGCCAGATGGCATCGGGCGGATTCGGTATGGTGGACGAGCATCTGCGCGGCAAGCGCATCCTGGTGGTGGACGACGAGCGCGAGCTGGCCGACATGGTGGCGGCCATCCTGCACGGCGCGGGGTTCGCCTGTGTGGACGTCGTGCATGCAGGGGCCGAGGCGCTCGCCGCCATCGACAGCCGCGCGGCCTCGCCCGAGCGCGCCTACCAACTGCTCGTGCTCGACGTGATGATGCCCGGCATGGACGGCTTCGACCTGCTCGCCCGCGTGCGCGAGCGGCCCGCGTGCGCCCGCGTGCCCGCGGTGTTCCTTACGGCAAAGGACGAGCCCTTCGACCGCGTGAGCGGCCTGGCCCTGGGCGCCGACGACTACCTCGCCAAGCCATTCCTCCCCCAGGAGCTCGTGCTGCGCATCGCCGCGGTGCTGCGGCGCTGCTACGCCGAAGAGAGCCCGACGCTCGAGCTGGACGCCTGCCGCGTGAACTTCGCCACGGCCGAGGTGGAGCGCGCCGATGGAGAGACGGTGCTGCTCACCGCCAAGGAGCACGAGATATTGAGCGTGCTCGCGCGCAACGCCGGGCGCATCGTCACCATCGACGCCTTGTGCGAGGCGTGCTGGGGCACGTCGTTCGGCTACGAGAACTCGCTCATGGCGCACATCCGCCGCCTGCGCGAGAAGATCGAGGCCAACCCGTCGAAGCCCGCCTCGCTCGTCACGGCGCGGGGGCTCGGCTACAAGCTCGTGAAGCGGGGATGAGCATGGCCGGCACGGCGCGTCGGAGGCGCGGGAAGCGCATGCCCAGCCTCGCGCGGTTCTTCACGAAGCAGCTTTTGCTGTTCACCGCGCTCGCCTTCCTCATCGTGGTGGTGGACTTCTTCCTGTACACGGTCATCGCCTTCCACGAGTCGAACGAGAACTTCGACGACGGCACGCCCGCCCTGGTGATACGCGCCGTGGACGGCGCGCTCGCGCTCGGCGAGGAGGGCTGGACGCTCGGCGAGGCGGGGGCCGCGGAGCTCGACGCCCACCGCCCCCTCGCCGTCCTCGTGGACGGCGAGGGGGCGGTGGCCTGGTCGCACGGCGCGCCCGACGACGTGCCGGCGTCGTTCACGCCCAACGAGCTGGCCATGGCCGCGCACTACGCCAACATCGCCGACTACCCGGCGTTCTTCTGGAACCGCGACGACGGATTGCTCGCGGTGGGCTTCCCGAAGGGCACGTACTGGCACATGGGCCTCACGTTCCCCGCATCCACCGTGCGCATGGTTCCGTTCTACCTGCTGCTCGTGTTCGCCGTGGACCTGGGAATACTCTTCACGGTGTACGCGGTGTCGCGGCGGCGCACGCAGAGGGCGGTCGGCCCCATCGCCGACGCGCTCGACGCGCTGTCCGAGGGCCGCGCCGCCGAGCTCCGCCTGAAGGGCGACCTGCGCGAGATCGGCGACCAGATCACCGAGGCATCGGGCATCATCGAGCAGAAGGACGCCGCGCGCGCGAACTGGATACGGGGCGTGTCGCACGACATCCGCACGCCGCTGTCGATGATCCTGGGGTACGCGGACGCGCTGGCGGCCGACGGGCGGGTGCCGGAGGACGCGCGCGCCCAGGCGGCCCTCATCCGCGCGCAGGGGCTCAAGATCAAGGACCTGGTCACCGACCTCAACACCGCCTCCCAGCTGGACTACGACATGCAGCCGCTCAAGCTCGAGCGCATCGGCCTGCCGCGCCTTCTGCGCACGGTGGTGGCGGGGCATATGAACGCAGGGCTCGACGAGCTGCACCCCATCGGCCTCGACGTGGACGAGGACGCCGCCGAGGCCGTGGTGCTGGGCGACGAGCGCCTGATCACGCGCGCCGTGGAGAACGCCATCGCCAACGCGCGCCTGCATAACGAGAGCGGCTGCAACGTGGCCGTCCGGCTCGCGGTGCGCGAAGGCGCGCAGGCTCCGGAAGCCGGCAGGGGCGCAACGGGGGGCTTCGCCGCGATCCGCGTGGCCGACGACGGCGCGGGCGCCTCGCCCGAGGAGCTTGCCGCGCTCGAGGCGCGCCTGGCCCGCGCCCGCACGTCCCGCAGCGCCGCGGGCTCCTACGGCGAGGAGCACGGCCTGGGGCTCGTGCTGGTGGACCGCATCGCCCGCGCCCACGGCGGCTCGCTCGTCCTCAAGGGCGAGCCCGGACGCGGCTTCGCCGTGGAGGTCCTGCTGCCGTTGGCGTGACGGGAGCCGAGGGGCTACGCCCCGCAGACGCCGATGCCGATGAGGCCGGGTCCGGTATGCACCACGAGCACGGGGCTGATCTGGCCCTCGTACCAGGCGTCCGCATGCCCGACGCGCTCTCCCAGCTCGGCGCGCACGGCGGCGGCCTCCTTTGCGGCATCGCCGTTCACCACGGCCATCGTGCAGCGCGGGAACCGGGACGCGAACTTCTCGGCGCACGCCATGGCCTTCTTGAGCGACTGGCGGCGGCCCTTTGCCTTCGACACGGTCACGTACACGCCCTGCTCGTTGCAGGTGATGACCGGCCGCATGTCCAGCATGCTGCCCACGGCGTACGTCACGTTGCCGATGCGCCCGCCCTTGTGCAGGTACTCCAACGTATCGACGCAGAAGAACACCTTCGTGTCGCGCACGATGCGCTCGCTCTCGCGCCGCACGTCGGCAAGCAACGCCCCGTCCGCCAGCATGCGCGCCACCGCCAGCGCCACGAGCCCGGCACCCATGCCGATGCTGCGCGTGTCCACGATGGCGCACTCCAGCCCGGCCACCCCCGACGCCACCGAGCGCATGAGGTCGTAGGTGGCCGAGAGCCCGCTCGAAATGGTGACGACGACGGCCTGCTCGTAACCGTCGGCCACCACGCGCTCCAGCACCTCGCGCGCCACGGCCGGCGTGGGCGTGGACGTGGTGGGCACTTCCTCGGCAAAGCGGTCGTACACCTGCTGGGGCGTGATGGTGACCTTGTCCAGGAACGTCTCGTCCCGGTAGTTCACTTGCAGCGGCACCACGTACATGCCGAAGCGCTCGATATCCTCGGGGGGAACGTCCGTGCACGAGTCGACGACGAGCGCGATGCGTGAGGATTCCATGGGGGCCTGCTTTCGATCGGGTGCTTCTCTATCTTGTATTAAAAACTAGATTACGTGCTTAACGTCACCATGTCAACAAGTTGTAATAATTGACGCAGAAACCCTTTCTTGCTATGCTCCCTCGATACGGCACGCAAAAGCGCACGAACCGGAAGGCACGGCCCATGAAAGACGTCAGCGCAACGCCCTACGCCCAGCGGCTCCTCGAGCTGCACTTGCCCCGCTACGGGGAGATCCCCCGCATCGACCTGTACATGGACCAGCTCGTGGGCTTCCTCGAGGAGACGCTCGCGCCCCTCTACCAGCCCGACGAGAAGATCATCACGCGCTCGATGGTGAACAACTACGTGAAGCAGGGCGTGCTGGCGGCCGCCACCGGCAAGAAGTACACGCGCGCCCACGTGGCCTACCTCGTGGTCATCTGCACCCTGAAGCAGACGTTCTCGCTCTCGGAGATCGACCTGCTCATACGCCGCCAGATAGCAACGTTCGACACGGGCGTGGCCTACGACTACTACTGCGATGCGTTCGAGGCGGCCGTCCGTGCGCTGTTCGGAGCCCGCCCCGCCAGCCCCCAGGGCCTCGCGAGCGGCGACGCCCCCGGCGACTTCGAGCGCGACCTGGTGCTGGCCTCCACGGCGGCCGTGGCCTACACGCTGCACATCAAGGCCAGCGTCGCGCTCATACAGGAGGAGTCCGCGGCGGGGATCGGCTCCCAAGGCGTTGCGGGGCCCGCGTAACCACATGAAAAACCCTCGCCTTTGACGGGCGCCCCCGCTCGGCGGTCGGTTACAATGAAGGGGCCGGCCCCTCGGCCCGGCATCCCGGAAAGCAACGCAACGTAAGGAGGGCGATCGGTGGAGGCACTCGTGCTCGCACTGCTCATGCTCGCGGCCGTCCTGCTCTCCTCGGTGATCGACCAGCTTGTCCCCAAGGTTTCCTCCCCCCTCATCCAGATCGGATTGGGCCTGCTCATCGCCCTGTTCGCTCCCTCGCAGATCAACATCACGCTCGACCCCGACCTGTTCCTCGTGCTGTTCATCGCGCCGCTTCTGTTCGACGAGGCCAAGAACGTGGACAAGGGCGCGCTGTGGAAGAACCGCCGGCCCGTGCTGTCGCTGGCCATCGGCCTGGTGGTGGTCACCGCCCTCATCATCGGGTTCGCCGTCGAATGGCTCGAGCCCTCCATCGGCCTGTTCGCCGCCTTCGCGCTGGGCGCCGCGCTCGGGCCCACCGACGCCGTGGCCGTGGCATCGCTGTCGAAGGAGACGGACATCGCGCCGCGCGACAAGAGCATCCTGGAGGGCGAGTCGCTCATCAACGACGCCTCGGGCATCGTGGCGTTCCAGTTCGCGCTCGCCGCCGCCACCACGGGCACGTTCTCGCTGCTGAACGCCTCGCTCGACTTCGTCGTGAGCTTCTTCGGCGGCATCGCCATCGGCCTGGCGCTCGGGTACCTGGGCAACTTCCTCGTCCGGCGCGTGCGCTCGTGGGGGCTCGAGAACACCACGTTCCACGTGCTGTTCGAGGTTTTCACGCCGTTCATCGTGTACCTCGTGGCCAACCAGCTGGGCACGAGCGGCATCATCGCCGTGGTGGCGGCGGGCCTGGTGAACGTCATATCGCCGCGCACCATCGGGCCGTCCATCTCGCGCATGAACATCGTGTCGTCCAGCGTGTGGCGCGTGCTGTCGTTCGCGCTCAACGGCATCGTGTTCGTGTTCCTGGGCACGCAGCTCCCGAAGGCCATGCAGGGCACCTGGGACGACGTGAGCATCGACAACGGCGTGCTCATCGGCTACATCCTGCTGCTCACGCTCATCTACGTGGCGGTGCGCTTCGTGTGGCTGCTCGCCATGGAGCGCTACCATTCGCACCGCTCGCCGAAGGGGCAGCGGCCGGGATGGCGCGCCGACGTGCGCTCGTCGCTGGTCATGGCGCTGGGCGGGCCGAAGGGCACCATCACGCTGGCCGTGGTGCTGACCATACCGGTGACGTACCTCGACCCGCTGCGCGGCGTGGTGGCCTTCCCCCAGCGCGAGCTCATCATATTCCTGGCCTGCGGCGTCATCGTGGTCACGCTGCTGTTGGCCACGTTCGTGGTGCCGCTGCTGGCGCCGAGGAAGCCCCCGACCGACGAGGATCTGCGCTGCGACGAGACCCAGGTGAGCCTGGAGATACTGCGCGCCGTGATAGAGGAGCTGGCCGCGCGCCAGACGCCCGAGAACCGCGCGGCCACGCAGACGGTCATCCACTCGTACAACCAGCGCATCGCGCGCATCAAGAACAGCAACGACATTCTGGACGAGCCGAACACCGCCCTGCGGCTGCGCGCGCTCGATTGGGAGCAGGACTACGTGCTGAAGCTCATCGAGGCCGAGGAGGTCTACCCCCTCGTGGGCTACCAGTACCTAAGCCGCCTCGCGCACATAGAGAACCTGCTGAAGCACCATGCGGGTCGTTGGTCGCTGCAGAACGCCTACCTGCGGCTGCGCGCGCTGGCCCGCACCGGATGGCACCGGCTGCTCAACGGCCTGCCCGGCGTGAGCCCCACCGAGCGCACGCAGGCCATCCGCGAGCTGCAGATCAAGGGCTCCGAGCACGTCGTCGGGAAGCTGCAGGCCATGCTGACCTCGCCGGAGTGCAACGAGCCTGCCGAGGACGTGAGCGCGCTGGTCATGGAGTACCAGCGCACCATCTCGGTGCTGCGCAACGCGAACCCCTCCATCACCGCGCTCGCCCGCACCGGCGCGCTGGCGATGGACGTGGAGCGTTTGGGGCTGCGCTTGGAGCTGGAGCAGATCCAGACCCGCTACGAGGAGGGCGACCTCTGCCGCGCCTCCGCGAAGCGCCTCCGCGAGAACGTGTACCTGATGCAGGTGGACCTCGAGGACAACGTGTGACGGACGGCGAAGAGGCAACGCCGGCTGGTGAAGGGAAAACTGGCCTCCTCCTTCATCAGCCGGCCGAGGACGCATGCGCCGGAAGAGCCCTCCGGCGCATGCGGAAGTCCCCGAGGTTGACCGTGTGCGCCGGGGCGGCCTCCCCTGCGAGCACGCGCTCGGCCGGCTGATATGAAGAAAGCCCCTCCCGCGCACCAAAAAAGGGCCGCCCCGCGGGGCAGCCCTTCGAATCGCCGGTAGTCGTGTCTACATCTTCGCCGGAGCGGTGACGCCCAGGAGGTCGAGCGTCTTCGCCAGCACGATGCGGGTGGCGTCCACGAGCGCGAGGCGCGCGTTCGTAACGGCCTCCTCCTCGCCGATGACGTGGCAGTTCGTGTAGAACGAGTGGAACAGCGACGCGAGGTCCTGCGCGTAGTGCGTCAGGCGGAACGCGGCGCGGTCGCGGGCGGCCTGGGCCACGAGCGGTCCGAAGTCGTCCATCTTGCGCATGAGCGCGAGCTCGGACTCGTGCGTGAGCGGCGACAGGTCCACGTCGGCCGGGATCACCTTCGCGGCCAGCTCGTCCATGCTCATCTCGCCGGCCTCGGCGGCCGCGGCGTCGGCGGGGTCGGCCGCCTTGCGCAGGATGGAGCAGATGCGGGCGTGCGCGTACTGCACGTAGTACACCGGGTTCGATGCGTCCTTCTTCTTCGCCACCTCGATGTCGAAGTCGATGGGCTGGTCGGAGGACTTCGCCAGCATGAGGTAGCGGGTCGCGTCCACGCCCACCTCGTCGATGAGCTCCTCGAACGTGATCATCTCGCCGGTGCGCTTGGACATGCGCACGGCCTCGCCGTCGCGGAACAGGTTCACCAGCTGGCCGAGCATGATCTCCAGCGCGCCGGGCCAGCCCCACGCGGCCAGCATGGCCTCGCAGCGGGCGATGTAGCCGTGGTGGTCGGCACCCCAGATGTTGATGAGGTGGTCGAAGCCGCGTTCCATCTTGTTGTAGTGGTACGCCACATCGCTCATGAAGTACGTCATCTCGCCGTTGGCCTTGATGAGCACGCGGTCCTTCTCGTCGTCGAACGCGCTCGACTTGAACCAGGTGGCGCCATCCTTGACGTAGATGTAGCCCTTGGCGTCCATGGCCTCGAGGCTGCGGTCGACCGCGCTCTTGCCGGTCTCGTCGGGCACGTACAGGCTGCGCTCGCTGAACCAGCACTCGAACGTGGTGCCGAAGCGCTCGGTCACGCGATGCTGCTCGGCCAGCTCGTAGGCGTAGGCGCGCTCGCGGAAGTTCTCCATGCGCTCCTTCGGGTCGGCGTCGAGCCATTTGTCGCCGTCCTCGTCGATGATGGCCTGCGCGATGTCCTTCACGTAGGAGCCGGCGTAGCACGCCTCCGGCATCTCCACGTCGCGGCCGAGCAGCTGCTGGTAGCGCACCGCCACCGACTCGCCGAAGTTGTCCATCTGCGTGCCCGCGTCGTTGATGTAGAACTCCTCGAACACGTCGTAGCCGGCGTGGCGCATGACGCGCGCCGTGGCATCGCCGAGCGCAGCCCAGCGGCCGTGGCCCACGTGCAACGGGCCGGTCGGGTTAGCGGAGATGTACTCGAGGTTGATCTTGCGCTCGCCCTCGGGGATGGTGCCGCGGCCGAAGTCGCCCTTCTCGGCGCGCGCCTGGGCGGCCACGCCCTGCAGGGCCGACGGTGCCAGGCGGATGTTGATGAAGCCGGGGCCGGCGATGTCCACGCTCTGCACGAGGTCGTTCTCGGGCAGGTGGTCGACGATGATCTGGGCGATCTCGCGCGGGTTCTTCTTGGCGAGCTTGGCCGAGCGCATGGCGACGGTGGACGCCCAGTCGCCGTTGGCCTCGTCGCGCGGGCGCTCGAGCGCCGCCTCGGGAGCCTGCTCGAGCTCGAGCGATCCGTCCTTGCACGCAGCCGCGACGGCCGCGTCGATCAGCTGTTCAAGTTGTTCGCGAATTTGCATGGTGCGCATCTTTCCTGTTCGATATCCAAACGGTTGCATATCAATCGATTCTACCACCTTTTGCCCGCACGGAGGACCTGCGCGGCGCCTCCCGGACCAGGCGTGGCTCCTTATGCAGAAAAAGCACACATGACCTCGTAAAAAGCAGGTTCGGTTAAGCGCGCCCCGTCCGCCGTGCGCCCTGTGGTATCGTGGACGCCTGCACCTTACGGAAAGGAAACGCCATGGAATACCGGTTCGAGCAGGGAAACTTCGCGGACGCGCGCATCGTGCGCACGCGCGTGTTCATGGAGGAGCAGGGCTTTGCGAACGAGTTCGACAGCCTCGACGAGCACCCGGCCACCCTCCACGTGACCCTCTACGACGCCGAGGGCGCGCTCGCGGGCTGCGCTCGCACGTTCCCCGACCCCGAGCACCCCGACGAGCCCGGCCGTTGGGTGTTCGGCCGCCTGGCCGTGCTGCCCGAGGCGCGCGGCGGCGGCCTCGGCGCGGCGCTGCTGGCCGAGACCGAGCGCCTTGCGCGCGAAGCCGGGGCCACGGAGATGCACCTGCACGCCCAGTGCCGCGCGACCCCGTTCTACGAGCGCCGCGGCTACGAGCAGTACGGCCCCGTCGAGCTGGACGAGCACGTGGAGCACATCTGGATGAGGAAGGCGTTGTAGGAAGGACGGCCCGAGCAGAAAAATCCCCCGCCGAAGCGGGGGATTCCGAAGCGCGTCGCGAGCGTGCGATGCGTCAGCCGAGTGCAGCCGACGTTACGCGGCGCCCGGTATGAGCATCATCGCCGCAGTGAGGATGATGATGCAGGCAACGCCCAGCACGATGAACAGCTTGCCGCCGAACTTCAGCCACGTGGAGTACTCCACCTTGGCGAGCGCCAGGCCGCCCATGATGGCGCCGGACGTGGGGGTGAACAGGTTCACCAGGCCGTTGCCGGCGCTGAAGATCATGATCATCACGTCGGGCGAGAAGCCGAGCGAGTTCGCCAGCGGGCCCATGATGGGCATGGACACCGTGGCCATGCCGGACGACGACGGGATGAGGAACGACAGCACCACGTAGAGCAGGAACGACATGGGGGCGAATATGATCGCCGACAGGCCGTTCAGCGCGTTGGCCGCGTTGTTGAGGATCCACATGTCCAGGCCGGTCTCGCCCATGAGCACCGTGATGGAACGGGCGAGCGCGATGATCAGCACGACGCTCATCATGTCGGCCGCGCCGTTGATGAAGGCCTTCACGAAACGGCTCTCGGACACGCCGCCCACCACGCCGATGATCAGCGCCATGATGAGGAACCAGGTGGAAGCCTCGTCGAAGTACCACTGCCCCAGCGGCAGGCCCGTGAGGAACGCGGACCAGCCCTCGGAGACCTGCTCCTCGGCCGTGACCGTGCCGGTCACGTCGCCGTTGAACGTGAGCTCGCCCTCGGTCGCGCCCGCATCTGCGGCATCGGCCCATGTCGCCGAGATATCGTCGCCGCTGACCTGCGTCGTGACCTCCTCGGTGGCAGCGCCGGCGTCGAATATCTCCACGCCGAAGTCGCCCCAGGGGATGAAGCCGACGATCATGACCACGAACGTGAGCGCGAACACGATGAGCGCCCACTTCTGGCGGCCCGTCATGAGCTTCTCGTTCGGGTTGGCCTCGGCGTCGACCGCCTCCTGCTGCGCCTCGCCGAACTCGGCCTTCATGGTCTCCTGCTCCTGCAGCGACAGGATGGTGGAACCCTTGTTGGCCTTGACCTTCTTCGCGTAGCGCATGACGAAGATGATGGAGATGACCAGCGTCACGAGCCACAGCACCACGCCGAGCATGATGATGGTGCCCTGGTTGATGACGATGCCGCTGCCGGACAGCGAGTCGACCGCCGCGCCGACCGCGAACGGGTTGACCGTCGAGCCGAGCACGCCGCAGCCGGCGCCCAGAAGGACGACCGCCGCGCCGACGACGCTGTCGAAGCCGGCCGCCACCATGGTGGCCGCCAGCAGCAGGTAGAACGGGACCGTTTCCTCGCACATGCCGTACGTCGTACCGCCGATGGAGAAGATGAACATCAGGATCGGTATGAGCACGAGTTCGTTGCCCTTGAGCTTCTTCACCAGTGCGGCGATGCCGGCATCCAGCGCGCCCGTCTCGGTCACGATACCCAGGAAACCGCCCAGGATCAGCACGAACAGGCACACGGGAAGCGCATCGGTGAAGCCCTTGACGGGTGCCGTCGCCACGTTGGCGATGGTTGCGCCCTCGACTCCCTCAACACCGGCAAAAGACATGGCCACCGTGATCAGAGCAAGTGCAACGAGCATGATGAGCAAAATGGTGAATGAAGATATAGATCGCTTCTTTTTGCTTTTTTCCTTCGTTTTCTCGGTCATGAGAACCCCTCCTTTGAAGAGGATCGAGGTGAATACGTTTGGCGAACGAGAAATCTCTTGAACGTGCCGGCCGGAAGCATAACCGCCCGGCACGCGGATACCCCCATGCGGCGGCGAGACGCTCGCGCGTCCGCCGCCGCAGGTAGAACACTAGGCCGTGATGACCGTGCCCGTCTTGCCCTTCAGGCCGTCGGCAGCGCACTCGAGCGAGGTGATGAGCGCCTTGCCCTCGGGATGCTGCTGCACGAACTCGATGCAGGCCTCGACCTTCGGCAGCATCGAGCCGGGCGCGAACTGGCCCTCCTCGATGTACTTCTGGGCCTCGGCGACCGTCATGGAGTTGAGCTCCTGCTGCTCGGGTGTGTTGAAGTTGATGCACACCTTCTCCACGGCCGTGAGGATGACCAGCATGTCGGCTTTGAAGTCGGCGGCCAGCTTGGCGCTGGAACGGTCCTTGTCGATGACGGCCGGCACGCCATGGTAGCTGTCGTCCTTCTCGATGACCGGAACGCCGCCGCCACCCGTGGAGATGACGATGTAGCCGTCGTCCATGAGATCCTTGATGGCGTCGAACTCCACGATGCGCTGCGGCTTCGGGGAGGCCACCACCTGGCGCCAGCCGCGGCCGGCGTCTTCCTTGTAGGTGTAGCCGGTCTCCTCGGCGCGCTTCATGGCCTCTTCCTCGGTAAGGAAGGCGCCCACGGGCTTCGTCGGGTTCTGGAACGCCGGGTCCTCCGGGTAGACGACCGTCTGCGTCACGACGCAGGCCGTGGAGCGCATGATGCCGCGGCGCTTCATGTCGTTCAGGATTGCCTGCGACAGCTGGTAGCCGATGTAGCCCTGGCTCATGGCGCCGCACTCGGGGAACGGCATGGCCGGCGTCTTGCCGTCATGCGTGGAGGCGTAGTCGAACGCGTTGTTGATCATGCCGACCTGCGGGCCGTTGCCGTGGGAGACCACGACGTTGATGCCCTCGGCCACCATGTCCACGATGTGCTCGGCCGTGTTCTTCACCAGCTCCAGCTGCTCCTGGGGCGTGTTGCCCAGGGCGTTGCCGCCGAGCGCGATGACCACGGACTTGCCTTCGCCTTTCTGGTATGCCATAGTTCGTCTCCTTTCTCCGGCTCGTGCTTAGGAGAGCGTGGCGTACATGACGGCCTTGATGGTGTGCATGCGGTTCTCGGCCTCGTCGAACACCTTGGACTGCGTGGACTCGAACACCGCGTCCTCGACCTCCATCTCGGTCACGCCGAACTGCTCGGCGATCTCGGCGCCGATGGTGGTCTTGGTGTCGTGGAACGACGGCAGGCAGTGCATGAAGATGGCGTCCGGGGAGGCCATGGCCATGACTTCCTTCGTCACGCGGTAGGGCTCCAAGAGCTTGATGCGCTCGGCCCAGAGCTCGGCCGGCTCGCCCATGGACACCCAGATGTCGGTGTAGATGACGTTGGCGCCCGTGCAGGCCTCCTTCACGTCCTCGGTCAGCGTGATGGTGGCGCCGGTCTCGGCGGCAACCTCGCGGCACTGGGCCACGAGATCGGCCTTCGGCATACGGGCCTCGGGGCCGCAGGCCACGAAGTGCAGGCCCAGCTTCGCGCACACGACCATGAGCGAGTTCGCCACGTTGTTCTCGGCGTCGCCCATGAACACGAACTTCAGGCCCTTGAGGCCCTGCGGGAAGTTCTCCTCGACCGTCAGCATGTCGGCGATCATCTGCGTGGGATGGAACTCGGTGGTCAGGCCGTTCCACACCGGCACGCCGGCGTTGGCGGCCAGGTCCTCGACGATCTCCTGGGAGAAGCCGCGGTACTCGATGCCGTCGTACATGCGGCCGAGCACGCGGGCGGTGTCCTCGATGGACTCCTTCTTGCCCATCTGGGAGCTGCCGGGATCGAGGTAGGTGACGCCCATGCCGAGGTCCATGCCGCCCACCTCGAACGCGCAGCGCGTGCGGGTGGAGGTCTTCTCGAACAGCAGGACGATGTTCTTGCCTTCGAGGTAGCGATGGGGGGTACCCGTCAATTTCAGGTTCTTGAACTCCTTGGACAGCTTGATGAGGTAGCGGATCTCGTCAGGCGTGAAATCCAGCAGCTTCAGGAAGTTGCGTCCGCTCAGGCTCGTGGGCATGATTCATTCCTTTCGTCGTTCTTTGCCAAGTTTTCTTACGTGTGAACCGTGCAGGCAGGCGTCGCCAAGTTTGAAACCGCCTGCCTCTTTCAGCCTTCGAGGGGAACCCGCCCGGGACTCCCCTCTCTGCTGGAAAGACAAAGGGTTGCGGCCCGGTGCGCCCGGGCCCGGCGCCGCTAGTCCTCGCGCCAGATGGGCATGCTCATGCAGCGTGGGCCGCCACGGCCGCGGGAGAGCTCGGCGGAGGGGATCACGACGAGCTTGATGCCCTTCTCCTCGAGCACCTTGTTCGTCACGTCGTTGCGCTCGTACACCACGACGGTGCCCGGAGCGATGCACAGCGTGTTGGAGCCGTCGTTCCACTGCTCGCGCTCGGCCGCGATACGGTCGCCGCCGCCGCAGGGGATGAGCTCGACCGGCACGCCGACGTACTTCTCGAGGATGTCCTCGAGCTTGCCGGTCATCTCCTTGACCTTGATGCCGTCGCCCTCGGGGGTGATCTCGAACACGGTCAGCGGGCCCATGATGCCCGGGTGGATGGTGAACTTGTCCGTGTCGATCTGGGTGAACACCGTGTCGAGGTGCATCATGGCGCGGTTGTTCGGGATGTTGAACGCCAGGATGGTGTCGATGGGGCTGGTCTCGTCGTTGAAGATGTTATGCGCCAACGCGTCGATGGCATCGGGCTCGGTGCGCTGCGAGATGCCCACCGCGAGCACGTGGTCGTTGATGTTGAGGATGTCGCCGCCCTCGATGTGGAACGTGTTGTAGCGGCTGTAGTACTGGGGGACGTCCTTGAAGTCCGGATGGTACTTGAAGATGTACTCGCCGTAGATGGTCTCGCGGTTGCGCGTGACGGAGTACATGCGGTTGATGGACACGCCGTTGCCGATCATGGCGAAGTTGTCGCGCGTGAAGTACAGGTTCGGCATGGGGGCGACGACCATCTTGGAGGCCTCGGACACGAGGTCGACCAGGGAGTTGGACTTGTCGGTGTGGAGCTCGGTGAGGTTGATGCCCTCCATCGTCTTCAGCACGAGGTCCTTGTTCTCGGGATAGTTGTCGTTCAGGTAGTCGAAGATGATCTTCTGGTAGCGGTCGGTGCGGATGCCGGCTTCCTCGATGAACTGCTTCAGGAAAGTCTCGCGCACGTCGGGGTTCTGGTCGAGCACCTCGGTCATGAGGTCCTCGAGGTACACGACCTCCACGCCGTTGTCGCGCAGAGCCTGGGCGAACGCGTCATGCTCCTCCTGGGCGACCTTCAAGAACGGGATGTCGTCGAACAGCAGCTCTTCGAGCGTGTTCGGCGTCAGGTTCAGAAGCTCGTTACCCGGGCGGTGCAGCAGGACTCGCTTTAAAGGCTTGATCTCGCTTTTAACGTTGACACCAGCCATTGCAACCCTCCTTTTCTTTATGCATTTTCCAGATTTTCGGCCTCGAGGGCATCCGTTGCGCACCGTCTGCCCGCTCGATGACCCCAAAATCGCACGGTTCGATTCGAATTGCAACCACAATTTCGCAACAAAACCGGACCCCGTTTGATATCGGGTGCTTTTTCGGTGAACGGTTGCTTTTAGATGACCTTTTATTCACAATTCCTTCACATACACTTTACTGCGACGGAGCGGTAAATCGAACGGAACGGCGCTTTTTCGGCCCGGTTGCGGGACGGGCGCCCCCCACCCCGCGGCACGCTGATAAATGGGAGTGCATAAACAAGGCCAAAGATGCATTCTTAGCGCAAACGACTCATCGATGGGCCGCCCGCTGGGCGGCCACGGCGGGGGCTCCTGCTCGGCCGCTCGTCGAAACACGCATGAAACGAGGTTTTCACGTGCGGTTTCTCCGTAGAGGGCGCTTCGCCGGCCTTTCTCGGCTCCGCAGGATGCACGCGCGCATTTTACGGTATAATACCGATGCCGAAGCAAACGCGCTCGTGGCTCAATGGATAGAGCAACGGACTTCTAATCCGTCGGTTGCAGGTTCGAGTCCTGCCGGGCGCACCAGGAATCGCCAGCCGCCTCCCCCTCGGGAGGCGGCTTTTTTGATGCCTGTTCGAAAAAACTTTAAAGTATAGCATAAGTTTTGCGGAATGGAGAAATTTTTTGCTATCCGGTTTCCGATCCCAGGTCCCGCCGAAACCGAGGACCCCCTTCTCGCGGCGCGCCCGCCGACACGCGCCACCCCGGCGCCGGCAGCCGGGCATGCCTTTGGAGGGCTGTCGCCCGGAGGCGCGCTCATTCCGAGCAAGCGAGATCGCAGTACGCGCGCGGCGTCATGCCATAGTGCGCGCGGAAGGCCTTGTGAAAGTTGGAGGTGTTCAGGTAGCCGAGCGTCCGCGCCACTTCGGCCACGGACAGGTCGGTGCCCTTCAACAGGATGGCCGCCCGATCCATGCGCTGCTCCAATAGCAGCTCGGAGAAGGTTTTGCCCGTTTCCTGGCGTAGCAGCGTGGACACGTAGTTGGGGTGGTAGGAGAAGCGCGCGGCGAGCGCGCTCAACGTCACCGTGTCCACATGCTCGCCCAGGTAGCGCACCATGAGCTCCGCCGTCCCGACCGGCGCGGCGTCCGCGCGCTCGTCGTCCGCATACTGCCGCGCCACCTGCATGAGCAGCGCCAGGGCGAGGGGCTTGAGCACGTCCTGGGTGTCCTCGCGCCTGTTGGCGTACTCCACCGCCATCATCTCGAACAAGGCGCGCGCCGTGCACTGGTCCTCCAGCTTGAAGTGGATGAACTCGTCGGCGAAGCAGTCGGTGGACGGATCGAGCAGGAAACGCAGGAAGCCCGAGTCGGAGGACAGCAGCGGAAGGAACGACCGGAAGAACGCCTCCTTCTTCACGAGCATGCCGATGATGGTGGTGTCCGCGTCGTCGTGCACGAGCAGGGCGTGGCCCGCGGACGGCTGGCCGGCGTACAGCTCGCCCTCGCGGATGGTCACCACGTTGTCGTAGCGCTGGCTCAGAGAGTCGTAGGAGCCGCAGTAGGTGTAGTTGAAGTAGAAGAAGTCGTGGCGGTGGAACAGCTCGCGCACGCCCGAGCACTGGTGCACGACGATCATGACGTCCTCGTCGGGAGGCCCCGGCCACGTGAACATCTTCTCGCCCGGCTCGCCCAGGGGGAAGTCGCGATAGGAGAAGTCGAGCGTGGGGTACTCGAGCTTCAACGCGCCGATTGCGTCCTCGACCCTTCCCACAGCACGCCTCCTTGCCCGATCCGATGATTCGACACGCGCACCTGAACTTTCGGCGCTGCTTTCGAACAGGATGAAGCATACCATACGAGGTTGGTCGGAAGAGGAGGGAGCGTCGTGGCACGCACAAAGGAAAACACCCGGCAAGGCATAGTGTCGCTGCCCGTTATCGCGCTCACCACCCTCAGCTTCGCGCTGGGGTGCAGCGAGTTCATCGTGGTGGGCATCCTGCCCGACATAGCGGGCTCGCTCGCTGTCGACATCACGCTCGTGGGCAATCTCGTGGGACTTTTCGCGGGCGTGTACGCCATCGGCACGCCTGTGCTGGCCATCGCCACCGCGCGCGTGCCGAAGTTCCGGTTGCTCATGTCCTTGTGCGCCGTCTTCGCGATCGGCAACGTGGCCACCGCCCTCGCCCCCACCTACGAGGTGCTCATGGTCGCGCGCGTTCTCACGGCCAGCGTTTCGGGCGCTGCCTGCACCGTGTCGATGACCTTCGTGGCCGACATCGCCGCGCCGGGCGCGCGCCCGAAGGTCATCGCGATCATCTTCGCGGGGTTCAGCGTGGCGTCGGTGCTGGGAGTTCCCCTGGGCACCGCCATCGCGCAGGCGCTCGGATGGCATGCGGCCTTCTGGGTGATCTGCGCGCTTCTGGCGGCGACGATCTCGGTTCTCGTGCGCGTCCTGCCGCACGACGGGGCGAAGGGCGCGCCGGCCGCCGACGCAGCCGCGCGAAGAGCGGAAGCCGGCCGCCCCCGCGACACCGGCCCCGCGGCCTTCCTGCTATCGCAGCTGGCCGTTTTCAAGGACGCGCGCGTGCGGCTGAACGCGTCGCAGATCCTGCTGTCCATGGCGGGGCTCTACGTGTACTACACCTACCTGAGCCCCCTGCTCGTGCAGGTGATCGGCGTGCCCGAGGCCGCGTTGCCGCTGGCGCTGGCCGCCTACGGAGCCATGGCGATACTCTCGAACCTCTCGGCGGGCGTCGTGGCCGACCGCTGGGGGCAGCGCGCGCTGCCGGCAGTCTACGGAGTGCTCGCAGCGCTCTTAGCCGTGCTGCCAGCCACGACGTCGGCGGGGCCCGTTGCGGGCATCGCCAATTGCCTGGCCATCGCCTACGTCACTGCGCTGCACAACTCCCAGGTTCAGGTGCTGTTCATGGAGGTGGCCGAGGAGGCCTATCCGCAGGCGCTCAACTTCGCCTCGTCGCTGAACCCCACGTTCTACAACATCGGCATCGCCGCAGGCTCGTTGGTGGGCGGCGCGCTGCTGGCCCAGACGGGCACCTACGCCTGGCTCGGCCCCGCGGGAGCCGTCCTCGCCCTCGCCGCGTGCGCCTGCGCCGTCAGGCTGAATCATGTCGTGCGCGCGAGAACACGCTAAGGCACGGTTCCAAGGGGCGTGCGGACGCCCCTTTGCTTTATCTTAATAAAGTAAACCGCTCGGCAACAAGTTGGCCCTCGGCTGCAAACAAATCGGGTTGCTCGCCTATGATAAAGTTTCCGTTCATATATATCGTCGAGGCCGCTTGCTCGAGCGATGAGGAAAGGAACGTCCATGCCTTATCTGGAAGACCACACCCTGTACTACAAGAAGTCGTGTCCCTACTGCCAGAAAGTGCTGCGTTTCATGCAGGACAACAAGATCAACCTGGACATGCGCGACACGCTCCAGCCCGGCAACCAGAACGACCTCATCCATATCGGCGGCAAGAAGCAGGTTCCCTGCCTCGTCATCGGCAACAAGCCGATGTACGAGTCCGACGACATCATCGCCTACCTGCGCGGGAAGGCGGGCTGAGCGCGGCACGTCGCGAAACCCAAGCTGCCAGGCGCCCTGCGTCGAGCCAGACCGAATCCGGCTTGCGCCAACCCCCAACACCGGCAATCGAAAACGGCCCCGCCAATTGGCAGGGCCGTCGTGTTTCCGTGGAGCGGGTGACGGGAATCGAACCCGCGTCATGAGCTTGGAAGGCTCAGGTTCTACCATTGAACCACACCCGCGTAACGCGGCGATTATTGTACCGCAAGATGGCCCCCTGCGAGCGAGAATATCGAGCATCCAAGTAAAACCCGGAAGATGCGGAGGTATCCGCCGTGCCCGCGAAGCTGAGCGCCTACAACGAGAAGCGCGATTTCAACCGAACCTCCGAGCCGGAGGGCGTGGGCGGCGAGCCCGCGGGGCGCCTGCGGTTCCTCGTGCAGCACCACCTGGCCCGCCGCGACCACTACGACCTGCGCCTGGAATGGGACGGGGTGCTGCTGAGCTGGGCGGTGCCCAAGGGGCCCTCGTACAACCCGCGCGACAAGCGGCTGGCCGTGCACGTGGAGGACCATCCGCTGGAGTACCGCAACTTCGAGGGAACCATTCCGCAGGGCGAGTACGGCGGCGGCACGGTGATGCTCTGGGACGAGGGGTTCTGGGAACCGCTCGGCGACGTCGAGGCGGGCCTGCGCGACGGCGAGCTGAAGTTCGTGCTGGACGGACGGCGCCTCAAGGGCGCCTGGGTGCTCGTGCGGCTGAAGCCCAAGGCGGGCGAGCACGGAGACAACTGGCTCCTCATCAAGGAGAAGGACGGGCACGTGCAGGATGGGCCCGGCATCGCCGGCTTCGGCACGAGCGTGCGCACGGGCCGCACCATGGACGAGATAGCGTCCGGCGGCGACGGGCGGCTTGCGCGCAACCCCTTCGACCGCGCCGACGTGGAGCTGGCGAAGCTCGTGTCGGCGGCGCCGAAGGGCGACGGGTGGGTGTACGAGGTGAAGTACGACGGCTACCGCATGCTCGCGTTCGTGGAGGAGAACCGCGCGCGGCTGGTCAGCCGCAACGGCAAGGACTACACCGGGCATTTCCCCGCCATCGCCGCCGAGCTTGCCGACTGGTCCGCCGGCCGCGCGTTCGTGCTGGACGGAGAGGTGGCGATGATCGACGCTGACGGCCGCACCGACTTCCAGGCCCTCCAGAACTTCCTGCGCAACCCCGGCGGCCCGCAGCCCGCCTACCTCGTGTTCGACCTGCTGGCGCTTGAAGGCGCGGACCTGCGGGACCGCCCCTTGCTCGAGCGCAAGGAAGTGCTCGAGCAGCTGCTGGAAGGCGCGCCCGCCAGCATACGCTACAGCAGCCACGTGCGCGGGCGGGGCGAGGACAGCCTGCACGCCGCCTGCGAGCTGCGACTCGAGGGCGTGGTGGGCAAGCGCGCCGCGGCTCCCTACCGCGGTGCGCGCAACGGCGACTGGGCCAAATTGAAGTGCGACCATCGCCAGGAGTTCGTCGTCGGCGGCTACACGCGCTCCGAGAAGAACCGCACGGGCGTGAGCTCGCTGCTGCTCGGCGCCTACGACGACGGCGGGCTCCGCTACGTCGGCCGCGTGGGTTCGGGCCTGGGGGCAGCCGAGGCGCACGAGCTGGAAGGGGCCGTCGCCGGCCTGCAGCGCGCCGACGCGCCGTTCGAGAACCCGCCGAAGCCGCGGCCGCACGAGCAGGCGGCCTGGCTCGAGCCGAAGCTGGTGGCCGAAGTCCGCTTTGCCGAATGGACGCAGGACGGGCTCTTGCGCCATCCCAGCTACCTGGGCCTGCGCGCCGACAAGGACCCGCGCGCCGTGCGGCGCGAGGAACCGGACGAGGGCGGGCCCGCCGACGTCAGCGCGGGCCCCTCCCCCGCCACGGCGGCTGCGGACGGCGCAAGGCCGGCGGCCGCCCCGCAGGCGTCGGCGAGCCCTTCCGCGCGGCCGTCGTCAGCGCCGCATTCCCCCGACCGATTGGAGCGTCCCATGGTTACCGCGAGCAGAAAAGGCGGGCTCGTCATCGACGGCGTGACCGTCACGAACCCCGGCAAGGTGATGTTCGGCGAGAGCGGCATCACGAAGGAGCAGATGGTCAGGTACTACGCGCAGGTTGCCGAGCGCATGCTGCCCTACGTGGGCGGCCGCGTGCTGAGCATCGTGCGCTGCCCGCGCGGCGTGGGCTCGGCCTGCTTCTTCAAGAAGCACCCGGGTCCCGGCAGCTCCGGGATAGTCACCATCGACGTCCCTGCAAGCGACGGCGGGACGGAGGAGTACTTCTACCTGGAGAGCGCCGAAGGGCTTGTGTCCGAAGCGCAGATGGACACCATGGAGTTCCACGTGTGGGGCAGCCGGGTGGACGAGCTCGAGCACCCCGACACGATGGTGTTCGACCTCGACCCGGACAAGGGCCTCGACCTCGAGCAGGTGCGCCGCGGCGTGCGCGACCTGAAGGGCCTCCTGGACGATTTGTCGCTCACGTCGTTTCTGAAGACGAGCGGGGGCAAGGGCTACCATGTGGTGGTGCCGTTCGAGCCCGCCTCGTCCTGGGACGCGTTCCGCCAGTTCGCACGCCGCATGGCGCAGGTGATGGCCGAGAAGTGGCCCGACCGCTACACCAGCAACGTGCGCCTGGCCAAGCGCAACGGCAAGATATTCATCGACTGGATGCGCAACGGCCGCGGCGCCACGAGCGTGGCCCCCTACTCCCTGCGCGCGAGGCAGGGCGCGCCCGTGTCGGCCCCCCTCGCCTGGGACGAGCTGGACACGGTGGCCCCCGACGCCATCCACCTGGAAGCCGCCCTCGCCCGCGCCGCCTCCCCCGACCCCTGGAAGGGCTACTTCGACGTGGACCAGGGGCTGGGGTGACGGCGCACCTCACCCGTGTCGTAGTCGACGGCGCAATCGGGAAGGAGCCCCTTCTTCTTCAGCCTGCCGAGATCGTCGACGACCTCGGCGGCAGAAGTTCCCTTGCGCGAAGAGATTTCGGCGATATCGGAGCCGTCGCCGACAAGCCCGTCGTACTCTCGCGCTAGGCGGAACCATCGCCGTCGGCTTCGACCCCATGCAAGGCATGCCGAGCCAGCGATGAGGCATGCCGCGCAGCTCGCCATTCTCTCTTGGAAGGTGATCGTGGTTTCGAGGACGCCGAGACCCACGAGCACGGCAACGAAGACGTGAAGCGAGCCGAGAAACAGCAGCATGAGTCCGATGCCGCGGCGCACCGCACCCGGATTGAAGAGATACAGATCTTTCCTGCTAACGGCCATCCTGGAGCCCCCGCAAGTCCGCACCGCAGAACTCGCACGCTTCCAAGTTCGGGGTTCGGTAGTTCAGCTCGCCGCACTGCGGACACTGGAGGACGATATCGGCTATTTCAGGATCAAGGGGTTTGTACGTTTTTCGCACGCTTGCACGACGGGGCGAGCCTCCCGCCGTCGTCACGCTGGCAGGAGGCAGAGGGCCTTGACCACCGAACGCCTTCGCCTCCGTTTCCAGAGAGCGCACGAACATATAATTGCCACGGTCGACGTACGCGCCCGGATACCAACCCTCGCCGATGAGCTCACGTAGGTCACGGTCCGTCTCATTCAGGGAGCGCCCAACAAGCGCCGCGAGGTCTATTAGGGGCGTTTCCACATCATCGATCGCGAACACGTAGCTTTTGAACAAGTTGCGCTTGGCCCTCTCAGCACGCCAACGGTACGCAAAGTACGCGCCGGGAACCACGAAGGCGACGAGCGCGACGATACCGTCGTCCAGGTCGTAGCCGGACGGCCCGGCGCCCAATGCGCTCGCAAGGAACGACACGAAAGCCGACACCCCTATGACCAGGAAGATCGCGGCGGCTATCGCATAGGGAACCCCGCCAAAAGAACTCTGGAGATTCTTTTCCGCATAGACCGAGATCACCGTTTCGCCCCCTCCGCTCGCAAGCCGACCCGACCATGATGCATGATCAGCACCAGCCCCTTCAAATGCCAATAGCCAAAGAAGCTGGGCCCTCGCTTGATTTCAAACCGTGACAGCAGTCTTTCAGTGGTCGGGGCGACAGGATTTGAACCTGCGACATCCTGCTCCCAAAGCAGGCGCGCTACCAAGCTGCGCCACGCCCCGACGTCGAAACGGCAAGGGCTATTATAGCAGAAGCCGCCATCGTGGCGAAGGCGGCTTCATCAGCGTTTCCGGTATTTGCTACGCGTCCCTGCGCCCCTAAGCTCACTCTGCTCAGAGGGCGGTAAGGGGCCGTGCGGCATGAAGCCGACGCGTCCCGTCCGCCGAGGTCGCTCGCCGGCGTCGCCGGGCATGCTAGCTTAGCATCGCTCTAGGCGTTGGCGCCGTCGGCTTCCTGGAGCTTGGCGCGCAGTTGGCGCAGGGCGTTGCCGCGGTGGGACACGGCGTTCTTCTCGTCGCGGTCGACCTCGGCGAGCGTGCGGGCGCCGCCGAACACGTCCGGCAGGAACAGCGGGTCGTAGCCGAAGCCCTCGCTTCCCCGCCCCTCGTGCCCGATGCGGCCCTCGACCGTGCCCTCCGCCACGATCTCCGAACCGTCCTCGTCCACGAACACGAGCGTGCTTGCGAAGCGGGCGGTGCGCTCGGCGTCCGGCACGTTGCCCAGCGCCGCGAGCAGCTTGGCGTTGTTCGCGGCGTCATCGCACAGCTCACCGGCATAGCGGGCCGAGTGCACGCCGGGCGCGCCGTCGAGCGCATCAACCACCAGGCCGGAGTCGTCGGCCAGTGCCGCGAGCCCGCCGGACGCCTCGTGCGCCGCGCGTGCCTTGATGCGCGCGTTGCCCTCGAACGTGTCGGCGTCCTCCGCCGGGTCGGACTCTATGCCCAGTTCACGCAGCGTGCGGAACTCCCAACCCGGGAAGTCCAGCGCCGTGGCGATCTCCGCTACCTTGTGGGCGTTGTTCGTGGCCAGCACCACCGTCTTCATAACAGCTCCCCTTCCCTACCGCACACCGTGGCAAACCGCGGTGCGTCGTCGTCTTTCATCGCCGCCTGGGCTCCGCGGCCCTCGCCGCGCCGCCGTCAAACCAGGTCGACGTGCGCCACCGTGTCGATGGGCTCGCGGAACACGCGGCTGCCGAAGCCGCGGAACTCCTCCAGGTCGTCGCCCGTCGTGTAGAACTCGTAGCGGGCCTCGTGGTCGGCACGCGCGTAGGCGCTCCGGCGCGCCAGGATCTCGGCCACGTCGCGCGCCGCCTCCGTCGACGACGAGATGAGCGTGACCTCGCGCCCCATAACCCCGCCGATCAGCGCCTTGAGCAGCGGGAAGTGCGTGCAGCCCAGCACGAGCGTGTCCACGCCCGCGCGCCGCAGCGGTTCCAGGTACTCGCGCGCTATCTCCTCGAACGCCGGGCGGATGTACACCTTCGACGCGAGCGACGTGTAGTTCTCCAGCGGCCCCTCCGCCATGCGGATGCCCTGTTCGGCAATCTCCACGAAACGCGGCGTGGCAGTGGAGAACACGGTGATGCCGGCGTCCAGATGCCGGATGGCCTTCGTGTACGCGTTCGACTCCACCGTGGCCTTCGTGGCCACGACGCCCACGCGGTTGTTCCTCGTGGCGTGCGCCGCCGCGCGCGCCCCCGGCTCCACCACACCGATGACCGGCACGGGGAACGTCCTCTGCGCGTGCGCCAACCCGGCCGCCGTGGCCGTGTTGCAGGCTATGACCACCATCTTCACGCCGCGGTCCACAAGCCAGCCGCCGATCTGCTGCACGAAGCCGTCCACCTCCTGCAGCGTGCGCGGCCCGTAGGGGCACCGCGCCGAGTCGCCCAGGTACACGATGGATTCCCTCGGAAGCGCCTTCGCCAGCTCGCGCGCCACGGTGAGGCCGCCGAACCCGGAGTCGAACACGCCGATGGGCGCATCGTCGAAGGCGGGCGCGGGCGCTGTGGGCCCCGGGGCCGAGGATGGCACCGCGGCTGCGTCGGATGCCGGGGAGGTTGTCTGCATGTCGTCCATGCGGCCAGTATAGCGTAAGGCCCCGGCCGTTGTTCGCCATCGGTACCGGGCTGCCATAGTTTCTGCTAATCTGGAACATGAGCAAAACAGGAACGACCACGCGAGAGGAAGGCACGCCCATGAAGGTCCTGCTGATCAACGGAAGCCCGAACGAGAAGCGCTGCACGCACACCGCGCTGGCCGAGGTGGCCGGCGCGCTCGAGGCCGAGGGCGTGGAGACCGAGATAGCATGGATCGGCCGCGAGGCCGTGCGCGGTTGCCTCGGCTGCGGCGGCTGCGCCAAGCGCGGCGACGCCCGCTGTATCTTCGACGACGACGTGGTGAACGGCCTCATCGCAAAGGCCGAGGCCGCCGACGGCCTGGTGGTGGGCACGCCCGTCTACTACGCCGGCGCGAACGGCGCCCTGCTGGCCGTGCTCGACCGCATGTTCTACGCCGCGAGCGCGCGGCTGCGCTTCAAGCCCGCGGCCGCCGTCGCCTCCGCCCGCCGCGCCGGCACGACGCCCGCCATCGACCAGGTGAACAAGTACTTCCAAATCAGCTGCATGCCGGTCGTCTCGTCGAACTACTGGCCCATGGTCCACGGCAAGACGGCCGACGACGTGGCGCAGGACGCCGAGGGCCTGCAGATCATGCGCGTCCTGGGCAGGAACATGGCCTGGCTGCTGAAGGCCACAGCCCAGGTGCCGGCCCCCGAGGTGGAGCCCAAGGTGATGACGAACTTCATCAGATAAAGAGCGAAACGCCCGGCCTACACGAGCCGGGCGTAATTCTGCGCTGTATGGAAAATACGGCCAACCTTCACCGTGCGATCCTCCACACGATAAAGCACCACATACCTCATGAACAGGTACTTGCGATACCCCATGCGCGCAAGCCGAGACTCGGCCGATAGGGCAAAGAGCTTCGGGTTATCACTAAGTATAACGATCATTTTATCGAGCTCGTCGAGCACATGGCTTGCAGCTTGGGGCGAGGCAAGGTCATAGAGCAGGTACTCTACTATCCTATCTCTGTCCCGCTCAGCTGAAAACGACCAAACAACGTCATAGGCCATAACGCTCGCGCGTCCTTCTTTGGGACTCGTTCGCCTCCGTCATCCTACCGTGGGCGAAATCATCCTCGGCTTCGTCTATGTCCCGATACAACTGAGCACGAGCGGCTTCCAAGCGAAGTGCGTCCAACTCCTCTACTGTCATGACGGCAAAAGACTCCCGACCGTTCCTCGTAACGATAACCGGGTCTGGCGAGCTCTCGACAAGCTTGGAAAACGTCGCCGTATTCTTTAAATCCTTTATGGGTACGCAAACCGTCATCGCCGTCTCCTTTCGGGCCATAATTGTGGCCTTTAGTTTATCAGCGCAGGGGCGCGACGTCAACGCAGAGGGAGACTCTTAGCTGCAACCGCAAGCTCATGAGGATTCCGCCCGGAAGATCGTCACTGCCCACATCAGCCCCGGCCTAGTCGGGGATATACTCCATGATGTCCCCCGGCTGCACGTCGAACCGCTCGCAGATGCGCAAGATGGTGTCCTACGGTAAAAGCAGCTCGCACAGATACTCCGATTGAAACGCCCCGTTATAAGTGATATTCTCCGTACATTCAGCCACTCAAAGGAGAGTAGATGTATCGGCAAAGGCCCATTATAACGACGCAACTAGAGGCCCTCGACGAGCTGCGCGACGTGCAGATGACACTCGATGGAACATCGGCGCTCGCGATGGCGCTCTCCAAAAGCGGCATGGCCGATACGGAAGCCGTCGCACTCATCTCCTGCCTGCTCGAGTACTGCGCGCTTACCGTCGAGGCCAGTTGCCAGGTTATCGGCAACGAACCGGTGAGCGGCCAAGGGTGCTGCGCGTAGCCGGCATTGCCCCTCTTCCAATCATCGCCTTGCGAGATCACAACAGAAGAAAAGTGCACCACTATACCCTACGAAGAACCTTTACGACGGCGTCTTGATTGTCTTCGCTTCCGTCCCAGCCAAAATCCTCGAGCACGGCTATCGCATCATTCCCATGCCCGCTTTCGATCATGTTTTTGAGAGCAGCTAGGTCTTCATAAGAAAGCGTATCGATTACTTGATCCAATGTCATATTTCCAACTCCTAAATCATTCGCTTCAATCAGGAAAGAACCTGGTCGAATATCTCCATGCAAAGCTGGTAGTAAAATTGCTCCTCTTGGTGCTTACTCTTGTTTTTGCCGAAGGAACCCGATAATCCACCTATCACTCCGATGGCAAGGTCGACCCCGCTCGCTTTCCCTGCCAGAACATCCTCGATCATGCTCTTACCTACGGTCGACCTATTGAACTTGCCCATTTGCTTGCTTTTTCCTGCTGCGTAGACCGACACGAGCGCATATGCTCCCTGCCGACCAATTGTGATCAGCATGTTGTAGTAATCGGTAGGATGCTCGGGATGAAACACGACAAGGCAAGGAGTTGTGTCACCCATTAGGGCGCCTTCCTTGATATGATCCATGCGAAAGGCCATCGGCAACCTCGCTTCGCTCGCTTGCGCTGCAAGGGCGTTCTGTACCGATCCGAACGTTATTTCATCGCCGTCTTTGTAATAGACGGTATCGCGCATCTCCTCAACTTCCTTGCGCTTGAACATGCATACCACCCCTTCTGCTCAACGGGGAGCCGAGGATTCAGCGCCTGCACAAAACAAGCCGCTGAACCCCGACTCCCTTCGATTCAGCCCATCCCCCGCTGGGATATGCCTACTGCCTTTCCACCGTTTCGTCGGCGCTTATTTCAACGCCGCGGAAGCCCTCGACCGCAAGATACACTTTGGACGAATCCGAATAGGAAGTGCCTACCTCAAGAACCTTATGCCAACCCGATCCCAACCAAGAAGCCCTGATATAATCGCCAACCCTCGACTCCGAAACCCGTACCATGACCTTCTCCTTTCCCTATTGGAACGGCGCTTTGCCGTTTTCTACACGATCAGCCACACCTAGCGACGAAAGATCCTGCGCAGTAACAGTACTGCCGTTTCGTTCTTACAGGCGATCCCAACAGCCCCGTACGTAATTGCAGAAAGAACAACCGAGACTCCCGTACAAAGAAGATGATCTGAAATAAGAGCCCCACACAAGAGCAGAACCGCTCCTGTCGCGACCAAGCCACCGAACAGGGAAAGCCAGAATCGAAGTTGTATAGCCAAACACATATGCTCTTTGATGTAGAACGCAAGCACAACATCGAGAACGATCTCTGTTAACACCGTAGCCACAACGGCGCCGTTTTGCTGAAGCATTGGGATTAGTGCAAAATTCAACGCGATATTGACCGCAACACCTACCGAATAGGCAACAAGTTGAAAGCGTTCGTTACCGGTCGCAATGGTAACTTGATAGATAATCTGACCAATACTTTTGGCTATGATCAATCCGGAAAACATCTGCAACGTGAGAACAGCCGGAAGAAACGCCTCTCCAAAAAGAAGGGGCACGATATGCGGGGCAAGCATGAAAACCCCCATGGCCATGGGGGCGGAAATCCATATGTTCAGCATCATCGACTGGCGCATGAGGCGCGAAAATTCTTTTCGGTCATGGATGAACTCGTAGCTCAAACGAGGAAGATAAACACTCGTCAAAGACACGCAAAGCATCTTTGCTATTTCTTCTGCTTTGTAGGCGTAGGCATAGTAAGCCACTACGGAACTTGCGCAAAACACACCGAGCATTGTGATATCCACTTTTGTATAAATACTGAACAGCACAATCGTTCCCGCAAGCACTAGCACAGGCCTTAGATGCCTAAAAGGAGCGATACCGCGCAACGTGAATTTCACTTGGCCGTGTAGGCAGACAACGTTCACCAAGTAATTTGCGACCGTGGCGAGACAGGTTACGCCAGCATAAATCAAAACATCATCAGGACCTTTTACAAAAACGAGAGTCAAAATCAAACTGGCAATACGTACAACCATGCCGCGCACGGAAATGAACACATAACGTTCCAGACCGCTGAAAAGCCATTCGACATTCAGGCAGTTGGCGACAATAAGCGAACCGAATATCAGGTAAAGGGCGGGTACTGCGCCGTCGAAGAAAACGAGAACGCACGTCGCATAGACACCCAGAAACAAGAGGGTTGACGCGAAGTTCAAGAGCACGAGCTCTGAAAAAATCCTGGAGCGCGCTCTTTGGTCTCCTCGCACCTTTGCCACCTCACGCAGCCCGTATGCCGGGATTCCCAAAGGCGCAAGCGCCGTGAAATACGACACCAGATTCTCCGCCGTCGCGATCTCGCCGAGCCCTTCGGGCATCACCACACGCGACACATACATGGCACTGGCAAGCGGCACCAGCAGCAACACAAGCTGGTAAAGCATATTAAAGAAGGAATTTCGCATGAGGGAGGGCATCGGCTAACCTCATCCGACGCTTCGAGAGAGCAACTGTCTTAACCAACCAGACTCCGAAAACAGTTTCTTGACCAAAAAGATGCTACGCTCATACATGAAGGCGACGGATATGAACTCGTGGCGCAAGAGCCAGCAAATTGGCTTCACGCGAATAGACTCCTTCATCGACGCACACGGAACGCTTCCCAAACACGAACGAATACCCTCGTCGTACAGAAGACTGCGCCAAGTACGCTTTGATGCATGTAGATCGGAAGAACCCAGCCTCATGCTCCTTTTAAACTGGCTGATAGCTTCCCGAGTAAATACTAAACTCCGCTCACTCATGGAAAGAAGGTCGTTCTTCACCAACACATTGACAGCATCCTTGAACGGCAAGAGGCCCTTTGCATCATCGACGCGAACTACGGCACAGGTATCCGAGTTTCCCAAATCCCAATAATAAACCGGATGGCCGGACAAGATTACTTGCTCCTCGCCGAGAAGATCAAGTAATGCCAAGTTGAATAGCTTATCTTCGGAAAAGCGCAGATTAACGGGAAAGGGAGCTTGCCCTTCTCCGAGCTTTGAGGACAATCGCAGAACCGCCTTCCGTCGATAGAGGCGCGACCACGCCGAATTGGTCTCATACCACTCCAGCCTTTTTGGAACCCCCGAGGAAAGCGGTGCGTATGCGGGATCGATCATAAAAGACCGCAGGGCAGATGCAGGAAGCGTCCTATCCTCGGCGACAGTCCCCCAGCCCTTCCACGATATATCTGAATAGCCAACCACATTCTCCCTAGCACTGAGTATCACAGGGAACAGCACGAGGGAAACGGAAGAAGCCGTCATCTCCCGAATCTTCCCTATGCCGTCGGCGAGTAGATAGTCATCCGCATCCAAAAACATGACCCACTCACCTCGCGCCGCGCAGAATCCGGCGTTCCTCGCCGCAGACCTTCCTGCATTACTCTGTTGCAAAAGTCTGACACGAGCATCCACTTTGGTCACTTCTCGCACTATCCCCGCCGTGTAATCATCCGATCCGTCATCTATCACGATGACCTCCATATCATCGCCGGGCCATAGCAAGATACTGTTTATCGCGCGTAGAATCGTTTTTTCGGCCCTATATGCGGGAACGATTACGCTCAAAGTGATCCCAGCTCCTCCAACAGCGCTTGCCATTTCTCAGCAATCGCTCCCCAAGAGAAACGCTTGGAAGACTCGATGGCGTACAGAGCCATTTCCTGCCGCATGCCAGCATCCTCCATGAGTTCGAGCACGGCTTTTGCATAAGCGCTTACATCCGCAAAGGGAACGTATCTGCCGTTTTCCCCATCGGTTATGATCTCTCGAAGCGAGGCGTAGGAATCGAACGCGACGGGCACTGCCCCGAACTGCTGCGCCTCCGTCAACGTCAGACCCCATCCTTCGCTTGCCGAAGTCATCAGGAACAGGGACGCTATGCAATAGTCCCCCCCCCGATGGGGTCTCTGCGGCCAACGAAGTCAACGTCGGGTAGACGCATGCGGGCCGCAAGCCTCTTGTAGCGGCTCTCGTCTCGGCCATGCCCCACGATTCGGAGCGTCCAACCTTCCGATACTGGATCGGACTTGACCGCCTCCCATGCTTTTAAGGCAAGGGAGATTTTCTTCGGAGTATCCTCAAGTCGCGCTACAATCAATGCGATCTTTTTCTTCTCGCAATAGGCAGCAGGATCAAGATATTCTTCGCATGACAAAGGATTTGGAATGAACCTGAACTTTTCAACGTCCTCTAATCCGCCAAACGCTTTATAGCCCTCAGAGAAACCCTCTGAAAGCAGCACCACGGCATCGGCAGCCATATACGCCGCTTGGTAGTCCCCCCTCAGCCTTCTTGTATAACGAGCCTTGTAAATCGGATAGCAGAGCACCATAACAGCCGGCTTGACTTTTCCGGTTCCACTAGCAGATCCAAGTTGCGATAAGCACGTCCGCAGATCGCCGAAATGAACTTCCCAGCCTGGCTCGAAATGGTGGGCAAGAACAAGCTTTGTGCATCTGGGCAAACCGGCTTTTCGCAAAGCAATAACAAGCTCGAAAGATCCTTGGCTGACAACCACGTCAACGCGTCTGTCTTGAACGAACGAAGCTATCTGCGAAGCAGCGGTTTTCAAATGCCCGTCGACCATTAACTCCCCCGCGAAACAGAGTTCCTTGGGAGCACTATCTTCGATCGAATAAGCTGAATAGCATTCGTGTCCATAGCGGCTCGACAAAGCTGATGCAACGGAGACGGTGGCCCTCTCCGTGCCACCCTTCATGGCAATAGCTTTGCATGAGGTGTAAAAAAGAATTTTCAAAGACTCATCTCGCGCGATTGGATAGCTACTCTTTTGCAGATATTGCGCAAACGAAATGCTGCTGAATCCCATCCAAGCATTGAAAAGTCCAGCGATTCATAGAGCTTGGATGCATTTGGGCACTCTAAAAGATATTCTATTTTATCGGCAACCTCGCACGCATCCTCACAGTCGCGCACGACATCGGAATCCTCAAGAGAGAGAATCTCGCCTACGCCGCAATTCCCAGACAAGAGAAGCGAGGCTCCAGCTCGCAAGGCGTCGATGGCGGAGAGGCCGAAGGATTCGTGCCGGGAGTTCATAACAAAAACGTTGGTTTCGCCGAGACCGCTAATGAATTCTTCATGTTCGACCTGGCCGAGGAACACCCCTCCCGCACCGTCCATAATGGCGCTTAGATCGTCGTTGGCAGCATACTGGCGGCCATACACGCGCAACTCGCAGTCGACATTCCTGCCGCGTAAGGAGCTCACCGCACGCGCAACCACATCGCTGCCTTTAACTGGACGAGTGCCCCCGCTCACTGCGACAACGGAACATCTACTTTGCCTTATGCAGGAATCCTGCTCGAATGGCTCGATACCAAGATGGACGTACGACACCCTGCCCGCAATCTCAGGCAACTCGTTTACAAGAAACCTCATCTGCAATTCTGAATTGGCGACAACGAAATCGGCAGTGCGCAGATGCCATTCAACGGCCGCGATCTTGCGCGACGAATAACCCAGCTTGTTAATGATGTTCTCAAAGCTCCAGCTCCTGTCTGCTCCCATCTCCATAAATTGCGTCGTTGCGCGCCTCGACCTGCCACCAGCCTGTGATACCCGGCTTCGCGGAAAGAAATTCATCGACCTCATCGCCGTACGCGACCAATTCGTCCTCGACGACAGGGCGAGGGCCAATCACACTCATCCCTTTTGTCAAGACGAAAACGCAAGGCAGGACGGGGATTTTGCGCAGGTGGAGAGGATTGCCAGCAATTTCGATGGAGCATTTCGAGCCGCCTGGGACGCATTAGAGAATCGGAATAGCACATAGCTTCAAACGCACGGCACGCACCGATTTCCCCTATGCCTGATGCCAAAATCGTCCCATTGGGACCCGTTTCCCAATGGGACGATTCTTCACAAAGGGCATTAAGGCGCATGAAAACGTGGAAGGGGCAAGCAAACGCGCTTTGCCACCGCGACTACACGACCGGCACGTCCGTTCAGGTAAACGTCTACATGGACTTCATCGAGATAATGAGCCCCGGGCTGTTCCCCGAGGGCGACTCCCCCGACAGGCACCTCGAGGGATCGGGCGGCGACTCCAAGCAGCGCAACCCGAACATCGCGCAGGTGCTCTTCAGATCGGGCATGATCGAGCAGTACGGCACCGGCATACCGCGCATCAAGAGGGCGCGCGACGCCGCTGGCGTGGCATTCAGCTACCGCCAGGACGTCAACTCAACCGTAATACGCTTCGAGCGTCCCGGGGCACAGACGAGTGACGCCGCGGCCATCAGTTCAACAGACGCCGCCTCCCCCGGTTCCCTCGAAAAACTCAGCGAAACCGAGAAGGTCGCCATGCAGATTGCGCACGACTCGGGTTGCGTGGCGAGAAAAGAGCTCATGGAGCAAACGGGGATCGGGAGGGTAAAGGCGACGGAGACCCTGAAGCGCCTTGCCGAAAAAGGACTTCTCGAATGGGTCGGATCAAACCAGCACGACCCAAGGCAGTACTATCGAGCAAGCGGGAGGTAAGCGCCTGCCCGCTACTGCCCGCGGCATTCGACAAGCCTGCCGAATGCCGCGGGCATGAGCAGATATCTCTTTTGTCGAGACGAAAACGCAGGGAAAAACGAGCGGTACGCCCTGCTAGACGCATCGCGATTCCGAAAGACCACGAGGGCTCGCAAGGCGTCATTAAATGTAACTAATTGATTTGCTATGTACCATTCATAATGGTACATTGATAATTGTTTAGTTACATGAGGAGGCGGAGCATGAGGGAGTACGTCGAGAAGACGCTGCACACGAGAGTCGATTGCGAGCCCGTCGACGCCTCGGGGCTCCCCCTCTACCTGAGGGGGCTGTACTCCCTGGAGCGGTGGACCGCCTTCGGCGTGCCGTTCGCCGTGGCCTCCCCCGTCGAAAGCCCGACGGTGAAGACCATGGCGAAGCACCGCGACGCCCTGGAGGCGGCCCTGGGGACCCCTGTGTCCTTCGCCCTCGAGGGCGCCACGGGCTACAGGGTCGGGCGGATGCTCGAGGCGGGCCTGCCCTTCATCGCCCCGGACAAGCAGGTGTACCTGCCGTTCCTGGGAATCGCGCTGAGCAGCGGAAGGAGCCACGCGCGCGACAGGCGGCAGACAGACGTTGGCACGTTCTCGCCCCAGGCGCAGCGCCTCGCGCTCATGGTGTTCTACGGCGACCTCGACGGCGCCAGCGTCACCCAGGCGGCAGGCCTCCTCGGCGCGGCGAAGATGACCGCCTCTCGCGCATTCGACGAGCTCGCGGCCGCCGACCCCTCGATCGTCGCCGCCGAGGGGCGGCGGCGGGTGCTGCGCCCCGGCAGGGACAAGATGGCGATGTGGCGTCGCTTGGAGCCGCGCATGTCGAGCCCGGTCGCGAGGGAGCACCGCCTGGGCCGCGTGCCCGATGCGGAGCTTCCCCTTGGCGGGATCTCGGCGCTGTGCGAGCTCTCGATGCTGCAGGACGACCCCTGGCCGACTTTCGCCGCGACCAAAGCGCAGGAGCGCACTCTGGAGCTGGCGGCCGACGCGCGCGACGCCGGTCTCGACGAGCCAGAGGATCCCGCGTGCGTGGTGCAGGTGCTGCGCTACGAGCCCGTGCCGGCGCCGGGATGCGCGGTCGACCCGCTTTCGGCCATCCTGTCCCTTCCCGCCGACGAGAGGGACGACCCGCGCGTCGCGGGCGAAATCGAGAGCGTTTTGACCCGGGTGCTTGGAGGCGATCATGAGGGGAATCGATAAGTTCAAGGAGCGCTTCGCGGGCCACGATGGCGAGTACGTCCTGATCGGCGGCGGCGCCTGCGACCTGCTGTTCGGCGAGGCCGGGCAGGACTTCAGGGCCACCAAGGACCTCGACCTGGTCCTTTAGGTGGAGGCGCTGACGCCCGAGTTCGGCCAGGTCTTCTGGGATTTCGTCAAGGAGGGCGGCTACGAGAACAGGCAGAAGAGCGGCGGAAAGCCGCAGTTCTACCGGTTCTCCAAGCCGGAGGACCCGGCCTTCCCCGCCATGCTGGAGCTGTTCGCGCGCACCGACGTCGGCCTGCGCGACGCGGAGTCCGGCCTCATGCCGATCCACATCGACGACGAGGTGTCGAACCTTTCGGCGATCCTGCTCGACGATGAGTACTACCGGCTGCTCGTCGAGAACAGAGCGTCGGCCAGCGGCGTGGCCGTCCTGTCGGTCGAGGGGCTGATCCCCTTCAAGGCCAAGGCGTGGCTCGACCTCTCGGCAAGGCGGGCGGGCGGCCAGGCCGTCGACGAGAAGAGCGTGGAGAAGCACCGAAACGACGTCTGCCGCCTCGCCACGCTGCTCGCGGGCGGCGAGCGCCCCGCCATGAGCGAGGGGGTCCGCGCCGACATGCGGCGCTTCCTGGAGGCCTACGAGTCGGACCCCGTCGATCCCAAGGCGCTCAAGATCAAGGGCGTCGGGGCGCAGCAGGTCGTCGAGGTACTCAAGAGCGTCTACCTGCGGTAGCGCAGCTGCCCGATAGCGCTACCGTGCGGCGTCATCTAGGACGGGCCGCAAGGCGCACCCCGCGCCTTTCATCGCCGACTACCTGCGCCACACCGCAGCTACTGGGTATCTACCAAGTAGTTACTGCGCACTACTGAGCAGTCCAGCAGGTTGCGAAGGCTGAGCCATGGTTGGACATCGCGTCGTTGCATTCGAGACAAATGGGGATGCAGACAAATAGTTAGACCGAATCGGTCCGGTTAGGAGTTCGCGAATGCCGAGCTGCACGGACGAGCAGAGGCGCAGGGCCGTCGATATGATCGAGGAGTGCGGCGGGTCGGTGACGCGCGCGATGCGCAGGCTGGGATACCCCACGCGCCACAAGTCGAGTGCAACTTTCTCCTTCGGCAAAAGGTCATAGCCGCCCCTCACCTGCGCGAGGCCGCTGAGCCCCGGCTTCACTAGAGCGCGATAGTTCCAGCCGTGAATGCGCTTCTCGAACTCGGCGCAAAAAGCCGGGCGTTCAAGCCTTGGGCCTATAAGCGCCATGTCGCCATCATCTCGGAATACGCTATGCGCTCCCCTTCGGCCATGTCCACGGCCCGCGGGCGTATGGTTATCATGTTGTGGGACGAGGCAAGGTCCTGCTCCGCATACTCCGCGTTCACCACCATGTAGTCCGTGTACTTGTGCCTGGGCAGCATTCTCGGCATGAGGATATCGCCCGCACGCAGGCGGTAACGGTCCGCCTTGGCCGCATCGACCCGGATGAGCTCGACCTCCTCCACCTTTTCCTCCGGCATCAGGTTGCCTTCCGCCAGGTCTTTCACTGAGATGCGCCTAAGGGTCACTCCGTCTATATCGGCGACCTTCACGCTGTCCCGGGACATCAGGGGAGGCACGACGGCGAAAAGGTCGCCGACCGTGGCCTCGTATCTCCTCAGCATCCCCAGCATCGACTTCGCATCGAACTTTCGCTCTACGGTCACATCCGCTCCAAACTGACGGGTCTTTTGCAACAGGATATCTTCGGCGCGGTGATGGAGGGGCGCCCCTTCCCGTTCGGGAAGGGGCGTTTCCGTGCGGGTTCGCGGCGGGTAGCATCGATGGGGACAACCGTTTCACTGGAGGTGCCGACATGGCCGATATCAACCCTAACGACAGCGCGACCCTTACCGACGGCCTCGAGATCGACAGCTACGATGACGTCGTGAACCTGCTCGGCGCCGGCGAGGCCGCCGCGATGCTCGCGGATGCCGTCGGCAACCGGTTCAACCGGCAGGACATAATGAAGGCCATCCTGAACGGAGGGGATATCCACCTCGACTACTGGCCCGAATACGGGGAGTACGACTATGCCGCGCGCATCTGCGGCGAACTGCTCGCGGACACCTCGCTTGCGTGGGCCGATGGCCTCATCGACCCGGATAAGATCAAGACGCACAAGGGAC
The DNA here is from genome assembly GCF_003340385.1 of Gordonibacter pamelaeae. Taxonomy (NCBI): domain Bacteria; kingdom Bacillati; phylum Actinomycetota; class Coriobacteriia; order Eggerthellales; family Eggerthellaceae; genus Gordonibacter; species Gordonibacter pamelaeae. Next base: position 133,803 of record NZ_PPTS01000003.1, on the reverse strand, counting down.
TGACCGCCGGCGACCTGTCGCATGCCGTCACCTGCGTGCTCACGGACAGGCTCAATGACGGGCTCGATGAGGCGAGACTTGCGGATTGCAAGAATATCGCCGATGAGTTCGCCCGGGCAATCGAATCTCGACTCGGGTCGGGGCATCTCGGGCGGGCGCTCTACGTTGACGGCGACTGCCTCCGCGACGATCTGACCGATAAGTTCGGGTTCTCCTACGACATCGATTTCAGCGGGCTCACCTTCAAGACCTCGCTCATACTGTCCGTCAACGACCTGTATTATGAGGGCGACGTCATCGATGCGGCGCGCGACTGGCAGGAAGATTACCTCCCCTGCGTCTGCCATAGGGGCGGCCAGGGCGAGGATGACAGGTGGGAGTACGAGCCCGCCGAGGACTACAGGCCTTTCACGCGTCCCGCGGACATCCCCAAGAGCATCTTCGACAAGCTGTGCGCCTCGCAGGGCACGACCGTCGAAAAGGTCGTCAACGACCCCGTTACGCCTTTCGAGCGCAGCTTCCGCGAGGATATCTTCAATATGCCGCAGAATCGCCCTGTCGGGCTCGCGGTCCTCGCGACGCTGCCGCTCGACGCGTTCCTGGATGCCAGCCTGTCGATGATCTGCCGCGGCGAGGGCGAAAACGCCGGCACGTTCACGGTCAAGCCCGGAACGTATGAACCCATCTTCGGTATCTACGACCCCGTCGGCGGGTGCGGCGGCACCATGGGCACCGTGCTCGACAGGGATTTCGAGATCGACCCGCACGACATCGCGTACACGATGATGGAACCCGTGCGCGGCGAGTGGAAGTCCGACCGCATCGACCTGTACACCCCCCAGGACTGCTTCGGCTTCTCCGACCCCTTCGGAGGGCGCATCGAGTATTCGGAGAAGAAGCCCGAAATCGCCGCCGCGGTGAAGCCCGATCCCGTCGAACTGGGTCACCGCGCCTCAGTCGCGGCCAGCTCGACCGCCGGCGGCCGTGCGCGCGGCGCCGGGATCAGGCAGTAGGGGTGCCGCCATGGACAATCGGGACGCCAAACGCAAGAGGCCCATCACGTGCCTGGAGTCCGGGGTGACCTACGACTCCGCCTACCTTGCGGCCAAGGAGCTCGGTTTCGCCGACTCGCGCAACATCTTCCGCTCCATCCAGCGCGGCACCTGCACCCAAGGGCTGCACTTCTACTATGCCGACGAGCCGAAGCCGGCACCGGAGTTCTTCATCCCGCCCAACAGGGCGCCGCGCCCCGTGGTGTGCCTCGATACCGGGGAGACGTTCGAATCGTCATTCCAGGCGGGCCGCGCGTTCGGCATCACGCCCGGAGGCGTGCGCACATCGGCCAGCACGGGCGTCGAGCGTGGCGGGCTGCACTTCTATTACGGCGACGAGCCGAAACCCGCGCCCGAGTTCTTCAGGGAGCGTCATTCGAAGACCCGCCCCATCGTCTGCCTGGAAACCGGCGAGACCTTTGTGGGCAACCCGGCCGCGGCCCGCCCTCTGCATGTATCGCCCACCGCGATCAGCCAGGCCGTCCGCTACGGATCGCCCGTAAACGGGCTCCATTTCTACCATGGCGACGAGCCGAAACCTGCGCCGGAGTTCTTCAAGCCGGCGAAGGTCAAAGGCGGCAAGAGCCCTGCGGCGATGGCTGCCGCGGCGAAGGCTGCCGCGGGGAAGGCTGCCGCGGGGAATAGCGCTCCGGGTACCGATTACCGCGAGCACGGCATTCAGCGTAATCGGCGTGCGGTACAATAGGTGCGGTCGGTAAGGCGCCCTCGGTTTCCGAGGGCGCCTTCTTTCGCTTTCGGGGTCGTGGCGATGTGATGCGCAGCGCCCGCCGGTTTCCGGCGGGCGCTATCGTGTTGGGTTTTATGGAATGGTATTCTCGGTGTGAGTGGTTTATATTTAGACCACATGGGTATAGTTGTCGGTAGGGAGACAGGAGGGTTTCTGTGAAAAGCGTCGAGGCAATCAAGATTCTGCATGGGTGCGACCTGGAGGGCCGGATCCTTTTCCGCAGCCGCGAGCTGGGGGCCCTTTTCGGTGAGTCCGGCGATACGCTCCGCTCGACCATCAAGAGGCTCACCGTGGACGGCATCCTCGAGCGCATCGCCCATGACGCGTACCTCTACCTGCTTTTCCACCCCAACGGCTGCGACCTGCTCGGCCATATCGCGGCGTTCTTGCGCCCCGGCGAGGTCACCTATGAAAGCCTCGAGTCCGCGGCATCGCAGTGGGGCTTCATCTCGCAGATCCCGCTCGGACGCATCTCATGCGTGACGACGGGCGCGGAAGGTCTCGTCGATACCCGCTTCGGTGCCATCGAGTTCGTTCACACGAACGATGGTTTGAATGACGTCAAACGGGGAATACTCGACCGTATGCCGAGGAATCGGCTGCCGATCGCGACCGAGGAGCGCTGCCTGCACGACCTCGTCTCGAGGAAGCGCAGCCTGGAGCTTATCGATTGGGATGAAGTGGATGCTGATTGACCTTGAAGAACTTGCCGGGGAGATCGCCAGCAAGGTCGATGGCGCCGGGCTCACGCCCGTCATCGAAAAAGAAATCGTCCATTACGAGATCATCCGGTCCCTCGGGAGGAACGGTCTGCTTCAAGACATCACCTTTCAGGGCGGGACTTCACTGCGCCTCTGCTACGGATCGCAACGATATAGCGAAGACCTCGATTTCGTCGCCGGCGATAAGTTCGATTCGCTTCCCTTGGACGATTTCTCAAGGACTTTGCGCTGCGACCTGCTGAGATCCTACGATACCGAAGTGAGCGTCAGGGAACCGAAGGTCGTCAACGGTCTCGACGGCGTCGGGATGCGGAGGTGGACGGTTTCGGTAAACACCAACATCGCGCGCCCCGATTTGCCGAAACAGCGAATCAAGCTCGAGATCGCGTCCGTTCCGGCGCATACATCCACGGTCCGCCGCGTCGCGGTCAATTATCCCGAGCTCGCCGGAATGTACGACGACCTTACAATCCGGTGCCAGACACTCGAGGAAATCTTGGCCGATAAGCTGATCTCATTCTCCGCCACCGATACGCATATCAGGCATCGCGACCTCTGGGACATTCCCTGGATCGTCCGTGCGCAGGAAATCGACTTTTCTGCCGTAGCCGCACTCGTCGCGGCAAAGCACGATGACTACCGCTGTCCCGTGCCCCTTGCCAGAATGATCGCCGTCGGCATGCAACGAGCGCACGTCTGCTATGCCGACGGGTCATTCACCGGGCAGATGCAGCGTTTCCTATCCCCTGCCGTTCTCGACCGCACGCACGATTTCGATAACCACTGCGATGCCCTCAACGCTATCGTCGAAAGGTGCTACGGCCGCGTCGCCGCCTCCCTCGGCATCTCGGATCAGGTCGAGCGTGCAAGGCGCAGGCTCGCAACCGAGATATCGTCGGGATCGATTTCGGCCGCCGGCATGCCGAAAAGGAATCTTGTGCTTTCCTAAAGAGATGGGTGGAGGCTTTCCGCACTTCGTCGGGTGCAACCCAGTAGCCAAGACGGTTCTGGTTGCCGCCGGGTTACTTTCGTCGGGGTTCGGGCGGTTTTCGGGGAACTTTCCGATTTAATTGCTGATTGTTCTATAGTCGACTATTCCTTTACGGGTGGTTACTGGCGTTTCCTTATCTTCTATGCTTTCAGCTTTCTCAAATGAGTATTCATCATCTCTTGTCGGATCTTCCAAAATGAATTTCTCGACACCTTTTGCCATTCGACGAATCAAGCCTTCAAGATTGACTGTGCAACTATAGGAGCAGTTTGTCATCTCATCTATGCCTACTCCATCATGCCCATAACTGATAAGGAGGTTTTCAGGGTTTCCCGTCAAGCCCACCCCTATCGTTCTGTATGGGCTGAATTTGGCTCCATCTTTCTTTTTCTTTTTGTCTTTATCTTTGTCTTTATCTTTGGTTTCTTCTTTGCCTATGACCGACGAACCTGCATGGACTATCGAGCATCTGAGTTGATATAAATCTGCTGCCGTGAATATGCCTTCACTCTCGATGCATTTAAAATCTTCTGCAACCTCTTTTTGCGTTTTCTCCGGTGCGCGCTCTTTCTCTTTGGAACCTTTAGGTCTTTTCAGCTGGAGATATCTTGCACTCCAGGTTCGATAATCAGTGCCATCCAATCTCGAGCATATATCTGGAATCGTTAAAACCAAGGTAAGGGCAGCTATGACACACCCGCAATCGTACGCATCTTCGCATTCTTTAATGAGCCTGCTTGGCGAACGGTATATTACAGTGGGAAAGCCGCACTCATTTTCTATCGTTTTTACCTGTTCAACTAATTTGGGTTCCCATTTGTCAATCGCGTCTATGAGTTCTCGATCGTATTTGTCTGTTTGCATTGAGTTGCCTTTTCCTAGAGAGTCAATTGCCAGTTATTGATAGAGTTATTGATAGAGTTATTGATAGAGTTCTTGTATTTCTGCCATTCTATCGCGTGTTTATTCCAGGTAGCGGTTTCCCTTGCCGCAGTTGCAGACCTCACATAGGGTCTGGAGGTTGCCCATCACCGACTCGCCGCCGCGCGATACGGGAACGATATGGTCGACGTGGAGCTTCACGCCATCCTCGCGGCCTCGGCCGCAACGGACGCAGTGGAAGCCGTCGCGGTGAAGAACGTCGTAGTGCATCGCGCGGGTCACCTTGGCATGCTCGGCGTCGTTGGCCATACGGCGGTCTTGGTATGACTTCTTGCGGTGCAGGCGGAACATGGCGGTGATCACCTCCGATATGAACCAGATAGCGAAAATCATGCCGATGTACGGCTTCATGGCCTCTACCATTGCATCCATTTGCGATGCCTCTTTCTCTTTTCGTGGCGGTTATTCGTGCGGGTTGCGCCCGGTGTCCGGGCGCTGTGGCTGTCGGTCGCGGAGGAAACGATAGATTTCCTCCCCTATCCATCAGGTGCACAATTGCCCATCTTGTACCCGGAGGGGAGAAGATTTAATCGTTGAGCTGGAGGTTTATCGACCCTAGAAAGGCACCCGGTGTCCGGGTGCCTTTCTAGGGTCGATTTGGTTGTGGGCCCCGCCGATTTCCGGCGGAGCTGCGATACTGCCGCTATCGCTTTTTAGCCGAGTGCTCCTTGCTCCAGGTCGCACGGCATGAGTTGCTGCAAAATGAACGCTCGCCGCCCTGGGTTCCCGAGAGCACGGTCCGCATACATCTCCTGCAAGTCAGGAGGTAGCGGTCGGGATGGTCTCTGGCAAGTAACCACATGGCATCCATTATGTTTCTAGGCTTTTGCTCGGGCGCGATCTCGGCCATCTTCACACCGGAATATGCGACGCGCGGGCGAAAGAGCCTTCCGTCAAATGCCTGTAGCAGTCGGTTCGCTATCCGCATCTGATCTTTCACGGGCTTGACGCCGATATCTGAACTTACGACCAGATAGCACCATCTGTCCTCTTCCGGGCGGCCTTTGCGGTCGGTACCGTCGGGCTGTTTCGTCTCGAGCAAGGTGAGAAACCTGATGAACCCGTTCCCCTCGCCTTTCAGGCGATGATCGATGACAGGCCGCGTCGACGGTCTTTCGATGTCGACTAGGTCGGCGTAAAGGGGCCACGCCTTTCGGATATCGAGGGGCGCGTCGGAAATCGCCAGGGTATCTGTGCGGTAGGACACTGATAATGGGAATCGCGCTATCGACGAGGGCTATCGGTGAAAATGCGCATGAGCCGACGCGATGGCCCATTAAAGAACTGCCGTCGATTCCAGCGACTGGCCTCAACTCGAAGAGCCTCGCGTCGGCCCCGACCAAGGCCGGCCAATGGCCTAATAGGAGCATGGGCTCGAGCGCGTGGACCTAGCAACCCGCATGGTACAGCCCCCATCAGTGTTCTGTCTAGCCAGCCTTCGGTTCGGACCGTATCGCAAGCGTTGATCTGAAAGGCTGCGTATGAGCGAGTTGGAGAAAGACCTCGTCTTTGCCGGCGTCGACACCCACAAAGACACCCACACCCTCTGTCTCCTCGACCACATGGGGAGAGCGATCGGGACGTTCAGGTTCGCCGCGGACGCGAAAGGCTACGATGCCCTCGCCGGCAAGATAGGAGGCCCGGCAACGTGCGTCGGCGTCGGCGTCGAGGGGACCGGCTCGTACGGCGCCGGCTTGACGCGAAGGCTCCTTGAGCTTTGGTACTGCGTGTACGAGGTGATGGTGCCGGGAAGGGCGAGCGCAAGTCGGGCCGTCCGAAGAGCGATCCGGCCGACGCCGAGGTGGCGGCGCGGCAGGTTCTCGCCAGGGTCAACCTGTCGAAGCCCAAGGACCAGTCCGGATGGACGGAGGAACTCAGGCAGCTCATGATAGCCCGCGGTCGCCTCGTGCAGGCCACATCGGCCATGATAAACGCTGCGAAATCCCTGATAGTGACGGCGCCAGAGGACCTGAGAAGGTCGTTGGAGGGCCTTTCCAGGAAGAACCTCAGAAACGCTCTCTCGACGCTCGACCCCGCCGCCGGCGGCATCGTTATGGCCCTGGGGTCCTTGGGAAAAGCCTGGGATCTCCAGGATCGGGAGGCGGACGCCATCGAGGAGAGGATGAAGCGGGTTTTGGAGGCGAACGCCCCCGCCCTGCTCGCCATCTACGGCTGCGGCACCGTTACCGCCGCCGCCCTGGCCGTGGCTGGCGGAGGGAATCCCGAAAGGCTGAAAAGCGAGGCCGAGTTCGCCTCCCTATGCGGCGTCGCCCCGCTGCTGGCGAGCTCGGGCAAAACGGAGCGCCATCGCCTGAACAGAGGGGGCGACAGGCGCGCCAACAGGGCGCTTTACCAGATCGCGGTGACCAGGATGTCGTATGATCAGAGGACCAAGGATTACGTCGGGAAGCGCAAGCGCGACGGAAAGTCCAAGAAGGAGGCCATCAGGTGCCTCAAGCGCTACATCGCCCGCGAGGTGTTCCGGGCGTTGCGCAACCCGTTCGAAATCAAAGGGCCGTCGTGGAAGGATCTGCGCCCCGCAAGACAAGCTCTGGGCATTACTTTGGTGGAAGCGGGAAAGGCCCTCAACGTCGGATTCCAAAAGGTAAGCTACGCCGAGACCGGCCGTCTGATGAATGTCCAGTTCCTGGAAGAATACGATGCTTGGCTGAAATCTCAGGCGAAAAAAGCAAGTTGACATACATAGGAGCTTCGAGTAGGCGAACCCGTAGTGGGCGGCGAAGGCCGAGAACATCTCGGTGGTGCAGACGGCGTCGCCGACGCGGCGGCCCACGCCGGCAGCGTTGTCGAACAGGATGCGCCTGGGCACGCCCGCCACGTGCTCGAATATGTTGCGCAGCGCCTGGCACACGCACTCGGCGTTCTCGCCGGGGAACACCTGGGCGATGCCCACGTTCGAATAGGGGAACGTCATGACGAAGAAGCTCATGCGCGTGCGCACGCCGCCGACGTAGAAGTCGGCCTCGCCGAAGTCCGCCTGCGCGTCGCCCGGCTCCCAGTCGAGGTCGAGGTACTGCTCGCGGCTCGCGCCGCGCTCGAGCTTGATGCGCCTGACGTAGTTGCGCACGGTCGACTCGGCGACGTCGGCGCCGGCCTCGTCGCGCAGGCGGGCCCAGATGCGGCGGGCGGTGTGGCGCTGCTTGCGCCAGTTGCGCTCGTCCTCGTCGAGCCAACTCTCGATGAGCGGCCGGTAGCGGTCGAGCACGCTGCCCTTGGCGCGCGGGGCGGGCGGCCTCTGCGAGAGGTCGTCCATCGCGAGGTACTTGTAGACGGTGTCCCTGGAAACCTCGAGCTTCCTGGATATCTCGGCGATCGAGTCGCCCTCCATCCTGAGCTGGCGTATAGAATATGCCTTGGACATGCTGATCATTCCTTCCTGGCCTCCTTGGTCGATCTACGATGGCGATGACCAAGGTAACCGATTGGGGTGGTCGGCATGTTCGCTAGCGAAGTGTCGAAATCCTACGTAGCGATGTGTCGAGTTTTATCGTAGCGAATACAGCAGGCGCGGCGAGCGCCTAGCGCGCGAACTCCCGTAAGAGCGCGTCTTCCACTTCCCGAAGCGAAAGGGCCCCGCCTCCCTCGGCGGGACGGGCGACCACGATGCAGCGCGCTCCCGCGTCGCGCGCGGCGGCGAGCTTCTCGGCCGTGCCGCCTACGGTTCCCGAGTCCTTGGTCACAAGCCACTGGGCGCCCACCTGCCGAAGCATCGCCTCGTTGAGCTCGCGGGTGAAGGGCCCCTGCATGCCGATGACGTGCGACGGAGAAAACCCCGCGTCGATGCACTTCGTTATAGCGCCGGGCAGCGGGAGCACGCGCACGAAGAAGCGCTCCGCGAAATCGGCGACGCGCGTGTAGGGAGCAAGCTCCTTGCTCCCCGTCGTGAGAAGCGCGCGACCCGGGTTCTCGGAGAGAAAGCGCGCCGCGCAGGCGATCGACGCGACCGACACGACGCCTTTGGGCAGCGCCTCGGCCGGGCGCGCAAGGCGCAGGCATCGTGCACCCACGGCGAGCGAAGCGGCCCGGATGTTGCCGCTTGCGAGCGTAGCGAAGGGGTGCGTGGCGTCGACGATGATGCGCGCGCCGGAAAGCTCGCGCTCCATGTCGGCCTCGTCGAGCCTGCCCGCATGCACCTCGATACCCGGAAGCTCGCCCAAAAGCTCGCCTCCGTACTCGGTTGCCGCGTAGGCACGGGTGGGGATGCCCGCCCCGCTCGCCCATTCGCACAGAAGGCGGCCCTCGGTGGTGCCGGCGAAGATGCGCAGCGCCGGCGCGGATGCGGGCGCCGTCACTTCGGGCCGCCTGGGCGCGTGATCTGGTAGAGCAGCGCGTTCATAATGGCGGCCGCCACGGTCGAGCCGCCCTTGCGACCCCTCGCGACGATGGCCGGCACGCGTCGCGCGAGTAGCTCCTCTTTCGCCTCGACCACGTTCACAAACCCGACCGGCACCCCAACGACGAGCGCGGGCGCGATCTTCCCCGCGTCCATGAGCTCGGCGAGGCGCAGAAGTGCTGTGGGAGCGTTGCCGACGGCCACGATGAGCGGACCCTCGATGCCGCAAGCTTTGTCCATGCTCGCAACGGCGCGAGTCGTGCCCGCGGCGCGCGCAGCCGCGGCGACATCAGGGTCGGCCATGTAGCACACGGCCTTGCAGCCGAGCTTCGCGAGCGCGGGCTTGCTTATGCCTGCGAGCGCCATGTTCGTGTCGGTGAGCACCGTGGCCCCTGCGCGCAGTGCGTCGAGCGCGCAGTGCGCAGCGTCATGGGTGAACACGAGGGAATCGGCGTACGAGAAGTCGGCAGTGGTGTGGATGACGCGCTTCACGACGGGCTCTTCGAGCGGCGGGAACGTGCGGCCGCCGAGCTCTTCGGTGATGATCTCGAAGCTGCGCCGCTCGATGTCGCCGGGCGCCATCTCCTTGGAATCCATCTAGTACTCCACTCCTTCCCTTGCACATATCCCCTGCTCGTAGGGGTGTTTCTCGCACCGCATCTTGGTTATGTAGTCGGCCTTCTCCACGATCTTGCGGGAAGGCGCGCGCCCGGTGAGCGCTACTTCGACGCCGCGCGCGGACATATCGAGCGCGCGGTCCACGAGCGCCTCGTCGACAAGCCCCTTCGAAAGCGCGTCGAGCGCCTCGTCGAGCACGAGCAGCCCCTCCTGCGCGCCCTCGAGCTCGGCGAGCGCGGAAGCGAGGTTCCCATCGTGCAGCTCGCACGTCGCGGCAAGTTCTTCCGACGTCATCGACCAGGTAAACTTGTCCGACGCCTTCCCCGCGAACACGGGCACGCCGAAATGCTCGGCGAGCAGGCGCGCCTCCCCGCTTTCGCCGTCTTTCAGGAACTGCACGACGACGACGCGGCGGCCTGCGGCGAGCATGCGAAGGGCGAGGCCCATCGCCGCCGTGGTCTTGCCTTTGCCGTCGCCATGATACACGTGGATCATACGCCCTCCTCGATGATGCGGTAGACATACTCCATGTCGAGCGCCCCGCGCACGGCGTCGGCCAGGCGGTCGAACTCGCGCGCACGGTGATCGGCCGCGGACGCCGCGCCCGCAGCACCCACGACGCTCTCGGGCAGGCCGCGCATGCGCGCGAGCGAGCGCGCGAGGGCGAGCGCCACCCCCGGTTCGTCGAACAGGCCGTGGAGATAGGTTCCGAACACGTTTCCGCAGGCCGCGCCTTCCGGTTTGCCGCCAATCGTGCCCGCAGGGGCGCAGGAGACGGTCGTTTCGCCGTCGTGAATCTCGTACCCGCGCGCCGTCATGCCGTTCCACACCGAGAACGCGCCTTGGGCGCCCGTGATGCGCAGCTCCGACCGGGCGAGGCGCTTTTCCTCCTTGAACACCGTACTTGCGGGGATGAGCCCGAGCCCGCGCGCGGTGCCAGCGCCTTCCCTGCCGTGCGGGTCGGAAAGCTCGTCTCCCAAAAGCTGGTAGCCTCCGCATATGCCGAGCACCGGCGTGCCCGCGCCCGAAAGCGCGCGTACACAGGCTCCGATGCCGCTAGCCGCAAGCCAGCGCGCGTCGTCGAGCGTGGTCTTCGAGCCGGGGAGCACCACCAGGTCGGGTCGGCCCAGATCGGTCGTCGAGGAAACGTAGCGCACGCCCACGCCGGGCACGCGCGAAAGCGGGTCGAAGTCGGTGAAGTTCGACAGATGCGGAAGGCGCACGACGGCGACGTCGATGACGCCGCGCGCCTCGCGGGCAGATAGGCGCGGCGCGAGCGAGTCCTCGTCGTCCAGGTCGAGCGTAAGATACGGCACGACCCCCACGACGGGAACCCCGCACATCTTCTCGAGCGGGGCCAAACCCGGGCGCAGGATTTCCACATCGCCGCGGAACTTGTTCACCACAAGCCCCCGCAAAAGCGCGCGGTCCTCGGGCGCAAGGAGCGCGACCGTGCCGTAGAGCTGGGCAAACACCCCGCCTGGGTCGATGTCGCCCGCGAGCAGCACGGGGGAGGACACGGCGCGCGCGAGCCCCATGTTGACGATGTCGTTTTCGGCAAGGTTGATTTCGGCGGGGCTGCCGGCGCCCTCGATGACGATGACGTCGTTTTCCTCCGCGAGCGAATCGAACGCCTCCAAAATCTGCGGCATGAGCGCCTTCTTTCGCGCGAAGTAGTCCCTCGCAGCGAAGGCTCCCTGCGCCTTGCCGGCCACGATGAGCTGGCTTCGGTGGTCGCTTTCGGGCTTGAGCAGGATGGGGTTCATGCGCACGTCGGGCGCGATGCCGCACGCCTCGGCCTGCATGATCTGGGCGCGCCCCATCTCGAGTCCGTCGGCCGTGACACCGCTGTTGAGCGCCATGTTCTGGCTCTTGAAGGGAGTCACGCGCAGGCCGTCCTGCGAAAGCACGCGGCACAGCCCCGCCGCAAGCAGGCTCTTCCCCGCGTTCGACATGGTGCCCTGGATCATGATGGGCTTCGCCCTACCCACGGGTATCGACCTCCTTCGCCGAGCCTCGGCCATCCGCGCCCGCCATAGCGCCGCTGCAAGAAGCGCCGCCCCGTTCGTCGGGTTCGCCTTCGCCCGATGCGCCTTCCGCCCGAAGCGCGCGGCTGAACGCCATCGCAAGCCGAGCGTTCTCCTTGCGCGTGCGCACCGCGACGCGGCACCAGAAACGGGACAGTACCGAAAACGAGTCGCACGTGCGGACCAAAACCCCCTGATTATACAGGCGCTCGGGGATGTCTTTCGCCGGCGTGCGGACTAAAAGGAAGTTCGCATCCGACGGCACGACGGAAAGCCCGAGCGAGGAGAGCTCGTGGGAAAGCCACGCTCGCTCGCCCGCCAATACATCGCGCGTGCGCGAGACGTATTCGACGTCTTCCAGGGCGGCGATGCCCGCAGCCTCGGCGACCGAGGAGACGGGCCACGCCTGCCCCGCCCGGCGAATCCCCTCGATGAGTTGGGCGTTTCCGCTGATCAGATATCCCAACCGCAACCCCGCCATTCCGTAGAGTTTGGTGAACGCGGAGAGCACGGCCACATGGCGCGAACACGCGGCGCGTGCGGCCACGCTCCTTTCGCGGGCGTCGGGCGCAAATCCGAGGAAGCACTCGTCCACGACGAGCAGCGCGCCCGCCTGCTCGCAGCGGCAAGCCGCGGCATCGATCACGCGGGGGTCGACGAGGCGCCCCGTCGGGTTGTTCGGATTGCAGAGGTACGCCACATCTCCCGGCCCCTCGATCGCGCGGGCGAAGGAGGCGGGCACGTCGAAGCCGTCCGCTTCGGAGAGCGGGAACTCCTGCACGCATGCGCCGTAGTACGATGCCGCCTCCGCATATTCAGAGAACGTCGGCGCGCACACGACGATGCGTTTCGGGCGCACCGCCGCGGCGAGCCGCCAGATGATGTCGGACGCGCCCGCGCCGCAGACGATAGCATCTTCGGGAACGCCCTGGGCGCGCGCTAGGGCGCGAACGAGGGCGAGGCTTTCCCTATCGGGGTAGGCGTCGATTCGAGAAAGCGCCTTGCAAGCTGCGGCGACGGCGCGCGGCGAGGGGCCTGCCGGATTCACGTTCACCGAGAAGTCAATGAGGTCGGAGGCGCCCCCTTCGCAAGCGATGCCGAGCGATTGCGCGCTGCCCCCATGCGCACGGGCGCGCAGGATCCCCCCAGCAGCCCGGGGCGCGGCGTGGTCTTCCCTCACGCCATCGCCCCCACGGCGAGCACGACCGCCGCGCGCGCGGCGCCGAAGACGACGAGCGCGCATACGGACGCGGCGAGCATGAGCCTTGTCGCCCGGGCGATGTCGCCCCACTCGATTTCGCGGGACGCGTCGCCTATCGTCGGTTTCTCAACGAGCTTGCCGAAATACACCGCGGGTCCTGCCAGGCGCAGCCCGAGCGCGCCCGCGCACGCTGACTCGGTCTGCGCCGCGTTCGGGCTCGCATGGCGACGCCTGTCGCGGCGCCAGATGCGCGCCGCCCCGCGCGCGTCGAGCCCGACGATCGGGCACACGGCGATCATGAGCAGGGCCGATAAGCGCGAGGGAATCCAGTTCGCCGCATCGTCGAGGCGCGCCGAGGCGCAGCCGAAGTCGATGTAGCGCTCGTTTTTGTAGCCCACCATGCTGTCGAGCGTGTTCACCGCCTTGTACGCCATGCCCAAGGGCGCACCCCCGATCATAAGGTAGAAAAGCGGCGCGATGACGCCGTCGCTCGCGTTCTCCGCCACCGTTTCCACGACGGCGCGCGCGACGCCCTGCTCGTCGAGAACAGACGTGTCGCGTCCCACGATGAGCCCGACGGCTTCGCGCGCCGCGACAAGGCCGCCCTTCGAGAACGCGCGGGCCACGGCCAGGCTCTGGCGGCGCAGCTCGCATGCCGCGAGAATCTGATAGCTCGTCCATGCCTCGGCCACGAAGCGCAAGCCGGAGTGAACCATGCCGCAAAGATGCAGGATTCCCCAGGTCAAAAGCCCACACGCAAGCGGAAGCGCCACGGCGAGCACAAGCCCTGCGGCGCGCGTGCCCGCGGACGTTTGCGGGAATGCGCCCCGCAGGCGGCCTTCGGCCCACGTGATCGCGCGCCCCATGGCGACGACGGGATGGGGAAGCCAGCGCGGGTCGCCGAAGGCAAGGTCGGCCGCGAACCCGGCGGCGACGGCAAGAATCGTCATCACCGGGCATCGCCCCCCGAAGCGGGGCGAACGTCGCGAAGGCAGCGCCCATCCCAGGTGGCGGCCCATGCGCCACCCGGCTCGGTATGCACGTCGAAGTATCCCATTTTCGGGACAGCTAGCTCGGAGAGCAGCGCTTTCACGGTACCCGCGTGAACGACGAAGACGGCGCGCCCACTCCCCTGGGCGCGCTCCGATTCGCACACCTCCCGAAACGCCGCGACGACGCGGCGGGTGAAATCGCTCTTGCCCTCGCCATGCGGGCAGCGCGTCTCGCACCAGGAGTCTACCCAGGCGCGGTAGCGCGCATCCTCTTTAAGCTCGGCGGCGCTTCGCCCCTCGAAGTCGCCGAAATCCATCTCGCGCAGACCGGGGCACGCCATAAGCTCCGCGTTCGGAAAGAGGATGCGCGCCGTCTGGTCGGTGCGGGCCATGCCGCTCGTGATAACACGGAACACGTCACGATCGCACGCGAGGTCGCGCAAAGCGCGCTCGCCCGCGCTCGACAGGGGCTCGTCGGCGCCCGCCCCGCTGTAGCGATGGTCTTCCGTGCCCGCCGTGGCACCATGGCGTACAAAGACGACTTCCAAAGGCGCGCCCGCGCCCTGCGTCCCTCGAGGCGCATCGGCAAGGTTTCCTTTGATAACCTGGGGAATCCCGCACGTCATGCGCACGACGACGTCGGCGCGCGCAGCGAGCGCGCATCCCAGGCGCCCCGCGCGCTCGCGCCATTGGGCGTCTTCCGCACGCATGGGGACGACCCCCGAGCCGACCAAGGGCAGAATCACTGCGTCGAAGCCGATCAGCCGCTCGAGCGCCCGGTCAGCGTCGAGCGCGCGTACGAGTTCCTCAGCACGGTACGCGACGCGGCCGGCAAAAGCCGCGGGCACGCCGCCCTCCGCAAGCTGCGCCGCGTCGACGAAATCGTCCGCCGCGAACCCGAGCTTTTCGCGCACGAAGGTCCTCTTCCCCGAATGCGCGCCACCTACCACGAGCATCATAGGAGCATGCCCCCCGCCACCAGCACGGCGAGCATCGCGAGCTCGGCCCATTGCAGAAACCATCCGGCCAAATCCCCCGTCACCCCGCCGAAGCGGGCCAGGGCAACATGGCGGTACCACGCGAGCGCCAAAAGCCCCGCCACCGCCATAAGGGCGCCGACGGCCTGAGCGCACGCGACCATCCCTGCAGCCGAAGCCGCAGCGAAAGCGCAAAGCGGCACGACGATCGCCGCGCGCTTCTTCGCAGGCGAGAGCCCCGCGGCCATGCCGTCCGCCCGCGCGGCAGGCCAGCATTCAACGGCGAGCCCCGAAAGCGCGCGGGAGAACACGAGCGAGCACAGAAGCGCGAGGAACGCCCCCGCCGTAAGCGGCAGCGCGGTGAACAGGGAAAACTGCAGAATAAGGTACACGACAACACCGATGACCCCGAAGGCGCCCGCCCGCGGGTCGTGCATGATCTCGAGCTTTCGCTCGCGCGGGGCCCAACTTGCAAGCGCATCGGAGGTGTCGCAGAGCCCGTCTAGGTGGATGCCTCCCGTCACCGCCACAGGCAGCGCCACGAGCACGGCCGCGACGATGGTCGCGGGCACGCCGAGCAGGTTCGCCATGTGCCCCCACGCCGTCATGAGGAAGCCTTCCGCAAGGCCCACCAGGGGAAACGCGGCAAGCGCATGGGTTGACCCGAAATCGGTCCAGGCCGATTTCGGGACGGGGATGCGCGAGAACGTTCCGAACGCCGCGCCGATCGCCTCCGCTATCTTCACCTTGCAGGTCCTTCGCCTTTCATCCACACGGGAATCCCGCATACCACTTCGACTGCGCGGTCGGCCAGCGCCGCCACGCCCGCGTTCACGCGCGCGAGCGCGCGCCTCCATGCCTCGGTCCCCTCATCATAGCGCATCCCATCGGCGAACACGTCGACGGTGACCACCACCGTATACGCAGCGGCCTGAGCGAGCCGTTCGATGCCTCCGAGCACCTCGCGCGCCGTAGCATCGGGGTCACGTGGGGACAAGCCGCCTTCCGCGAAGAGCTCGTTCGCAACCAGGTTGCCCACGTCCTCCAAAAGAAGCGTGCAGCCGCGCGGAAGCCCGGGCACTGCGGCGCCCACGTCACGCGTGCGCTCGAGGGTGGAAAACCCCTTGCCCTCGCGCAGCGCCCGATGGCGCGCGATGCGGCGGGCGCCCTCTCCCCCGAAGGGCTCCATCGTTGCCAGGTACACGCGGGGGCCGTCGTGCCCGAGGCACAGGGACTCGGCGTAGGCGCTCTTGCCGCTCGCGGCGGCGCCGATGACGAGCGTCACCGTCATTTCCCGGCCTCGAAATGCTCGTAAGCAGCCATGCCAGTCGCCGTGAACGT
This sequence comes from Gordonibacter pamelaeae, assembly GCF_003340385.1. NCBI lineage: Bacteria > Bacillati > Actinomycetota > Coriobacteriia > Eggerthellales > Eggerthellaceae > Gordonibacter > Gordonibacter pamelaeae. The sequence continues at coordinate 117,838 of NZ_PPTS01000003.1, read as the reverse complement.
CTTCCCATCCCGGTACACGCGCAGCGCCGAATCCAGAAGGGGCAGATACGCCATGGCGCCCGCGCCCTCGCCCAAGTGCATGCCTGCGTCGAGGGGTGCCTTTATGCCGAGCTCGCGAAGGAGCTCCTGGCTTGCGGGTTCGCTTGATGCGTGGGTGCCCACGAGGTAGCCCAAGGCGTTGGGGCACAGGCGCGCCGCGCACAGGGCCGCCGCGCAGGATATGACCCCGTCGAGGAGCGCCGGCGCCTTCGAGGCCGCGGCCCCCAGGTAGAAGCCGCACATCGCCGCGATGTCGAAGCCGCCCACCTTCGAGAGCACGTCGATCGGGTCGGCGGGATCGGGCGAATTCGCGTCGATAGCGCGCTTGACCACGTCGCGCTTGCGCGCGAGCGAGGCGTCCGAGAGCCCCGCGCCGCGCCCGACGAAGCTCCGCGCGTCCGCCCGGAGGAGCACTGCGGCCACCGCCGCCGAGGTGGTCGTGTTGCCGATGCCCATCTCGCCCGCGGCGAGAAGGCGCACGCCGGCGCGGGCAAGCCCGCACGCGACGGCGATTCCGACCTCGATCGCGCGCACGGCCCCATCGCGAGACATAGCGGGGCCGTGCGCGATGTTGCCGCTCCCCCGCCGCACGTTCGCGCGCACCATGCGCGCGTCTTCTATGCCCCGGGCCATGCCCACGTCGACGGGCACGACCTCGGCACCCGCGAACGCCGCCATGCGGCAGGCGCTCGTGGCCCCCTCGCACATGTTGCGCGCGACGGCTCGCGTCACGTCTTGCCCGCTTTGCGACACGCCTTCGGCAACGACCCCGTTGTCGGAGAAGAATACCGCGAGCGCACGGGGAAACTCGGCCACCTCGGCGCTCCCCTGAGCTGCGGCGATACACGCGACGGCGTCTTCAAAGTCGCCCAATCCCCCCAAGGGGTGCGCGATGGAGTCCCACGCGGCGTACGCGGCGGCGCGGGCGCACTCGTCTGCGGGCGCGATCCGGGAGAGCGCGGCTTCGAGCACGGCGCCAGGCGCCGATGAGAACGCACGCTCGACTTCCTCGCGGATGCAGGCAAGCGCGGTTTCGGTTGCTTCAGCCATGCCGTCTCCTCTCTGCGAACGACGCTGCGGCAGACGCGAACGCGCGCGCAACGTCGGGGTTCGCAGGATAGTACACATGCGGGAAGCCCGCCACCAGGGACGGAGTGGTCGTCATGCACGGCCAGCCCTTGTCGCGCCGGGGCTTCTGCGCCCAGAAGTCGCCGCCCGGGCAGGTGGACTGCCAGTAGTGGAACTCGTGCGCGCGGATGCGTGTGCCGCGCGGCCCGTAGAGCCCGTCGCGTTGGGAAGTGAGCTCCACGTACCCGAAATGGGACAGCCTTCCCCCGTTCTCGCTTGCGCCCTCAAGGGCGCCCGCAACAGGCCAGCGCCGCCCCTCGCTATCGGCGATTTCGCGCTGCAGGTACAGAAACCCACCGCATTCGGCGACCGTCGGCATGCCGGATTCCACCGCGCGCCGCACCGCCTCGCGCATCGGCGCGTTCTCGGAGAGCTGCCGCGCATGGAGCTCCGGGTAGCCGCCCCCCAGATAGAGGGCGCTTGTCCCCCGGGGCAACCCGCTATCACACAGGGGACTGAAAAAGGCCAGCTCGCAACCCAGGTCCTCGAGCGCGCGCAGGTTCTCCTCGTAGTAGAACGAGAACGCCTCGTCACGCGCGACGGCGACGATGGGCCGCGCTCCCGCGATCGGCTCCAACCGGTAAGGTTCCTCGCGGATATCGGGTGCCGTCGCCGCTATTTCGAGCAAGCGGTCGACGTCGACGCTCTTTTCCACCAGCTCGGCCATCTTGTCGATGCGCGCGGAGAGCTGCTCGACCTCGTCGGCGGTCACAAGCCCCAGATGCCGGCTTTCGAGCGAAAACGCCTCGTCGGCGGGGATATTCCCCAAAACCGCGACGCCCGTGTGCTTCTCGATCGCAGGCGCCGCGTAGGCGCAGGCAGCGGCGCTCGTCTTGTTCAGCACGACGCCGCGCACGTTCGCACAAGGCAGGAACTCGGCGATACCGCGGATTACGGCGGCGAGCGATAAAGACGCCCCGCGCCCGTTCACCACTAAAACGACCGGCGTTTCCGTGTCGCGCGCAACCTGGTAGCTGCTCGCGTCGGCCACGCCGGGCGCCATGCCGTCGTAGAAGCCCATGACCCCCTCGAGCACCGCGACATCCGCGCCCGCGGCGCCGCGTGCGAGCAGGGCGCGCAGCGTCGGGGCGTCGGTGAAGAAGCCGTCTAAGTTGCCCGAGCGCGCGCCCACGACGCGGCGATGAAAGAGCGGGTCAATGTAGTCGGGGCCGCATTTGAAGGCCGCGCATGCAAGGCCGCGGCGCGCGAGCGCGCGCAGGAGCGCGCACGTTACGACCGTCTTGCCGCTCCCGCTCGAGGGCGCAGCGACCATGAAGTGCGGGATGGACGTGCTCACCGGGCGCCGCCTTCCCCATCTGCGGCGTTGCAGTTAGCAAGCGAGACCACCTCAACGGATGGGTTCCCCTCGGCAGAGGGGTCCTCCCCGACAGGCGACTCAGCAAGCGCCCCGACTTCGGCAAGCTCCTCGGCATCCGCGCCCGCACCACGCGCGCTGACGAGGAACACGGGGTTTTGCGCCTTCATAAGATGGTGCGAGCCTACAGCCTCGGCGCGGGCGGCAGACACCTGGCACGCCTCGAACCCCTTAAAGCGCGAACCCGAGAGGAGCGCGCACGCCTCGGTGAGCGTCTCAACGGTGACGCATGGCACGCACAGGCGAACCTGCGAGTTCTTCTCGAGCGCCGCCTCCACGATGGAGGGAAGCTCGCCCGCGCTCCCGCCGACGAACACGGCGTCGGGGACGGGCAGTTTCGCGAGCGCTTCGGGGGCGACACCGGGGACCGCATGCACGTTGCCGCACCCGAATGCATCCGCGTTCTCTCGGATGAGCCGCACGCCGGCCGCGTTGCGCTCGACCGCCCATACCGACCCCGCTCGCGCGACGAGCGCCGCCTCGATCGACACGCTCCCCGTGCCGGCGCCGACGTCCCACACGGTGTCGGTCGCGGCAAGGCGCAGCTTCGCGAGCGCGACGGCGCGCACCTCCTGCTTGGTCATGGGAACGTCGCCGCGGATGAAGAGCTCGTCGGGAATGCCCGAGGAAGCGTACGGCCAGCGGGAGCTCGCGGCGCGGGATGCGCCCGCAGAGTCCGCCGCGGAAGAAGCCGCCGCGGGCGCAGACGCGCCGGCCGGCGCCTCGGAGGCTGCGCTAGAGCCCGCGGGCGACCCGGCGCCGCCTGCGAACTCGATAAGCATCACGTTCAAGTCGTCGAACGTCTGACCTGCGATTTCACTTGCGGTCGCGCAGGTGATGCGCTCGTCGGGGTACGACAGGCGCTCGGCCACCGTCACGCGCGCGTCCCCGAAGCCCGCCTGCACAAGCTCGCCCGAAAGCCGCGAGGGGTCTTCCCCGCCCGACGTGGCGAGGAAGAGCTCACCTGCGCGCTCGGCCTCGGCCACGATGTCGCACGCCACGCCGTGAGCGCTCGCGAAGCGCCAATCCTGCCATGGACGCGCGAGGTGCGCGGCGAGATACGACGCTGAGCTTATGCCGGGAACGACGCGCACGTCCACCTGCGCGTCGCCGGAGAGCGCCTCCACCAGGCGGCGCGCGCCGCTGAACAGCCCCACATCGCCCGTCATCACGACCACGGCGCGCTGCCACGACGCCACATCGGTGAGCGCGGCGACGATGTCCGCCGTCTTCACGAGCTCGCATCTCACCACGTCGGGCGGCACGTCGATGCCGGCAAGCGCGCGATGAGCGCCGATGACCACGTCGGCGATGTCGATCGCATCGAGCGCCGCGCGCGAGAGCAAATCGGGGTTTCCGGGCCCCGCCCCGATGATCGTTACCTTTCGCATGGAATCTCCCGATACCCGCGCGGCGTGACCATACGGCCGCCTACGCGCTTCGTGTCCGCGTTGCCGACGAACACGGTGGTGAACATGTCGGCGTCGAACTCCCCCAGCTCGGAGAGCCTGCACATGCCCGACTGCTGCCCCTCGCGCCCGATGTTGCGTACCCAGCCGCAGAGCGTGTCGGGGGCCTTCCATTCGAGCATGATCCTCGCCGCGCGCGAGAGCCTGTCGGCGCGCTTTCTGCTGCGCGGGTTGTACAAACAGATGCAGAAGTCGGCGCTCGCCACGGCGGCGAGCCTGCGCTCGATGACCTCCCACGGCGTGAGCAGGTCGGAGAGCGACACGACCGCGAAGTCGTGGGCAAGCGGGGCGCCGAGCACCGCCGACCCGCTCTGAGCCGCGGTGGCCCCGGCGATAACTTCCACGTCTACATCGGGGTAGTCCTCCGCAAGCTCCAGCACGGGGCTCGCCATGCCGTACACGCCCGCGTCACCGCTGCACACGAGCGCCACGGCCTCTCCGCTCTGCGCGCGCGAAAGCGCCAGGCGGCACCGTTCGACCTCGTGCATCATCGGCGTCGCGAGATGCGCCGCGTCGGGCACGGCGGCGAGCGCAAGCTCCACGTATTTCGTGTACCCCACAACGATGTCGGCCGCCTCGAGCGCGCGCCGGGCCGCAATCGTCATGCCGTCGGGGCCGCCCGGGCCGATCCCCACCACGAAGAGATTTCCCATCACCGCTCCTTAAACGAAAGTTCGATAGTTACCTTGGAAAACGCGACGGTCACGCCGCCGTGAGCGAGCTTCGGGAAGATAAGTTTGCCCCCGTCCGCGAGCGCCGCGCGCTCGCACACGTTGTCGACCCCCACCGTCGCGCGCACGAAATCAGATGGCGAAACGCTGCCTTCGACCTGCGACAACTCCTCTGCGGAATACGTCGCAAGCGAGATATTGCGCGCGCGGCAGAAGGCGAGCAGACCCTCCTCGTGCGCCTTCACGTCGATCGTCGCCGCCTCGCGCACGGCCGAAGGCGAGATACCCGCCTGCCCGCACGCGAGAAGAAACGCCTCCTCGATCGCTTCGGCGCACGCACCGCGACGGCACCCTATGCCCGCAACGATGCAGGGCACGACAAGGCGAAGCGGCTCGGGCGCAGGCGCCTGCGCCCGCACGCCCGCCGGCTTCCCCGTCTCACCGGCGGGCATGACCTCGCCCGTTGTCTCCGCCGCGCGAACGGACGCACCTGCATTCGCGCCAGCGAACGGCGACACGACGATATCGGCCCGAGCGCGGTCGGACGCAATGTCAACCCCCTCAGGCGGCTGTCCCGAAATCGGCATGTCGGAATAGAGCGCCACGCGCCCGCCCGAAAGCAGCCGCGCCGACACTCGCTTGATGGCCTCGGGATTCGAAACGGCGAGCCCCGCACAGCGCGCCCACGTATCCACCGCCCACACGCCGCGGACGTCGGTCGCCGTGGTGATGACGGGGATGGCCCCTGCCGCGCGTGCCACAGTTTGCGCAAGCTCGTTCGCACCGCCCAAATGTCCCGACAAAAGCGGGACGGCAAAGCGCCCCGCCTCGTCGATCGCCACAACCGCGGGATCGCTTGCCTTCGAGGCGACATGCGGCGCGATCGCCCGCACGGCGATGCCCGCCGCGCCCACGAACAGAAGCGCGTCCGACGCTTCCCACGCGAGCGCCGTCCATGCGCGCAGGTCGACCTTCCCCTCGCCGAACCCGCGCGAAACGGAAACGCCCCAGCCAGGGTCATCTTCACCCGTCTGCGCGCAATCGGAAAGCGCGCGTGCGGTGCGCTCCGCTAACGCATACCCCCTCTCAGTGAACGCTATGCAGGAAACCCTCATCTAGCGCACCACCATCGTCGAGAAGTAGCTGCCCCGATCGGGCACATCGTCGAGCGAGCGGTACACGCGCTCGCTCGGAAGCCCACAGTCCTCTACGAGCTCGGCACCGTCGAAGGCGCCCTCCTCGCGAAGGATGCGCTTCGTGTCCGCAAGCGAGCGGCGCGCCTTCATGACCACCTTCGTCCCCGGCCAGCCGATTGCGCGGCGCACGTCGTCGTAGCCGCCGGGCACGATGTGCAGAGGCGACGACATCTCGGGCGTGAGGTCGCGCTCGAGCGCCGCGGCGACCGCGCAGAAGCTCGGCACGCCGGGAATGGCGCGCGCCTCGAACCCGCGGGCGCGCACGTCGGGCGCTATGCGCTGGAAGGTGGCGTAGATGCTCGGGTCCCCCAGGTTCAGCAGCGCGACGTCGCGGACCGCATCCAGGTGCGCGACAAGCTCGCGAACAAGCGAGGCATGCTCAGCCGCGCGGCGCTCGGCGTCGCGCGTCATCGAGAATCGCACGGGGATCACCGTCTTGCCTGTAAGGTCAACGGCGCCGCGCACGATGTCGAGCGCGACCATGACCCCGTCCGCCGTCTGCGGTGCGGCGATGACCGGACACGATTCGATTGTGCGGACGGCCTTGATCGTGAGCAGCTCGGGGTCGCCAGGCCCCGTGCCCACCCCGTACAGCACGCCTTTACTCATACGTCGCCCCCAATTCCCCGATAACTGCATCGGCGCCCGACGTGCGGAAAAGCTCGCGGCGCTCGGCGTCGAACACGACCGCGGCGATGTCGCATGCGCCCGCCGCGCGGCGGCGCAACCTGTCCTCGATTGCCGCAGCGAGCGAGGCGCGCGCGGCGTCCCCCACGCCGGCGGCCTCGATTACCTCGAGCGCCGCCGTGGTCGTGACCGACGACATGATCTCGCGCACGGTCTTCGCGCCCGCGCCGGCCAAGGCCGCGTGGGCGGCCAGAATCTCCGCGCGGCAGTCGGCGGTACGCGAATGGGTGTCCATGATGCCGCCCGCGACCTTCACCAGCTTGCCGATGTGTCCCACAAGAAGGACATTGGTAAATCCCTCGCGAACGCAGCAATCAATCGCATCGCCCACGAAGTTGGAGATGACGACCACCGGCGCACCGTTTAGGTGGAAATGCCCCGAGATGAACTGCTCGCCGTAGTTGCCGGGCGTGAGCACGACTCCGCGCCGCCCCATAGCCGCATGCTGCCGGATCTCGAGCTCGATGCTGTCGCGCAAGGCAGCGAGGCTGCGCGGCTCGACGATGCCCGTCGTGCCCAGGATGGAGATGCCGTCCTCTATCCCCAGGTGCGGGTTGAAGGTCTTTTCGGCAAGGGCAACACCCTCGGGTACCGAAATCGTCACAGCGATATTTCCAGAAGAGCCGTGCGCGGCGCACACCTCGCGCACCGCCGAAGCGATCATCGCGCGCGGCGTCGCGTTGATGGCGGCCGCCCCCACCGGCTGCTCGAGCCCGGGCAACGTCACGCGCCCCACGCCCACGCCGCCATCGACGGAAACTTCCGATTCGCGCGCGGGCACGCCCTTGCTGCCCGCAGCGCCCGTGCCCGACCCCGCATGTTCCACGCGCGCGTACACGAGCACGCCGTCGGTCACATCGGCATCGTCGCCTGCGTCCTTTCGCACGGCGCACTGGGCGCACCCCTCGCCGATGCATGCGTCGACCACGTCCGCCTCGACGGGCAGCCCGCCGGGGGTGACGATCGACACGCGGCCGACGGGCTTTCGTGACAAGAGCATCTCGCAGGCCGCCTTCGCCGCGAGCGCGGCGCAGCTCCCCGTGGTGTAGCCGCAGCGCAGGCGGGTCGTCCCGGTATATATGTAGTGCTCGAAGGCCACGCTAGCTGCTCGCCTTCCGATACCCCGTGGCAAACGAAGGGTCGTAAAGCTTGCTGCGCTCGTACGGCTCCGCTTGCGCGCCGTCGTGCGCAAGCCCGCCGCGAGCTCCGAGCACGCGGCCCACCACCACGAGCGCCGTGCGGTCGATGCCCTCTCGCGCGCCCGCATCGGCGAGCGTGCCCACTGTGCAGCGCACCACGCGCTCCTCAGGCCAGGTCGCCTTGTACACGAGCGCCGCCGGCTCGTCGGAGCTGCGGCCCGCGGCCAAAAGCTCGGCGGAAAGCTCGGCGAGCATACCCGAGCTCAGGAAGATGACCATAGTCGAGCCGCTTTCCGCCATGGTGCGCATGCCCTCGCCCGCGGGCATGGGGGTGCGCCCGGAAAGCCGCGTGATCACGACCGACTGGCTGATTCCCGGCAGCGTGTATTCCTGGCGAAGCGCCGCCGCGGCACCGCAAAAGCTCGACACGCCGGGCACCACCTCGTAGTCCACGCCGCGCGCGTCGAGCGCGTCCATCTGCTCCTGGATGGCGCCGTACAGGCACGGGTCGCCCGTGTGCAGGCGCACCACTTCCTCGCCCCGCGCATCCGCCGCGCACATCACGTCGAGCACTTCCTCCAAGGTCATGTGCGCGCTGTCGTAGACGACGCAGGATTCCTTGCACTCGGCGAGCAGCTCGGGGTTCACAAGGCTCCCCGCCCAAACGACCACGTCGGCCGCGCGCAGAAGACGCGCCCCGCGCAGCGTGATAAGGTCGGCGGCGCCCGAACCTGCGCCAACGATATGGATCATCCGAGCCTTCCCTTCCCGTTTCTCATCGCAACCGTTTACGCCGCCCTTCGCGCAGCGGGCAAAACACGGCGCCCGCAGCGGCAATCGGCGCAAATACGTAGGCAGGAGGCGCAATGCCGCCCGCCCTGGCTTTGACACGCCCACAAGCGCCCACTATCATAGTAGCAGTTTCGGCAACGAGCATATGACAATCGAATAAAAGGAAACGACCGGCGCGGCGCCCGCACAGCCCGCGCTGGCTTGCGGAGGGAACCAGGTGGGAATCCTGGGCAAGGGACATTACTGTATAGGACGCGCGGGCGAACCGCCTCGCGCCCCAAGCCAGACTGCTTCGCCTTTTCCTCACGGCATCGCCGTGGCGTTAGCTCCTTGTGAACCCCGAGGAGTGCGCTTCCCTTTCGAATGAGCCGGCCGCAGCCGGCAAGAAACAGGCGCGCTATCCCTTTGCGGACGAGCGCGCTTTTCTTTCGCTTGTGCCGATAAGCAACTGTCGCCGGGGGACCGGCAAACCGAGGAAAGGGAAAACCATGTCCGACCAGATGTCACGCCGCGGCTTCATGGGCGCCGCAGCAACCGGAGCCGTCGCGCTCGCCGGAGTCGCGCTCGCGGGCTGCTCCAGCACCTCCGCGAGTTCCGAGAAATCGAGCGAAAAGGAGAAAGCCGTGAAGCCGGTCATCCTCGTCACGAGCTTCGGCACGAGCTACAACGACTCGCGCCACATCACCATCGGCGCCATCGAAGACGCTATCCGCGAGAAGTACTGGCAGGACTACGACATCCGCCGCGCCTTCACCGCGCAGATCATCATCGACAAGCTGAAGGAGCGCGACGGCATCACGATCGACAACATGACCGAGGCGCTCGACCGCTGCGTGAAAGACGGCGTGAAGGAAGTCGTCGTGCAGCCGACGCATCTCATGGCTGGCCTGGAATACACCGACGTGAAAGACGAGCTCGACAAGTACGCCGACAAGTTCGACAAGATCTCGCTCGGCGACCCGCTGCTCACCTCCGACGACGACTACAAGAAGGTGGCCGCAGCCATTAAGGAGAACATGGCGTCCTTCGACGACGGCAAGACGGCGCTGTGTCTCATGGGCCACGGCACCGAAGCCGATTCCAACGCCGACTATGCCAAGATGCAGGAAGTGTTCAAGAACGAGGGCTTGACGCAGTTCTTCGTCGGCACCGTCGAGGCTGAACCGACCTGCGAGGATGTTATCGCCGCCGCGAGCGCCGCAGGCTACAAGAAGGCCGTGCTCGCACCGTTCATGGTGGTCGCGGGCGACCACGCGAACAACGACATGGCAGACGAGACCGACCCCGACAGCTGGGCTGCGAAGTTCGTGGCCGCCGGCTTCGAAGTGACGTGCCTGCTCCAGGGTCTGGGACAGAACGTCGCGGTCGACGACATCTACGTCTCGCACGTGGACGACGCCATCGCCAAGCTGTAAACTCGCCGCGCACGGGGGCGCCGGTCGCGTCCCCGTGCAACGGGCATGCGCCTTCCCCGACTGACGGCGCATGCCCGTTGCATTCGCATCCCGCCCGCCCACCGCACGGCGCGGGCGGTCGAACCGATTGGAAGGAACCCCTCCATGTTGAAGAAAACCCTCGCCTTCGCCCTGTCGGCGGCGCTTTGCGCGTTCTCGCTCGCCGGCTGCGCCGGAAATTCAAGCGGCAGCGCAAAGGCAAGCGATGCCGATTCCCAGGAAAAGACCGAACAGGCGGCCGATGCGCCCGAGGGCGCAAGCGCTGCCCCCATCACCGCCGACAAGGTGGCCGACGGCACCTATCCGATCACCGTAGATTCCAGCTCGAACATGTTCAAGATCGTGGACGCCCAGCTCATCGTGGAAAACGGCTCCATGCACTGCGTGATGACGCTTTCCGGCACGGGCTACGGCAAGCTCTTCATGGGCACGGGCGATGAGGCTGCCGCCGCGAGCGAGGCCGACTTCATCCCCTATGTGGAAAACGCGGAAGGCAAGTACACCTACGACGTGCCCGTTGAAGCGCTCGACGAGGACATCGCCTGCGCCGCCTGGAGCATTAAAAAGGAGCAGTGGTACGACCGCACGCTCGTGTTCGAATCCGCCGGCGTCGATCTGCGCGCCGACGCGCTGAAGTAACGCCATGCGGTCGATTCTTCCCAAGGGGGAAAGCAGGAAGCGCCGCAGCATCGCGGCGCGCGCGATCGCCTGCATTCTCGTCGCCCTGCTCGCGCTTCCCTTCGCGGGGTGCAGTGCGAGCCCGAACGCGACCGGTGGCACGGCGGGCTCTCAGGAATACACTGTGAGCGTCTCGCTTTCCGGCGGGTCAGGGCGCGCAAGCATCGCCTCACCCACCACAATTGTGAAGGATGGCGACACCTACACCGCGACCATTACCTGGTCGAGTTCGAACTACGACAAGATGACCGCCGACGGCGTGGACTACGCGCCCGTAAACGACGGCGGCAACTCCACGTTCAAGATACCCGTCACGCTCGACGAGGACATCGCCGTGTCGGCCGAGACCGTCGCCATGTCGACGCCGCACACCATCGACTACACGCTCTACTTCGACTCATCCACCATGAAGGAGAAATCGGGCGACGATGCAAGCGGCGGCTCCCCTGCGGGAACGGCTTCAAGCGCCGCGGCCGACTTCCACAACGCCGATTTGGGCTGCGGCTGGGAGCCGACGGGGGCGCTTCAGCTTGAATACGCCGAGCACTTCACTGTCGACGAGTTCGAAGGCGGCCTGCGGCTTATCTGCGTTTCGAACGGGGAGCGCTTCCTCGTGGTGCCGCAAGATGCGAAGGTACCTGATGGGTTGAGCTCCGACATCGCGGTCATAAGGCGCCCCGCCGACAAGGTGTACCTCGTGTCGTCGGCGACGATGTGCCTGGTCGACGCGCTCGATGCGAACGACAATATCTTCATGTCGGGCACGAAGGCCGACGATTGCTCGGTCGCGGGCTTCAAAAGCGCGCTCGAAAGCGGGGCGATCGCCTACGGCGGCAAGTACAGCGCGCCCGACTACGAGCGAATATCGGCCTCGGGCTGCACGCTCGCCATCGAGAACGCCATGATCAACCACACGCCCGATGTGAAGGAAAAGCTGCAAAAGCTCGGGCTCGTCGTGCTCACCGAACAGTCGTCGAGCGAGCCCGAAGCACTCGGGCGCGTCGAGTGGATTAAGCTTTTCGGCGTCCTGTTCGACAAGGAAGACGAGGCCGCGCACCTGTTCAACGAGCAGAAGGCCCGCGTCGAGCAAACGTCGGGGCTCGCGTCGTCAGGTAAAACCGTGGCGTATTTCTACATTAACTCGAACGGGGCCGCCGTCACGCGGCGGGCGGGCGACTACGTGGCGCAGATGATCGAGCTTGCAGGCGGCAGCTACGCGCTCGATGACGCGCAGACGGCGTCGACGTCAGGTTCGTCAGTAACGCTCGAAATGGAGCGCTTCTACGCGACGGCGAAGGATGCCGACATCATCGTCTACAACGGCACCATCGACGAATCGGTTGCCACCTTGAACGACTTCGTAGGCAAAAACGCGCTATTGTCGCAGTTCAAAGCCGTGAAGAACGGCAACGTCTGGGTCACAAGCGCCGACATGTACCAGCAGATGACTTCTACCGCCGACATTATCGACGAGCTGCACGGGGCGTTCACCGGCGATGACGCGAGTGACTTCCATTATCTGAGGAAGCTCGGCTAGCGCCATGAGAAGCCGGCTTTCCATGGCATACGACGAATCGGGGCGCGCCGCGCGGTGTCGCATCGTGACGGCGCTGCTCGCTGTTGCCCTCATCGTGCTCGTCGGGGCCAACCTGTGCATCGGGAGCGTGCTCGTGCCCGCAGACCACATCCCCGGCATCCTTTCGGGCGGCGCGGCCAATTCCATGGAAAGCCAGGTCATCTGGGAGATTCGCCTGCCGCGTGTGCTTTCAGCCGTGCTTCTCGGCGGGGCACTTTCGCTCTCCGGGTTCCTGCTGCAGACGTTTTTCAACAACCCCATCGCCGACCCGTTCATCTTGGGCGTCTCCTCGGGCGCAAAGTTCGTCGTCGCGCTTACGATGATCGTGCTTCTGGGCGCGAACCAGGCCATGTCCTCGCCGGCCATGGTGGCCGCAGCGTTTCTGGGCTCGCTTATCACCATCGGCTTCGTGCTCCTCATCGCACGGCGCATAAGTTCCATGGCCATGCTCATCGTGGCGGGCGTCATGGTGGGATACATCTGCTCGGCGGCGACGAACTTCCTCATCGCCTTCGCCGACGACCAGTCCATCGTGAACCTGCACAACTGGTCTTTGGGTAGCTTCTCGGGTTCGAGCTGGGACGACGTTGCGGTCATAGCGGTCGTGGTGATCACCGTGAGCGCATGCGTATTCGCGATATCGAAGCCCCTTTCCGCCTTCCAGCTGGGAGAAGCCTACGCGAAAAGCGTCGGCGTGAACGTCGCACGCTTCCGCGTGGTGCTCGTCCTTCTAGCGAGCATGCTCTCCGCCTGCGTGACCGCGTTCGCTGGCCCGGTGTCGTTCGTAGGCATCGCGGTTCCGCATCTCGTGAAGTCGGCGCTGAAGTCGTCGAAGCCCATCCGCGTGATTCCTGCGTGCTTCTTGGGAGGCGCCATCTTCTGCGCGGGCTGCGATTTGATCGCGCGCACGCTGTTCTCTCCCGTCGAGCTTTCCATCAGCGCCGTCACCGCCATCTTCGGCGCGCCGGTGGTTATCGCGCTCATGTTGAAGAAGCGGGTGAGGTAGATGGGGAAATTCGTGCCGCGGCCCAAAACGCTCGGAGGGGACATTCCATGCTTAGACAGTCCTGAGCTCGCACGAAAGCGCCAGAAGGCGCTTTCGGCTCGTGCGGAACTGCGCGTGGAACGCCCCCTCCGAGCGGAGTCGAACCTCGAAACCCCGGTCGAAACGCAGGCTGACGGAGCGCCGCTTTTCCGCATAAGCGACCTGTCGGCGGGCTACGACAAGAAGGTCGTAGTCGAAGGCGTCGATCTGGAGGTTCGCGCGGGCGACGTCGTGGCGCTCATCGGGCCGAACGGCTCGGGCAAGTCGACCATCTTGAAAACCATCACACGCCATCTGGCACCGCTTGCCGGCGCGGTCGAGCTCGACGGGCGGGAGATTTCCCGATGGAAGACGGCGGAGTTCGCAAGGAACCTTGCCGTTATGCTGACAGATCGCCCCCAGACCGAGCTCCTCACCTGCCGCGATATCGTAGAGGCGGGAAGGCATCCCTACACCGGGCGAATGGGCACACTCTCGCCCGACGACCATAGTCGGGTCGACGAGGCCATGAAAACCGCGCATGTGGAAGAGCTCGCCGAGCGCGACTTCATGCAGATAAGCGACGGGCAACGCCAGCGCGTCATGCTCGCACGCGCCATCGCGCAGGATCCGCGTGTGCTCGTGCTCGACGAGCCCACGTCGTATCTCGATATCCGCTACCAGATCGACCTGCTGCGAATACTTCGCCACCTTGCGAAATCGCGGAATGTGGCTGTCATCATGTCCATCCACGAACTCGAGCTCGCGCAAAAAAGCGCCGACAAGGTGATTTGCGTGAAGGACGGCCGGGTCTTCCGCGCCGGCGCACCCGAGGACATATTCACGCGCGAGACGATCGACGAGCTCTACGGCCTTCAACATGGCACCTTCAACGAGCGCTTCGGCAGCGTGGAAATTGGGCGCCCGCACGGCAATGCGCACACGTTCGTCATCGCCGGCGCAGGTACAGGGTCGGCTGTGTTTCGCCAGCTCATCCGGCAGGGCAAGGCGTTCTACGCGGGCGTTCTGCACGAAGGGGACATCGATTGCGAGCTCGCGCGCGACCTGGCGGCGGAATGCGTGGCCGAGCGCGCCTTCGAGCCGATCGGGGATAAAACCATAGCCCGCGCCAAAGAGCTCCTCGTCCACTGCGCGCGCCTTATCGTGTGCCCCGCCGCCTTCGGCACCATAAACGCCCGCAACGCCGAGCTCGTCGAGTTCGCACGCTCGCATGGTATCGAGGTCATGCGAGCGTGCGAAGGCGCATCGGAGGATTCCCAATAGCCATTAGAGCAGCAAGGCAGATGCGTAGAGCGAAAGCGGGAGATTCCCGAGCGCAATGAGACCGGGCCCTCACTATCCCGCAGGTTGCCTGCAGCAAAGCATACACGCACCCGCGTAACGCCGAACGGGGCGGGCTCCCCAGACCGCACAGCCCGCGCGCGCCACCCGGCAATGCATTTCTCCTTCGTGCTCGCCGCTCTGCGCTGCAGGCGCATCGTTATGAAATGGATACGTACCCCAGCGCGCAAGACTTCCACCATAAACGATGTTCGCATTATCTTCAGGGAAGTGGAGTGGGTATGATGAATTGGACACCAGGTTAAGAGCGAAAGGTGTTTAGGATGACCCAAAGAAGAAAGCGATACGACAGGCAGTTCAAGGTCTCGACGGAAAAGGCGGCCCTGTCCGGGGAAATGACGGTCAAAGACCTATCGGAGGAACTCGGCATAAAGGGACGACGCTGAGAAGATGGGCCCGCGAATACGAGGAGATGGGATACGACGCGTTCCCCGGAAACGGCTCTCCGAAGATCAACAAGGACTACGAGATCGCGAAGCTCGAGAAGAAGGTCGAGGAGCTCGAGCGCGAGAACGAGATACTGAAAAATTTCCGGGCCTTCTTGAGTCAAGGCCATGCGCGAGGCGCGGGTTCCTCGAAGAGCATAGGGGGCGAGATCGGCCCCATCAAGAAGGCATGCGGGCTGATGAAGGTCTCGAAATCCGGTTTCCACGAGTATCTCTCCCGGAAGAAGTCCAACGCCCAGATAGAGCGAGAGGAGCTCGAAGGGTTCGCCGTCGAGGCCTTCCATCGGCGCAAGGGCCGTTACGGCTGCCGGCGCATCGACCGCGAACTGCGAAAAAGCGGCATCGCCGTGAGCGAGAAGCGCGTGCTCCGCATCATGCAGAAGCTCGGACTCGCCGGAAAGGGCGCGACCCGAAAACGCCGCATCCAGAAGAAGATCGAGCCGGGACACCCTCGGCTGAACCTGGTAGAGCGCGCCTTCGCCGTGGGCGAGCGCAACAGGCTTTGGGTGGGCGACATCACCTACATACCCACAAGAGAAGGGTGGCTCTATCTCGCGGCCGTGATAGACGCCTCCTCCCGCAAGGTCGTGGGCTGGTCGATGTCCGAGCGCATCACCGAGAAGGTTGCGACCGATGCGATAGAGCAGGCGGTTGGCAGGGAGGGTCCGCCAGACGACGGCAGCCTTGTCTTCCATGACGACCAAGGCGCGCAGTATACCTCGCGCTCCTTCCACTTATAATCGAAGCCGAGAAGCTGCATGGCCTTCAGCGTGTCAACGGATATAAGAGACTTTAGACTCCCAAGGCTCTCGAGGTTCGTGTCACCATTTCCGGCCTACCGCCTCCAATTGCTTTATCGCTATCAATTACCATGCTGCTTTAGCCAGCCCATTATTTGGCTTATGAAACAGAGATCCCGTATGCACAGGAGACACACCGAAAACAGGTTTTGCAAGAAATTGGGGCCCCATACCGTCGATGCGGTTACAATTACACTCAGAGACGCGGCGCACCCGCAGGCCGCTCGCGAAACAGCTCACGACCTGCGAAAACACCTTTACTTTGTTCGTGCTAGATTTGGCGGGAAGCGCGAACGCACCCATAGATTTCTCAGAGAACTCCGGGCGCGGGCCCACCGTGGACATCCCTTTTGTCAAGACGAAAAAACAAGATTACCTGCAGAAATACTCCGGCTAGGTAGTTGAGCTATTTGTCTTCTGGAGTTTGAATCTCCAGACTTTTGCAGCTCATTCCGACCGTCATCGGCGATGAACCAGCTCCGAAAAGCCGCCTCTAAATCAGATAGCAAATCGTCCCATTGGGGCAGATTCCCAATGGGACGATTCTTCGCATCAGCGTCGACACATACACTAGCAAGGAAACTATGGATCAACTCGAGAATGCGGGCAACGAACTCGCTTTGCTTCAACACCGGCAGAATGGTTCCGGACGCGTTCCGCACTTCCTGTTTCATGACCAGCTTGCCCCTTTTCTGAAAACTCACTGGCACAACCAAGGAACAGGACCGGAACTTGCGGTTCTCCTTATCCTTCTTCAACATCAAGTCGTCGGCGTCGAAAAAGCTCAACCCCCGCTCAGTGGGAGGAAGAACCTCGTAGCTCACAACGCTGTCCAGCATCCGCCTGCCCGGGCTCACGCTCTCGCTGATGCGGGAGAACACCATGCGGGGCTCCACAAACGCGTTGACGAGGAACTCGTCCGCATACGCTTGGACGTTCTCCTTCAGATCTGTTTGAGAGCCAAAAATTTTACGCCACCGAATCTCGCTCCCCTTTTGGGGGAACACGACCGGCTCCTCTTTGACTTCATAGCCCTTCCGGTAGTACCGCCAGACAAGCCTGGCCGAAATAAGCATGACCACTGCGCTGAACAGCGACAAGGCCAGCTCGATCTGCGGGCGCATGCTTTGAGGCGCCTCTTCGCCTTCGGAAGGAGACGCGGGTTTCCCGTCTACCTCAACTTCGGCAACCTGCTCCCAAGTCAGCTCCGGGTGACAGGTTTCGGCATATATCACGAAAAGACCGTTGAAGACGAGAAAGAAGAAGGCGAGTGCCGACAGCACGAAAACGGTGATCGCAATGGCGCGTTTCAGATTGACAGCCTGCCATTCGGACGAAGACCCAAGAAAATGATGCGCTCTTCCCTTCGATCGCGGGCCTGCAAAAATACCGCCGACAGGTTCGACACTCTTCCCCATAACCGTCCGGTTCGGGTGGCTCACGCGGTCTTCCTTACTACTTCCAGGCCGACGCTTGCCGGCACGGTGCGGCCGAAGAGGGTGACGTCGAGGTAAGGCGCGGCGCTTATGGCGGTCGATCTTGCGGATGTCGCCCTCGAAGCCCATGAGGGGGCCGCGCGTCACCGTGACCTTGTCGCCTGTGATGTAGCCCTCGCTCATGCGGACGATGTGCTCGCCGTCCATGAACGACAGGAACCAGTCCTGCTCCTTCTTCGTCAGCGGGAAGAAGGAGTTCTCCTCGTTGCCCAGCAGGCGAATGGGCAGGGGTACGCGCAGCAGCTCTTTGTTGAGCTCCTCGGCATCGCCCGTGACAAAGAACAGGTAGCCGGGGAACAACAGGCGGCGCGCCAGCTTCCACTCGCCGCGGACGCGCCACATGGTCTCGTACTCGGGCATGAAGCACTCCTCGAGCACGTCCGGGGACACCAGGCGAAGGCAGAGGTCGCGCGTCGCGGACTCGCGCCCCGCCTGCACCTGCGCCACGTACCACATCGCCAGCCCCTTTCCCGCCGCGTCGATGCTCCGCCAAAAGAAAAGAGGATGAACAGCTGCACGCTTCTGCTTTCCCGGCCTATGACCGCGAGAGAGTTCGCCTGCACCTATTCATCCTCTTGTCGATCGACGGAACGCGCTTAGCGACGATTACGCCATCTCAAGATATGTAAGTTGCCTTGATGTTGCTTTTATACAACATCAAGGAGCCAAAGAAAGGCGCCTTGCGCCCTTCGAATGGTCAACGGTTGGGCAATGTTGTATATAGTCCGTTGTTATACATACAACACGCCCGTAGTCTTCGTTCATGCGAAACTTACTGCAAACAAAAGTCGGGTTGCGGATCAAGGACCTGCGCGCCGCCGCCGGGCTAAGCCAGGAGCGGTTCGCCCTGAAGATCGGCATGGACCGCACCTATCTCGCCTCCATCGAAGTGGGCGGGCGCAACGTCACGCTGCAGAACCTCGCCAAAATCGCCAACGGCTTCGACATGACCTTGTCGGAGTTCTTCGAGGGCATCCCCCGCATCGATCCCCGCGAGTAGAGGCCCGCGATGCTTTCCGCACCTCGGCTACCCGATTATAACCTATAGTTGTATAAAAACAACAATTGAGTAACAGGATGCCGGGGGAACGGCGCGGCACCCACCTGCGAGCAGCCTTGGGCCGGCCGGTTTCGTGCTATGCTGCGGGACAGACGACGCCGTGGCCGACCCGACGAACCCCGAGAGCGACCGAACAGGAAGGAAGAACCCATGCCGAAGGACCACGACCGCAAGACGAACGCGCTGCGCGAGCTGGATGCGGCGGGCGTGCTGTACGAGGCGCGGTTCTTCGCATGCCCCGAGGCGCTCTCGGGTGTGGAGGTGGCAAGCCTGCTGGACCTCGACCCGGACCGCGTGTTCAAGACGCTCGTCACGCAAGCGAAGTCGGGCGAGCACTACGTGTTCATGATACCCGTAGCCTGCGAGCTGGACCTGAAGAAGGCCGCCGCGGCCGTGGGCGAGAAGGCCGTGGCCATGCTCCCCGCGCGCGAGCTGCTGCCGCTCACCGGCTACGTGCACGGCGGCTGCTCGCCCATCGGCATGAGGCGCCCCTTCCCCACCGCCATCGACGAGACGGCGGACCTTTTCGAGCGCATCGCGTTCTCGGGAGGTCGCCTGGGCTGCCAGGTGGAGATGGCGCCCGACGACCTGGCGCGCATCGTGCCGCTCGTGCGCGCCGACCTGACGGTGGTATGAGGGCGGACGCGGCGCCTCCTACCAGTGGCTTACCACGACGTCGCCCGACTGGATGATGCCGTACAGCTCCGCAGCCTTGTACGGCGGCAGGTTCACGCAGCCGTGGCTGCCGGCGCCGTCGCGGTAGCGCGTGCCGCCGAACGACGACTGCCAGTCGGCATCGTGCAGGCCGATGACGTTGCCCACGAACGGCATCCAGTACTGCACGTCAGACTCGTAGATCTTCTTCCCGTTCTCGTAGCCGATGAGCTTCGAGGGGCTGGCCTTCTGGTTGAGCCAGTACACGCCCACCGACGTATCATGCACGCCGTCGGGAATGCCCGACACGATGGGCGACTCCCATATGAGCGCCCCCGTCTCGTCGTAGAACCGCGCGTACTGCTCGGCCAGGTCGATGTCGCAGTAGCGCAGGCCCCAGTCCTGCGCGCCGGCGCCGTTATAGCCCGTGCCGACCGAGGTGCAGGGAACCTCCGCGGTCTGCACGGTGCCGGCCGCCACGGACTCCTTCACCAGGTTGAGCAGCGCGTCGCGGTCGACGCTCCAGCCGTAGACGCCGCCCGCCACCGTGACCACCTTGCCGTCGGGACGCGTGTAGGTGCGCTGCGTGCCCACCGTGTTGCAGGCGGCCGCCAGCTCGTCGACCCAGGCCGTGAGCGCGGCCTCGTCGAGCGTGGCCGAGAGGTCGTCGCCCAGGCGCACCCACTGCGAGATGAGGTCGGCGTTCACCTCGCCGGCCGTGCCGCCGGCCATCGTGAGCACGAGGTCGGCCTTGATCATGGTGTTCGCCTGCTCGGCCGCAGCCGTGAGCTTCGGGTCGGATGAGAGCACCTTGGGCTGCTGCAGGACGTCCGCCCCCAGCTTCACCGTGGGCTGCAGGGCCAGCACGGCGTCGTCCACGGCCTTGATGACGGCATCGTAGCTAAGCGCCGTGCCCACAGCCTCCGGCTCCACAATGAACGCGCCCTTGGCCTCGCTGTAGGCGATCACGGCGTCCGTGGGCGGCGTGGCGGTCTTGTTGAACTCGTCCACCGCGGCGCGCACCGTGTCGCCCAGGCCGCTCTCGTTATATGTGGCTGCGAGCTTGTCGCTCTCGTCATGGGCCTTCAGTATCTCGAGAGGCCACGCCCACGCGTTCGCAGAGGCGTGCATCGCATCGGTGGCGGCCCGGCCGTCCAGCCTCATGCCCGCCTCCGCCGCGGACAGCTTGAGCGAGAAGCCCTGGCCCTCCACCTTCAGCACGTAGTCGTCGATGACGTCGGCGAGCATGCCCTGAACCTCCGCGGACGACTTGAGCGACACGTCGAGGTCGCCCACGGTCGTGCGCGGCAGGAAGCGGTCCATGAACACGAGCGCCCCGGCCAGGTACACCACGGCCAGCAGGGCGACGATCACGCCGAGGACGATGCCGAGCACCTTGAGCGGCTTGCGGCCGCCCTTGGCGTCCGCCTCGCTCACGTCCACCGGCAGCATGGGGCCGCCAGCGAACGCGGGCTGGCCCGGCTGGCCGCCGGGTTTCGCCTTGGCGTTCGGCGCGACGGGGCGCACGGGTTGGGGCATGACAGCGGTCTGGCCGGGAACCGGCTTGCCGGGAGCGACCTTGCCGGGAGCCGGCGCATCCGGGGGCGTCTTTGCAGGGGCCGCCGATTTCGGCGGCGCGGCATGGCTGGCAGGCGACGAATCTTCCTGCGCGGCATCGCTGCCCGGCTGCGGCGTCGGGGCGGCATGGCGCGCATGCCGGGCCTTGCTGTTCTTCTTATCGTTCATGTGCGACTCTCATACACTCGTTTGTCTCGTTCGAGATACGCCTCTTCTCTATCCGTTGCATTGTACCAAGAGAAGCACGTATCCCTCGTAAACAAAACGGCTAACATGGCCCGGAGGTTACACTCGCCACAAATTCGCCATGGGAAAAGTCTCATTTTCCCCGAGCCTCAACGACCGGCTGAAGGTCGCAGGAGGCGAACGGCCGTGCCGCCGTGCTTGACAAACGCGCGCGGCGGGATAGAATGAACGTTCCGCAGCGCCTCGGCGCGGCGGGCGCCCGGCATCGGGCGCGATCCTTGAAAAGGTGGGGCCATCCCCTCCCGACAGCTGCGCCGGCCCGGCACGGGCATCGCGGCAAGCATCCGGGGGCGACTGGTTTCGACATGGTACGTCTGAAATGAGGAGCAGGTCGTGGTCTCCTCGCCACGTTAAACAGGGGTAACGTCAATTTAATTGGCAAAGCTAAGACTCAGAGCGCTCCGGCGCTCGCCATGGCTGCTTAATAGCGCCTGGCTGTCGGCCTTGGGACTTCCCCGCCCCTCGGTCCGGCATCAACTTAGGGGAATGCGCTCGGGCACGTAGCCGGTATGGCCCGGGCAAAGACTGAACCGGCTAGGAAGCGCAATGCCCGTCGGCGGGCCGCGCGCAACCGAATGCTGATCGCCGACTAAGCTTGTAGAGCCTCATGGACGAGGTAGTATGGACCGGAGTTCGATTCTCCGCGCCTCCACCAACCAAAGGCAGGAGCCCTGCCGGCAGCGCGCCGGCAGGGCTCCTTTGCGTTGCGTCCCCCGGCGGCGGGAGCCGCGCGGAGCACACCGGCACCGAACGGCCCGCTGCGCCGCGCACGTGCGGCCGGCGCCCTATTTCTGCTTCAGGAACGAGAAGTCGAAGGCGCTCTTGATGTCGTCGAAGGCGTCCTTCAGCTCGGCCGCCACGGCGATGCCGTCCTTGTAGATGGCGTTCATGTCGTTGGTGGCCTCGGCAACGCCCTCCTTGGTGATGCCCAGGTCGTAGGGGTTGTCCTCGTCGTCACCCGAGGCGCCGTCCCCGTCTTCCTCGACGTAGAGGTACTCGCACTCCTCGCCGTCCTCCATGAGCACGAAGCCTATGCGGTTGCCGTCCTCGTCCTCCAGGTAGCGCACGATGTCGTCCTCGTCTAGCTCCAGCTCCACCAGCTCGTAGCCGTCCTCGTTGTCGGCCGGCTCCACCACGGTGACGTCCTCCGTGTCATCGGCCAGCTCCTCGCCGTCGTAGCCGTCCACGGTGCCTTCCTCGCCTAGCTCCGCCTCGAGGTCCTCCCCGTCGCCGTCCACCAAGTGGAAGCCCTCCTCGGAAAGGTCGATGCCCGTGGAGCGCTCGACCACCGCGGCCAGGCCGCCGTCGTCGCCGGAGGGCGACGTCTCGCCCTCGCCGTCCGGGCCCTCCTCGGCGAAGAAGCTCTCGTAGGCCTCCTCGAGGTCGGTCTCCCCGGCGTTGGGGTCGAACTCCTCGTCGTCCTGGAACTCCTCGAGGTCTTCCAGCTCGGTTTCCTCGTCGATCTGCTCGGCCTCCGTCTCGGCGCCGTCCTCTATGTTCTCAAGCTCCTCGTCCAAGCCCATGGAAGGCCTCCTTCGCGTAAGGCGCCGTCGCTCGGGCGGCGCAGGGTTTCGTCCTAGCGGCTGCGCTCCTTGAGCGCGCGCTCGATCTCGCGGCGGGAGTCGCGCTCGGCCATGGTCGCGCGCTTGTCGTGCAGCTTCTTGCCGCGCGCCACGCCCAGCTCCACCTTCACGAGCGAGTTCTCCTTGAAGTACATCTTCAGCGGCACGAGGGCCATGCCCTTCTCCTTCACCTGCTCGCGCAGCAGGCGGATCTGCCGCTTGTGCAGCAGGAGCTTGCGCTTGCGGTCGGGGTCGGGGTTGGCCAGGTTGCCGTTGGCATACGGCGGGATGTGCACGTTGTGCAGCCACACCTCGCCGTCGCGCACGAGCGCGAAGCAGTCCGTGAGCTGGCAGTGGTTCTCGCGCAGCGAGCGCACCTCGGTGCCGGTGAGCTCGATGCCGGCCTCGTAGGTCTCCAGGATGTCGTACTCGTGGAAGGCCTTCTTGTTCTTGGCGATGGTTGAGGCTTCGCGTTTCATGGCGGCTACTCCGCGCCCGTCTCGTCGAACCGGCGCTGCGCGGCCGACTCGTGCGCGGGGGCGTCGGCGGCAGCCTGGGCCGCCAGCTCGGCGTCGTCGGCGGCCTCCTCGCGCGCAAGCGGGCTCGCGCCGGCCATGCCGGGCACGAAGCACGCGTCCCCGCCCAGGTCGCGCGCGAACCGCACGACCAGCTTCACCGTGGCGTCCAGGTCGGCCAGGCACACCACCTCAGTGGGCGTGTGCATGTAGCGCAGCGGCACGGACACGAGGCCCGTGGGGATGCCGCCGCGGGCCATCTGGATGGCGCGCGCGTCGGTGCCCGTCACGCCCGGCTCGGCCTCCAGCTGGTACGGCAGGCCCTCGGCCTCGGCGGCGGCCACCAGGCGCTCGAACACCTCGGGGTTGATGTTGGGGCCGCGCGCGATGACGGGGCCCTGGCCGCACACGATCTTGCCGTGCTTCGTCGGATCGATGCCCGGGTAGTCGGTGGCGTGCGTCACGTCGAAGGCGAGCCCCACGTCGGGGCGCACGGAGTACGCGCTCGTCTCGGCGCCGCGCGTGCCGATCTCCTCCTGCACGGTGGCGGCGAACGTGAAGTCGCCGGGCGCGCGGCCCGCACGCGCCAGCTGCTCCAGCACGCGCACGCCCACCCAGACGCCCGCCTTGTCGTCGAAGGCGCGCGACACGGCCATGCCCGCGCCGAAGCGCTCGAAGCCCACGCCGAACGTGATGACGTCGCCCACGCGCACGAGCTTGCGCACCTTCTTCCCCGGAAGCCCCAGGTCGATGACCAGCTTGTCCAGCGGCGTGACCTTCTTGCGCTCGTCGGGCTCTATGAGGTGGATGGGCTTGCGGCCCACCACGCCGCGCAGCGGCTCCACCGACTCCGAGGCGTGCACGTCCACGCGCATGCCGGGCAGCACGGCCGCGTCCACACCGCCCACCGAGGCCACCGACAGGTAGCCCTCGTCCGAGATGTACGTGACCATGAGGCCGATCTCGTCCATATGGGCGGACAGCATGAGCGACGGGCCCGCGCCGGCACCCTTGAGCGTGGCGTGCACCGACCCCATGACGTCGGTCCTTATCTCGTCGGCCGTGTCGGCCAGGCGCTCGCGCACCAGGCGCGCGACGGCTATCTCCGTGCCGGTGGCCGAGGGCGTCTCGAGCAGCTCCTTGAGGAACCTCACCTGTTTCTTCTTCATGGCGCTCCCTGCTGGTTCGCGCGCGCCGGCCCGCAGCGCGCCAGGCCGAGGCCGACCTGCCGCCTGCACCGCTCACGGCGCGCTTCCACTGATGTCGGGCCTCATTATAGCGCCTCGCGAACGCGGCGCGCGCGTCTTTCGCCCGATGACGCAAGGCCGTCACCCGCCCATCACGAACAGGCGGCGGCACGCGGCGGGCGGCCGCCCCTCAGCGCGCCTCCCTACCGGCCCGCTTGTCCTCGTACATGGCGGCGTCGGCCCGCGCGACGAGCGAGGCCGCGTCGTCCCCTGGCCGCGCCGAGGCCACGCCCACGCTGACGGACATGGAAAACGGGCTGCGCTCGGAATCGCTCTGCGTGCGCAGGCGGTGCCGCGCCTCCTCGAGGCGCTTGCGCAGCACGGCGGCGGGCACGTCGGGGAGCGCGACCACGAACTCGTCGCCGCCCAGGCGGCCGAGCACGTCGTCGGGCCCGCTCGCCACGTCGTCGAGCACGGCGGCGACGCACGTGAGGCACCGGTCCCCGTCCTCGTGGCCGCCTGCATCGTTCACGCCCTTCAGGTCGTTCACGTCCACGAAAGCGAGCGAGAGGGGGCGCCCTCGGCCCAAGAGCTCGTCGATGCGCGCCTCGGCGAAACGGCGCGAGCAGCATCCGGTGAGCTCGTCGCGCCGGACGATGTCCTGCAGCTTGTCGCCCTCGTGCTCGCGCTCGGCCACCTCGCGCTCCAACAGGCGGCGCTCCTCGCTGCGCCGTATGACCGCGGCCGTCCGGTACGCGTAGTAGAATGCCAGCGACAGGCTGGCGAAAACGCTCACCGACGCCTTGAGCGCCCACACCTTCACCACGAGCGCGTTGACGTCCACGTAGTACAGCAGCAGGATGGAGCAGAGGTACAGGTACCCGAGCACGCCCATGGCCAGCACGAACCGGCGCGAGCGGTCGTTCCCGTACACCACGGCCGTCTCGCCGTGGCGCAGCACGCGCCGCTGCACGCACAGGAGCAGGGCGCCGAGCAGGAACCCGAGCGCCACGGGAACCGTCTTCAAGTTCCCCTCCTCGCCGATGTCGTTGCTGAACGCGCTCTGCGGCACGTCGAAGGCGATGGCGCACAGCGACCGCGCGAACTCGTTGGCGCCAAGCCCCACCAGGGAGACGAGCAGCGCGCAGAGCAGCGAGGCCCGCCAGGGGCACCTGAAGGCCCATTTGATCTCGAACAGGAACAGCACGCAGATGACGAGCCAGTTGGCCACCAGGTTGAACTGCAGCATGCTGAGCGCCGCGAATGCGAGGTAGTTCCCGGCGAACACGGCAATCTCGGCGCCGCGCCTCGGGGCGGCGAAGCCCGCCTGGGCCTCGAGGCCGGCGAACATGGCCGCGTTGAACAAGAAGTAGCACACGGCGCTGATCGCGAAGGGCGCGACTCTCATCGGGCACCGCCTGAAACCCGGCCGTGGTAGGCGCGCTTGCTTTGGTACATGGCGCGGTCGGCCCGCGCGACGAGGGCGGCGGCGGACTCCCCCTCGCAGCCCGATGCAGCCGTGCCGAACGAGAACGACACAGCCCCCACGCCCTCGACCGGCTGGGCGGCCAGCACCTCGAGCGCCTCCCCGGCATGCCGCCCGACCTCGCGCTCGTCGCCTTCGGGGAGCACGACGAGGAACTCGTCGCCGCTCATGCGGCACAACGCCGCCCGGCCGGGAAACGACGAGCGCAGGGCGTCGGCGAGCCTGACGAGGCAGGCGTCGCCCGCCTCGTGGCCGAACGTGTCGTTGACGGCCTTGAGGCCGTTCATGTCGAGGTAGGCGACGGCGAACGGACGCCCGTGCTCCAGCAGGTCCTCGACGGTCCGCAGGCCGGTGAGGGCATCGCGCGACGCCTGGTCGCGCAGCTGCCCGAGGCGCGCCTCCTGGCGCTCGCGCCGCTCCATGAGCGCCAGGTACTCCTCCTCCACGTGCGCGTCGCGCCCGAGCAGCGACGTGGCTACCACGAAGGCGGCCACCGACACGCCCAGCAGCAGCATGCTCGCGCCCAAGAACTCCGACAACAGCGGCACGTCGAGGCGGAACAAGCTGGGAAGCGCGTCGAACAGGATGTAGGCGAGCGAGAACCAGCCGAACCAGAACAGCGCGGCGTACGACCGACCGCCCTCCGCGTCGAGCGGAAAGCGGTCGAGCAGGCCGCGGAACGCCAGCGCGGCACCGCAGAACAGGGCGAGGCCCGCCGCGAGCACGGCCGGGCGGAGGGAGTCGTCTTCCACGACCTGCCACGGCATGCCGCCGACGAGGATGGACGCCGCGGAGAACACCAGCAGCACCGACACCGCGAAGCAGGAGAACACGAGGTTCGCCGCGAACAGGCCGTGGGCCGCCCGACCGGATGCCAGGCAGAAGGCCAGCGCGAACGCAGCCCAGGCGCCCGCGCACAGCACGACGAGCGGCACCGCGGCAAGCGAGGCGGCCGACCCCCAGGCGGCGAGGAGGACGGCGAGGAGGACGGGCGGGAACCGGCGCCCGTCGCCGCCGATTCCCAGGCGCCGGACGAGGCCCCAACCGGCGAGCGCCGCGCAGACGGCGAGGACGACGGTTGCGGCTATGGCTGCGGGCGCGGCCACCCTCCTACCAGTACTCTTTCTTCTTCGCTCGCTTGCGCTCCTTCTTCGGCGGACGGAAGTCCAGTTCAAGCTGGCCGTCCTGGACGGGCTTCGACGCCTTCTTGCGCTCGACGCGGTCCACCGTCCACGATACGGCGTCCTTGCCGTACAGCTCCAGCATGCGCAGGCGCGCGTCGCGGGAGTTCGCCTTGGTGCCGGCACGTGCGTCGCTCTGGAACTCGAAGAGCCCCGTGGCGCGCGCATCGGAAGCGGCGGGCGAGCGGTAGTGGGCGATGTAGGTCTGCATGTCCTTCCCTCACGGTCGAGCGGCTTTCAAACGGTAACGAAGATGATACCACGATGCGCCGTCGAATAGCCCGCCGACCGGCTGCGCGAGGGCGGTGCGGCGGCGGTCACAAGAGAACCACGGCCCCGCAACGGCCCCGCAACCGCTTCGCAGGGCCGCCGGGCGCACCCGTACAATGGGACGGAAACCGGCAACAGGTAAGGTGAACCGCATGGACAACCCGCACAACCGCCTCATCATCGTATCGAACCGCCTACCCTACCGCATCGAGCCCGACGAGCGCGAGGGCTTCGCCTTCACGCGCACCGTGGGCGGCCTCGTGGCCGGGCTGGAGCCGCTGCACGCCCAGCCGGGCAACGTTTGGCTGGGCTGGGCCGAC
This sequence comes from Gordonibacter pamelaeae, assembly GCF_003340385.1. Classification (NCBI taxonomy): domain Bacteria; kingdom Bacillati; phylum Actinomycetota; class Coriobacteriia; order Eggerthellales; family Eggerthellaceae; genus Gordonibacter; species Gordonibacter pamelaeae. The sequence continues at coordinate 90,447 of NZ_PPTS01000003.1, read as the reverse complement.
GAGCCGGCCGGGCTCGACGAAGCAGGGCGGGCGCGGTTCGAGCGGGCGCTGGCCGAGCGCTCCTGCGCACCGGTGCGCCTGGACGAGCGCGACGCCGAGCTGTACTACGAGGGCTTCTCGAACTCCGCGCTGTGGCCGCTGTTCCACGGCTTCCCCCAGCATACCCGCTTCGACGAGGAGGCATGGGAGGCGTACGTGCGCGTGAACGAGCGCTTCCGCGACGCGGTGCTCGCGCTGGCACGGCCCGGCGACACCATCTGGGTGCACGACTACCACCTCATGCTGCTGCCGTCGCTTCTGCGCGAGGCGCTGCCGGACGCCTCCATCGGCTTCTTCCTGCACATCCCCTTCCCCGACTACGAGACGTTCCGCATGCTGCCGTGGCGCCGCGAGCTCATGCGCGGCGTGCTGGGCGCCGACCTCGTGGGCTTCCACGCCTACGACTACGTGCGCCACTTCCTGTCCAGCTGCCGGCGCATCGTGGGCGTGGAGAACGAGAGCGGCACGCTGTTCGCGGACGGCCGACTCGCGCAGGTGGACGCGTTCCCGCTGGGCATCGACTACGTGCGCTACCGCGACGCCGCGCGCCTCCCCGCAGTGCGCCGCCTGGTGGCGGAACTGGGCGAGGAGAAGGGCCATGAGGGCTGCAAGCTCATGCTGTCGGTGGAGCGGCTGGACTACTCCAAGGGCATCCCCGAGCGCCTGCTGGCCTTCGACGCGTTCCTGGACCGCTTCCCCGAGTGGCGCGGCCGTGTGGTGCTGGTGCTGGTGACGGTGCCGTCGCGCGAGAACGTGGCGTCGTACGCGGCCCTGAAGAAGCAGGTGGACGAGCTGGTGGGCCTCATCAACGGCAAGCACTCCACCATGGACTGGACTCCCGTGGACTACTACTACCGCTCGCTGCCGTTCGAGCGGCTGGTCAGCCTGTACGCCGCGAGCGACGTCATGCTGGTCACGCCTTTGCGCGACGGCATGAACCTCGTGTGCAAGGAATACCTTGCCTGCCACGACGGGGGCGGCGGGGCGCTCGTGCTCTCCGAGATGGCCGGCGCGTCCTACGAGCTGCACGAGGCCCTGTGCGTGAACCCGTTCGACCAGGAGGGCGTCGTGGACGCCATGCGGCGCGCGCTGGAGATGCCGGAGGCCGAGCAGCGGCGGCGCAACGCCCCCATGCAGGAGCGCCTGGCCCGCTACACGTCCGAGAAGTGGGCGCGCGAGTTCCTGGACGCGGCGGCCGACGTGAAGCGCCGCCAGGCGGGGCTGAGCGCTCATCTGCTGGGGCCCACGTCGGCGGGACGGCTGCTTGAGGCGTTCCGCGGGGCGCGGCGGCGGGCGCTCCTCTTGGACTACGACGGCACGCTCATGCCGTTCTCCGACGACCCGGCCCGCGTGGCCCCCGACGCGCGGCTGCGCGCGCTGCTGCAGCAGCTGGGAGCGGCCGCGCGCACCGACGTGGCCGTGGTGTCGGGCCGCGACCGCGCCACGTTGGAGTCGTGGCTGGGCGATCTGCCGGTGGACCTGGTGGCCGAGCATGGCATCTGGTTCCGCGGACGCGACGAGCGCACGTGGGTGCTCGAGGAGCCGTTGAGCGACGACTGGAAGGACGCCGTGCGCCCGGTGGTGGCCGACTTCGTTGACCGCACGCCGGGCTCGATGCTGGAGGAGAAGGACTTCTCGCTCGTGTGGCATTACCGCATGTGCAGCCAGGAGCTGGCCGAGCGGCGCGTCATCGAGATAAAGAACGCCCTGGGCGATGGGCTGGCCGACCGCGGCATCGCGCTCATGGACGGCAACAAGGTGGTGGAGGTGAAGCCGCGCGGCGTGGACAAGGGCCATGCGGCGCACCGGTGGTTCCGCGACCCGGCCTACGGCTTCGTTCTGGCCGCCGGCGACGACCGCACCGACGAGGACGTGTTCGAGGCCGCGCCCGAGAGCGCCTGGACCGTGAAGATAGGCGACGGCCCTACGCGGGCGCGCTACGCGCTGAAGAACACGGGCGAGATGCGCGCGCTGCTGGAGCAGCTGGCGGTCGCATGCGCCGAGGAGGACGCCGAAGGCGGGGACGGCGCCTCGCCGGGCGCCGGGCGCCGGGACGTGCTGCGCGCGCCGGCGACGGTCATGCCGCGCACGCGGGCGCTCGCGCGGGCGTAGGCTCAAGGCCGCGATGCGGATGGGCGCCCGTCCGCATCGCCTAGAACAGCCGCGACACGAACCGCACGGCGCCCGGACGGGGGCCCTCGCGCACGGGCTCTCCCAGCAGGTACGCCATGACAGCGTCCAGCAGCTCGGCCAGCCCCTCCGGCGGCAGCGTGCGCGAAAGGCCGCTCTTCGCCAGGCCCGCGAACCCGGCGTCCTGGGCATGCCGCACGCCGTCGAGCACGAACGCGCGGCGGCGGTTCGCCGCGTCGCGCACCGCCACGATGGTGCGCGCGGGCAGCTGGGCGTAGAGCTGCGGGGGCACGCCGAGCTTTCGCTCGTACCATTCGGGCACGTTGCGCACGCCCTCCTCGGCGAAGAACTCCCGGAACTCCCCGCTGCCGTCCAGCGGGTACGCCGGCAGGCTGTAGCCCGCGCGGCGGCCGTACTCGTAGACGTAGTGCGAGGCGTCGCCCGCCTGGGCGCGCTCTCCCAGCAAAAGCGACAGCAGCTCCAGCACGCGACGTGGGCTCAAGCGGTCGCGCTCCGCTTCCAGCAGGCGCGCAAGCTGCCCGACGAGCGCATCCTCGCCGGCCGTCAAGCCCGCACCTTCACCACGATCTTGCGCACGCGCCCCGGCTCGCCAACCGCGCATCCCGGCTTGTGGGCGTCCTCGGGCGCGAGCACGGCCATCTCCCCCGCCCGCAGCACGATGGAGCTCGGCGTCTCGGGCGTGGCGAACAGGCCGAAGTCGGCCTCCTCGTCGAACTCCCCGCTGGGCGCGAGACCTGCGAGCGGCGCGTACTGCAGCACCTCCTCGCCCTCCACCACGTACTGCACGTCGTAGTAGCGCCGGTGGGCCTCCATCTGCTTCTGGCCGGCGGGCACCGTGTCGTACTCCTGAACGTTCGCGAACACCTCGTCGCCGTCGATGTCCGCGCGTCCCAGCGGAAGGCGCGCCAGGTCGGCCTCGCGCAGGAAGGAGAAGGCAGTGCGCATGCGCGCGGAGAGGTAGTCGTTCTTGTCGGCGGTGGGAAGCGGGGTCACGAGCACGGGAAGGTCCTTTCGACGGCGGGCACCCCTGCGGCGCGCAGCGCCGCGGGGCGGAAGCTTGATGGGTATCGCCTGCCATTCTAGCAGCATCGGGCACTGGATGCGCCTGCCATCTCCCTACGCTTTACCGCCCGGATGCCCGCCGTCATCGACGGCAGCGCCCGCATCGGCGCTCGCGGCCTCCTGCAGCTCGGCGAGGACGACGGCGAAGCCCTCCGTGCGGGCGCGGGCAAGCAGGCGGTCCTTCGCGCGGCGCGACAGGTGCTTGAAGCGGAACTCGGCGCTCATGGCCTCGTGCTTCGTGGCGAAGCGCGCCTGCGCCACCACTTCCACGGGCGTGCGGCTGCGCGTGTACTTTGCCCCCTTGCCGGCGTTGTGCGCACGGGTGCGCTGCTCCACATCGTTCGTATAGCCCGTGTAGAGCGTGCCGTCGGCGCAGGCTAGCACGTACACGTAGAAGGCCGGCTGCTCCTGCGGCGCCGCGTCCGGCTCGGGGTGCGTCCCGCCTACGCCCACTTGTGGGTCACGCCCCTGCCGTCGGCGGTGGCCTCGTCGCCCCAGCGCTGGAAGAGGTCGTGCAGCGTGGTGTCGGGTTTGTAGCGCTTGACCTGCGCGTATCCGTCGCGTACGAGGATAGCGTTCAGCATCTTTTCCGCGATCCCGCCTTCATCCGCCGGGTCGTCCGGCCGCTCGAGCCACACGTAGCGCAGAAGGCGGCCGTAGCGGTCGGCGTCCGAGACGTCGCGCGAGAGCCACACCGTCTGCCCCGGCGCCACGAGCGACTTCGCGTAGTCCGAGGCGATGCGGCCCTCCTCGCAGTTGCGCGCCTCGTCGGCCGCCAAGCTCTCCGGCGTATCCATCCCGATGAGCCGCACCGTGGCGTTCTCGTCGCCGGGCACGCTCACCTTGAGCGTGTCGCCGTCGACTACGCGCACGACCTGGACTTGCTGGAGGCCGTCCCCTACGGGGGCGATAGTCGCTTGGCCGTTCCGGTCCGGCGCGACATCCTCCGCGCCCCCGCCGCCTGCAGCGCCGAACCATCCGAGCGCGGCGCCGACCACGAGCACGGCCGCAATGGCGAGGGCGACAAGCGGGCTCCTCCGCGCCAACCGCCTTAAGGCGCGCCCCGCCTGCTGCTTCTCCGATGCCATGGATTCCCTTCCCCCGTTTTTCTACGAACGAGAATTATAGACCAACTGCTTGGAGGTCGCCGCAAGCTCCAACCTTCGTTGAGCCTCCTTGCCAGTGCAGGGACCGCACCAGTCGGCTCGCCGCTCGCTGCAACCGCCCGTCGAGGAGTGCGCCATAGCATTTGCGCGAAGTCGGGCGGGCGAGCTTCGGCAACCGCATCGTCTTCGAAGGAAAATAACCCGTCCAGTCCATCGACGCATGCGGCGCCGCTTTCGCGAAAGAGCCCGCCATGATCAACCAGTTCTGCAAGAAACCACTGTGGGAGCGCTCGTTCCAACCCGCGAGCTTGTGAGGGCTCGACCTGCTTCCTCGTCGGCACGTTGCGGAAATCCCAGTTTCAACCCGCGAGCCCGCGAGGGGCGCGACCATATCTTTAATGACTGTTGGCGACGTGTTTTTGTTTCAACCCACGCGCCCCTATGGGGCGCGACCATGGAAAGCGTTTGGGGGCCCTGCACGATCTTCTGGTTTCAACCCACGCGCCCCTATGGGGCGCGACCAGCAGCTACCGCAGATGGTAAGTGATTGCATCATGTTTCAACCCACGCGCCCCTATGGGGCGCGACGGGGCAGCGCCACGCGGCGCCCCTCCCGCCGGCCGTTTCAATCCACGCGCCCCTATGGGGCGCGACGCGCATGATCGCTTCGTCATCAAGTGCGCCTTCGGTTTCAATCCACGCGCCCCTATGGGGCGCGACTGGTAGTTTATGCAGGATAGTGCATTTTTCACTTATAGTATTCATTTTTCAACATGCGTAGCACCTCGCGCAACCAGCAGGCAGCACCATTGAACGTGTCATTCTGCGCGAACCTCTTGAGTGGATTGCCGGAGCTTCGGGTTCGCGCCGTTTCGCGCGCTCTCGTGCGAGGCAGCCTCCCATGACGCGCGCGTCAGATAGTACGTCGCCAGGTCCTGCATGGTGCCGTCGGGGGCGGGCTCGGCGGCGTGGATGACGCCCTCGCGTTCGAAGCCGCACTTCTCGATGACGCGTCGGGAGCGGTCGTTGAACAGGTAATGCGTGCAGGAGATCAGGCCGAGGGCCAGCTCCTCGAAACCGTAGCGGATAACCTCACGCGACGCCTCCGTCATGTAGCCCCGGCCCCAGGCGGGCTTCGCCAGGGAGTACCCCAGCATGAGGGCATCGACGTTGCGCCGCTGCGGGTCGGGGATGAGCCCGACCGAGCCGATGCAGGGGCCCGTGCGCAGCTCCGACGCGGCGCCGTCTGAACCGGCAGTCCCGTCAGTCCCGGTGGCGGAAAGCTTCTCGAACACGCCGAACACGTGCGGCTCGCAGGCCACGGCCTCGATGAACGCGCGCGAGTCATCGAGCGTGCGATGCACGGGCCAGCCGGCGTCGGCGCCCACGTCGGGATCGGAGCAGTAGGCGAACACGTCCTCGGCATCCTCCGGCTCGATGGCACGCAGCACGAGCCGCTCGGTCTGGAGCACGGGGCAGGCGGCGGACGTCTCGGCGAACAGGGCCGGAAGGGCACCGGGGCGCCGCACGGCAGAGGCGGCGAGAACGGCCGCCAGCTGCTCCTCGTCGATCACGCGCACGCCCTCCGTCCGCAGCAGGCGCGCCGTGGCGCCGTAGCCGGGAACGAGCACGCCGGAGAACGTGCCGTCGTACACCAGGCCGCATCCGCACGACGGGCTCTTCGCCTTCAGCACGGCCAGCTTGCAGCCGCCCTCCCCCACGGCCTTGAGCGCCGCCTGCGCTCCGACCATGAAGGCGGCCGTGACGTCCGTGCCCTCCGCGCTCGTCACGCGCAGGACGCGCTCGGCGGCATCGACCTCGCTCGGCGGCCGAGGCACCGGCAGGCCGCCCAAGACCTCCGGGCACACGGGCACGAGCTCGACGCCGTCCAAGCCCTGCAGGAGCCGGGCGGCCTCGGACGGGCACGACCTCCCGTCGTAGCGGCAAGGCTCTCCCAGCAAGCAGGAACTGATGGCTATCTTCAACGTCTGCGCCTTTCGTCGGCGGAATACAGCTGCGAACGTCATTCTAGCACGGAGCAGCGCGGCGAACATAAGGCCGGAGACGATGCGGGCGAACGCCTCGCTACGACGACTGCCCGCCGGATGCACACGGCGGGCTGCATGGTCTCAGGCCGGAGCCCGACGAAGAGAGCATTTGATGCCGAAAAGCACCCCCTGCCGGCGAGGTCGCGGCGGCGATGACGGCCGTGAAGAAGGCTCGCATGGCGGGTATCCGAACCTGACGGTCAGGCACGACTTTGCCAGCGCGAAGGCGAGCCCGGCGGCATCCGAATCGCTCAAACCGGAGATCGGCCGGTACGCACGCGAGATGGAGGAGGAATCGAGCCGAATCGACGTGGACTCCCGGAAAACCAAGCGCGGCAACCGAACCCATGAGCCCGCCTACGAGGCGCCGAGGATAGCCCCGTGCATGCCCGAAGCGCCGGAGGCAGGCGAGATGCCCACCATCTCAACGCTTCTGCGCAGTTTCTGGCACCGAGCCGAGACGCAGTCAGAAATCGATCAGGTCGCGCACCTCCACGCCGAGCGCGTCCGCGATCCTTCCCAGCTGCTCGAGCCCGATCTTGATCTTCCCCTGCTCGACGCGGGTGATGTAGGTGTGGGAGTTGGGCTGGCCGATCATGCCCGCGAGCGTGCGCTGCGAGAGGCCCTGCGCCAAGCGCTCCTCGCGGATCGACTTTCCGAGCCGCTCGTATTTGTTGTCCTGTGTCACTCCCATGTGCCAAGGGTATGCGCTAGACTATTCGTCATAGTCACATGTGAGTGACCTTGACGAAATCGTTTCCGCCCTGTCCGGCGGAGGGGAGCAGCATGGTCGAGCTGGAGGGGGCGGCGGATGCCGAGAGAGCCGCCGACAAGGCGAAGGCCGTACTGGAGCGACTCGTCGTGCGCTTGGAGCTGTACGGCGGGCGACTGGAAAACGAGGGACTCGACACGTTCGGTGCCCTCCGCGTCAACGCGATGATGAAGGGAGGTTCTGGGCTCGGGCGCCTCGCGCCTCGGGGAGGCGGCGGACCTGCTCGCTAGACGCCTTTGAGAAGCTCCTCCAGGGAGATGCCCAACCCGCGGGCGATCGAATCGAGCGTGGCCAGGCTCACGTTGCGCCTGCCGCATTCGACGTCGGCCAGATAGGTCCGCGACACCCCGAGCAAGGGGGCGCAGGCGTACTGCGACAGGCCCCGCTCCTCGCGTAGGTCCTTGATCCTAAGGCCGAGCCTCCTCTGCGTTTCGGACGATGTGCGCATTCGCCCATGTTTGCGCATCACTGCTGCTCTAATAGTCCACTTTGGGGGTCTATTTGACACCCGGAGCGGTATCGTCGAACACCCGTTGTCCCGGATCGGAAAGGAGGGGCTCATGGCCGTCGTCTCCAAGCTCGGCCGCATGATGGAAAAGCGCGGCGCAGGCACCGTCGAGCTCGCGGCGAGGGTCGGGATCACCCCGGTCAACCTCTCCCGCATCAAGACGGGCAGGGTGAGGTCGATTCGGTTCTCGACACTGAACGCACTCTGCCGAGAACTCGAATGCGAGCCAGGGGACATCTTGGGATACTTTCCCGACGAGAAACCGGGTTGATCACGATGGGAACTATGTATGCCCAGCTCCGTTGCACCACCAACGCTGGGCGCGTACAATGCCCCTATGGCCCTCATCGACGACATACGCGCCTACGAGCCCTTCAACGAGCAGGAGGCCGTCGACCGGCTGGCCATCCTGCGCGCGCTCGCGAACGACCCGCACGTGTTCGACCGCTCGGCACCGGCGCATATGGCATGCTCGATCTGGACGGTCGACCCTGCCAAGCAGCGCACGCTCATGGTGTACCACAACCTCTACGACTCGTGGAGCTGGATCGGCGGGCATGCGGACGGCGAGCGCGACCTGGCGCGCGTGGCGCTGCGCGAGCTCGAGGAGGAGACGGGCGTGGCCGGCGCCCGGCTCGTGCCGAGCGGGCCGGGCGGCATCTTCTCGCTCGAGGTGCTCACCGTGGACGGCCACGAGAAGCGCGGGCGCTACGTGGGCTCGCACCTCCATTTGAACGTCACGTACCTGGCGGTGGCCTCGCCGGAGGAGCCGCTGCGCGTCAAGCCCGACGAGAACAGCGGCGTGCGGTGGGTCGATCTGGACGACGTCTGCACCGTGTCCACCGAGCCGTGGATCGTGGACCGCATCTACCGCAAGCTTATCGGGAAGCTGGCAGGCGTCGCGCTCTGACAGGGCGGGATCCTCCCGGACGAACGGAAAGAGGCATGATCGCCGGCGCGTACAGCCCCCCCCCCCCGCCAGCGAACCGATGATCGCGGCGCCCGTACCGGTCAGCGCGCTCGGGTTCAGCGGCGCCGTGGTGGCCATGGCGGCGCTCTCCCCCGGCGAACGCGCATAGCGCGGCCATGGAGGCGCAGCTGCGCGATCCAACCCGGCCACTGCGAGCCCGATGCCGTTTTCGCGTCGGGCCCCGGCCGCCGCCCCCGCGCGGACGGTGCTGTAGTATGATGAACTAGTACACCCGTTCGGAGAGGAAGGTGGGGAAAGCACCGATGATCCCGGAGAACGCCCTTGCGGCTATCTGCTCCGCGCGCACCCTTGCACGTGCGGAGCAGATAGCCGCCTCCGACCGCAACATCCTCACGAAGCAGGTGCGCTACGATGGCGACGAGATCACGCTTTCCGCGTTCGTGGCCTCGAGCAGCGGCTGGGACGACCGCTACCGCACATCGGTGTGCTTCGAGGATGACAGCGGCATCATGCTGGACTATTCCTGCACCTGCCCCGCCGACCGCGAGCACGACGGCATGTGCAAGCACTGCGCGGCGCTGATGCTCTCCTACAGCCGCGCACCTCAGCGGTTCCTCGGCTACCAGGCGCAGCGCACGCGCACGACCTCGGCTTGCATCGAGGACTTCATGAAGCGCGCGGAGCGGCTGGCCGGCGCGCAGGAGGCAATCGGAAACGTCGACATCGAGACGACGCTCGCTTGCGGCTACCGCTCGTGGTCGGCGCGCTTCCGCCTTTCGGGGCCGCAGGGCTCCTATGTGATGAAGGGCATCTCCGACTTCGTCGAGCGCATGCGCACGGGCGAGTTCTTCTCCTACGGCAAGAAGCTCGCGTTCCACCATGTGCCGGCCCAGCTCACCGAGCACGCCCGTCACATTGCGCGCTTCCTCGACCGCGCCGTGGCCCTGCGCGAGCAGACGAGCGCGGCGGCGTACTGGCGCTACCGCTCCTCGAACGTGGTTGGGCGCGACTTGGAGCTCACGGATGCCGAGGCCGTCGAGCTGCTCGATCTCCTGGCCGGTCGGGATTTCGCCATGGACGAGGACGAGATCGGCGCGCGACGAGCCATGCGCACCCGCATCGTCGATGAGGACCCGCGCATCACCGTCGCCCTGAGGCCCGCCGATCGGGGCGGCTACTTCGTCGAGCGCACTGATTTTCTGGCGCTGGCCGCGCAGGGTGAGCGCCTCTACGTGTGGAAGGACGGCCTCTTCCACAACTGCTCGCCCGAGTTCGCCCAATGCGCCGACTTCCTGCGCAACGTCTACGACAGCAGCGAGAGCGACCTCTACGTGGCCGAGGCCGACATGCCTCTGTTCTGCGCGGCGGCGCTGCCGGCCATCGAGCGGCACCTGCACGTGGACCTGCCCGCCCAGATCGAGGCGTACAAGCCCGTGCCCTGCCAGCTTGAGTTCTTCTTCGACCGCGACGACACGCGCGTGACCTGCGACGCCTGGGCAGCCTATGGCGAGGTGCGCCATCTGCTGTTCGGTTTCGAGACGCAGGGGGAAGGGGCGGGCGCGCCGAAAGCAGGCACGGGAACGGAAGCGGCGGCGAGGAAGACGGAAACCCCGCCGAAGCCCTCCGGCCCGCTGCGCGACGAGCGCCTGGAGGCGCGTGCGGGCGAGCTGGCGGCGAGGTACCTCGATGCGGTGGACGCCACCCTTCCCCTCGCCGACGACGAGGCCGTGGGCGCGCTTTTGTTCGGCGGCCTGGCGGAGTTCCGCGCGCTGGGCACGGTGTTCACCACGCCCGCGTTCGACCGCCTCATCCGCGACAAGAAGCCGCGCGTAACGCTCGGCGTGTCGCTCGCGGGCAACCTCGTCAACCTCACGGTGGATTCGGGCGACCTGCCCGCCCGCGAGCTCGCGTCGCTTCTGGCGAGCTACCGCAAGCGCAAGCGGTACCACCGGCTGCGCGACGGGATGTTCCTCGATTTGCAGGATTTCGACCTCTCGCAGCTCGACCGCCTCGCAGCCGACTTGGGCCTCACGGCCAAGGAGTTGGCCGCAGGCTCGGTGGAGCTGCCCGCCTACCGCGCGTTCTACCTCGACGAGGAGGCCGACCTTGCGCGCGACCGCTCGTTCACGCGCTACGTGGAGGGCTTCCGCGCCGCCGACGAGCGCGCCTACGACGTGCCGCCGGCGCTCGCAGGCGTCCTGCGGCCCTACCAGGCCGAGGGTTTCCGCTGGCTCTCGGCGCGCTGCGACGCGGGCTTCGGCGGCGTGCTGGCCGACGAGATGGGCCTCGGCAAATCGGTGCAGCTCATAACCCTGCTGCTCGCCCGGCGAGAGGAGGCGCGCACGGTCGGCCCCTCCCTTATCGTGTGCCCCGCGTCGCTCGTGTACAACTGGCTCGCGGAGTTCGAGCGGTTCGCGCCCGAGCTCGACGTGCGTGCCGTGGCGGGCACGAAACGCGAGCGCGTGCAGTCGCGGCGCGAGGCCTTCGAAGGCGGCGGGTGCGACGTGCTCGTGACCTCGTACGACCTCCTGCGCATCGATGCAGCCGCCTGGGCGGAGCACGAACTGTTCTGCTGCGTGCTGGACGAGGCGCAGTACATCAAGAACCCGGCGACCCTCACCACGCGCGCCGTCAAGCGAGTGCGGGCGCGCCACCGCTTCGCGCTCACCGGCACGCCCATGGAGAACCGCCTAAGCGAGCTCTGGAGCATCTTCGACTTCCTCATGCCGGGCCTTCTGGGACCGTACAACCGCTTCCGCGAGCGCTTCGAGCTGCCCATCGTAGGCGGCGACGAGGAGGCGGCACGGCGCCTGCAGGCCATCGCAGGGCCGTTCATGCTGCGCCGCCTGAAGACCGACGTGCTGCGCGAGCTGCCCGACAAGCTGGAATCCATCGTGTACGCTCCGCTCGAAGGCGAGCAGCAGCGCCTGTACGCCGCGCACGAGCAGCGGCTACGCGAGGAGCTGACCGCGCAGCGCAAGAACAAGAACGACCGCAGCTTCGACCAGCGCAAGGTGGAGGTGCTCGCCGAGCTCACTAAGCTGCGGCAGCTGTGCTGCGACCCGCGCCTGCTCTACGAGAACTACGAGAAGGGCGCGGCCAAGCTCGACGCCATCATGGAGCTCGTGTCCTCCGCACGGGACGCCGGCGAGAAAACGCTCGTGTTCTCCCAGTTCACCAGCTTCCTCGACCGCATTGCGGAACGGCTCGACGCCGCAGGAGTGGGCTACTTCACCATCACGGGAGCCACGCCGAAGAAGCGCCGCCTGGCGCTGGTGAACGCCTTCAACGCCGACGACACGCCCGTGTTCCTCGTATCCCTCAAGGCGGGCGGCACCGGCCTCAACCTCACGGGCGCCTCCGTGGTCGTGCATGCCGACCCCTGGTGGAACGCCGCCGCGCAGAACCAGGCCACCGACCGCGCGCACCGCATCGGCCAGGATAAGGTGGTGAGCGTGCAGAAGGTCATCGCGAAGGGCACCATCGAGGAGCGCATCATGCGCCTCCAGGAGGCGAAAAGCGATCTGGCCGAGCAGATAGTCGGCGCAGGCGGCGTCTCGCTGGCCAGCCTCACCCGCGAGGACCTGATCGACCTTTTGCAGGGGTAGCGAGGATCCGGGCATGGCAGCAGGTGACAGGGGGACGGGGATAATGTCACGCTCCCCTGTGCGACAGGGCTGCGCAAGACGTTCGGGAGCGTGACATTATCCCCGTCCCCCTGTCACGCCCCCCCCCGGCCGGGCGGCCGTTAGAATTTCGCGAAGCGCTCGTAGCGGGCTTGCAGCAGAGCCTCCGTCGGCTGCTCGGCGAGCTCGGCCAGGGCGGCGCTCACGTAGGCGCGCACCTGCTCGGCGGCGGCCTCCGGGTTCTCGTGGGCGGGGGCGGGACCCTCGGAGAGCACGGCGTCCACGATGCCCATCTGGCACGCCTCCGCGGCGCTCATCTTCATGACGGCGGCCGCCTCGGGGGCGCGGGTGCGATCCTTCCAGAGGATGGACGCGAAGCCCTCCGGCGAGAGCACCGAGTACACCGCGTGCTCCTGCATGGCCACGCGGTCGGCCAGCGCGAGCGCGAGCGCCCCGCCGCTTCCGCCCTCGCCCACCAGCACGCTCACCACGGGCACGCGCAAGCCGGCCAGGGCCAGCAGGTTGTCGGCGATGGCGTTGCCCTGCCCGCGCTCCTCGGCCTCCATGCCGCAGAACGCGCCCTGCGTGTCAACGAGGCACACGACGGGACGGCCGAACTTCTCGGCCTGGCGCATGAGGCGCAGGGACTTGCGGTACCCCTCCGGCTGCGGGCAGCCGAAGTTGCGGCGGATGCGCTCCTTCAGGTCGGCCCCCTTCTCCTGCGCGATCACCGTCACGGCCCGCCCGCCGATCCAGCCGACACCCGCCACCACGGCCGCGTCGTCGCCGAAGGAGCGGTCGCCGTGCAGCTCGATGAAGCCGTCAACGAACGCGTCGATGTAGGCGCGCGCCGTGGGCCGGTGCACGTTGCGCGCCAGCTGCACGCTCTGCCAGGCGCGGTTGCCGGGATCGACGGCCGCGGCGGCGGAGATGTCAGCGGGCGCCCCGTTCACCTCGAGCGAAGCGCCACCCTCGGCGTCGAAGCCGCCGCGGGCGAGAACCTTCCCCAGGCGCTTTGGCGACACGGCGCCGGAGGCCTTCCGCTCCAGGCGCCCCGCCAGGCCGCCCAGCAGCTGCTGGGCGCGGCGCGGACGCCAGGGGGACGACTCGCCGAACGGCAGGCCGCCCTCGGGCTCCAGCAGGCCGTACGTCACCGTGTTGTACGTGTCGGTGCCATGCTCCAGGTTGTCGCGCACCGTCTGGAAGTCCACGAGGATGGCGCAGTCGCCCGGCTCGTGCGCGCCGCGGTTCGACCTCGCGGTGGCCAGGTGGATGGCCAGCAGGTGAGCGAGCGTCGAGCGCATCTCCGAGCGCTCCACGATGGCGTCGATCAGGCCGTGCTCGAGCGCGAACTCGGCCGTCTGGAAGCCCTCGGGCAGCTCCTGCTTGATGGTGTCCCTGATGACGCGCTGGCCCGCGAAGCCGATGAGGGCGCCCGGCTCGGCCAGGACCACGTCGCCCTGCATGGCGAACGACGCGGTCACGCCGCCCGTGGTGGGGTCGGTGAGCACCGAGAGGTACGGCAGCCCCGCCTCGCCGTGGCGTGCCAGCGCGCACGACACCTTCGCCATCTGCATGAGCGACACGAGGCCCTCCTGCATGCGCGCGCCGCCCGAGGCCGTGAAGATCACGACGGGCAGGCGCTCGTCGGTGGCGCGCTCCACCAGCCGGCACAGCTTCTCGCCCACCACCGAGCCCATGGAGCCCATGAAGAACTGCGACTCCATGATGCCCACGGCCACGCGCAGACCCGCGATGCGGCCCTCGCCCGTGCGCACGGCCTCCTCGAGCCCCGTCTTGGCGCGCTGCGCCGCCAGCTTGCCGCCGTAGCCCGGGAAGCCCAGCGGATCGGTCTCGGGCACGGAGCGGTTCCATTCCTCGAAGCTGCCCGCGTCGAGCGTGTCGTCAATGCGCTCGGCCGACGACATGCGGAAGTAGCCGCCGCACGACGGGCACGTGGAGTGCCCCGATGCGAGGCTCGCCTCGTCGAACGAGAGCCCGCAGCGCTGGCAGGTGCGCCACGTGCCGTCGTCGAGCGGCGGCTTGTCGGTGGAGCAGAGTATCCAGCCGAGGGCCGGCGCGTCCGGGCTCATCGCGCGGAACACGCGCACGCCCCGCGCGGCGGCGCGGGCGAGGAAGCTGTCCACCTCGGCCAGGGGAAGCGCCTCGTCGGAGAGAAGCACCACTGCGGCGCCGCATTCGTCCGCCGCCTGCAGCACGGCATGGCCGTTGCCGAAGAGCGCGTCGGAGTAGCGCTCGCCCAAGCACACCGTGCGCTGAGCCGCCTTGAGGTACCCTTCCCCGCGACGGTCCTGCGTGTACACGGCGCAGGCACAGAAGCCCGCATCGGCCACGGCCTGCAGCAGGCGCTTGGCCGCTTTGGAGCGGGCCATCACGAGCGCCACGGGCTGGGCGGCCGTCGCGGGGGCGCCGGCCTGCGCATCGGCCGCGACGCGCGCCCGCGAGCTGGCCTGGGCCTCGCCCGGGGCGACCGCCGTGTACTCGGACGCGTCGGCCGCCTCGAGCGCATTCGGGGCGAGCGGCAGCGCAGCCGCAGCCTCCTCCACCATGCGCGACAGGCGGTAGGCGACGTCGGCCGACTCCGGCGCGGGGGCTGCCGCACCGCGCTGCGGGACGACCTCGCCGTCGCAGGAGAGCGTGATGTAGTTCTGCTTGCGTTGCCTCATCGGATGCTCCTTGCCTCTTGCCTCGGGACACCTGCGCCTCATGCCTGCGCTTCCGCCTTCGCCAGCACGTACTTCTGGGTGGCTGTCGCGCACACCGCACCGTCGACGCTCGCCTCCACCTCGGCCACGCACAGGCGCGACGAGGACTTCACGATGCGCCCCTTCAGGGTAAGCGTCTCGCCCGGCTCCACCTGGCGGCGGAACTTCGCGCCGTCGATGCCGGTGAGGAACCCGATGGAACCCTCGGCGCCGCGCTCCACGAGGATGCAGAACGAGGCCGCCTGCGCGAGCGCCTCCATGATGACGACGCCCGGCAGCACCGGATGACCCGGGAAGTGTCCCTTGAACAGCGGCAGCGCAGGGTCCACGTCGAGCTCGGCCGTCACCTCGACGCCCGGCTCGCACGCGACTACCCGGCTCACCCAGCAAAACGGGTCGCGATGCGGCAGCACCGCCTCGACGACGTCCTTGCCGCAGGGATACTCGATGTCCATGATGGCTCCTTTCAACGGTGCGCGCTTTGCGCGCCATGCGCCTGAAAGGCGCATAACGAACTCACAGGTTGGCGCTAGTCGGTCAGCGAGGGCGCCTGCGGTGCCCGAGATCGCGGGGAGGGCGAGGGCGTGGCGTACTTGGGTACGCGAGCCCTCGGCCTCGCCGCGAGATCGGGTGCCGCAGACGGCCGCAGCGTCGGCAGCTATCGCCGCTCGCAGAACGGCGATAGCGCCAGAGAAGCGTTGTGGCCGCCGAAGCCGAGGCTGTTCGACAGGGCCACCTTCTGCGGGTAGCCCGTCTTGGCTTCCGTCACGACGCTGACCGGGCACTCCGGGTCGGCCTCGGCGAAGCCGGCCGTGGGCGGCACGCAGTCGTTCATGACCGATAGCGCGCAGACGATGGCCTCGATCGCGCCGGCGGCGCCGAGCGTATGGCCCGTCGTGCCCTTCACCGACGTCACCGGAACGGCGCGCCCCGCCTCCTCGCCGCAAAGCGCCAAGAGCGCCTTGGACTCGGTGGCGTCGTTGGCGGGCGTGCCGGTGCCGTGCGCGTTCAGATGCCCGAGGTCCTCCGGCGCGAAGCCGCCCTCCGCAAGCGCCTGGCGCATGGCGCGCGCGACGCCCTCGCCCGAGGGCTCGGGGGCCGTCATGTGGTAGGCGTCGCCGGTGGAGCCGAAGCCCGTGATCTCGGCGAGCACCGTCGCACCGCGGCCGAGCGCGTGCTCGAGCGACTCGAGCACCACCGCGCCCGCGCCCTCGCCCGCCACGAAGCCGGCACGGCGCGCGTCGAACGGCAGCGAGGCCTGGGAGGGGTCGTCGGCCTTCGACAGCGCGCCCAGGTTCGCGAACCCGGCCAGGCAGATGGGCGATACGCTCTCCTCCGAGCCGCCGGCCAAGGCCGCGTCGATGTAGCCGTGGCGGATGTCGCGCACGGCCGCCCCGATGGAGTGCGCGCCGGTGGCGCAGGCGGTGACCACATTCAGGCACTCGCCGCGCAAGCCGTAGCGGATGGAGAGGTTGCCGGCCGCGATGTTGCCGATCATCGTGGGGATGAACAGCGGGCTCACCCGCTTCGGCCCCTTCTCGGCCAGCGTGAAGAAGCCGCTCTGCAGCTCGTCGATGCCGCCGATGCCCGTGCCGAACACGCATGCGATGCGCGTCGTGTCCTCGGCCTCGAGGTCGAGCCCGGACTGGGCGATCGCCTCGTCGGACGCGACGATAGCGTACTGCACGAAGCGCTCGAACCGGCGCGCCTCCTTCTTCGTGATGCCGTGCTCGACCGGGTCGAAGTCGTGCACCTCGGCGGCGAGGTGCACGTCGTAGTCGGCCGTGTCGAAGCGCGTCACCGGGCCGATGCAGCAGGCGCGGCCCATGACCGCGTCCCACAGCGCCTCCACGCCCACGCCTGCGGGCGACACGGCGCCCATGCCGGTGATGACCACGCGATGCGTGCCGTCGGGGCGGCGCGTGGCGCCCGCGTTCGTGCTGTTCTCGCTCATAGCGACATACCTCCGTCGATGCAGACAACCTGTCCGGTGATGTAGCCCGCCTCCTCGCTCGCCAGGAAGCGGACGAGCGCGGCCACGTCCTCGGGCGCGCCGAGGCGCTTGGCGGCGATGCGGCCCAGAATAGCCTCGCGCTGCTTCTCCGACAGCGCGTCGGTCATGTCGGTGGCGATGAAGCCCGGCGCCACCGCGTTCGCCGTGACGTTGCGCGCGGCCAGCTCGCGGGCGAGCGACTTCGTGAGGCCGATGACGCCGGCCTTCGACGCGGCGTAGTTCGCCTGCCCCGCGTTGCCCGCCACGCCCACGACGCTCGACAGGTTCACGATGCGCCCGTAGCGCTGCTTCATCATGCGCTGCGCCGCCGCCTTGCAGCAGTTGAACGTGCCCTTGAGGTTGACGTCGATGACCGCGTCGAAGTCCTCCTCCTTCATGCGGGCGATGAGCCCGTCGCGCGTGATGCCCGCGTTGTTCACGAGCACATCCACGCGGCCGAACGCCTCATGGGCCGCCGCGACGAGCGCCTCGGCCTCGGCGGCGTCGGCCACGTTGGCGGCCACGGCGATGGCGCGCACGCCGTGCTCGGCGGCCAGCTGGTCGGCCAGCTGTTGCACGCCGGACAGGCCGCGCTCGCTCGAGCAGTTAACGCACACGTCGAAGCCCGCGCGCGCGAGCTCCTCGGCCACGGCGCGGCCGATGCCGCGGCTCGAGCCGGTGACGACCGCGCTTCGGCGCGGGGTTTCGGTAACGTTGGTCATAGGGGTCCCGTCGCTCCTATTCGGTATCGGTTGCGGCCTGGGCGGCCAGGAAATCGTCGAAGCTCGCGCGATCCTGCACGCAGGCGCGCGTCGCGGCTTTGTCGATGCGCTTCACAAGGTTCGCGAGCACGCCGCCGAAGCCCGCCTCGACGAACGTGTCGGCCCCGGACGCGGCGAGCGCCTCGACGCTCTGCTGGAAGCGCACGGGGCTCGTGAGGTGGCGAACCAGGTGCTCGCGCGCGTCGGCGGCGGCAAGCGGCGCGGCGTCGACGTTGCAGACGAGCGGGATGCGCGCCTCGGAGAACGCGACGTCCTCGAGGTACGCGTCGAGCCCTGCGGCCGCGTCGGCCATGAGCGGGCTGTGGAACGCGCCCGACGTGGCCAAGCGCGACGAGCGCTTCCCCGCCTCGGCCCACGCCGCCTCGGCGCGCTCGACGGCCGCCGGCGTGCCGGCGACGACGATCTGCCCCGGGCAGTTGAAGTTCGCGGGCACGAGCACGTCGCCCTCGGCGCACTCTTCGCAGAGCGCGCGCACGTTCTCCTCGTCGGCCTTCAGCAGCGCGCTCATCGCGCCGGGATGCGCGGCGGCGGCCTCGGCCATGAGCTCCGAGCGCACCTTCACGAGCGCGAACGCCTCCTCGTCGGCGAGCATCCCCGACACGGCGAGCGCGCTTATCTGGCCGAGCGAGAAGCCCAGCACCGCCGCCGGCTCCACGCCGCGCGCCATGAGCGCGCGGGCGACGGCCACCGACAGCGCGGCGAGCGCGGGCTGGGCGTTGCGCGTGTCGTTCAGCTTCTCGGGCTCGGCGTTCAACGCAAGGTCGGCCACGTCGAAGCCAAACACGTCGGACGCGCATGCGAAGGTCTCCCGCACCTCGGGCAGATCCATGAGGTCGGCGCCCATGCCGGGCTTCTGCGAGCCCTGGCCCGAGAGCATGAGCACGGGCGCGCCCGCGGGCACCGGCCCGATCATCGCGCTTCCCCGCGCGTCGCGTTGCGCGCAGCCAGGGCCTCGAGCCCCAGTCCCCCCAGCTCCTCGGCTTCGGCCACTAGGGAGGCGATCGCCTCGGCCGCCGTCGCGCGCTCGCGCACGAGCGCCGCCGACTGGCCCGCCATCATGGTGCCGTTGTCCACGTCGCCCTCGACGGCGCGCTTGAGCGAGCCGACGTACATGGCCTCCAGCTCGTCGCCGTTGGCCGCCACGTCGCCCTCGAGCTTGCGCACCGTGCGGGCGAACTTGTTCTTGAGGCAGCGCACGGGATGCCCGCTGCCGCGGCCCGTGACGATGGTGTCGGCGTCCTTGGCGGCGATCACGCGCTCCTTGTACGCGTCGGCGATGGTGCACTCCTCCACCGTGAGGAAGCGGGTGCCTACCTGCACGCCTTCGGCGCCCAGCGCGAAGGCGGCGGCCATGCCGCGCCCGTCGGCGATGCCGCCGGCGGCGATCACGGGGATGGACACGGCGTCGCACACCGCAGGGATGAGCGCCATCGTGGTCAGCTCGCCGATGTGGCCGCCGGCCTCGGTGCCTTCGGCAACCACGGCGTCGGCGCCGAGGCGTTCCATGCGCGCCGCGAGCGCGCTCGAGGCCACCACGGGCACCACCTTGATGCCGGCGTCCTTCCACATCTGCAGGTAGTTCGCCGGGCTGCCCGCGCCCGTCGTGATGACGTCGACGCGCAGCTTCGCCAGAAGCTCGGCCGTCTCGCCCGCGTTCGGATCCATGAGCATGACGTTCGCGCCGATGGGCTTGTCGGTCATCGAGCGGGCGATGCGCACCTGTTCCTCCACCCACGCAAGCGGCGCGCCGCCGCACGCGATGATGCCGAGGCCGCCGGCCTCGCTCACCGCGCCTGCGAGGCTCGCGTCGGCGATGCGCGCCATCGCGCCCTGCACGACGGGCGCCTCGATGCCCAGCAGTTCCGTAATCCTCGTTTTCACGGTCGCGGTTCCCTTCGTCTTCATGTCCCGTCCCCGCGGGGACGCTCGTCTTCCCAGCGCCCGCCGTGCGGGCTGCGGCAAAACGGGCCCCGTACGGGGCCCGGCCAACGCGTGTTACAGCGAGTCGATGTGCGCGACCAGCTGGCCCACCGTCTCGATGCCCTCGGGCTCGCCGAACTCGAC
Source organism: Gordonibacter pamelaeae (assembly GCF_003340385.1). Taxonomy (NCBI): domain Bacteria; kingdom Bacillati; phylum Actinomycetota; class Coriobacteriia; order Eggerthellales; family Eggerthellaceae; genus Gordonibacter; species Gordonibacter pamelaeae. Next base: position 70,639 of record NZ_PPTS01000003.1, on the reverse strand, counting down.
GTCGCACTTCTCCTCGAGGTCGCAGATGAGCTCGACCATGTCGAGCGAGTCGATGCCGAGCGACTCGAGCGTCGCCTCCTCGGTGATCTTGTCGGCCTCGAGGTCGAGGTTCTCGACGAGCACTTCCTTGACGGTGTCGATGGTAGCCATGGGTCTTCCTTTCGCGTCATGCCATTTAGTTTGATAATCAAAGTATTTCTACGGGAGTAATGGTATGGTGAGGAGCCTTCGAATGCAAGCGCTGCGGCGCCCGCTCCACGATTTCTGCGCGCCCGCACGTCGCGAGGCACCGGGATGGCGAACGGCGACCAGGGCGCCCGGCATGCCGGCACCATCGCCCTCCCCGCCCCGCAGAGGTTGGCCGGTCTTGATGCCCCTCGCTTTTCACACGGCATCCGTCACGATGTTTCACGTGAAACACTTGTACGCGCGAACGAATGTTTCACGTGAAACATTCGTGGATGTGCAGCGCGCGGCATGTCCCACACGGCATGTCCCGTGCAGCAGGCCGCGTGCCGCGCGGGCGCCTACGCCTGCGCGTCGAAGAACGCCTTCACCTTGGAAAGCGCCTCGGCGAACACGCGCTCCTCCTCCTCGGTGAGGCCGGCGAGCGCCTCGTCGATCATCTGGTGGTGGAACAGGTTGTGGGCGCGCAGCACCTGCCGGCCCTTCTTGGTGAGCGACACGAGCACCTTGCGCCGGTCGTCCTCGGCGCGCGAGCGCTCAACGAAGCCCTTGCCCGCCAGCTTGCTCACGGCCGTGGTCAGGGTGGCCAGCGTCACGCCCAGGCGTGCCGCGACCACGTTCATCGGGTTGCGCTCGTGCAGGCCGATGGCCACGATGGTGTGCACCTCGGTGATGGTGAGCCCGTGCGTCAGGCGGTTGTCGAGCGACTGCTCCTCGATGCGCAGGATGGAGTTGAACGTGCCGGACAGCAGATCGTCGATCTCCTCGCGCCGCTTGGACACGGCATCGGCATCCCTGGCGGAACCGTCCATCAGCCCTCCCTCCTTCTCATCCTTCGTTCTCATCCCCTGCATCATACCGCAATTAGTTAGATGATCAAAGCATTTGCGCCAGCCACCGGGAACCGGGGCGCCCCAGGCCTCGCCGCCCGCGCGCCTGCCTCAAGCAGCGCCCGCGCCGCCCTCCCCGTCGCCCGCGGCAGCCTCCCCGCATCCTGCCGCGCCGCCCGAACCGCCGGCATCGCCAGCCCGGCCGCCCTCCCCCGGCGCGGCCAGCACCGGCACGAAGCGGCGCGCGAACGTGCCGGCGCCCTTGCTCTTCAGGTAGCGGTAGCCGATGGCGGAGAAGGCCAGCGCGCCGATGAAGTTCACCAGCAGGTCCTCCATCGTGTCGACGAGCCCTATGTCCAGGTACCCGCCCAAACCCAGGTCCTGCCCGTACACCACCACGGTCTGGATACCGTCGATGCGAAACGGCCGCTGCAGCCCCTCGGGGTCCAGAAGCACGCTCGCGATCCCTCCCAGCACGGTGTCCTTCTGCATGTCCAGCCCGAACACCCAGTCCATGCCGAACTCGAAGAACTCCCACAGCACGCCGATGGTCATGGAGAAGCAGAACGCCACCACGGCGCAGAAGAACGGCGACAGCGAGAACGCGATGCGGTCGGAGCGGTTCAAGATGGACACGAGCGCCAAGCCGATGGCCGCCGCCAGAAATCCGTTGAACGTGTGCAGCAGCGTGTCCCAAAAAGGGATGAGGGTGTAGAAGTGGAACAGCTCGCCCAGTATCTCGGCCGCGAAGATGAACAGCGCGATGACCACCTCGAGCGTCTCGGGGATGGTGATGCTGAAGCTCGCCTCGATGAACGGGGGCACCAGGAACAGCACGAGCGTGAGCAGGCACAGGAAGAACGCCTCGTAGTTGCCGAACACGAGCGCGCCCACCGCGCAGGCCAGCACGATGAGGCGCAGCACGACGAAGAGCGCGAGCGCCTTCTTGCTGCGGCGCATGACGCGTCCCATGGCCTGCGCCTTCTCGCGTACCCGCCCCATCTTCCCCTCCTTCGCCTCCTGGCGCCGCGCTCAGCGCCCGCCGTCGCGCGCCGGGCGGAAGTCGAGCCGGCCGGAACGCGGGTCGGCCGCTGCCAAGACGACGGGCAGGCGCTGCCCCAGCCGGTAGACCGTGCCCGTGTCCTCCCCCGTCAGGCGGTGCAGCACCGGGTCGAACGCGAAGTACTCGCGGCCCAGGCACTTCAAGGGCACAAGGCCCTCCGCCGTGTTCTCGAGCCGCACGTACACGCCGTAGTTCGTCACGCCCGACACGACGGCCGGGAACGCCTGGCCCACCGAACGTTCCATATACTCCACGATCTTGAGCTCCTGCGACTCGCGCGCCGCCTTCTCGGCCACGCGCTCCATGTTCGAGGAATGCTCGGCTATCCACGGCAGCGCCGCCACTTCCTGATCGAAGCGCTCGGGGCGGCGCGTCAGCTGCGCCTTGAGCATGCGGTGCACCACGAGGTCAGGGTAGCGCCTGATAGGGCTCGTGAAATGCGTGTACGCCGCGCTCGCCAGCCCGTAGTGCGGCTCGCAGGCGGGGCGGTACACGGCGCGCTTCATGGAGCGCAGCACGAGCGTGGACACGAGCTCGCCCTCGGGGCGCCCCGCGCTCGCCTCGAGCACCTGGCCGAGCACGTGCGGGTCGCCGGCCACGAGCCGGTTCTGGTCGATGCCGCCGAACCACGCGAACTCCTGGAACACCGGCACGAGCGCGGCCAGGCTGTCGGGAGAGGGCTTGTCGTGCACGCGGAAGATGCCGGGGAACCGGGCATCGCGCAGGTGGCGCGCCACCGTCTCGTTCGCCAGGATCATGGCCTCCTCCACGAGCGACGTCGCGTCCGTCTTGCGGCGCAGGTCGATGCCCACGGGGTGCCCCTCCGCATCCAGGCGCACCTTCGCCTCCACCGTGGCGAAGTCCAACCCGCCGGCCGCCTCGCGCGCCGCCGCGCGCTTCCTCGCCAGGCACGAGAGCCCCGCGAGCCGGCGCGCGAGCGCGTCGTCCTCCGCAGTGCCGTCGGCACGGCCCGCCGCCCTTTCCAGAAGGGCCTGCGCCTCGTCGTAGGTCAGCCGCGCATCCGAGCGGATGAGCGCCGGGTACAGCTCGTAGCCCACGAGGCGCGCACCGTCGTCCAGGTACAGGTCGGCCGTCATCGTGCGGCGCACCTCGCCGGGCTTGAGCGAGCACAGGTCACCCGACAGCTCCTCGGGCAGCATGGGTATCACGCGGTCGGCCAGGTACACGCTCGTCGCCCGCCGCCGCGCATCCAGGTCGATCGACGAGTTCCAGGGCACGTAATGCGACACGTCCGCGATATGCACCCCCAGCCGCCAGCGCACGGCCCCCGGCCCGCGCTCGTCCACGAACCGCACGCTGCGGGGCATCTTGCCGCTCTCCAGAACGACGGGCTCCAACGACAGAGCGTCGTCGAAGTCGCGGGCGTCGGCGGGGTCGATGGTGAGCGTGAAGCGCTCCCGCAGGTCGCGGTAGCCCTCCGCGAGCGCGCCCGCCTCGTCCAGCACGGCGGCGCGCGCCTCGGCGAGCGCACCGTCCGAGAACGCCGTCTCCAGCTTGCGACGCGCCACGATGAGGTCCACGCCCACCCCCTCGTCGCCCGCCTGCCCGATGACCTCCTCCACCACGCCGGTGGCCGCGGTGTGGCGCGTGGGGAACGCGGTGATGCGAACGCGCACGAGCGAGCCGTCCGGCACGTCCGGATGGTCGGAGCGCATGGTGAAGATGTCGTAGGGTATGCGCGCATCCTCGGGCACCACCACGCCGAAGGGCTCGGCCACCTCGTAGCGGCCCACGAGCGTGTCGTGCGCGCGGTCGACAACGCGCAGCACCCGCGCGGCCGGCTGGTCGCCGGGGCGCGCAGCGCCCTGGTGCGGCTGGCGTGCGCCGCCCTTGCCGCCCGTGGGCGGCAAGGGCGCCACCTCCACCAGATCGCCGTCGAAGGCACCGGCCATCTTCGATGCGGGAACGAAGTAGGCGCCCTCGGCCGTCTGCACGAAGCCGAAGCCGCCGCCATGGACGGTCAGCACGCCGCGCGGGTTGCTGCGGGGGCTGCGTCGCGTATGCGACCGTTTGCGCGCCATGGCGCTACTCCCGCGCGAGCGACTGGGCGGTTTCCAGGGCCAGGCTTCTCTGGTTGTCGCTGCCGGCCTCGCCGCCCAGGCCCACCGACACGTCGGGCGTCACGCCCACGTCGTTGATGGTCCGCCCCTGGGGGGTTAGGTAGTAGGCCGCCGTGTAGCGCAGCGCGCCGCCGAAGCTCAGGTCGCGCACCACCTGCACGGAGCCCTTGCCGAGCGTGGAGGCGCCCACGAGCGTGGCGCGCTGGTTCTCCTGCAGCGCCGCCGCCAGCACCTCGGCCGCGGCGGCCGTGTTCTCGTTCACCAGCACCACGAGCGGCTTGTCCGTGGCCACGTTGCCTGTGGCGGACTTCACGCTCTTGCCGTCCTTCGTCTCGATCTGCACGATGGAGCCGCTCTTCACGAACAGGCTGGCCATATCCACGGCCTGCGTGAGGTAGCCGCCCGGGTTGTCGCGGATGTCGAGCACGAACGAGAGCGCTCCTTGGGAGCCCAGGTCAGCGAGCGCCTGCTTCACGAGGTCGGCCGACGTCTGCGTCAGCTGCCGCACCTTCACGTAGCCCACGGTGCCCTCGAGGCTCGTCGTGACGTTCTTCACGTCGTACTTCGAGCAGGCCAGCGTAGTGGTGAACTCCTCCCCGCCCTCGGCCTCGAGCGTGGCCGGGCGCCGCCACGTGACCACGACGGTGTCGCCCTCGGCACGGTCGAGCGAGGCCGTGACCTCGTTCATCGACCACTCCTGGCCGCGGTCACCGTCGATGGCCACCACGAAGTCGCCCTGGCGCACGCCCGCCGCCTGGGCCACGGAGCCGTCGAACACGTCCACGACGTACGCCAGCCCGTTGTACTCCGAGAACAGCACGCCCACGCCCGCGTAGCTGCCCGAGCTGTCGTGCATGAGCGAGGAGTAGCGCGCCGGATCGTAGTAGCGCAGGTAGGCGTCCTCGGTCGTGTCGGCGAACGCGTCGAGCACGCTCATGGTGGCCGCGTCCAGGTCGTAGGAGTCCAGCGAGTCGTTGGCGAGCGCGTCCTCCACCTCGGCGACGCGCGCCGACAGCGCGTTGTAGGTGTTCTTGTCCTTCGAGGCCGCCGTGCCGGCCGTGGAGTCGCCGCTCTCGAGCAGCGCCGCGAAGCCGAGCGACTCGAGCAGCGCGTCGTTGCTGCGCACGGCGAAGCCGGCCACGAAGGCCGTGCAGAGTATCACGACGAACGCGAACGCCCGCATAAGGCGCAGGTTGCGGAGCCGCGCCTTGCGCGCCGACGCCGCAACCTGCTTGTTGTCGCCATGCTTGGCCATGAGGGGCCGCCCCGAGCGCCCGCTACACCTTCAGGTAGCGGCGCATGGCCAGAGCCGAGCCCAGCAGGCCGATGAGCAGGCCCGCGACGACGAGCGCGGCATAGATGAGCAGGAACATGTTAAGGCTCACGTCGAACGACAGGAACGGCAGCGCGCCCTGCAGCTTCGGCAGCGCCGTGTTGCGCAGCAGTTCCAGCACGCCCACCGCCAGAAGCGAGCCGATGAGCGCATGCAACGCGCCTTCCATGAGGAAGGGCCCGCGGATGAAGCCGTTCGACGCGCCCACGAGGCGCATGATGGCGATCTCCTTGCGGCGCGCGAGGATGGCCAGGCGGATGGTGTTGTTGATGAACACCATGGCGATGAAGATGAGCAGCGCGATGAGCGCGATGCCGATGTAGCGCACGTAGTTGGTGAGCGTAAACAGCTTCTCCACCGTCTGCTGGCCGTACTTGAGCGACTCGGATTTCGTCTCGCCGTCCCGGATCTGCTGGTACGTGGAATTGTCCCAGATCGCGCCGGCCACCTGCTCGACCAGCTGGGGGTCGGACAGCTCCACGTCAATGGACGCGGGCAGCGGGTTCTGGCCGTCGAGGGCATCGATGATATCGGTGGTGTTCGAGGAGCGGAAGTTCTCGAGCGCCTGCTCCTTGTCCGTGAAGGTCACCGACGCCACGCCCTCGAGGCCGCGGACGTAGTCCTCCACCTTGTCGATGTCGGCCTGCGAGGCGTCGTCGGCGACGTACGCCGCGATGGACACCTCGTTCTCCACGCCCGACACCACGTTCTCTATGACGAGGCCGCCCACGAGGAACACGCCGATGATCATAAGCGACAGGAAGATGGTGACGATGGAGCCGAGCGTCGTCGAGAGGTTGCGCGTGAAGCCCTTGAGCGACTCGCGTATGAAGTAAGCGAAACTAGACATCGAAGCCGTACACCCCCCGGTCCTGGTCGCGGGTGAGGTGCCCGCGGTCGAGCGCGATGACGCGCCGGCGCATGTTGTCCACCATCTCGCGGTCGTGCGTGGCCACGAGCACCGTGGTGCCCGTGCGGTTGATGCGCTCGAGCAGGTCCATGATGCCGCGCGACGTCTGCGGGTCGAGGTTGCCGGTGGGCTCGTCGCACACGAGCAGCGGCGGGCGGTTCACGATGGCGCGCGCGATGGACACGCGCTGCTGCTCGCCGCCGGAGAGCTGGTCGGGGCGCTTGTTGAGCTTGTCCTGCAGGCCCACCAGGCGCAGCACCTCGGGCACCTGCGTCTTGATGACGTGGCGGCTCTTGCCGATGACCTCGAGCGCGAACGCCACGTTCTCGAACACGGTCTTGTTCGGCAGGAGCTTGAAGTCCTGGAAGACGCACCCGATGTTGCGGCGCAAATACGGCACGCGCCAGTTGCGCATGGTGGTCAGGTCCTCGTCGGCCACGTAGATATGGCCCTGCGTCGGCTTCACCTCGCGGATGAGCATGCGGATGAACGTGGACTTGCCGGAGCCGGAATGGCCCACGAGGAAGATGAACTCGCCCGCGTAGATCTGCAGGGATATGTCGTTGAGCGCCGGCTTGTTGGGCTGCGCGGGGTAGACTTTCGTCACGTGGTCGAAGGTGATGACCGGCGTGCCCGTCTGCTGGGGAATGTCGTCGACCTCCAAGACGGGCAGCGACGCCGAGAGCTGCGACGCCGTCTGGCGCACGGGCGCCGGCGCCGCATGGGCACCGCCGCGCCGGGCTTGGCGCGCAGGAACCCCTTGGCTGGTATCGTTCGTCACAGAATGCTCCGTTCGAATAGTGATGTACTGAGACGGCTCGATTCTATCAGACTTGCTTTCGGGCCATAACCTTCTTCACAGCTTCGACAATCGCCCCCGCATCCAGGTTGAAGTACGCCATCAGCTCGTCGAACTCGCCCGATTTGCCGAAGGCGTCGCGCATGCCCACGAACTCTGCCGGTGCCGGGCAGGTGCGCGCCAGCGTCTCGGCCACGGCCGAGCCGAGGCCCCCCATCACGCTGTGCTCCTCGGCAACTGCCACGCAGCCCGTCTTGCCCACGGAGGCGAGGATCGTCTCCTCGTCGAGCGGCTTCACCGAGAACGCGTCGATGACCTCGGCCTCGATGCCCTCGGCAGCCAGCAGCTCGGCCGCCTTGAGCGCCTGCTCCACCTCCACGCCGCATGCCACGATGGTGGCGTCGCCGCCCTCGCGCAGCACGTAGGCGCGGCCGAGCTCCAGCTCCACGTCGTCGGCGTACACGCACGGCACGCTCGCGCGGCCCATGCGCACGTACACCGGGCCCGGCGTGGCGGCGGCCAGGCGCAGCGCGGCGCGGGCGGCGGCGTAGTCGGCCGGCACGAGCACGCGCATGTTCGGCAGGCCGCGCATGAGCGACACGTCCTCGAGCATCTGGTGGCTGCCGCCGTCGGGGCCCACCGAGATGCCGGCGTGCGTGGGGGCGATCTTCACGTCCAGGTTGGAGTAGCACACCGTGTTGCGGATCTGGTCGTAGGCGCGCCCGGTGCCGAACACGGCGAACGAGCCGGTGAAGGCCACATGCCCCGTGATGGCCAGGCCCGCCGCCACGTCCACCATGTTCTGCTCGGCGATGCCGCAGTTGAACAGGCGGTCGGCGAAGCCGGCGTCGGCCAGCTTCTTCGTGGTCGTGGAGCCCGTGAGGTCGGCATCCACCGCCACGACGGGCACGCCCTCGGACGCGAGCTCGGCGAGCGTCGCCCCGTAGGCCGCACGCGTGGCCTTCTTCTGCTGGGCCTGGGCCCCGTCTGCAAGCTTAACCACGGCTCGACTCCTTCCCCGCATCGCCCTCGAGCGCGGCGAGCGCCTCGGCGGCCTGCTCGGCGTTCGGGGCCTTCCCGTGCCAACCCGCCTCGTTTTCCATGAACGGCACGCCCTTGCCCTTGACGGTGCGGGCGATGACCGCGTGCGGCCGGCCGTCGCGGCCGGCCTTAGCGGCCCCGAGCACCGCCACGAGGGCGTCCAGGTCGTGGCCGTCGACCTCGTCCACGTCCCAGCCGAACGCCGCGAACTTCGCGCCCAGGTCGCCGGGGTCGCACACATCGCAGGTGCGCCCGTCGATCTGCAGGCCGTTGCGGTCGACGATGGCCACGAGGTTGTCCAGCTTGCGGTGCGCCGCGAACATGGCGGCCTCCCACACCTGGCCCTCCTGGCACTCGCCGTCGCCGAGCAGGGCGAACACCGTCTGGGGGGCGCCGTCCAGCCTCAAGCCGGCCGCGGCCCCCGCCGCGATGGACAGGCCCTGGCCGAGCGAGCCCGTGGACACCTCCACGCCGGGCACCTGGTTCGAGTCCGGGTGGCCCTGCAGCCGGCTTCCCAGCTTGCGCAGCGTGGCCAGCTCCTCGCGTGGGATGTAGCCCGCCTGCGCGAGCGCGGCGTAGAGCGCCGGCGCCGCGTGACCCTTGGCCAGGATGAAGCGGTCGCGCCCCTCCCACTCCGGGTTCTCGGGGTCGTGCTCCAGCACGCCGCCGAAATACAGCGCCGCCAGGATGTCGGCGCACGACAGCGACCCGCCGGGGTGCCCGCTCCCCGCCTCCGCGATCATGCGCACGATGTCGGCGCGCATGTCGTTCGCCCGCCGTTCAAGCTCGGTCATACCGGTTCCTTCCATTATTGGGACACCCTCCATTTATGGTAGCCTATCACGAACTCCTCCAGATCGCCGTCGAGGACGGCGTCCACGTTGCCGGTCTCCACGCCGCTGCGCACGTCCTTCACCATCTGGTAGGGGTAGAGCACGTAGTTGCGGATCTGGCTGCCGAACGTGTTGTCCATGCGGTCGCCGCGCAGCTCGGCCAGCTCCTGCGCGCGCTTCTGCTCCTCGCGCTCGTAGAGCTTCGCCTTGAGCACGCGGAACGCCGCCTCCTTGTTCTGGAGCTGGGACTTCTCGTTCTGGCACGTCACCACGATGTTCGTAGGGATGTGCGTGAGGCGCACGGCGGAGTCGGTGGTGTTGACGCACTGGCCGCCGGGGCCGCTCGAGCGGTACACGTCCACGCGCACGTCGGCGGGGTTGAGGTCCACCTCGATGTCGTCGGGCAGTACGGGCAGCACCTCCACGCCGGCGAACGTGGTGTGGCGGCGCTTCTTGTCGTCGGTGGGGCTGATGCGCACGAGACGGTGCACGCCGTTCTCGCTCTTCAGCATGCCGAAGGCGTTGCGGCCCTCGATCTGGATGGTGGCCTTGTCGAGTCCTATGCCCTCGCCGGGCACCACGTCGAGGATCGTGACCTTCCAGTCCTTCTTCTCGGCGTAGCGCACGTACATGCGGTAGAGCATGTCGGTCCAGTCCTGGGCCTCGAGGCCGCCGGAGCCGGGGTTCACCGTGAGGATGGCGTCGCCGCCGTCGAAGCGCTCCGAGAACCACGAGGTGATCTCCAGCGCGTCCAGCAGGTCGGACAGGCGCGCCAGGGCGTCGTCGGCCTCCGCGGCGAAGGCCTCGTCCTCCCCCGCCAGCTCGAGCGCCGCCCGGGCGTCTTCCAAGAGCGCCGCAGCCTCGTCGTACTCGCGGATGGTCTCGCGCAGGTTCGAGGCCTGCTTCGAGACGCCCTGGGCATGCGCCGCATCGTCCCAGAACCCAGGGGCGGCTATCTCCTCGTCGAGCTTCGCGAGCTCGGCCGTCTTGTCGTCGATGTGCAGGAAGCCGTGCGCGTCGGTCACGCGCGCGGCCATATGCTCGATATCGTGTTCGCTGTCTGCCATGTTCGTCCTACTGGTTCGCGCCGTGGCACTTCTTGAACTTCTTGCCCGAGCCGCAGGGGCACGGGTCGTTGCGGCCCACGTTCGCGAAGGGGTCGTCCTTGTCCTTCTCGAACGTCTGCGGCTTCGCGGCCGCGGGCTTCGGCGGGGGCGCGGCCTGGCCGCCGGGGGCGGCGGCGGGGGCGGAGCGGCGTGCGGCGGCCACGCCCGTCTGCTCGAGCGCCTGCTCGGGCGACGAGTAGCTCACCTTGCCGTCGAGCGGGCTCTTCTCCTCGGCGAGCTGCGGGGCCTGCTGCACGGCAACCTGCAGGCGCAGCAGCGTGCGCAGGTAGTCCTCGTACATGGACGACGTGAGGTTCTGGAAGGCGTTGTAGGCCTCGTTCTTGTACTCCACGAGCGGGTCGCGCTGGCCGAACGCGCGCAGCCCGATGCCGGACTTGAGGTAGTCCATCTCCTGGAGGTGGGCCATCCAGCGCGTGTCGATGATGCGGAGCATGACCTGGCTCTCCAGCATCTTCATGACCGGCTCGCCCAGCTGCTCGGCCTTCTCGGCGTACACGCCGTCCAGGTACTCCACGAGCGCGTCGGCCAGAAGGCCCGGATCGTCCTCGTGGTCGACGCCGGCCACCTTGAAGTCGTCGCGGCCCGTCATGTTGGCGGCCCACGTCTCCACAGGCCTCACGTCCCAGTCGTCGGAAGGCGCCTTGTCGGGGCAGTTCTCCGCAACCACGGCCTCGGCCGCGTCGCGCACGATCTCGGGGATGCGCTCGGAGAGGTCCTTGCCGTCCAGGATGGCGTTGCGCTCGCCGTAGATGGCGGCGCGCTGCAGGTTCATGACGTCGTCGTACTCCAGCACGTTCTTACGGGCGGAGAAGTGCATGCTCTCCACCTGGCGCTGCGCGCTCTCGATGGCCTTCGACACCATGCCGGCCTGGATGGGCATGTCGTCGGGCATGTCGGTCTTCTCCATCATACGCCCGATGGAGTCCATGCGGTTGCCGCCGAACAGGCGCATGAGGTCGTCCTCGAGCGACAGGTAGAACTGCGTGGTGCCCGGGTCGCCCTGGCGGCCGGCGCGGCCGCGCAGCTGGTTGTCGATACGGCGCGACTCGTGGCGCTCGGTGCCGATGACGGTGAGGCCGCCGGCGGCTATGACCTGGTCGTGCTCGGCGGCGCACACGCGCTTCGCCTCGGCGAGCGCGGCGGCGCGCTGCTCGTCGGTGGGCGCGGGGGCCGCAGCCTCGTCGCTCTCGGCCGGCAGGTCGTCGGGGCTTCGGTCGGGGTCGAGCCCCTGCGCGCGCAGGGCGTCCTCGGCCATGACGTCGGGGTTGCCGCCGAGCAGGATGTCGGTGCCGCGGCCGGCCATGTTCGTGGCGATGGTAACGGCGCCCACGCGGCCGGCCTGCGCGATGATGTGCGCCTCGCGCTCGTGGTTCTTCGCGTTCAACGTCTCATGGCGGATGCCGCGCTTGTCGAGCAGGCGCGAGAGCTTCTCGGAGCTCTCGATGGACACGGTGCCGATGAGGCAGGGCTGGCCCTTCGCGTTGCGCGCGGCCACGTCGTCGGCGACGGCGTTGAACTTCGCCTCCACCGTGCGGTAGATGAGGTCGTCCTCGTCCTTTCGCGCGACGGGGCGGTTCGGCGGGATGGCCACGACGGGCAGCTTGTAGATCTCGCGGAACTCGGCATCCTCGGTCATGGCGGTGCCGGTCATGCCGGAGAGCTTCTCGTAGAGGCGGAAGTAATTCTGCAGCGTGATGGTGGCGAGCGTCTGGTTCTCCTCGCGCACGAGCACCTTTTCCTTGGCCTCCACCGCCTGGTGCAGGCCCTCCGACCAGCGGCGGCCCTCCATGATGCGGCCGGTGAACTCGTCGACGATCTTCACCTCGCCGTCCACCACGACGTAGTCCACGTCGCGGTGGAACAGGAACTGCGCCTTGAGCGCCTGCTGCAGGTGGTTGGCCAGCTGGCCCGACGGGTCGGCGTAGATGTCGTCGATCCCCAGCATGGACTCGATCTTCTCCAGGCCGCTCTCGGTGGCGTTGATGGTCTTCTTCGCCTCGTCCATGTCGAAGTCCACCTCGGGGACGAGACCGGGCATGACGCGCGCGAACTTGTTGTACGTCTCGGCCGCCTGCGTGCCGGCGCCCGAGATGATGAGCGGGGTGCGGGCCTCGTCGATGAGGATGGAGTCCACCTCGTCGACGATGGCGAAGTGGTGGCCGCGCTGCACGCGGGCCTCCGCGCGCGTGACCATGTTGTCGCGCAGGTAGTCGAAGCCGAACTCGGAGTTCGTGCCGTACGTGACCTCGGCCTGGTAGGCGGGGATCTTCTTGTCGGGGCGCATGCCGTTCTGGATGAGGCCCACGTTCATGCCCAGGAAGCGGTAGATCTGGCCCATCCACTCGCTGTCGCGGCGGGCCAGGTAGTCGTTCACGGTGACGATGTGCACGTTGTTGCCGTTGAGCGCGTTCAGGTAGCCGGCCAGCGTGGACACGAGCGTCTTGCCCTCGCCGGTCTTCATCTCGGCGATCTGCCCGTCGTTGAGCGCCATGCCGCCGATGAGCTGCACGTCGAAGTGGCGCAGGCCGAGCGTGCGCACTGATGCCTCGCGCACGGCAGCGAACGCCTCGGGCAGCAGGCTCTTCAGGTCCTCGCCGTTGTCGGCGCGCTCGCGGAAGGCGGCGGTGAGGGCGGCAAGCTCGGCATCCGATTTCGCCTGCATCCCGCCCTCGAGGGCGTTGACCTTCTGCACGAGCGCCTCGTAGTTCTTCAACTGCTTGCCCTCGCCGAGCGTCAGCAGCCTGGATAGGAATCCTGCCATGTGATGCGCCGTCCTTTTCTTGGCTTTGAACAGTACCTGCTACTCTAGCATAACGCGCCTGGCCTCAAAGGAAATCCACAGTGGCCGCAAGGCGTTGCCAGCAACCGATCGCCTATGCGGCGGCCGCACGGGCGACGCCCCCCGTGCGCCCTGCCGGCCTTGGGCCCGGCAAGCCCCGCGACGATCGGCCCCTAGCCCTCGGCTCCCTGCCCGGCGTCGGGCGCGGCGCCTTCCGCCTGCCCGCCGCCGTTTCCGCCCTTGTCCTTCCGCAGGGCCTTCGGAAGCGGGATGGCGGCGCCCAGGGCGGCGGCCAGGAACATGACCACGACGCCCTTGACGGGGAAGCACAGGAAAAGCAGCAGCACGGCCATGAGGGGCTGGCGCATGACGGCACCCACGAGGGCGGCCGTGCAGGCGCAGAGGCAGAACACCGGGTCGGCGCCGGTGAGGGCGGCCATGCCGTAGCCGATCGACACGCCCGCGAAGATGACGGGGAAGAAATGCCCGCCGCGCCAGCCGAAGCGGATGCACAGCGGCGTGATCATGACCTTCGCGAAGCCGGTGGCCAGAAGCGCGAGCGCCCCCATGGAGGTCCACACCTCGCCCAGCTGCTCGGCCTGCACCTCGCCGGCGAACATGGTGAACGGCAGCAGGATGCCGAGCACGGCCAGCACGAGGCCGGCGATGAGCGCCTTCGCCACAGGACGGTCGCCCATCTTCCCCGCCGCGCGCTCGAACAGGCCGTCGAACACGCAGAAGAGCCATCCCGCCGCCGCGCCCACGAACGCGAGCGGCAAAAGCCAGGCGAGCTCCGCCGTGCCGACGTGGATGTCGGTGAAGCGCGGCAGCGACATGCCGCCGCCGAACAGCGCCCCCAGCCCCATGAACGCGGCGAGCGCGCCCGCGATGGCGCAGAAGTACACGACGATCTTCGAGTTCTTCGGCAGCGTGATGGTGGCCGCCCCCTTGGGACCGTCCCCGCCCTCGCCGCCGTCCTTCCCGTCGCCGTAGAGCGGCGCCGCGAACCCGAACAGGGGGGCGGTGAAGATGGCCGAGAGCGCCGCCATGGTGCCCACGGACGTGAGCTGCTGGAAGTCGGCGCCGAAGCGCTTCATGCGGTCGCCCACCCAGGTGCAGATGCCCGCGACGGCGCCGGTGAGGCCCGCCTCGGGACCGATGGAGCCGCCGAAGAACAGCGGCAGCAGCGCGGCTATGGACATGACCCCCAGCTTGTCGTAGTCGTAGCGTCCGTCGCGCTTCACCTTCGCCATGACGGCGTCCAGGTCCTCGGGGTAGGGTCCGAAGCGCTTGGCGAAGAGGCCGACGACGAGGCCGCCTACGAGGCAGGCGGCCAAGGGGAAGTAGATGCCGAAGCGGCCCCCCACGTTGTCCCAGACGAACGAGATGCCCAGGTTCATGACGAACAGGAGCGCCCACACGAACGCGCCGGCCACCGACCCGGTCACCACGACCGAGAGGACGAACAGCGTGCGGTTCGCAAGCTTGGCGAGCTTCATCCGCGCCCCCCCTACCGGCCGGCAACCAGGTCACGGGCCGCCGGCAGGCCGCAGGCGCCCTCGGCTTGGCACACGGCACGCACGATGGCGCCCTGCATGGCCTCGCAGGCCAGCACAGATACCGCGTCGGGCAGCGCCTCAACCTCGCCGGACGCGAACGCGAACACGGTGTCGCCGTCGTTCAGGGTGTGCACGGGCTTGATGGCGCGGGCATAGGCGTCGTGGACGGTCGAGGCGGTCTTGGTCGCCTGGGCCTTCGTGAGCCGCGCGTTCGTGAGCACGACGCCGATGGTCGTGTTGGCGCAGGGCCCGCCGGCGGCGGGAGCCGTCCCGTCGCCGGCCGCCGCCGCAGCCGCCATCGCGCCGAACGCGGCGAGCGGGTCCATGACGTGCCCTTCGTCATCGCGGCAGCCGGCGATCCATGCGCCGTCTTCGTCGCGCACGTTGCCGAGCGCGTTCACGGCCACGACGGCCACCACCGCCAGCTCGCCGAGCGCGAGCCCGCAGATGCCCAGGCCCGCCTTCATGGCGCGCCCGCCGCCCAGGAGCTTGCCCACCGTGGCGCCGCAGCCGGCGCCCACGTTGCCCTCGGCCAGCGGCTCTTCGGGCGTGCGGGCGAACGCCGCGGCGCAGGCCTCGGCGCCCATGGCGGCGTCCGGGTGGGCATTCTCCCCCACCAGCAAATCGAAGAGGCAGGCCCCCACCACGATGGGCACGCGCGCGCCCTCCACGGGAAAGCCGATGCCGCGCGCCGCGAGCTCGTCCATGACGCCGGCGGAGGCGGCCAGCCCGAAGGCGCTGCCGCCGGCGAGCACCACGGCGTGCACGGCCTCGATCATGTTCTCGGGGCGCAGCAGGTCGGTCTCGCGGGTGGCGGGGCCGCCGCCGCGCACGTCCACGCCGCACACCGCGCCCTCGGGCGCCACGACCACCGTGCATCCGGTGGCGGCTCGGGGGTCCTGGGCGTGCCCGCAGCGGAAGGCGGGCAGGTCGGCGAGGGAGGCGGTTCGGAACATGGTTCTCTCCTTGCTCGGGTCGGGCGACAGTAGGCGGGCTGCAGCCATTGTACACCGTCCGCCTCGCCTGGCGGACGGTCGGGCAGGCGTTGTTCGCATGCCGAAAAGCCGTTTGCGCAACGCGGCGAACGAATGTCCGGGCTTGCTAATTGCTGACCTCGCCGCTATGATGATCGAATCCAACCGGGCCGATGCGCTGCCTCCGCGAGAGGAGCGTTTCCCTATGACCGGGTTCCTGAAGCAATCGTCCTGCAAGGGCCATCGTCCCAACCATCTGGCATCGCGCCGCCATTACCCGCGCCCCGACCTCATCGCGCGCCTGCTGCGCGAGCGCCATGTGGCGCGCTTCCTCGTGGCGCCCGAGGGCTTCGGCAAGACGGGGCTCGCCATGGAGTACGCCGACGTGGTGTTCTCGTTCGACCACGTGTTCTGGATCAACGGGAAGAGCCCCTGCTTTCTGCGCGACCTCGACCGGGGCATTATCGTGTCCTCGCTGACGGCGGCCGATGCCACATCGTTCCTCGCGGTGGTGGAGGACGTGCCGCCCCTCGATGCGGCCCGAGCCGCCGCGCTCTCCGGCGTGTTCGACGAGCTGCTGGGGCGCGGATGCGAGGTGCTGGCCACGTGCGCCCCCTCGTGCGACGCCTACGGGCCGCTTCAGCACGACCGCCTGAAGCTCTCCGCCGCCGACCTGCTGCTGGCCGATGCCGAGTTGGACGCCGCCCGCCCTGCCGACGACCGGGCCGCCCGCCCCGCTGCCGCCGTCCCGCCGACGGAGCGCGTGCCCGGGCTGGTGTGGGGGCCGGTCGGAGGAGAGGGCTCCTTCCTGGAGGACGCCTTGCGCGAGGAGCTGCCGGCCGACCTGCTGCTGGCCATGGCCACCATGCTCGTGCTGGGCAGGGGCTCCCTGTCCGACGTGGAGGCGTTCGGCCCGTGCGGGGAGGATCTGGCGGCGCTTATGGCGACAGGCTACCCCTACCTGGGCATCGACCGGCGTTGCGAGCGCTTCGAGACGCCCTGCTTCCCCGTGGAGGCCGTGGCGGGGGCGGTCGGCGGCAAGCTGGATGTCCTGGCCGCGCGCTCGCACCTTGCCGACCGCGATGCGCTCGCGGGGCGCTGGGCCGACGTGCTGCTGTCCCGCGCGCAGGGAGAGCGCGCGTGCGACCTCGTGGCGGCCCTGTGCTCGCGCGGTGCGCGCGCGGCGTGGCTCGCGGAGCGGTCGCGCACGCTCATGCGGCAGGCATGCGTGCTGCCGGCCCATCGGCTGCACGCGTCGCTCGGCCCGTCGGTCCCCTCTGGGAACGCCCAGCTCGAGCTGGGGGAGGCCGTGCGGCTTGCCGTGCTCGGCGACCTTGACGCAGCCCTTGCCGCCGCGCGGCGCATCGCTTCCGACTTGGGGGCGCCCGCCGGCATCCGCGCCCTCGCGGCGCTCGTGGTCGTGCGGGAGGGAAAGGGCTCCGCGCGCAAGCGGGCTCGCGAGGAGCTCGCACGGCTCGCCGGCCCCGGCGATACGGCCGACGTCGTGGGGACGGCGGGCAGGGGCGGCGCGGTGCGGCCCGACCCCGCTTTCTGGCGCCCGCTCGCGCAGGCGCAGCTTGCCCTGCTCGACGACCCCGCCTGGCTCGTGCACGGCGCCGCCGCGGCCGCCGAGGGAAGGCTCTCCACCGCGGACGGGGACGCGCTCGCCCTCGCGGCGGCCTGGGCGCTCGCGGAGGTGGCCGAGGGCCGCGGGGGCGTGGGCGCGGCGGATGCCGAGCAGGGCGCGGCGGCCCTAAGCCGCATCGACCGGTACGTCCGCAAGCGCCTCGCCGGCCTGGAAGGGCAAGGCGACCTGTTCGCCGCCGCGGCCGGCCTCGCCCTGGAGCGCGTCCGCGAGCGGGGCATCCTTCCCGCCTCCCCCGCGCTGCGCGCCGCCGAGGCCCTCGCGCTGCACCGCGCCGAGATGGAGCTGTTCTCCCAGCGCCGCGCCTTCGAGCGCTCAGCCCGCGAGAGCGCCGAGCGACGTGCGGAGCGCGCGGTCACGCGTCCCGACGCGTACCTCGACGGGCGCTACCTGCCCAAGGAGGGCCGCGCACCCACCATGGTGCCCCTGCTCACCGTCAACCTGTTCGGCGGGCTGGACGTGCGCATCGGCGACACCCCGGTCGATCCGGGCCGCTTCCGCCGCCAGAAGGTGAAGACGCTGCTGACGCTGCTCGTGCTGAACCGGGGCCGCGAGTTCCCGCGCGACCGCCTCGTGGGCATCATGTGGCCCGAGAGCGAGACGGACTCGGCGCGCAAGAACTTCTACTCGGTATGGTCGCATCTGCGCCGTGCGCTGTCGGGGCCGTCGGGCGCATGCCCCTACCTCGTACGCCAGCAGAACGGCTGCCGGTTGGACGAGCGCCTGATCGTCACCGACGTCGCGCGGTTCGACACCGTATGCCGCATGCTGCTGTTCGGCCAGCCGGGAGCCGACGGATGGGCGCAGCTCTACGCGGAGATCGACGAGGCGTTCGCCGACGACCTCATGCCGAGCGAGCAGGACAACGAGTTCGTCGTGCAAGCGCGCAAAGACCGCCGCATGCAGCTCGTGGACGCGCTGGTGGCAGCCGCCGACCGCCTCGTCGCGGCGGACGACGCGCAGGAGGGGCTGTGGTTCGCCCGCGCGGCGCTGCGCCGCGACCGCACCCGCGAGGACGCGTACACGGCCCTCATGCGCGCCCAGATCGCAGCCGGCCAGCGCACGGCCGCCCTCGAGACGTACTTCGAGTGCCGCCGCTTCCTGACCACCGAGCTGGGCATCGACCCGTCACTGGCCACCATGGAGCTCTACCGCAGCATCATCGAGACGGAGGAGCTGCTGGAGTGATGCGCACGGATGCGCGACACCGCCCTTGTACAACAGGATAGTTACAAGGATTGAAAGGTGCTTTCATGATATAGAAATTATATCAATAAGGGGTTATAATGGAATTCGAATACGACCCGCAAAAGAGCGCACGGAACCTCGCGAAGCACGGGATAGACTTCGGCGAGGCGCAGAGGCTGTGGGATGATAGGACGGTAGCGATCCCGTCCCTTGCTGATTGCGGAGAGGCGCGGTTCGTAGTGTTGGGCATGATAGACGGCAAGCACTGGTCGGCGGTGGTGACGTATCGAGGCGAGCGCGTCCGGATCATATCCGTGCGCCGCTCCCGAACGAAGGAGGCGAGGTGCTATGACAGCAAAGAGCTTGAGCACTGAGGAGTTCGACCGGATCTTTGACGAGGGCGAGGAGGACGTGCTCCAGTACTGCGACCTCGACAAGGCAGTAGTTTCCGACCCTGCGTTCGAGACCCGGCGCGTGAACGTGGACTTCCCCGCCTGGGTGGTGGAGGCGCTGGACCGCGAGGCGCGACGCATCGGCATCGGCCGCCAGGCCGTCATCAAGACGTGGATCGCCGAGCGCCTCGACGAGGAGGCATCCCGCCGCAGCGCCTGAGAGGCTGCGGGGCCTTCCCTCCAAGAGGGGGAAGGCCCCGCAAGGGGGAGGTCGGAAGGGCCCTCGGTCCTCCCCCGCAGCCTGCATTGCACCCGGGCGGGCATAAGAGCTCCCGCCCTGGTCCTGCTACTCCCTGCCCAGGAGCTTGGCGATGCGGTCGGAGTATTCGAGCTCGGTGAGCCCCGCCTCCTCGGCCAGGTCGATGACCGGGGCGTCGTTCCACAGGGCCTCCAGTCGGTAGTACTCGCGCGTCTCCGGCTGGAACACGTGCACCACGATGTCGCCGTAGTCCAGAAGCGACCACGTGCCGTCCTGCGTGCCCTCGCGGTGCAGCGGCTTGCAGCCGCCCTGCACGCGCTCGGCCTCCTCGATCTCGTCGACGATGGCCTCCACCTGGCGGTTGTTCGCCGCCGTGGCGATGACGAAGTAATCCGTCACGCCGATGAGGTCGCGCACCTCCTGCACCATGATGTCGGTGGCCTTCTTCGCGTCCGCCGCGCGCGCCGCGATGAGGGCGCGCTCCCGCGAGGTCTTCTCTTCCATCTTCTTCGGTTCGCTCACGCTGTTCCTTTCCTCCCTTTTCGTTCGTCCGCCGCGTCGTGCGAGCGGGCGAGGTAGTAGTTCCATATCTCGATGCTCTGCGGGTGGATGCGCTTGCGCCGCTCCACCAGGTTCAGGAACACATGCCTGAACGTTGCCAGGTACAGCTCCTCGAGCGGCACCTGGCCCGCAAGCGCGCGGATCTCGTCGAGCCCCGCGTAGTCGCGCCCCGGCTCGAGCGCGTCGGCGACGTAGACCACCATGTCCAGATCGGTCATGCCCACCGCGCCGGCCGTATGCCGCGCGATGGCCTGCACCACGTCGCGCGGCAGGCACGGGAACGCGCGGGCGAGCGCCGCCGCGGCCGTGGGACCGTGCAGCAGCCAGGGCATCTCCTCGAACACGTAGGGGTCGACCGCCAGCCCCAGCTCCTCCACGCGGGCGCGGATGCCGGCGTCGTCGTAGCCCTTGTCCCAGTCGTGCAGAAGCCCCGCGAGCCGCGCCTTGCGCTCGTCCACGCCGTAGGCGCGTGCCAGACGCGCGGCCGTACCCGCCACGCCGAGCGTGTGCTCGTACCGGCGGCGTCCCAAGCGCTCGCGCAGGTCGCGCTCGCGCGCCTCGAGGAACGCGTCCGACAGCGCGTCGGCGCAGCAGCCTGCCTCGTCCTCCCCGCTCATCGGCGCACCTCCCCCGCTGCCTCCGGGGCGTACAGGCCGTGCACGGCGATGTAGTCCAGCACGCGCTGCATGACCAGGTAGCGGATGGAACGCCCGGCGCGCACCCGTGCGCGCAGGTCGCTCGACGACACGGCCAGGGCCGTCACCTCGAGGTACGACACGTCGAAGCGGCCGTGCTCCTCGATCTCGCGCCTCCGCTCGGCCGTGAGCGCGTAGCCCGGCCGCGTGACGGCGATGAGGCGCGCCAGGTCGGCGATGGCGGCGCTCTCCCGCCACTGCACGATGTGCGCCACGGCGTCGGCCCCCGTGATGAAGTACAGCTCCACGTTTCCCGGGTAATGGCCGCGCAGCTCGCGCAGCGTGTCCACCGTGTACGTGTCGCCGCCGCGCTCGATCTCCATCGCGCTCACGCAGAAAGCCGGGTTGCTGGCCACGGCGAGACGGCACATGGCCAGGCGGTCGGCCGCCGGCGTGACGGCGCGGTCCTTCTTGAACACGGGCTTGCCGGCCGGCACGAACACGACGGCGTCCAGCCCGTAGGCCTCGCGCGCCTGCTCGGCCGTGGCCAGGTGCCCGATATGGATGGGGTCGAACGTGCCGCCCATGATGCCGAGGCGGGCCGGCGCGCCGTCCTGCCCCAGGTCGTCGAACCGCTCGCAGACAACCGCCACTACGCGCGCACCTGCCCGTCGCCGCGCAGCACGTACTTGTACGACGTGAGTGCCTCGAGCGCGAACGGCCCGCGGGCGTGCAGCTTCTGCGTGGAGATGCCGATCTCGGCACCCAGGCCGAACTGCCCGCCGTCGGTGAACGCCGTGGAGGCGTTCGCGTACACGGCGGCCGCATCGACGCGCGCGAGGAACGCCTCGATGGCCGCGGCGCCCGCCGGGTCGGCCGGGTCGGCCACGATGGCCTCGGAATGCTTCGTACCGTAGCGGTTCACGTGGTCCACGGCCTCGTCCACGCCGGCAACGCAGCGCACGGCCAGCTCGGGCGCCAGGTACTCGGTCGCCCAGTCGTCCTCGGTCGCCGGCTCGGCCTCGATGCCGCTCTCCGCCGCCACGGCGCGGGCGCGCTCGTCGGCGTGCAGGGCCACGCCCCGCTCGCGCAGGTCGGCGAGCACCGCAGGCAGGAACTTCTCGGCCGCCGCCTCGTCCACGAGCAGCGTCTCGGCCGCGTTGCACACCCCGTAGCGGCGGCACTTCGCGTTCACCACGATGGCGCGGGCCCGCTCGAGGTCGGCGCTCCCGTGCAGGTACACGTGGCAGTTGCCCGTGCCCGTCTCGATGACCGGCACCTTCGAGGTCTCCACGCAGTGGCGGATGAGCCCCGCGCCGCCGCGCGGGATGAGCACGTCAACCGTCCCGTGCAGCTGCATGAGCTCGTCGGCCGCCGCGCGGTCGGTGGAGGCCACGAGGCCGATGCACCCGCGCGGCATGCCGGCCCCCTCTGCGGCGTCGGCGAGCACGCGGGCCACCGCCTCGTTCGAGCGGGCCGCCATGCTCCCGCCGCGCAGCACCGCCGCGTTGCCGGACTTCAGGCAGATGCCCGCCGCGTCGGCCGTCACGTTCGGGCGCGCCTCATACACCACGGCCACCACGCCGAGCGGCACGCTCACGCGCTCGAGCTCGATGCCGCTCTCGAGTGTGCGCGCGTCCTGCACCCGGCCGAGCGGGTCGGGCAGCGCGGCGAGGTCCTCGAGCGCCGCCGCCATGCCCTCGATGCGCCCCTCGTCCAGCATGAGCCGGTCCACCAGGCTCTCCTTCGTGCCCGCCGCGCGCGCGGCCTCCACGTCCTCGGCGTTCGCCGCGACGATCTCCGCCGCATGCGCGCGCAACGCCGCCGCCATGGCCGCCAGCGCCGCGTTGCGCTCCTCGGCGCTCGTCTGCGCCAGCGCCCCGCTCGCGGCCCTCGCCGCCTCAGCGATGCGCCGCACCTCCTCGCGCACGGTTTCGTTCGCCATAGTCGATCCTCCCTACTCGAACACGATCAGCTCGTCGCGATGGACGAGCGGCTTGTCGGCCAGGCTCGCGAGCAGGCGGTTGGCCTGCAGCTCGGCGCGCGTGCGGCCGATGGCGAGCGCGGCCTCGTCGCACGAGAACGCCGCCTTGCCGCGGGCGAACAGGTGCCCCGAGCCGTCCTTGATGTCCACGACGTCGCCCGCCTCGAAGCGGCCTTCCACCGCGCTCACGCCCACCGACAGAAGCGAGCTCCCCCGGCCGACGAGCGCCGCCTTCGCGCCTTCGTCGACCACGAGCGCGCCGCGCGCCGCGTCGCCGAGGGCGATCCAAAGCTTCTTCGGCGTAATCTCGTGGGGCTTGCTTGCGGCGACGAAGCGGGTGCCCACGTCCTCGCCGCGCGCGGCGGCCACGATGGCTCCGGGGCGCCGCCCGTTGCACACGACCATGGGGATGCCCGCCACCATGAGCACGCGCGCGGCCTTGATCTTCGTGATCATGCCGCCCGAGCCCACGGTGGTGCCCGCCCCGCCTGCCACGGCCATGATCTCCGGGCCGATGGCCTCCACGCGGCCGATCAGCTTCGCCTCGGGGTTGAAGTGCGGGTTCGCGTCGAAGAGCCCCTCTATGTCCGAGAGGATGACCATGAGATCGGCTTCCACCAGGCATGCGACGAGCGCCGCGAGCGTGTCGTTGTCGCCGAAGCGGATCTGCTCCACTGACACGGTGTCGTTCTCGTTCACGATGGGAACGACGCCCAGGTCGAGCAGCCGGTCGAACGTGTCGCGCGCATGCAGGTACGCCTGGCGGTCGGCCGTGTCGCGGCGCGTGAGCAGCACCGTGGAGGTCACGATGCCGTGGGCGGCGAACGCCTCGGCGTAGGCCGTCGAGAGCGCGCTCTGCCCCACCGACGCCGCCGCCTGCAAGCTCGGCATGTCGTGCGGGCGCTTCTCTATGCCGAGCCGCTCGAGGCCGCAGGCGATGGCCGCCGACGTGACCACGACCGGATGCCATCCCGCCTCCTTGGCCTCGGCTATCTGCGCGGCCACCGCGGCCAGGTAGCCGTAGTCGATCTTGCTCTCCGACGTGGTGAGCGTCGATGAGCCTATCTTGATGACCAGGCGCTTTCCACGCCCGCCCTCTTCAGCCCTCATCACAGGTCGAGCTCCTTGAACATATCCTCCGCCGTGCGCGCCGACTCGAAGCCGAACGCGCGCCCGACGATGCGAATCTCGTCGCCGTCCACCGCGCCGGCGCGCTCGAGCGCCGTCTCCACGCCGAGGCGCTTCAAGCGGTGCTGCAAGAAGGCGATGGCCTCCTCGTTCTCCCAGTCGGTCTGCACCACCATGCGCTCGACCTGCGGGCCCGTGACGCGGAACACGCCGCCGCCCAGGTTCAACACCTCGAAGCGCTTGTCGCGCATCTCGCGCTTGTGCTCCCACACGTGGTCGTACTGCACGTCGGCGCCCAGGTCGGCCCGCGCGGCCTCGCGCAGCTCGTGCACCTTCGTGGCGATGGCGGCCTTGAGGCCGTCGACGCCCGCGCCGGTGAGCGCGCTGATGCGGTAGAGCTTCGGGTCGACGGGGCTCGGGGCGAACTCGTCGCCGCCCGCGGCCGCGATGGAGTCCTCGCGCACGCGCGCCGCCAGCCGCTCGGCCGCCTCCTCGGTGCCGGGCACGTCGGTCTTGTTCGCCACCACGATGCGCGGGCGCGCGGCCAGCTCGTCGGCGTAGAGCGCGAGCTCGCGGTTGATGATGTCGTAGTCCTCGAGCGGGTCGCGCCCCTCGTAGTCGCCCGTCAGGTCCACCACGTGCACGATGAGCGCCGTGCGCTCGATATGGCGCAGGAACTCGTGCCCCAGGCCGCGGCCCTCGTGAGCACCCTCGATAAGCCCGGGGATGTCGGCCACGACGAAGCTGTGATCGCCCGAGCGCGCCACGCCCAGGTTCGGCACGAGCGTGGTGAACGGGTAGTCGGCGATCTTCGGGCGCGCCGCGCTCATCTTCGCGATGAGCGACGACTTGCCGGCGCTCGGCATGCCCACGAGGGCCGCGTCGGCCATGAGCTTCATCTCCAGCTCGATCCAGCCCTCCTGGGACGGCTCGCCCAGCTCGGCGAACGCGGGCGCGCGCCGGGTCGGCGTCACGAAGTGGATGTTGCCGCGGCCGCCCATGCCGCCCTCGGCCACGGTGACGCGCTCGCCGTCGTGCGTGAGGTCGGCGATGAGCTCGCCCGTCTCCTTGGACTCCTCGAAGTACTCGCGCACCACCGTGCCCACGGGCACCTTGAGCACAAGGTCCTCGCCGGTGGCGCCATGCATGCGGCTGCCCTTGCCGTGCGTGCCGCGCTCGGCCTTGAAGTGGTGCTTGAAGCGGTACTCGATGAGCGAGGACAGGCCGGCATCGGCCTCCACCACCACGTTGCCGCCGTGGCCGCCGTCGCCGCCGTCGGGCCCGCCCTTCGGCACGTGGGCCTCGCGGCGGAACGACATGCAGCCCGCGCCGCCGTCGCCGCCCTTCACGTGTATGCGCACTTTGTCTATGAACACCTGGGCACCTCTATCTCCGTTCCGGTTCCGCATCGAGGGGAACCGGGGGACGAATTCCCTGATCTCGCAACTCGGATTGTATATGAAAAGTGCCCCCTGACGAGCAGGGGGCACGCGAAAACAGATAACGTTACGCAGTCGTGGAGCAGGTGGCTCGCCCTACGCCTCGGGGCGGACGTGCACCTTGTGCTTCGCACCCTTCGTGAACTCGATCTTGCCGTCGCACAGGGCGAACAGCGTGTCGTCCTTGCCGCGGCCGACGTTCTCGCCCGGATGGATGTGCGTGCCGCGCTGGCGAACGATAACGTTGCCCGTGTGCACCTCCTGGCCGCCGAACAACTTCACGCCGAGACGCTGCGCGTGGGAATCGCGGCCGTTACGGCTGGAACCGAGACCCTTCTTGTGTGCCATGGTATTCCCTCCCTTGCTTTATTCGGCGTCGACGGACGCGGGCTCTTCGGCCTTCTCGGCCTTCTTCGGGGCGGCCTTCTTGGCAACCTTCTTCTCGGCCTTGGCCGAGCCGACGGATTCGATCTCGACGCGCGTCAGCTGCTGGCGATGGCCGCGCAGCTTCTTGTAGTTCTTGCGCTTCTTGAACTTGAACACGAGCTGCTTCTCGCCCTTGAACTGTTCGAGCACGATGGCCGTGACCTTCGTGGCAGCGGCCTTGGCCGGATCGGCCTCGACCTTCTCGCCGTCGACGACGCAGATGGCCTCGAGCTCGACCTTCGCGCCGACCTCGGCATCGAGCTTCTCGATGTTCAGCTTGTCTCCGGGGGCAACCTTATACTGCTTGCCGCCCGTCTTTACGATTGCGTACATGAGTGTCTCCTTGTATGAAATAAAACGCAAGGCGATAGCTTACCAGCGGGATCGTAGCAAGTCAAGGTGATCTTATGCACAATCTCCGCGTATCATCGCACTCTTTCCGATGCTGTGCCTCCACAAAGCACAACGTTCATATGGTAGCAGATAATCATAGCCACACGCGGCGGCGTGGCATGTTTTTTCAGAATCTCACAGGTCCGACAAAGTCAGCGAGAAGCGTCGAGGGTGTGACAGGGGGACGGGGATAATGTCACGCTCCGCGACGCGCCACGACCGAGTGAAGCGAAAGAGAGCGTGACATTATCCCCGTCCCCCTGTCACACTCGCGTCGGCCGTACGGCGGCGGAACCTCAGTGCGACTCCGCCCAGCTTGCCCCCCAGGACACGTCGGCCACGAGGGGCACGCGGAGCTCCGCGACGCCCTCCATCACTTCCCTCACCATCGAGGACAGCGCCTCGATCTCGCCCTCGGGCACGCTGAAGTCCAGCTCGTCGTGCACCTGCAGGAGCAACCGGGCCTTGAAGCCCTCGGCCATGAGGCGGCGCTGCACCTCGGTCATGGCCAACTTGATGATGTCGGCGGCGCTGCCCTGCATGGGGTGGTTCATGGCCGTGCGCTCGCCGAAGCCGCGCGTGGCGGCGTTCGACGCCTTGAGCTCGGGAATATGGCGCTTGCGGCCGAACATCGTCTCCGCATAGCCCTTCGCCTTCGCCTCCTCGATCGTGGCGTCCAGGTAGGAGCGCACGCCGGGATACGCCGCGAAGTAGCGCTCGATCATCTCCTTCGCCTCGCCGAACGGGATGCCCAAGCTCTGCGACAGGCCGAACGCCTGCTGGCCGTACACGATGCCGAAGTTCACGGCCTTCGCGCGGCTGCGCAGCTCCGGCGTCACCTCCTCCACCGGCACGTCGAACACGCGCGCGGCCGTGGCGGCGTGGAAGTCCGCGCCCGAGCAGAACGCGACCACGAGGTGCTCGTCGCCCGAGAGGTGCGCGAGCAGGCGCAGCTCGATCTGCGAGTAGTCGGCCGACAGGAACCGCTCGTCGGGCGCGAGCGGCACGAAGCTCTCGCGTATCTGGCGGCCGAACTCGGTGCGCACGGGAATGTTCTGCAGGTTCGGGTCGGACGAGGACAAGCGGCCCGTGGTGGTGACCGTCTCGTTGAAGCAGGTGTGCACGCGCCCGTCGCCGGCGCGCATGCGTGGCAGCGCGTCGATGTAGGTGGACTTGATCTTCGCCAGCTCCCGGTAGCGCAGCACGAGGGCGGGCAGCTCGTGCACGGCGCACAGCTCCTTGAGCACCGCGGCGTCGGTGGAGTAGCCGCGCTGGTTCTTCTTGAGGGGCGTGAGCCCCAGCACCTCGAACAGGATGCGCGAGAGCTGCTTGGGGCTGTCGAGGTTGAACGTCTCCCCCGCCATGTCGAAGATGCGCGCCGAGAGCTCGTCGAGTTCGGCCTGCGTGCTGGCGCCGAGCTCCGCCAGGCGGTCGCAGTCGACGGCCGCGCCGGTGCGCTCCATGATGGCGAGCACGCCCACGAGCGGCAGGTCGATGTCGAAGTAGGCGCGGGTGCTGCCGTCGCGCCCGAGCGCCTCGGTGAGCGGGCCTACGAGCGTGCGGGCCGCGGCGGCCTGCACGCAGGCCAGGTCGGCCTCGGCCTTCGTCTCGGGCAGCACGCCGCCGCAGTAGGCGTCGAGCAGCGCGTCGTAGGAGTACTCAGTCACCGACGAGTTCAGCACGTAGCCGGCCAGCCCCAGGTCGAACGCGCGCATGCCCATGAGGTCGTCGTCGGATGCGAGCGCGGGCTCGGATGTATCGGCCGGGTAGACACGGTGCACGGCATGCTTCACGTCGAGCGCCGCGAACGAGCCCGCCGCCACGATGCGCGCGAACGCCGCGGGGCCGCCCTCGTCCTCGTAGAGCGCCGTGCCCTGCGTGGTGGAGACGGCGCACGTCAGGTCCACGTTGAAGAGCGACGCCTGCTCGGGCTCCACGAACGCCACGCCCACCGTCTCTCCGCGCGCGACGGCCGCGTCCACGAGGGCGTCGGCCTGCGAACCGGTCACGACGGGCTCCCACGACAGCGGGGCCGCCTTCTTCTCCAGCTCGCGTCCCACCAGCTTGAGCACGCGGCTCAGGTGGGCGTTGAACTGCACCTTCTTGAACGCCTCCGTCACGCGCTCCGGGTCGAACGACGGGAAGCAGCACTCCTCGAGATCGAGCGGGAAGTCCAGGTCGCACACGATGGTGGCCACCTCGCGGGAGAGAAACGCCATGTCCTTGTTGTCGACCATCCTCTCCTTCTGCTTGCCCTTGAGGTCGTCCACGTGCTCGTAGATGCCCTCCAGGTTCCCGTAGGCTTGCAGAAGCTTCGCGGCCGTCTTGTCGCCGATGCCGGGCACGCCGGGGATGTTGTCGGACGAGTCGCCCTTGAGGCCCAGGAAGTCGATGAACTGGTCGGGGCGCACGCCGTAGCGCTCCTCCACCTCGGCCGGGCCGTAGATGGCCACGTCGGTGATGCCCTTCTTCGTGGTGACGATGCGCGTCTTGTCGCTGGCCAGCTGGTAGGCGTCCTTGTCGCCCGTCACGAGCAGCGTCTCGTATCCCAGCTCCTCGTCGCGTGCGGCCACCGTGCCCAGGATGTCGTCACCCTCCCAGCCCTTGATGCGCACGACGGGCACGTCCATGGCCTCGAGCAGCTCCTCGATGATGGGGAACTGCACCTTCAGGTCGTCGTCCATGGGCGGGCGCTGCGCCTTGTACTGCTCGAGCGCTTTCATGCGGAAGGCGGGGCGGCCCGCGTCGAACGCGCAGATAATGGCGTCGGGGCTGGCCATGTCGATGAACTTGAGCAGCATGGCAAGAAAGCCGAACACGGCGTTCGTGGGCGTGCCGTCGGGAGCGTTCATCGTCTGCGGCACGGCATGGTAGGCGCGGTGCATGAGCGAGTTGCCGTCGATGACGGCGATCTTCTTCGGCATGGGGCGAGGTCCTCCGTCGGCTTGGATGTTAGGTTGACAAGTATAGCAGAGGGGCGTTGTCCGCTTCGGGGTCGGGCCGTGCCCAGTCGCTCGGGCAGTCCTGCTCGCACGAACAGCCCACCGGGCTGTTCGGCTCGTGCGGAACTCGCTTGGTGGGCACGGCCCGACCCCTAAGCTACTTTGATCTCCTCGAAAGATTCACACGAGAAGCGAGGGCCTGGCTTCTGGCAGAAATCAACCAGGGAGGGGCAACTCGCTCGGTACCTTGGTGAGAGGTTCAACCTGCGAGGGTCGGGTAGCTGCGAGGGTGCTTTGCCCTACGACACCGCCGCTGCTTCAACCAGCGGCCCCTACGCGCTCCATAGATAGCCCACGCCGCGGACGGTTTCCAGATGTTGGGCGAGGTCGGGGCCGAGCTTGGCGCGGACGCGGCGAACGTGGACGTCCACGGTGCGGCTTCCGCCGTAGTAGTCGAAGCCCCACACGCGGCGCAGCAGGGCGTCGCGGGAGTACGCGCGGCCGGGGTGGGTCACGAGGAAGGCGAGCAGGGCGTATTCCAGGTATGTGAGGTCCAGGGGCTCGCCGGCCACGTTCACCTGGTAGGTGGCCAGGTTGATGGTCAGGGAGTCCACGGCGACGAAGTCCGACGCGGAGCTCTCGTTGCCGGGCCACAGCAGCTGGCGGATGCGCGCCGCGCACTCGTCCGGGGACGCGCCGTGCACCACGAAGTCGCTCTTCACCTGCACGGGCAGGCGGAACTCGCCCAGCTGGTCCTCTCCCACGATCACGAGGAGCGCCGCGGAGCCGTCCTCCAGGAGCAGCGACTCGGCCTGGGCTACCCTCCCCAGCGCCTCGCCGCGCGCCTCGTAGACTACCAGGTCGTAGCCGGGATGCTGCACCAGCAGGTTCTTCAGCTGCGCCGACGATCCGGCAGCCACCTCCACGTCGAGGCCCGAGAGCACCTGCTGGAACTTGTGGGCGTTGTCCAGGCTGTCCGCTACGAATATGACTGATTTCCCCATACTAGAGTCTCCGACCGTCCGCCATGGCCTCGGCTACAGCACCGCCAAGTAGCGGTCGCGCTCCCACGCGCTCACGTTGCCCTGGTACTCGTTCCACTCGGCGCGCTTGGCGGCCACGAGGTAGGAGTGGATGTGGTCGCCCAGCGTCTCGCGCATGAGCGCGGACCCGGCGAACAGCTCCACGGCCTCGCCCAAGCTCTCGGGAAGCGTCTGGATGCCCTGGCGGCGCAGATCCTGGCGCGAGAGCGCGAACAGGTCCTGGTCCTCGGTGGGGGGCTGCAGCTCCAGCCCCTCCTCGATGCCCGCGAGCCCCGCCGCCAGCATGGCGGCGAAGGCCAGGTAGGGGTTCGCGGCGGGGTCGGGGCTGCGCAGCTCGATGCGGCAGGCGTCCTCGCGGTCGGGCCGGTAGCCGGGTATGCGCACGAGCGTGGAGCGGTTGCGGCTCGCCCACGACAGGTACGTGGGGGCCTCGCCCCCGCAGACGAGGCGCTTGTAAGAGTTCACGAACTGGTTCGTGACCAGGCAGAACTCGGGCGCGTACTTCAGGATGCCCGCGATATAGCGCTTCGCCACGTCCGACAGGCGGTAGCCCTGGGGGTCGCGCGCGTCGAAGAACGCGTTGTTGCCGTCGAGGTCGAACAGGCTCTGGTGCACGTGCATGCCGCTGCCCGGCTCGCCCGCCATGGGCTTGGGCATGAACGAGGCGTACACGCCGTGCTTCAGCGCTATCTCCTTCACCACCAGCTTGTACGTCATCACCGCGTCGGCCATGGACAGCGCATCGGCGAAGCGCAGGTCTATCTCGTGCTGCGAGGGCCCGTTCTCGTGGTGGCTGTACTCCACAGGGATGCCCATCTTCTCCAGCGTGAGCACCGTGTCGCGGCGCAGGTCTGAGGCGTAGTCGAGGCTCGTGAGGTCGAAGTAGCCGCCGCGGTCGAGCACCTCGGTGCCCTCGGGCCCCTTGAAGTAGTAGAACTCCAGCTCCGGGCCCACGTTGAACACATAGCCCATCTCCCGGGCCTTCCCCACCGTACGCGCGAGCACGTGGCGCGGGTCGCCCTCGAACGGCAGGCCGTCGGGCGTGCGCACGTCGCAGAACATGCGGGCGACCGCGTTGGACTCGGGGCGCCAGGGCAGCACCTGGAACGTGGAGGCGTCGGGGTACGCGAGCATGTCGGACTCCTGCGTGCGGCAGAACCCCTCGATGCAGCTGCCGTCGAAGCCCATGCCGTCGGCGAGTGCGTCCTCGAGCTCGCCCGGCACGACGGCGAACGACTTCATGGCGCCCAGCACGTCGGTGAACCAGAAGCGCACGAAGTGAACGTCGCGGCTCTTGATGGTCTTGAGGACGAAGTCCTGGTCGGGGTTCGCGGTCATGGGCGCATCCTTTCTCTCAAGCTACCATTATAACCCGCGATGTTTCGGTCTCGTTACGCAACGCCCCGGCCATGCGGCGAGGTGGCGGGAAGGCCCTTCGCCCCCTTGCCTGCCTTTCGCGAACCGGTCGGTAACGCGCGCGTGACGGATGGGAGGCGCGCCCCATTCGCCACGCCGGAAGGTTATACTTTAGAATCCGCCCGCGGCCGAGCGCCCTGGACGGACGAGGCACGCGAAACGAGAGGCAAGGCAACCATGATGGCAGAATACGCGGAAGCGTTGAAAAGAAACGGCATCGACTACGACGGGGCGATGGAGCGCTTCGGCGGCAACGCGGAGCTTTACGAGCGCCTTGCCCTGAAGTTCCTCGACGACACGCACTTCGCCGCACTCGAGCAGGCATTGGCTGGCGGCGACGTGGACACGGCGGTCCGCGAGGCCCATACGCTCAAGGGCGTTGCAGGAAATCTTTCGTTCGCCGCGTTGTACGAGGCGGCGAGCAAGGTGAACGCAGCCTTGCGCGAGGGCGACCTCGCAGGGGCGACGGCGCTCATGGATCCCGTCCGCAGCGCGCACGCGGCCGTCGTCTCCGCTTTGAGCTCGCTGCGCGACGCGCGCTGACCTGCGATTCCACGAAAGGTGGCACCGATGAAGTTCTCCAACATCCTCGTACCGTTCGACAAGTCCGCGCACGCCGTCCACGCGCTCGAGATCGCCAAGGGCCTCGCCGAGGAGGACCCGGCCATCCAGCTGCACGTCGTCGGCATCATCTTCCTCTCGGAGATGCCGCCCTCCCTCGGCCTGGAGGCGAACCCCTACCAGAGCGTCCCGCCGCTCACGGTCGACCCCGACCTGTACAAGCAGCTCGTCGAGGCGGCGCTCGCCCGCGAGAAGGAGGACATGGGCGCGGCGATCGGCACCCTGCTCGACGGGCTGCCGAACCCCGTGCAGGTGCTTGCCGTGAACGCCCCGTCCGTCGTGGACGGCATCAACGACTACGCCCACGACCACGGCTGCGACCTCATCGTCATGGGTTCCCGCGGCCTGGGCGTGCTGCGCGGCATGCTGGGCAGCGTGAGCTACGGCGTCCTGCGCTCGGCGGACGTGCCGGTGCTGATAGCGAAGGAAGCGGAGAAGGAGTAGCGCGGGCTGCCCGGGCCTTCTGTTCTTGTGGAGCAGCCGGCTGCCTTGCGGGTTCTCGGCCGGCCTTTCGCCCTCCCTTGGTATAATGGCCCGGTTATGGATACCTTGACCCAGCAGAAGAAACCGGCGGAGAGCGCCGCGCGCGTACCCAAGCGCATCGCCGTCGTGACGATGGGCGTGAAGCTGGGCGACGAGACGCGCGGCTACACGCGCTTCCGCTTCCTCTCGGAGCTGCTCGCGCGCGAGGGCTTCGCCGTCGACCTCGTCACGTCCACGTTCCAGCATTGGGAGAAGGCGCAGCGCGATTGCTCGAAGCCCTGCTACCAGGGCCTTCCCTACCGCATCGTGTTCATCGAGGAGCCGGGCTACACGAAGAACCTCGACCTCGGGCGCATCCGCAGCCACCGCGTTGCCGCCAAGAACCTGCGCGAGCACTTCGCAAAGAACGCCGGCGCCTACGATCTTGTGTACGCGGAGATCCCACCCAACGACGTCGCGCGCGTCTGCGCCGAGGCGGCCGAGGCGCAGGGCATCCCCTTCGTGGCCGACATCAACGACCTGTGGCCCGAGGCCATGCGCATGGTGGTGGACATCCCCGTGGTGAGCGATGTGGCGTTCTACCCGTTCGCGCGCGACGCGAAGCGCGTCTACCAGCTGCTCTCCGGCGCCGTGGGCACCTCCGACGAGTACGCTGCCCGCCCGGCCAAGGACCGGCAGCGCCCCTACCCCCACACGACCGTCTACGTGGGCAACGACCTGGCCGCTTTCGACGCGGGCGCGAGCCGCTTCGCCGACGCGATAGAGAAGCCCGCCGACGAGGTCTGGGTCACGTACGCGGGGACGCTCGGCGCGAGCTACGACGTGGCCACGCTCGTGAGGGCCGCCGCACTGCTCGAGCAGGAACGGCTCGCGCGCACGGGCGCGCCGGCCGGCCCGACGGGGCAGGCGATCCCGCCCGTGCGCGTGAAGGTGCTCGGCGACGGGCCCGACCGCGAGAAGCTCCAGGCGCTGGCCGCCGAGCTGGACGCCCCCGCCGACTTCCTCGGCTACCAGGACTACGAGCACATGGCAGCCTACCTGTGCGCGTCCGACATCGTGGTGAACTCGCTGGTGAAGTCCGCCGCGCAGAGCATCGTCACGAAGATCGGCGACTACCTGGCCAGCGGCAAGCCCATGGTCAACACGGGCTCGAGCCCCGAGTTCCGCTCGAAGGTCTCCGCCGACGGCTTCGGCGTGAACGTGGAGGCGGAGGATCCGCGCGCGCTCGCCGAAGAGATAGCGAAGCTCGCCGGGCACGCGTCGCTGCGCAAGATCATGGGGGCGAAAGGACGCGCCGTGGCCGAGCGCGAGTTCGACCAGCCGCGCTCGTACCGCGCGATCGTGGATTTGCTGCGCACACTGCTGTGATTTTGGTTGAGCGCCTCGCCAAAACGGCGGCGGCGCGCGAGAATATGAGTTTCGGCGCGCCGCAGGCAAGGGCGCGCTTGCCGTGCCATGAAGCAAGGAGCGATATCTTGACCGAGCAGAGACGCGTTTCGTTCTCCCCGCCTGACATCACGCAGGCCGAGATCGACGAGGTTGTGGACACGCTGACAAGCGGCTGGATAACCACCGGACCCAAGACGAAGGAGTTCGAGCGCGAGCTGGCGGCCTTCACGAGCGCCGATCGCGTGGCCTCGTTCTCCTCGGCCACGGCCGCCCTCGAGTGCGCGCTGCGCGCCCTGGGCGTAGGACCGGGCGACGAGGTCATCACGAGCGCCTACACCTACACGGCCTCGTGCTCGGTCATCTGCCACGTGGGTGCGACGCCGGTTTTGTGCGACGTGGCCCCGGACTCCTACGAGATGGACTACGACACGCTGGCGTCGCTCGTGACCGAGCGCACGCGAGCGGTCATCCCCGTGGACATTGCCGGCCGCATGGTCGACTACGGCCGGCTCTTCGCCGCCCTCGAGAGCGTGGGCAGCCGCTGGACGCCCGCCACCGACCTGCAGCGGGCGATCGGGCGCGTGGCGGTGCTGGCCGACGGGGCGCACTCGCTCGGCGCCGTGCAGGACGGGCGCCCCTCGGGCTCCGTCGCCGACTTCACCGCGTTCTCGTTCCATGCCGTGAAGAACCTCACCACCGCCGAGGGCGGCGCGCTGGCATGGCGCGCGGTCGCCTTCGACTCCGACGAGCTCTACAACCAGTTCATGCTCATGTCGCTTCACGGCCAGACGAAGGACGCGCTGTCGAAGACGCGCGCCGGCGCCTGGGAGTACGACGTCGCCTATCCCGGCTGGAAATGCAACATGACCGACATCCAAGCGGCCTTGGGGCTGGCGCAGATGCGCCGCTACCCCACCCTGCTCGCGCGCCGGCGCGAGCTCGTGGGGCGCTACGAGAACGGTTTGGCCGACCTGGGCGTCGACGTGCTGCAGCATTACGACGAGGACTTCGCCTCGAGCGGGCATCTGATGCTCGTGCGCCTGCCCGGCAAAAGCGCGGCGTTCCGCAACGCGCTCATCGAGCGGCTTGCCGACGCCGGCGTATCGGCGAACGTGCACTACAAGCCGCTGCCCATGCTCACCGCCTACCGCGATCTCGGCTTCGACATCGACGACTTCCCGAACGCCCGCGCGCAGTTCGAGAACGAGGTCACGCTGCCCCTTCACACGCTGCTCTTAGATGACGACGTGGACTACGTCGTGGGGGCCTTCCACCGCGCCTGGGACGCGCTTGAGGCGGAGGGTGTCCGCTGATGTACGCGAAGTTCGGAAAGCGCGTGTGCGACCTGGTGATCGGCGTGGCGGCGCTGCCGTTCGTGCTGCTGATCATAGCGGTGCTGGCACCGTTCATCCACTTCGAGGACAAGGGCCCGGTCTTCTACAACGCCCCGCGCGTGGGGCTTGGCGGCCGCGACTTCAAGATGTACAAGCTGCGCTCCATGCGCGTGAACGCCCCCGACCTGGTCATGGAGGACGGCTCCACCTACAACGGCGCCGACGACCCCCGCATGACCCGCGTGGGCGCCTTCATGCGCAAGACGAGCCTGGATGAGATGCCCCAGTTCCTGAACGTGCTGAAGGGCGACATGAGCGTGGTGGGCCCCCGCCCCGACCTGCGCCGCGAGACCGAGCTCTACGAGGGCGACGAAGGGCTGAAGCTCACCGTAAAGCCCGGCATCACCGGCTACGCCGCCGTCTACGGCCGCAACTCGCTCCCCTGGCACGACCGCCTGAAGATGGACGTTGAGTATGTGCGCACCCTGAGCTTCCCGCTGGACGTGAAGATTTTCTTCAAGACGTTCTCGACCGTGTTCAAGCAAGAGGGCGTGTTCGTGGAGGATGGGGGAAAGTAATGCAGTTTCATCGAATTGCCGCACGAAGTAATTAACAGCAGTCCCACGTGTAATGTAGCGCTCGAAGCTACAGAGCGTGTACAACAAGCTTAAACGAGTTTTTACCGCCACACACTCCGAATTATGCAGACTCACCTAATCCCAAATACGTACGCCAAAATGCTTCTGACGTTAACCACGGCATAGCATCACGATAAGCGTGCGCCACTTCGTCCTTACGCGAGGCATACTCTTGCATAAGGCGACGATAACGCTTCCTGAGCGATTGGTAACGCGCACGGTCCAATGTCCGGACATGCGCATTCTTGCCCGAAGCATCGAAAGCGACGAGCGTCCTACGGCGCATCGTCTTCCATCCTGGATAGGCACCTCGGCTATAGTAAACAGCTGCAGGTTCATCGGAGAGCAGCATATCCGGCAAAAAATGCCGATCATGCGGTAGCATCTCTAAGAGCTTCAAGACAGGTCCACGCATATCCTCCCCAGCCAAGTAGTTGTCATCGGGCTTCGTTTTGCTAATAACTGCCGAGTCTAACTCGGACAATGGAACTAGGCGTTCATTCTTCGCGCCGTTCAATTTCATAAGCTCTTCGCCATTCGCTGATGCTAAAAAACTAGGCCCTTTCAGATAGTCCTCTAAACCATCGAGCAAAAGCTCGGCGCTTCCATAATTAAGAGAACGTAGGTAGATGTCGAATGTGCGCTTCAAGCGAAGCATAAACATGCGCTCCAAATTCATTTCGTCAGCGGCTAGCATGATAAGAAAGTTGCGCACATATTGGTAGCAGTCTACGGAAGCGCGAAACCGACCCTCGAAGCTCGCATGCCATACGCAAATGCCGCCCATGGTCATGATAGTGGGGCGGCAGCGCATTCCGTATTCAACATCATCACAACGGACAAATACGGGAAGCGGCAAGCCATACTCGCGAATCATCTCGACCGGAATGCAACAATACCACCACGCACCGTAAGCATTCTCCACCTCGACATTGATCACTTCGTTTTTTACCACATCGACCATTTGATCAACATGCAGATCTGGCTTCACCTTGTCATATATACCGTCTTTTCGCACAAAGCCTACGTCTTCGTACTGCAGGTTAGGCTCCTCAAGCGACAGCATCGCCCCATTAAGGAACGCCTGCTTATAGCAGTTCTTCACAAGAGAAAGAAGATTATACGTACGCTTAAAACTCTCGGGCGACACATGCACGTCATCGTCCATGAGCAGCACATGAGTAGCACCTCCGGCAAGTGCCTCAAGCATTCCACGGGCAAACCCCCCCGCACCTCCAACGTTTGGATTGGGAACGATAGTCACTCCATCGTCAGAAAGCGTTTCGACATCGAGCGTGCGACCGTTGTCCACCACATACATATGAAATCCGTCAGAAATGGGCTCGTTTCCGGCTAGCACTTCACGCCTGACTGTCTCGATATTCGGTACGATATAATCTTCCTTCTTGAATGTTGTCGTACACAGAGCAAGACGCACTGGTCGTACTAAGGCGTCATCGACCTCTGTATAGTAGTATGCTGCTTTTACGCGCGTTGTTCCCTTTGAATGCAACACAAACGACACAAGAGGAGCATCACTTTCGGGCAAGCGCAAATCAACCGACGCGAAACCCTCATGGCTCCCTCTAAGCATAATCGGTGTGCCATTAATATGAGCAGCAGAAACCCCCTCTGTTAACTCAACAAACAGAACGCTGCATTCGTCTCCAGCAAATTCAAGATGCAAAAAAATCGGGCCCACATTGGTGTATCGACACCATTTACGTAAAGAAAACGCATTGAAGTATGTTGAAAAATCTATCTCCCCAACAAACGCAAGGGCCCTCAAATTGTTATCATATTCGGCCCTATCGGCACGATAATACAGCTCAACGTGGCCAGCAGCAAAGTCATCAGGGATCAACAGCACATTTGCCAAAGAAAGGTCTCGCACAATAATCCTGCTCTCTTGCAAAACTTTCAATCATTATAAAATAACCAGAAAACAATCGATACTGAAGTATTGGCTAACACGAGCGTTTAGACAACTACATTATCACGACAGCCTGCGAACCCAACACCGAGTATATCCAACCAAACGACCCGGCATCCCGGCTTACATACCCCGATATCGAATCAGCCACAAGTACAGTTCCGTTATTTTTATCGAAACCTTTTAGCACGACAGTGTGGGTTCCGCCATACAGGCGATACGGCGTTCCATCATGCCATCGCGTCTCAGTCGACAGCCCAGGCAAACCCATATCCACCGTATTCCACACAATAACAGGATAGCCTTGCGCGATATAATCATACAAATTGCTAAAGGAAGTACCTGTAATGTTGTAGGCACGCAGAGAGCTTCCATGGGCACCAAGATAGTTATTTGCAGCAATGCACAGTGCAGGCGCGCGGCAGGAATTCCATGCGCCCCCACCCCAGCTGTATGGGTTTCCTTGATATGCAGTGACCCAATCCCAGCCACTTCTAGGCAACCACCTGTCTACTATTTCATATTTTGATAATGAAAACCCATAATACGTCAGAGCATTGCTAAGTGCCACGGCTTCACAACCCGTTGGAAGCTCAGGATATTGCATCATGCACATCATCGATAAATCAACATAGGAAATGGGTAACCCAAGTTGATACCCAATATGCATTCTTAAACGCTCGGATATTACCGAGGTGCCTCCAAAAAACCGAATTTGTGAAATACAATTCTTATTCGCCTTAGCCACTTCAATTGTGGAAGATCGATCGTCTCCAACCAATAGAAGAGCTGCGCCTGTCTTTGCTTGGAGCACAGCCCCCGAAAGGGCATCGTAAGGAGATCCCCCGGATGCAAAAGCTACATTATCCCAAGAAAGGATATGCGATGTCACGGACCAACTCGCCACCGCCGCTGAGGTATCGAATAGAGTATTGCCCCAAAGATGTACGAGCGAACCTCCTACATACGTAGAAATTCCGTCCAAAAACCCTTTCGTGAGACCAGATATGACGTTGTGGCCTCCTATAAGCAGAACATCCCGAAGCTCACCTTTGGCAGCAAGTCGAGACAAAGCGACTTTTTGCTCGTCAGATAAATTATGCGTTGAATCAACCAGGAAAATTGGAGCTTTCTTTGCAAAGGCTATTGGGGAAGCCGAGAGAGCATCCGCAAAATCCGTGCCTGTGGCGACAATCGCCAAATCCGCATCCCATTGGTCGAACCACTCGTTAAAGACGGCCATTTGCGTATCGAAAGCCGTTTGCCCCCATATACGACTCCACGAAACTCCTATCTCGTCTAGCTGCGCCAAAACCGGATCAGAAACTACATTTTGTCCGCCAACTACAATTACATTACTTACCCCAAGCCGATTTAACTCGCTTGCCGTGCAATTGGGCAGTTGCGAAGACTGACTAAACAAAATTGGACAATCGAGAAGCCCGGCTAAGCTGGTAGCAGACAGCGCATCGGGCCACCCGCCCTCACCGACAAGAATAGCCGTTGCGCTACCGTTGGGGAACGCGGCGGATGATTGGCTTACAGCCGTTTCGAACAAGGTTAGTCCCGCATAACTCGATACAGAAGAACCAGAGAATATCACCGTCCTGCTCTTTTGATCGCCTAACGCCTTCACCGGCACAGCCGCAAAAGTCAACACCAAAGCGACAATGCCAGCGACTACGCGTAAAAAACCCGGGAGAGAGACCCCTTTCGAAACAGCCATTCCTCCGACACATCTCCCATCATGCTAACGCAGCCGCCAACACCACAACAGATAGTCACACCATCCGGCGGGCGCGACGCTTTTATCTATACTGCGGCACATCAAAGAGCAAACCTGATGTTGCCATTTCCAAACCGATAAACCTGTAACAATCGCTCATAACATTCGCTATGCCTGTTGCCCACGTTCTGCCCGTAGCATACTGGTGCCAAACGGTATTTTCGTTTGCCGCTTGAAACACGTTCCATTTCATCTTGTACAACGAATCTTGGCTCCAGCTGCCTAGCACATAATTATTTGACACCCATTTCGCCGCACCTAGAATCGCATTGCGAGGGGTACTCCATCCTTGGATAACAGCCATTTTACGACCCCCGCTTAACGGCGAGTTATCGTAAGCTCCGATACCGAAAAAATTATAGTATCGTCCGGCAGGGTAATACGATCCGTCAATGTACCCGCCTTCATAATCAAAGCCCATCGCGAGCTGCGATCGCCCCCAATCGCTTTCCAAAATCGCATGCGAAAGCAGATAGACCTCGTTGACTCCATAAGTCTGCGCCGCCTCAATAAAGGCAGAACCCATACCTGCAAGCTTCCCATTGCTGCCATATTGCGCTATGAATGCGTTGAGCTGATCTGCCGACACTTTTCCCGAATAGCCCCCATTAATTCGAGCAAATTGATAAAACGTTGACTGGTTGTAACTAAAATTATCAGGATTGAGGCTTTCTAGGATCTCTGTTTTAGAATAATTTTGATAACCTTTTGAAGCTTCTACCTCCAGATCGCTCATAGCGTTCAAGGATATGTCAAAATCGGTATAAATCAGGGATCCTATAAGCTCGGTAATTATCGCGTTGCGTACATTATTGTGAACCACGTTGCGCCCGCCGAAGAAGCGCACGGACGACACGTCGCCCGCATGGGACGCGGCGGTGCGCACGGTGGCGTCCTGCGGATCGTCCACCAACAGCAAGACCGACCCGCTCTCGCCCTGGAGGACGGAGCCGGCGAGGGCGTCGTAGGAGTCCCTCCCGGTCGCGAAGGCGGGTGCCGCCCAGCTGAACCCTTGGGTGGACACCGCCCATTCGGCCACCGCCGCCGACGTGTCGTAGAGCTCGGCTCCCGCCAAGCGCACACATCCCCCCGTGCGCCCGGACGCAAGCACGGTGACCGCGTCCATGAAGCCCTCCGTAGCCTCGGACACCACGTTCGTTCCGCCGGCTATGGCGGCGTTCGCAAAGGAACCGGACCTGGCGGCGTCCATCAAAGCGGTCTTCTGCTCCGGAAGAAGCCCCCCTCCGGAGACGAGGAACACGGGCGCCTTCTTTGCGTAGGCCACGGGGGCGATGGACAAGGCGTCGGGGAAGTCCGCGCCCGTCGCAACGATCACGAGGTCGCCCGACCACTGCCCGGCGCCCCTCTCGTACACGGCCATCTGGGTGTCGAAGAGGGACTCGCCCCAGATGCGCTCCACCTCCGCCCCCGTCGCCGAGCCCAGGGCGTCCAAGCCGCCCTGGGACACGAGGTTGGGGCCGCCGACGAGGAGGATGTGGCTAACCCCGAGTCTCTCCAACTCCGAGGCCGTGGCTGCCGGAACGGAGTCCTTCTCGGTGAA
Organism: Gordonibacter pamelaeae; assembly: GCF_003340385.1. Classification (NCBI taxonomy): domain Bacteria; kingdom Bacillati; phylum Actinomycetota; class Coriobacteriia; order Eggerthellales; family Eggerthellaceae; genus Gordonibacter; species Gordonibacter pamelaeae. The sequence continues at coordinate 29,928 of NZ_PPTS01000003.1, read as the reverse complement.
CAGGATCGGGCATCGGTACACGCCCGCCAGACTCGTTGCGGAAAGGGCGTCGGGCCATCCGCCGCGGCCGACGACGATGGCGTACTCGGAGGACGCGAAGGCTCCTGCGGACTGCGCGGCGGCGGTGTCGTAGAGCTCGGCGCCGGAGTACTCCTCAACGCTCTTCGAAGAACTAGAAGCCAACAAGCTAGAAGTATTTATCGGATTGTAGCCATTCGTCTCGATCCCCGAGGACTGTGCAACAACTCGCTCAATTTCATCATCGGAGATTGAGCTGAACACCTCATCCTCAACAATGGAATCATCCGCAGGAATGTCTTTACTAGCGTCACCATCTTCATTTTTCCAAGTACTAGATGAGTCTTGGCTTTGCGCAAACTCACTCGAGGAATCACTATAATTATCTTCAGCATAGGATATATTGGGATAACAAAGAGTTACCACCAAAATGGCAGCTAAAGTGCACTTTACATAACCCCGTCTTATAATCATTACATTCCTTACTCTACAATCCCGGCAGCAATTTCATAGGCGATAGTCACTTTTCGAGCCTGATATTGATTCATATCGGACTGGCTATCAATAAAAGCCACCTCTAACAACGTTGCGGGAAGCGGGCCGCCCAAAATCGCAACCTCTTGGCGCTTCATTCCCCTGTCGTGCAATCCAGTCCCAAAAATTAGGTGAGGGTGTATCTGGCTCTGCCATGAAGGAGAGAGACCGGCAGCATTGTATTCGTGTATCAAAGACTCAGTGCCTGATCCTCCGCCCGCATTGAAGTGAATAGAAACGATTGTATCGCATTTTTGCGCCACTGCTTCCGCATGACGCAATTTATACCAACCACCATCATCATTGAGATATACCGAAACACCGTACTCGTTCCTCAAAATGTTCGCAACCATTCCAGCAAGTTCTTTAGTCAGGGTCGCCTCCTGGTAGCCACACCCCGTAGCTCCGGAGTCGTACACACCATTGTTTGAATCATTCCAACCATGGCCCGCGTCTATATAAACTCTAAAGCCGGGCAACGAAGCGTAGGAGTACCCGAAGGAATCGGCTATCCCCATACGGACTGCAGAAGAAACCACGTTGCGCCCGCCGAAGAAGCGCACGGACGACACGTCGCCCGCATGGGACGCGGCGGTGCGCACGGTGGCGTCCTGCGGATCGTCCACCAACAGCAAGACCGACCCGCTCTCGCCCTGGAGGACGGAGCCGGCGAGGGCGTCGTAGGAGTCCCTCCCGGTCGCGAAGGCGGGTGCCGCCCAGCTGAACCCTTGGGTGGACACCGCCCATTCGGCCACCGCCGCCGACGTGTCGTAGAGCTCGGCTCCCGCCAAGCGCACACATCCCCCCGTGCGCCCGGACGCAAGCACGGTGACCGCGTCCATGAAGCCCTCCGTAGCCTCGGACACCACGTTCGTTCCGCCGGCTATGGCGGCGTTCGCAAAGGAACCGGACCTGGCGGCGTCCATCAAAGCGGTCTTCTGCTCCGGAAGAAGCCCCCCTCCGGAGACGAGGAACACGGGCGCCTTCTTTGCGTAGGCCACGGGGGCGATGGACAAGGCGTCGGGGAAGTCCGCGCCCGTCGCAACGATCACGAGGTCGCCCGACCACTGCCCGGCGCCCCTCTCGTACACGGCCATCTGGGTGTCGAAGAGGGACTCGCCCCAGATGCGCTCCACCTCCGCCCCCGTCGCCGAGCCCAGGGCGTCCAAGCCGCCCTGGGACACGAGGTTGGGGCCGCCGACGAGGAGGATGTGGCTAACCCCGAGTCTCTCCAACTCCGAGGCCGTGGCTGCCGGAACGGAGTCCTTCTCGGTGAACAGGATCGGGCATCGGTACACGCCCGCCAGACTCGTTGCGGAAAGGGCGTCGGGCCATCCGCCGCGGCCGACGACGATGGCGTACTCGGAGGACGCGAAGGCTCCTGCGGACTGCGCGGCGGCGGTGTCGTAGAGCTCGGCGCCGGAGTACTCCTCAAAATGCGATGCCGACATAGTGGCTCGACTATTAGCATTCAAGCCTGAATCACCCGGATCAACCTGCGTGTCTACTGCCCCAGCAGAAATCGCTGCAAGCAGTTCATCGGCGGTCAAAGAGGTCTGATCTTCATCCTCGATAGTGGCCCAGGCCGAATAAGGAAAAAGCATAGAAGCCATTAGTAGAATTAAAAGAGCGATCGACATGTTTTTAGAACACTTGGCTAGGACGCCCGACATAAGCTCACGCCTTCCCGATTATTTGCACTGCCACATATCATAATCACTATACTTTTCGTCCGAAATCGCGAAACCATCTAGGAACGGCCGTGAAGACCGACCCGATTCTCCATGTCGTAGAATCGTACACAGCTGCCAACTCGCGCCCTGCATCCTTCAACCTTTCCCAAGCGTTTTCTTTGTCGGCGCGCTCCGCTAAAACAGCTCCATGCAAATCCTGAATATCTTTGTTCCATTTCTGGGCATTGGCAACTTGCTGCTCCATAGGTTTCAACAACAGAAACCCATCAACAACACGACCTTGAAAAGACGAGCTGAGAAGTTCCGGGGAGACTTCTCCATTTGCACGCACAATCGCCGAAAAAACCATTTCGTCGATAAGCGACCAATAGAAAACACCGGCATATTCTTCTTCTATTCTGCGAACAGTTAGCTCGTGAAGGTTTTTCAAGCGATGGATCCTTGAATACCGCAAATTATCCGACAGCCCTTTAAGCAGATCAACCTGAGCGGAGCTATCCCAAACAACTTGCTTATAGCCAACTCGAGCTTGATACACAACATCAGGAATTGCGTAAAACATCTCCAAATACCCTAATAAGGCTACCAAAAAAGGTGGGTCTTCAAATCGGGAATATGGAGCAAACCTGATACCGCTATTCTTTATCTCTCTCGAACGAAACATAAAACGCGTGAATCCATAATCGAATTGGTAATCAAGGAAAGAAACAAAACCCTCCCTCTTGAAACTTTGACCCCAAAGAAGCCCGTCGAAATCATATCTTACCTCGTTGTCTGTCTCGTCAAAAATACTATACGAGCCAGCTACCGCCTTGGCATCATGCTCAACTCCAGCGCAATAAAGCCGTTCTATTATTGCAGTATCAGGATATATATCATCAGAATCGCAAAAGATAAGATACTCGCCTCTCGCCTGATCGATCGCACGATTTCTACAAAACGATGCTCCTTTGTTTTTTTGACTGAGGAGGTGTAGCCGATCATCTCTCGCCGCATACTGGGCAAGTATGTCACCGGTGCCATCCGTCGAACCATCATCTACGCAAAGCACTTCTATATCAGACAAGCTTTGCGACAACACCGAGTTCAAACATGTTTCTAAATATTTTTCTTGATTGTAGCATGGAATAATTACAGACACTTTCGGCACGATAGCCCCTCTTTTTTCATACAGACAGGCCCGGCTGATGTCCCAAAGAATGCTCACCAGCTTTCGCCCTCTTTGACAGAAAAATCATATTTTTATGCATTGGACCTACCCCGTACCTAAGGACGATACACAAATGCCCGCAACTATAAGCATCAGTGCAAACATCTTTTTGCGATTAATTTTCTCACCGAAAATCAGAACGCCAAAAACCGTAATATACAGATAGCTCGTCGCCTCAAGGACAGGACCAAGGGATAGGGGTATTCCACGATAAGCCAAGATACTAAAAAAGGTTGTTCCGAAGAACAATACGTAGGCGAAAATAACTTGAGGGTTCAGATATTCATCGATTGGTCTATCGTATTTTTTCATGGCAGCTTTTTTTAGAAGCACCTGAGAAATCGCGCTCACAAAAACGCCAAAAAGTAGAACGAGCGAATAGATCACAACCGTTTCATTCATTGGACATATCCCCTGCGTCTTGCCCAGAGGCACCATCTGAACGCGCATAAACAACAACGCCTGCGACAACCAACAACGCTCCGGCCACTTTAAGCGCATTAATAGATTCCCCAAAAAAAAGAAAACCCCAAACAATGCCCCAGACGACCGTAATCGCCTTGTTTGCAAACGCGGTTGTCAGAGGAAGTCTCTTGATAATCTGTTGCCATGCGATTGCGTACACACCAAGGAGAAAAATTATTCCAAGATAATATGCGCAGAACTCAAAACTGAAGAAATCTTTCGTAGACGCAATTTTACCCAAAATTCCCGTTATGGAATACACCACAAGAACAAAGTGTAAAACAATAAGTGTCTTCGTTGAAGACTTAACACCTGAGAACATGTCTATTCCCAAATACCGCAAGGAGGTCGAACGAAAGAGGGCTGACGCTCTATCTCAATTATGTCCCCATCCTTAATGTAAACAGCAGGGGGGCATTTGATGAACATGTTCGGAGTAAATGCCATGGAATATGCACCAGCATTGTTGACGACGACAATGTCGCCAGGAGATAATTCCACAGCGTCAACCAATTCGCAAAGTCTATCGCTATCCATACAGGTATATCCGCACAAAATCTGCGACGGATGAGTATCAGACGATACAGCATGCAACGTTAGATTATATGACGTCTTCTTCATTTCATGATCAATGTTAATGCGCGAAAGCTCCGTAACGACATAGCGCTCATCGAGTATGTCCTTTACGTCTACGACTCTTCCGACATAATAACCTGGGGTGCAAACGACTGCACCACCGGGCTCTACGATCAACTCGACCTTGTCCGGATCGCAAACTTTTCCAAGTTCCGATTCGATAGTGAATACGTATTCTTCATAAGCGCCAACGTTGAGCGGACCGCCACCGAAAAAACCACCGCCAATATCGACGTAATCCAAGCTGAGTTCGCATTCCTCCACTATGCGTGCAGCATAACGCGCGAGCATCCGGTAGACGTTGTTTGAGCGACTGCGCGTCGTGGCATGCATGTGAAGTCCCGACACCACAATATCCCCCTCATCGAACGCACGCAATTCGTCCACAACGCGCGCAAAATCGCCCCCCTCGAAAGAAAAACCGAAACGCCCATGGTGCTCTTCAAACAAAGTTTCACCCGGACAATACTTTTCCAATTCTATGTTTGCGCGTACGCCGACCTTCACAAGACGCGATGTTGCTGCAGCATATTCTTTTACCCATTCGATTTCTCGACGCGAATCCAAATTGACGTAAGTTCCATTGTTAAGAGCAAAGTTAAGCCAATCTCTGCTCTTGATTGGACCGTTAAACACGATCTCGCAAGGGGCGAAACCTTGGGCAAGTGCCAAGTTAAATTCTTCATCGGAAACAACTTCCGCGAGACAGCCAGCAGTTCGCGCTTTTGATAAAATCCAGGGGAAAGGGTTCGTTTTGACCGAGTAGGCAACATGAGATTTGTCTGACCATTTTTCTTCAAGTGCGTGCCTGAAATCATCGAAGTTCTGTCCGAGCTCTTGAGCGTCCAGCACAAAGCACGGCGTCTCTAATTGATCAACTTCAGCGAAGTTCAACATGTCACTCTCCCGCCCCCTCATGAACACGCTCGTCAATCAAGGTCTTCTTCACATACTGCGGTGCATTATTAATTGTCATGAATAAGCGCCCGAGATATTCACCAATCAGCCCCATAAACACCATTATCGCGCCCGAGCAAATTAGCACAGCCACCATAAGAGAGCTCCATCCAAGCTGCATATCTTCGTTGAGAAGACGCTGGACCACCAAGAAGATAGCCCCAACTATACCGCCTCCGCCCATCAGCATGCCGATAGCGGAGCAAAGTCGTAAAGGCAAAAGAGAGAAGCCGAGAACCGTCGACCAAAGCCGCAGCAACGTCTTAAATGTGTAGCCGGACCGCCCTGATTCCCGTTCAAAATGCCGAACTTCAACATTGCCTATATTCCAGGTTGATCGAAAAATCAAACCCTGGATATAGACATAGGGACCGCGGTATCTGATGATTTCCTCGGCAATATACTTTCGCATAACGAAAAAACTGCTTGCCACTATACCTTTGGGGCGCTGGGTCAGCACGCGCATAGACCACACCGTAAACAGAGAACCTAGGCGCCGCCACCATGCCTCTTTATGCTCCGGATAGCAAGCAAACACAACATCGTAGCCGCCGTCCATGGCCTCGATAAGCTTAAGGCACTGCGACGGATGCGTTTGCAAATCGTCGTCCATAACCATAATCAAGTCCCCTGAAGCATAATTGAGACCAGCGATAATTGCACTATGCTGTCCAGAGTTTTTTGCAAAATCTATTCCGACAACTTTGTGATCTTCTCGACACAACGTCTCAATTTCCCGAAACGTTCTGTCAGTCGATCCATCGTTAACGAGTATGAATTCGTAGTCAAAGAACTTTTTGACCAGCTCATCTCGCGTTTGATGCACAACTTTTGCAATAGTAGCCTCGGAGAAGTAACAAGGAATGACAACGGAAACTACTGTACGCGCCGTACATTCCACTTATTTTTCACCATACTTTTCTTTGAAGAAGTCCGCAAAACGGTCATCTTCCATTTCTTTTTTATAGTCGACAAGGAATGCTATAGGATCATACTCGGGAGAGTATCCCAACTCTACTTTCGCCTTATCAACATTCATGTAGTAGTTGACGCAATCATGCTTCTCTGGACAATAGACAATTTCCGAAGGTCTGTCCTTTGGAGAAAATACTGTGATGATGTTTTTCACCTGCTGTTCCAATGAGGTCATCACACCAGTACCCACATTATATATACCGCCCTCATTTCGGTCGACAAACAAAGCTTTTTCCATCATTTGGCAAAAGTCCTTAACGTAAATCAAATCCATGCCTTTTTCTGGATCGCCCCAAACCTCAAGCGGCTTTCCCGCTTGCGCTTGGTCTATCATATATCTATAAGAGCTTGTGGCCGGCTTGCCATCTCGATAAAGAGTTTTGCTATCATGCATAAAACAGTAGATGTTTGGAAGCCTGAATGCAAAACACTTGAGACCGTAATTAGCTTGATAGTTCCAGCATAGCTGCTCGGCAGCAATCTTTGTAATCGCGTAAACCGAATGGTCACCGGTCATAGGAGGACGACGTGGCATGTCGTCCTTCAATTCCACCAACTCTTCAAAATAGCCTGCATAATCGGAGATGGTTTGCGTGTACAAAATCCTGTCCGCACCCGCTCTGTGAGCATAATCGAGAACGTTGAGCGTCCCAAGCACATTCGTATTAACGTACTGCCACGGATCATACCCCTTCATATAGGCAGGCAAGGCACCCGCAAAATGGATGACAGCGTACACATCTTCCTGCGGCAACGAAGCAAACGACTCCCTGTTCGCTATGTCTGCAGAAATGTAGCGAACAGCAGGCGCATATCGGTCAAAAAAAGTGAGATCCTTTCGCCCAGAAGCAATAATCTCCCACTCAGCACTGTCTAGTCGCTCGACAAGATAATCGGTCAAGTAGAGGCCCAGCGTTCCCGCCGCACCAAAAATAACTATCTTTTTGCTCATGTCGCCCCCTTCTCGGCATTCTACCAGCACTCATTCGTAGCTTGGCAGTTCATTATGATACACTATACTTTTTCCGTTCTCATCGCACACATCAAACGACCGGTATAAATCAAATGTCGAATGATCCAGTGAATCATAATTCTCTGCGCATAGGTATATCCTGGCGACGTAGGGCTTTTCTCCAAATCCATGCCCGACGCGCTCGCCTTCACGATAGTACATAAAACTTTCGCAGACAGAATCCCCCGCATTCCCTATAGCGGCAACCGCTCCGTCCATCGAACCAATCACTGCCTCGCGTCCGTGAAAGTACAAGCCACAACAGCAGCGAGAAAAAGAATCAATATCGTGGTCCTCAAGTCGGCGCCGAAGCGATTTCTTGTCGTAAACGGTATCTAGCAACAAATCTTCAACACGCAGGCCGCTGCTATAAAACAACAACTCATGTTCGTATCCGAAAACCCTTCCCGCAATCTCGCAAACCTGAAGGCCCCTCTTGGCGCTCCAGAAAAATTGCATGCAAATCGGACCGTTTCGCAGTCCCACATAAGCGGAAACTCGCTGAACAATCGCGAGAGCCTCTTCTCGAACACTGTCTTGAAGCCGACTCGGGTAAACAATCCTGCTCACATGAGGAACCTCCCAAGATACTTCCGAACTCTTCTCACGATCCGCTATACTAACAGCGTGCACGGCACCGTCCGCGACCCATGCGATCATATTAAATTCGTAGTCTGGGTTATATTCTTCCATAATAGCTTTCCCTTGGGATGAAACGCACTCGGCCTCGACAGCACGAGCTCGAGCTTGCGCTTCATCCTCAACCACGAATACACCGCGTGAGCCATATCCTGCTACCGGCTTGATAACGCAGGGGTAATTTACAACTGGGAAACTTTCATCTTTTGAGGACACAACGAAACTTTGAGGCGTTGGGATAGAGAGATCCTCGAACATCTTCTTCATAAGCGTCTTATCGCGAAGAAAATTCATGCCCGCAGAAGGGCAGTAGCTTGGAATGCCCGTAAGATCCGACAACCGACAGAGACACTGAAAAAGTATGTCGGAATACGCGGTAATGATTCCGTCAACTCGCTCCCGTTTGCACACTTCAGCGAGAGCTTTGGCATCGGTAATGGGAATGTCGTACTTTGCGTCAGCGTATCGTTTTGCCGGACCATCTGCATATCCATCAACCACAATCGTGCGATAACCGCGGTTCCGAGCGAGTTCTACCAATTCGACGAATTCATCCATGGAGCCTAGGATAAGAAGATTATGCGATTGATTATTCATCGACTCTCCCCACCAGAGCACTCGTGTCGTAGAAGTTTTTGACCGCCTCGATAACCTCATCTTGCTCGGATAAGGAAAGGTTAAAATAAAGGGGCAATCTAACTAAACGCTCGCTTTCGACAGTCGTATAGACTTCGCTTCCGTGAAAACGACCAAACCGCACGCCTGCGGGCGCAGAGTGCAGCGGAACATAGTGAAAAGACGCTTGTATCTCTCGAGCCTTCAAAAAGGCGATCAGCTCAGACCTCTCCGAAAGGTTGCGACACTTGAGGTAAAACATATGAGCATTGTGCGCACAATCGACGGGCACCGTCGGCAGCTCTACCATCCCCGCATACGCCAAGGACTCGAATGCCGAACGATAACGCTCCCACTGAGTAAGGCGCTTGTCGTTAATGCGGTTAGCTTGCTCAAGCTCGCCCCATAAATAAGCAGCGTTAAGATCACTGGGAAGGTAGCTGCTTCCGTAATCGACCCAAGTATACTTATCGACTTGTCCACGGAAGAATCTTGCACGATCCGTACCTTTCTCACGAATGATTTCGGCTCGTTCGCCGTACGCAGGATCATTAACAAGCAGCGCGCCACCTTCACCCATCGAGTAGTTCTTCGTCTCGTGAAACGAGAGGCAGCCAAAGTCGCCGATGGTTCCAAGAGGGAGACCTCGATAAGTGCTCATCACTCCTTGCGCCGCATCCTCGACAACCTTCAGTCCATACGTGCGAGCGATGTGCATAATTGCATCCATGTCGCAGGCAACGCCTGCATAATGAACCGGTACTATTACTTTAGTTTTCGACGTTATTGCAGCCTCAATTTTTCGCTCATCAATATTCATAGTATCGGGCCGAATGTCAACGAACACTATATTTGCGCCCACAAGCACGAACGCATTGGCAGTTGAAGAGAATGTATAGCTTGGCATGATGACCTCATCGCCCGGCGCGAGATCGCAAAGAATCGCAGCCATCTCGAGCGCAGAGGTTCCACTCGTCGTCAAAAGCGCCTTATGGCAACCGAAATTGTGCTCAAGCCAGCCATGGCATCTCTTGGTGAACGGTCCATCACCGCATATTTTTCCACCTCTCACTGCTTGAGCAACATAGTCAAGTTCAGTGCCCACGAAAGCGGGTTTGTTAAAAGGAATCATCGATCCTCCCCTTGCGACAACCGGTTGCGATCGCCATACATCGCTTTATAATAATTCTGGTAGCCGCCACTCGTGACACCTTCAACCCAAGACTTGTTTTCGAGATACCAAGCGATCGTCTTCTTTATACCATCCTCGAAAGGAGTATCGGGCATCCACCCCAACTCATTTGAAATCTTCTTTGGATCGATGCCATACCTGCGGTCATGTCCCTTTCGATCCGAGACATAATCAATTAAATCGCGAGAAATATTTTCGTTAACATTGCACGAAAGATAATCGAGAATGGTTTCGACTATGGCCACATTCGTCCGCTCATTATGCCCCCCCACGTTGTAGACTTCCCCTAGTCTACCTCGCTCGATAACCACGTCGATAGCCTTGCAGTGATCCTCTACATAGAGCCAATCGCGAATATTCAAACCATCGCCGTAAATCGGCAGCTTCTTTCCATGCAAAGCATTATTGATCATGAGCGGAATAAGTTTTTCGGGAAACTGGAACGGGCCATAATTGTTCGAGCATCTGGTAATGTTAAAGGGGAAGCCATATGTGTCGCCGTAGGCTTTCACGAACAAATCCGCAGATGCCTTGGAAGATGAATATGGGCTATGAGGATCGAGCGGCGTATCCTCGGTAAAATAACCATCCACACCCAAGGAACCGTACACTTCGTCGGTCGAGACCTGCAAGAACTTCTTGCTCCCATACGACCCATCGTCAAGCTCCCATGCCCTCCTTGCCGCATCAAGCAGGGACACGGTGCCACACACATTGGTGTTGACGAACACCTGAGGGGTCTCAATGGATCTATCCACATGAGATTCTGCTGCAAAGTTCACTACAAAGTCGACATCGAACTGCTCAAACAACCTGTCAACAGCTCTTGTATCGCAAATATTCACTTTTCGAAAATGATATCGATCGTCATTTTCGACCGCAATCAGGTTCTCAAGGTTTCCCGCATACGTAAGAGCGTCCACATTGACAACGCAGATATCCTCATAACGCTTTAAGAGGTAGAGCACAAAATTGCTTCCGATGAAGCCGGCTCCCCCGGTAATTAGATAAGTTTTCATTTTGTCTCCTCCGCTATTTTTGTGCGCCGAACACGCCCCACCACAACAACCGCGCCCAACATCACCAGCCCGACCAAGGAAAGCATCGCACCGGTTTTAAGCCCGGGGGTTTCATACCGCAGCTCTACTTCATGCCGCCCACCATCAAGCTCTACGCCCATGAATGCCACATTGGAGTGCTTTATCTCGACAGGATTGTCGTCAACGTAAGCGCTCCACCCACTTGAGTAAGGTATTCCAAAGTACAAAAGCTTCGGCGACCCTTCTGCATCTGCCGTACAAGAATAAGTCGATCCGTTAAAAGAGGCGCCGTGAATCTTCGCCGAAGTTGATTTGAGCTTCTGTATCTGATCAGCATAAGCATCGATTGGTTGGACAACTATCTGCAGATCCTCAAGGTCATACACCCCAGCAGACGAAAACGTTACTTCTACGTCTTTGCGCTCTTCATCAGAATATCCCAAGTTCACCAGCCAAGAATCCTTTCCACCATACAAATGACTCGATGCTGTGGGATTCCAAACCTGTTGGCTCACGTCATCGAGTTTAACGTCAAGCTTTACATCCTTCGTCGGCGAACCGTAGAACACATCGTCAAACAACGCGAGCTCTTTGCTATACAAGCTCATACTCTCCCGCTGCGCCTCGGTAAACCTACTTGATGGGGGCACGTCGGAATACTTAACCCCTTTGATATAAAGATAGGCCTCGACATCAGCTGGTATATCGGCTTTGAGCACAATCGTTGCACCGGAACGCACCACGGTAAACTTCGTACCATCTATCTCGATACCCTGTTCTTCGAACGCATCATTAACATCATCAAAAGACTGCTCCTTATCCAGCTTCGGGGCAATCTCATAAGACACCGCCTGGTCAGTAAACCGCAGATCCGCATTCTTCGCAAGAGACGAAGGTTCCTCGATCACAACGCCTTGCAGGAGCGCCTGCTGCCTTTGTGCGGGAGTCATCGCCTCGAAATCAGCTTCGTCAATCACCTCGTCGTAGAAAAAAGTGGTGGGCAAGTAGTCGTCCGTCCCATAGGCGATATATTCCATCCCATCGTACACTCCGCAAGCCGCCTTATGCGTGAACAACGGGGGGAGCATATCAGTCTGCCCTTTCGGTACAACAAAATACTTCACGCCGGCCAGAGCCTCGAGGGGCGTGCGAGCATCAAGGCCGGTGTACGAGAAATTCATCGACGACGAGATGAGTCCCATATAGGAATGATAACGATCAACAAGATCATTGTAGTAGCTGCTGTAGAACAAAAGAGCGTTTTGATGTTGAACCATATTGCTGTTTCTGAACATAGGGACGCGAGATCCGTCGTAGCGCCAAAAAGAATCATCAACTATCTCGGAAACGACATTGCTGGGATTGTTATTTACAAGAAGTTCATAAGAGCGTCCTATGCCGACTTGACGGGAGGCGGCATGAGGGCCACCTGAAGTAAAGATCGATCCAAAGTTATTGAATACAAACGCGATACAGACAAAGGTAGAACCTAAGATAGCGAGCTTTGCTTTCTGCTTTGCGATGTCCTTCGCATTGCACAGCAGAAATGCTAAACCGATCAGCACGATACAGGAGAACAGCACTTCCTTGCTTGCAAACGGCAAGAAAACCAGCCCCGTAACCAACGCATACGCAATCGACCCGATTACGACAAAGCGCTTTTGGCGCACATTCAGAGCGAGCAGTCTAGGCATCACCGCAACAACAATATAAGATACGCAGAGCGCGTAAGCCCATACCCACCTGTTATTCGGATAAGCAAAACCGTTGAAAACCTTTCCAATGGCTGGCAGACATAAGAACACCGTCAAGACAATGAACATGATTTTCATTATTCCGTCTACGCTACCAGAGACGTCCCTCGACTTCTTCGTGCCGAACAATGCGAAAACCGCGATGAGGGCAATTGCAGCAAACCCATACGAGCAATCTGCACCAACATCGGTTCCAGCGAGAAAGCCAGCAAGTAACTTTATGTAATACAAGGGTTCGTAGAACAACGCCTCGGGCCGATCAACTCCTAGCCGGCCTTGCCCAAGTATTGCCATTGCGTTAGGAACGAAGAAAACCATGCCGATAAGGGCACCGATCATCGTGTAGCCAGCTATTTTGAAAACCCATTTCGCAAACCCCCGTGGTGTTTTCTTCTCATCGAGATGCCAATAACGGACGAGACAGTACACCAAGAGTAACAGACAAATCGAATACGAGAATGTCACCGAATTCAAAAAACAGAGCGCTATCGACGCAATGAACAGGACTGGATTTTTTCGGTCGAATACCTTATCGATACCCCAAAGCACTAAAGGACCGTACACGAGACAAGCCAACATGAACACCTGCGTGAAAGCAAGTAACGTGAACCCACTAAACATAAAGACTACTGCACCAATAAGCGTTCCGAATCTTCCATTTCCCTTGTACAGGCAATAAAATGAGAAGATCAAACCAGCGAGGTACAGGTGGATCGCCACCGTCATATTCAAGGCTAAATCTGCATATTCAAGAGGGAAAAACACAGAAATCAGATTAACAGGATCTCCAATGCAAGAGAACAGCGTCACCAACATGTCTCCGCCATAACCAATTTCCGTCGACCACATTGGCAATGCAAAATTATGCTCGACGAAAATTGTATTAAGTATTTGGCGAAGCCACTCGCCTTGCGCAGCAAAAAAAACGTACTGCTGTTCAAGCCCGTCGGTCAACCATAAGAAGCCTTTTCCCGCCATCAAAAAACTAAAACACATGACGATGAAAAACGCTAAAAATACCACACTGAATACGACAACGTATGAACGCTTGCTTGTTGAACACTCAAAGCGTTCGATCAAGTTTTCCCCTTTTTGCATCATATGATATTAGTTTTCGCCACCTTAATCATTGATGATTTAATCGTGCTCACATACCTAGATATCTTTTCCAAAACCCTTCGGAGCGTAGATGTTTTGCTGCGGCAGCATATTCAGCAATCACAGCGTCTCTTTTGGATCTATACGCACCAAGGCACCTCTTATAGCGCTTCATTATCTGGCGAAATCTAGTCCTGTCCATTGTACGCAAGCTGCCCAGTTTACCATCGGAATCAACCGCCAACAGAACTCTATGCATACGCATCCGTTTGGCGGGATACGAAAAACCACCAGCGGGCACAACCGCAAATCCATCTTTCAACATGACATTTGGTAAACGATGTCCGTTGAAGGTTGCGTAATCCACTAATCGCTCCAAGATGGTTCGCCCCCCGTCCTCAGCTATCTCTCCCAAAGAAATAGCTGCGTCGGAAACGCCAGGGAAATCAATTTTTGACAACGGTATAAGCTTTTCATTTTTTGTTGAATTTCTCTTGACAGTATCCTCTCCCGATACTTCTTCTATGAACTTAGGACCCCTTAGATAGTCCTCAAATGCATCGAGAAGGAGATCCGCGCTATCATAATTAAATTTCTTCAATTCCAGCTGGATATTGTCCCAAAACCTTTTTATGAAAATGTTCTGCAAAGCAGGATCCACCGATGCGGTAGCAATCATAAAGTTGCGAGTATATTGGTATAAATCAATAGAAGCTTTAAAGCGTCCCCCGAACGCGGAATGCCAGACACAAATCCCGCCCATCGCCATGATGGTTGGCTGACAGCGCATACCGTATTCGACATCATCGCACCTTACGAACAAGGGCAACGGGAGTCCGTTTTCCTCGATAACATTCATCGGAATGCAGCAATACCACCAAGCGCAGTAAGCGTTGCGCTTTTCAACATCTATAGTCTCATTGAGCACAACGTCCGAGATGTCCTCCATATCGAGATCGGGTTTAATGCGATCATAGAGCGCATCTTCGCGGACATAAGCGACATCCTCAAACTGCATATTGGGCTTCTCCAGCTTAAGCATCGCTCCGCTGACAAAAGCATCAATATAGGCTTCGCGACGGATGGAGAGCAATGCGTAGGTGCGTCTAATGCTTTCGGGAGACACCGACACATCATCGTCCATCAACAGCACATGGGTGGGCTTGACCTTCTGGTGAATTGACTCAATCATACCGCGAGCAAACCCACCTGAGCCACCGACATTGGGATTGGGATGAATAAACACCCCTCCCCCAGAAAGCCCCTCGACATCGAGCGAACGACCATTGTCCACTACATGAACTGTCAAACTACGAGCGATCTCGTCGCCAAGCGAAAGTAGCTCTCGCTTGAATAACTGAATGTTCGGTATTACGAATTTTTCGTTGTTAAACGTTGTCATTGCGACAGAAAGCCTTACGGGAGAAACCTCTTCATCGGCCACGTGTGTAAAGTAGTACGAGTTTTTGATATGACATGTTCCGTAAGTCACAATTTCAAATGCCAGCAATATATCGCTTGTTTCGGGAAACTCGAATTCTATTACATCGAACTCTTCGTTTTCGAACTCAACACGACCGACCATCGTGCGAACCGTTGAAAGTGAGGTTCGAGAAACGGTTTCAAACCTCACTTCTCCGCTGCCCTTCAATTCGAGATGAAGAAAAAAATTTTCCGCATAAGTATACTTCTTATATTTCGCACAAGAACAGGTGTTGAAGTACGTACCGAAATCATATTTAGCATACGGCATCAGTTGCGCAGCGAACGAACTATCTTTATCCGGGATGATCGGGGATGCCGACCGAGCGTAAAGATCAGGATGAAAATCCATCTTTGGTCCCGACTCAAGAAGGATGTTGGATAGCTTAACTTTTTGCATCCTAGCCCCTTATGGCTTCATGACGAGCTGATTCAATGACTTTATAAAGATATTGCCCATATTCCGCTTTGCCATATTTTTCAGCTGCCTCAAATACTTGCGCTTCGGCAATCCAACCTTGCGTGTAAGCAATTTCCTCGAGCGAGGCAATTTTGACACCTTGGCAGCTCTCAACCACTCGAATAAACTCACTGGCATCGAAAAGAGAGTCCACCGTACCTGTGTCGAACCATGCGAAACCACGGCCCAACGTAACAACGTTTAAATCCCCTTCATCAAGATATATCTTGTTGAGGTCGGTTATTTCGTATTCGCCGCGCTCAGAAGGCCTTACACGCTTTGCATATTCGCAAACGCGCTCATCGTAAAAATAAAGACCCGTCACACAGTAGTTCGACTTTGGATGCCTGGGTTTCTCTTCGATAGAAAGAGCCTTGCCGCTCGCATCGAACTCAACAACGCCGAATCGCTCTGGATCCTCCACTCGATAGCCGAACACCGTTGCTCCCCGTGCACGTTGCACCGCAGTTGCAAGATATCCGCCCAAACCACTTCCGTAAAAAATATTATCACCGAGAACAAGAGCGCAAGCTTCACCATTGATAAATTCTTCTCCGAGTACAAACGCCTGCGCAAGGCCATTGGGCGTTGGCTGCACTTTATAACTCAAATTCAATCCCAGATGCTTTCCAGACTTGAAAAGCCGTTCGAAATTCGGCAAATCATCGGGCGTCGAAATAATTAAAATGTCGCGAATGCCTGCCATCATCAGAACTGAAAGCGGATAATAAATCATGGGTTTGTCATACACGGGTAGCAACTGTTTCGAGGTGACGGTCGTCAAAGGATTGAGACGAGTACCCGAGCCCCCCGCCAATATGATGCCCTTCACAGTGATTCCTCCATCAATTTAGCTGACATGTAAAGCTAAGATTATCCTTGTACTTTATCGTTTGCGCAACCAGCACAATGACCAACTGAGGTCAATCCCACCCGAAAACCATAGGCATTTACGCAATCGAAAGTGATGCGAAAAGTTAGCACTCTTTTTCTGCACAATGGCCAGCGACGAAATTCGACCCTCTTGCTGTATCGCTCATGCATCGTTTTTTAGCGAAGCTGATATTTTCGTGCATTGCTGCATTCAAGAAACCCACGGAAGTACAATGTAGTCTTGTTGTCACAAAACAATACTAGACTACTAGCGCCAAACCTAACCACAAAGGAACCCATGGCACGTACATTAGCCGCTAAAGGCACCATGAAACGAAATTGGTTCATTATCACTTCTCTCGTCAGCAAAGATTTCAAGCTGAAGTATCGGCGAAGTATCCTTGGTGTACTCTGGTCAGTGCTCAATCCTTTGCTTATGATGTGTGTGCTAGTTGCCGTATTCAGCAATATTCTCAAGTTCGGTGACGACATCGAAAACTTTCCCCTGTATCTAATATTGGGCAATATCCTATTTACTCTCATGGCTGATTCCACCAGCGGCGCTATGAGCTCCATTATCGAATCTGCCCCTCTTATTAAAAAAATACGAGTTTCGAAATTTATTTTTCCTCTGGAAAAAATACTATTCCAACTAGTAAATTTCGCCATTTCCCTTATTGCTGTAGTCATCGTTATGCTGTTCTTCCGCATTTCCCCAACTTTTAGTCTGCTCGCTCTCCCTTTATTGCTTTTGTTTGTGGCAATATTTTGCGCCGGCCTCGGCATGCTTTTGGCTGCATTAGCTGTTTTTTTCCGCGACATCTGTCATCTTTGGGGGGTCATCATTACCGCGTGGACATATGCCACCCCCCTGTTTTATCCGATCGGTATCCTTCCAAACTGGATGCAAGCTGCAGAGCAGTTTAACCCTATGTACCACTATGTAACGTACTTTCGGGACATCGCTATGAATCAAATCGTCCCGGGTATACAAGAGCAGCTTATCTGCCTTGGCATGGCGCTCTCAACATTCATAATCGGATTCGCAGTATTTAAAGCAACCGAGAAAAAATTCATCCTCTACGTATAAGGCGGTCAACATGCCCGAAAACGTTAATACAACCCCGCTGAGCATGCTCTCAAATCATATAAAACCCGAAAATGGGCGCGCTGCTATGGTATCAGTTGACAATGTGTCGATGATTTTCAACATGGCAAGTGAGCAATTGAACAGCTTGAAAGAATATGCGATCGCCGTCGCGCGCAGAGAGCTTATATTTAAGGAATTTAGAGCTCTCGATCGCATTTCATTCGAGGTAAAGAAGGGCGATGTTTTTGGCATCCTGGGAACAAACGGATCCGGAAAATCGACCCTGCTTAAGATTGTTGCCGGGGTTCTTGAACCTTCCGAAGGAACATGCACCATAAACGGCAACATTGCGCCCCTTATCGAACTGGGGGCAGGGTTTGATATGGAGCTCACTGCTCGAGAGAATATCTACTTGAACGGAGCTCTGCTTGGTTATTCGCGAAAGTTCATTAATCAGCATTTTGATGAAATAGTTGAATTCGCTGAAATAGAAACTTTCCTTGACATGCCTATGAAAAACTATTCATCTGGCATGATTGCTCGCATAGCCTTCGCTATCGCGACGGTAATTGTCCCCGAGATACTCATCGTAGACGAAGTTCTTTCTGTTGGCGATTTTATGTTCCAGCAAAAATGCGAACGGCGCATCATGCAGCTGATCAAAGAGCATGAAGTAACTGTCTTGATTGTTTCCCATAACAATGACCAGATCGAGAGACTGTGCAATAAGGCGATTTGGTTAGAAAAGGGACATATCCGAACTGTTGGATCGGCAAAAGAAGTGTGTCGTATATACCGTGCGTTGGGAGGTCATTTGGGCAGTCCTGAGTCGGAAGGGAAAGTGTTCAATGCTCTTTTGGAGAACGTTATCATTCCAGAGGGAACGCTAACGACAATATCTGGCGACGACCGTTATGGCACGGCAGTAAAACTTCTCGAAGAAATTGAGTCGACTGAATTAGATCGTAGTACCAGGATTATCATGACTTCCGGGGAGTCGGATTCCATGTGTCTTATCGCGAATTCTTTAGCCGGCCTGCTAGATGCCCCGCTCCTGCTCGCAAAACACGACTCCTTGCCCGACGTAACATCGCAAGCGCTGAAACGCTACGCTCCGGAAGAAGTAATCGTTCTCGGATCGCAAAAACAAGTTTCAAATCATGTTACGAATGAGCTAACGGCAAATACTGAAATCGCGGTTTCACGCATCGAGGGGAAAAATCTCGCCGAAACAGCGAGAGAAGTATTTTGGCAAGGATTGAAAAGAGGGACCTGGGGTTCGACAGCGGTTATCACTTACGATGGTTGCACCGGGGATACCATTTCGCTTCTGCCATATATCTGCGAAAAGAAGGCGCCTCTATTCTTTATTACTACATATTGCACCATAGAGCAAGAGACGATTCACGCCATCCTGTCAGGCTCTTTTGATCGCCTTATTGTCCTTGGCGGACAAGCATCTTTTCCGGACAGTTGTCTTGAGCCTTTTCGAAATGCAGGCATGGAGATCGTTCGTTTTTGCGGCACGACCCCTTATCATGCAAACGAGCTCATCAATAACTGGACATCCGACATACTCAAAACTGATGGCTACATCGAAAGCGAGAATTTAATTGTATCGCCACTTGGAAATCCAGTTGATACCTTCGCGGTTGGTCCATACGCAAAAGTAAATCATTCGCTCATTCTCATAGTCGAACCACAGGATCTTGACAGCGTCGCCCACGCTTTTGATTTCATCAAAAGCAGAAAGGGAGCCATAAAAAGTCTTATATTTCTCGGAGACTCAACCCGTTTCAGCAAACTTGACAAAGAAATTCTGGGCAAAGTGGTTACGCAAGCACTCGCTTTGTAAATTTTTTCAAAACAAAAAGACATCACGCGGAGTCGCATACTATCCATCTCTTGATTGGTCAGTCTCTCATAGCCGGTTCGAAAGCCGAACGCGTCGCACAAAGCATCGATCACCTCATCATGGGTGAACTTACTTTCGGATGCAACTCAGTCGCAAAGCAACCTCGCCAGAACCACGTCCTCTTCGACGCAAAGCAAGGATGAAACCCTCCTCATGCATCCCATCATGATTGTCGGTTTGACTGCTAAACTATGGCAGGCTAGCAGGGACGCGGCCTTCGTATAGGGCACTTGCGTCGATGCCTCCCTTTAAAGGTTGCGCCAGAAAACACCCGCGCACAGTAGGGAATGTCCAAGTGCATCAGTAATTGGGTATGCACCAAGCCCGGACTCGTCGCTATAGCGCACGGCGGAGAAGGCCAATCTCCCAACTCGGTCGCAAGCGTACTTGGCCAAAAAACCCTAGCTAAACAGGAATGGTAAAAGAACGAAGCGGGAAATCATGATTTAGGCATCAAAGCCCCAGAACCAATCAACCAAACTGGTACCTTAAGCATATAATTAGCATCATAGTTTACCTAATGTCATATAATTGCATATTGTTTATACTTTGCTTACGGAGAAGCGGTGGCAGCATGCGTAGGTTCACAACCAATCACTTTCTTGGTTTTGCAGGTACTTTGTCTATTCGCCATTATCGTTCTCGGATGGAACGGCTGCACTAGGGATATTCCTGATCTACTCATGGCTCTTTGCATCCCCCTGATAACCATGTCCGCCTCACTCGCCATCTTGTATAGGAAATGCGGTCTATATCTGAAGCAGCAGCGTTCGTCCTCACGAATACTTGTAATAATTTCTTATTTTGTAGTAGCCATCATCGCCTGTGCTCTTCTTTTTTTCTTCAGCGCATCTTGGCAAACACTAAATGATCCAACGAACTCGCCGATAGGTATAGTCTCAATTTTTTTAATTTTCGTGACGATAGGACTCGGTGTTTTTCTTCCTCAAAAACGGGCTGAATCATCTAAAAACCTGTCAAGCTCATATACACAGCCGCAAGAGCAACGATGGCTTAACCTATTTGACGACACCCCTAAATCTCGTGCGCAACTACGAAAACTCATCCTCCTTGATCTTGCCTTCTTTCTTGTGGCCAGTGCTAGCGTTTTAATTCTGGCTATCGTGCTCGTTGTTATAAATTCGAAATGCCTTGTGTTCGGGCCAATCTTGATGGATTTTGCGATTGATATGCTTTTTCTTGCATGGCTTATGGCGAAGGTGATCTCCGCCTCAAACAAGTATTTTTTCAAAGGTGTAGCTCTTTCCTGCACCCTCCAAAGTCAGATCGATAAAATACTAGACAGACTCACCCCCGCAAAAACAAAGAACGAAGCCCTAAGTCTTTTGCTGCTTACCGCACTTCTCAACCCATCCAAACAAACAAAACGCATTAACGAATCCATTCGCTCAAGCGGGCGATTCTTCCACATAGAAACAGAATACGAGATCACTGTTCCTCCAATACTTCAAGGTGAGACCGTAGTTGTACCGGCAGCGATCCAGGACAAGCGAGAGCTGACATTTGCTCTCAAGTACACCGACGAGCACGAGCAGACACTTGAAAGACTAAAGGATACCGAAGCTAAGCAATATATTACTCATTCCCTTGCAATAGCAATCAAATGCCTAGTTGGTAGCACGAAATCCGATGCTCTTCGTATTTCAAACACGATAGCGAGTTTCATACTGAACTCAACCCGTACACCTCACGAGAGAGATGCCAACATACAGAAAACAAGCGAGATAATTAAAGCCGATCTAGCTATCCTTTGCCGCAACAGCAAAAGCAAGCCTGAAGAACATGATGAGCTCGAAGCTCTTGTATTAACGCTGCTTAATGGCTATTGGCGAGTCAAGCCTATTTTGGTTCGAGCTAAAGCCAAACCGACGAATCACCCTCAATGCGCAAATTCAGCTCTTGAGAAAATAGCCATAGGTTGTTCCAGCATTATTATCCGCACAAGCCAGAATATTCCCCTTATTCGCGTATGGAATACCGCATCCGAGAGTATCACGAAGGGAGGAAGATGGCTTCAGCGACGACTTACTAAGAAAAGGAAATCTTTCTATTTCAGCTTAGCAAACGCCGATAGAGCCAACAGCTATCACTTGTCAATTTCAGGACCCGAAAATACCTACTACGCCGAATCTGAATTAATGAAAGTAAATACGAATCAGTCCACAGTGAGTGCGGAAAGCATGACGGCAACCTGCAGATGCGATCAAAGCGACTCACGCCTATTCGTCAAAAACGGACATGGCTTTCACAACATGGCCCTCTCGGCTAGCTATGAAGACACGAGTCATCGCGCAATGCAAACAATTTGTGTCTCTACAGCCATCTGCCTTGCACTGATTTGCTTCACAGCCTTCAAATATGTATTTCCCTTTCTGAATGAATCACCATCCCCGTGTCTTCACAATGACATGCAAATCATCGCTATCTTTTTCTCAGTGATGACGTTTGCTGGACTGATGTCTGTCTGGGAATCATTAAGTGGTCAGCGATCGGAAGAATGGGTTTGGGTTTCGGCATCTATCACTATGTTTTCATCTTTAATAGGGCTTACAAATGTCATCTATTTAACAATTATCAATCCTGACACTGGATTCAACTTCTTCCCACAGATATTCCTATGGGCAACACTTGTCTTAGTAGAATACCTAATTTTTCTCGGAATCCTCGTCGCATTATTCCACAAGGTTAAACTGCACTCGAGTTTTATGAGCAGAACCCCCCTCACTCGTTCATTAGCAGAGATCACAAATGGAGATACGCACTCTGACAATGAAGATGAGGCTGAAATATACTACAGAGATCTGATTGGAGGATATTGGGCTGATGGATGGCTCGTTCCTTCTTGGGTGGCACTAACGGGATCGAAAGATAATCCCAAAGATAGTAATTTAACAGCCGATTCATCCGAATAGTCGCCAGTAACTCTCGGTAATCAAAGTTCGACAATGAGCAATGACCCGAAAACTTTCTAGCCGCCTATTTTCCAATCGTTCATACAGCTTTTTGTCTCTCAGCGAAACGAAAGGAGAGTGTGCCACGATCAATGGATCCAAACGGTGGGTAATTCTTTTGGCGCCCTCAAGCCATAATTCTTCGGTATAGTTTTGAGCATAGCGAGCCACCTTTAAATTGTAAAAAGCCCGATAAGCATGAATATTAAGAATAGCTTCATCTTTGATATTTAGATCTTCTAGTATATCAGTCATTTCATGCCACCGGTCAAGAGGTACGTGCATGTCTTTCATTGCGGAGGTAGACGAACCGACGCGTTGCTCTCTATAACAGTAAAACGCCTCGTCGGTGTACACGATGTTTTCGGCCCTGAGCATGGTGTCCACCAAAAACGGATTATCAACCCACCCAGCGCCTGCAACTTCCTTAAAACGAATATTATTCTCAACGAGAAAAGCTTTTCGATAGACGGCAGACCATATCGACGGATGGTAACGAAGAAGTAGCGGCTCATCCTGTATACGAAACGGCATGGACGATCGAATACGTCCTCGATACCTGCAATTCTTTTTCCTAGTCGCACTTTCATCCACATTCCAATAGGCAGACTTCACAATGTCGGGATAGTCGAAGTCTTGTGCAAGGCGAAACAAAACAGTATACATATCACCATCAAGGTAATCGTCTGGCTCCAAAATGGCAATGTAACGCCCCTTGGCCCGTAAAATACCTTTGTTAACTGTAGCTCCATATCCTTCATTTTCTTTATCAATTACCTCTATTCGACAATCGCTCTGAGCAGCAGTCCGCATAATAGCAAGAGAGCCATCGGTCGATCCATCATTCATGCAAAGAATCTCTAGATCAATATCCGATCGCGGAATGCTTTCAAGACACTGCTTTAAGTAGTCTTCCGTGTTGTAGACTGGTATGATAACCGATAAATCCAATACAGCTCCTTGCTCGCTTCTTATCGCACATAAATCAATTATCGCACGCAAATCACATTATTCGAAGACTAATTGTCCTCAGTCTTTATCCCAGTATTGCAGCCCCTGGTCGGTATGCACTATCGGAAGAGCCCACGTTGGCGCCTTCTCGCCGATGACGTCGATCATGGCATCGGCAAACGCGGCAGTCGGTGACGTCGAGATGGAACGCCTGACGACCTTACTTTTGAGCAGATCGATAAGGGAAGACAGGTAAACCTTCTGTCCAGCGACCTAGAACTCGGCGACATCGCTCACCATCTTCATGTATACCTCGAAAGCTTTTGAAGTTGCGCTTTAGGAATGTCCGGCTTTGGTGAGTTGTGCTACTTCTTGCAGGAACTGCAGCACCCCTTTTTCGCTAGATGAGGAGTGGGCGATCTCCCATGAGCTTCCTCATCGTCTTTCCCGACAAGACGATGCCACAACCCCTCCAGCATCACCTTTGCCCCGACGACAACCATACGTTTGGCAACCTTGCTCAAAGATGTCGAGAATAGCCTCTTTGACGGCCTCATACTTGCAGGGCGGACCATCCCTTGCGTAATGATACTCGTAGGCATTCTTGGCCAGCTTAAAGCGCGCGAGCCTTTTGACGTGCGCCCCAAAAGGAAACCACCAATTGACCTAATTATCGACAACGCGAGATTTCGAATCGTTGAAACCAAGAGTCACTGCGTTTTCCGATTTGAGTTCTTCTTGAGAGGGTTCAGATATCATGATTGAGTAACAGGATGGAAGTTCACCTTTGTAAATCCAGCAGAACCTATGAGCAATTTCGACAATTCCCATAATTGCAAGTGCACTTTCTTGAATTCTGTCTCTTTCCTCCTGGTTACCGGCGTCGGAATGTTTAATCGCCTGAAGCGAATTTCTAGCACTTGTCATAGACTTTGCCAAATAGTAGTAAAGAGTGGTAAGAATTTCAGCCCCCTGATTCCCACCTTCGTTTTGAAGCACTTTTCCACCACCATATAAGAAGCAAAGACACTGTCCGAATTTGTTTGGTAGTTCTTTATTGTCTTTTTCATACACGGTCTCATGGCTATAGAGATCGTTATGTTTCAGCCATAAAAGCACAGATTCATTGGAGGCAAACTCCCTTAGCATCCGATCGATAAGCTCAGTCAAGGAATTGGCGGCCTGAGATATTCCATCCTCAGAAAACTGCAATGCCGTAACTGCACCCCTGAGTGTGTTTTGCAATCAATTTCTTTAGGTTTTTACAAGCTACTTTTTTCGGATTTCACAGAGCGGAATTTTGGGGATTTACAAGATGGCATGCCTTGCTGACAGATGGCCCGAGGGCTTTTTTTATGCCCGGAAACAGAGATCACACAGGCGCACCATCTCCTTCGGTTGCTGCCCTTAGAACAGGATGCACGAGGGGCACGCCCTCCTCGTCCAGGCTCCTGTCCAGCGCCTCCAGGGACTCGTTCTTCCCCTGATACATAGGGGAGTCCTGCATGCGCCTGTCCGGGCCTTCGAACTTCACCAGGTGCCCGTGGTGGATGATGCGGTCGATCGCCGCACGGGCGAGTTCTCTGTCTCCGAAGACGCTGCCCCACTGGCTGAACTGCAGGTTGGTGGTAAAGACGATGCTGTTGTTCTCATAGCAACCCGATAGGATTTGGAAGAGAAGCCTGGATCCGTCGACATCGAAGGGAACGTATCCGAACTCATCGAGGATGACGAAGTCCGCCTTCGTGATGTCGTGTATCAGCTTGCCGGGATCTCCCTCCTTCTTCGCCTTGCCGAGCGCACGCACGAGATCGGCGGTGGACCACCACCTGACTTCCATGCCCCTTTGCGTGGCCAGGATGCCCAGAGCGATGGCCAGGTGCGTCTTGCCGCGCCCGGATTTCCCGAAGAATACGAGGTTCTCCGCGTTCTCCACGAAGTCGAGGTCGAGCATCCTCTCCTTGCTGCAGCTGTCGTGGAACACGACTCCGGCGAAATCGAACCCCTCGAGCGATTTCATCGCCGGGAATTTGGCCCGTTTGAACAGGCGGGCGCGCCGGTTCTCGGCCCGCGCCTCGCTTTCCTTCGAGAACAAGAGGTTCACCGCTTCGATTTGATTGATCTGGGCGTTCTCCATGTACCATTTGATTACGAAACGACTTAGGTTCATTTCTCTGGCGAGCGTGCCGAACTCCGTGCGCATCGCATTGACTTCCGAGGCCCTTTTGTGAGTGCCCATCTACGACACCCCCTGGCTGAAGACGAAATCGTCGAACTCGGAGAGGTCGTCGTCGAACGACATCTCGATCGGCTCGAGGGTGCCGGACTCCCTCATGCGGCGGGCGAGGATCTCCACTTCGGCATGTTCGATGGTCTTGGCGGATGCCATGAGCCCGTCCATCGCCGCTGCCACGACGTCGAACCCGATCTCCTGCGACAGGTCGTTCATCCACATGAGCAGCCTCTTGCGCCTCTTGCTGTCGATGCCGTCGATCCAGTCGCGCACCGGGTCGCTCATCGCGTTCCTGACCTCGCTGTTCTTCCATCCGCCGGGCTTTTTGACGAGGAGCTCCAGCTGGGCCCCCGGATTCGTCACCTCGGTGACGCGGTCTCCGTAGGCCCTCGGCATCGTGGTGATCTTCTTGGCGGTCTGGGCGTCGAAGAAGTCGATGGTATGCGCCCTGGCACCGAACGTCACCATCTTCCGAGCCGCCGAGGGGTTGATCGAGTAGGCGCAGCCGTTGATGTGCAAGCGGCCGTACTTGTCGGCGCGGCGCGTCTCGAACCGCACAACGTCGAAAGGCGTGCGCGGCAGCTCGGAGGACGACACGCAATCCTCCTCGAACAGCGCCTGGCAGTTCTCCTTCTTCTTGTAGTGCTGCCTGTCTCTCGCCCTGTAGGACCGCTCGAGAAGCTCGCCGTTGTAATCGACGATGCTGTCGAACTTGGGGACGGACACGAGCAGATTGCTCCTGAAAGTGGCGACCTTGTTCTCGACGCAGCCCTTCTCGTTGCCTGAGTAGGGGTTGCAGAAGTCGGCGTCGAAGCCGTAGTGGATGCAGAAACGGCCGAACAGGTCCGTCAGGCGCGTCACGTCGCAGATCCGGCAACCGACCCCCGTGGCGTTGTCGAACACACAGCGCTTCGGCACGCCCCCGACGTACTCGAAGATGTCCTTGAGGCCCTGGCACACGCACTCGGCGGTCTCGCCGTAGAAGATCTGGGTGAACCCGATGTTGGAAAACGGGTAGACCACGACGAGGTAGTGCATCCGGACGAGGCTCCCCTTGATGCAGCAGTCGGCTTCGCCGAAGTCGATCTGCGCCTCGCCGGGATACCAGACAAGGTGCAGGTACTGGCTTCTGGGGTCGGGATCGACCTCGTCTTTGATAGCGTGAACGAGGTTGCAGACGGAAGAGTAGCTGATCTCCGCCCCGCACTCCTCGCGCAGCCGTTGGTGAATCCGCGTGATGGTGTGCCGCTGCTTGCGGTAGGCGTTCTTGTCTTCCTCGAGCCATTGCCGAACGATGGGTTCGTAGGCATCGAGCTTCGAAGACCGCTTCTTCCTCACCTTCATCGTGGGCGAGAAGTCTTCCATCCTGAGATATTTTCGAACCGTGGGTTCCGAGACGCCCATTGCCCGCGCGATCGCGGCGACGCTCTCTCCCTTCCTATGCAAGCTTCTGATTCGGCTGATTCTTTCCATGTCGATCACTTCCCGTCGACCTCCTTTCCAGCGCTTTCAAAACAACTGGAAAGAGGATACGCCTACGTGTGTAGTCGGCATGACCCTGCAAAAAGCGAAAAATCCGAAGCGAAAGCTTTCAGTGGGATTCCGAAAAAAGATTCTTGGGACAACCCGTAAAAATCAGGTTACTAAAAACACCTGAGCTTCTTTACCAGGGAATCATTTATCAGGCGCACCCGATTTTCCGCATCCTCTCTCAAGTATTTTTCCACACTGCAAGGTTCCGGAACAAACTTATCGGTACCAAACAGGCAGACTTGTTTTGACGCCTCTTCAAGCATATCTTCCGGCAATTTTTGGAGCACTTTTTCGCCAAACTCATTTTCGAAATCTATTAGCATCTGAAGCAGGCTCAAGGGAAGAGGAATTAGCCTTGTTAAAGCCTGTCGGTTATCACGACCAAGTACCGGTAAAGTATTTTCCCAGGCTTAAATTATAGGCATGGCCCCTTGCATCAACTGATCAAGCAGTATTCCTAGAAAAGCGAGATCCTCGGAAAGCGCGGCGTAAAGATTTAGACCTTTTGCCCCAAGGACACGCTCAAAATAACGTTTTCCAGTCTTACCATTCGCGATGTGCTTTATTCTTTTAGGAAGGTTTTGGTCATCAGTAATGCTTTTCAAAGCAGACAATGCCCTGTCAGAATACCCTGATCAACGCTTGAGAAATAATAATCAATCATTGATTTAGAATCGTATGAGTTTTCAGAATAGATGAGTAACTTAAGAAGCCCCACGATGACGCCAAACAAATCGATGTATTTATTTGGTAGAAGTATTCTTTTTCGCTGCTTCTCTGGAAGCGCATAGTAGGCCTCAAGCAGAGCTGACTTTGCCTCAAGAGTGTCTACTTCGACTTTCGTCAACTGTCCTCCCTACGCGTATTCACAATAAGTATTACAGCCCCAGCAATTCGCTATGACTTCCGGTGCGAACAGCCGTAAGAATCAGCTCACCATCATCAATCAGATAACCAGCAGCCAGTCTAGCTCAATATAGCACTTTCTATGACCACCATAGTTTCCAGACAATAAATGATCATGCATTTTTTCTGTTGGCCACCTCCGATGAGCGAGCGTATTAAGCGCTTCATAGAGCTTGGAGATATCCTTGCCTTGCTTCTTTGTCCTCTTGAAATCTTTTAAATTTTGTAGTGAACTTGATTTCGAGCATCAATTAGTTCTTATCAAGCTTGGCAAACATTTCATCGATGTTCTCATAAGGACCAGGCAGATTATTTCCGCTAGAGGCATCATTCATCGCTGAATGCGTTTCCGCATTAAAGCCATACGGATTCGACAGGTCAAAAGGAAATCCTCCGCGCTTATTGAATACAGAGACGAACATTCGAATTGCGTTGCTTGGCGCAGCGCCAATGCTGTCACAGATTTCAGCAAATGTCGCCTTTCCCTCATCGAACCCGACGCAGGTTTCCTTTCCAGCCTCCATGATGGCATCCTCTCCCCATGTTGGCTGGAAAGGAAACCTGCGTCGGGTTCGACGTCGGGAAGTCAGCGCATCGGGCGTGCGCCGTCTCCCGCTCCTCCGGCAAGGTTCTGTTCGACGTCCCCGTGGACAACAGGGCGGATCCCATCGACGGGATCCCGGCGCGCGCGGGGGCCGAGGCCCTCGTGATCGTGGATCAGAAGCGCAACATCGGAACCCTCGTGCTCGAGCGCGCTCGCGCGGCGGGCATGGACGTCGCCTACCTTCCGGGCCTGTCGATGAAGCGAGCGCGCGACATGTTCCCCGGCGTCGCGAAGACCGACGAGATAGACGCCGAGGTCATCGCGCGCACCGCCGTCGGGACGCCCTGGGCGCTCCGGCCCGTCGCCGACGAGGGCGACGCGGGCGCGGAGATAAGGCTGCTCGCCTCCCAGAGAAGGTTCCTAGCAAAGTGCTCGACCCAGTCGAAGAACAGGCTGCGCTCCGTCCTGCTGGAGGCCGACCCCGCCTTCGAAGCAGCCATCGACCTGGGGCTGGCGTGGCAAGTGGGGGTTCTTGCCGAGCTCGGCGGGAGTCGACATAAGGCTGTTCGAGAGCCACGACAAGCTGGCGTCGTTCACCGGGCTCGCCCCCTGCAACAGGCAGTCGGGCTCCTCCCTCGACTCGGCGTCGTCGTCGAGGGCCGGGAACAAGGAGCTAAAGAACCCGCCCATCTTCTCGTGCAACTCGCTCGTCGGCACGAAAGGCGAGTTCGGCCGCTACTACGATGCATGCCGCGAGCGCGGCATGTGTCACAACAAGGCCCTCAAGGCCGTGGCCAGAAAGAGGCTGAAGGTCATCTACGCCGTCATGAGGGACGCCCGCCCTCACGTTCGAGCCTGAACGCCGGCAACGCCGTTTCCGAAAAGCTCCGTCGCCGGAGCTTGGTCGCCCATGCTCAAAAGCCGTTGATCAAATTCGAAAAACCAGTTGACAAAACCATAGAAACACCCCTCTGACACGCGCGCAGGCCCCCGGACCAGCGACTGGTCCGGGGGCCTGCGATGTAAAGGAAGCATCCTCCGCGAGCGCGACGCCCTATCCTCCCACAGCCTGGCGCTGCAGTACTTTCGGCGATGGCGGGCTTAACTTCCGAGTTCGGAATGGGATCGGG
>NZ_PPTS01000029.1:0-496 GCF_003340385.1 Gordonibacter pamelaeae | reverse complement strand
TTTTTTCGAAAACTTTCGGTCAAGTCCCTCCGGGAGGCCCCGGGCCGCGTCCTCCTCGAAAACGCAGCCCAAATATAATACGCTCCCCGCCGCGGCTTGGCAAGGGGTGTTTCGGGAAAATCTTCGGGACGGGGGCGCCGGGAGGGCGTTTTCGCAGGCGGGGGGCGGGAAAGAAGATCCCGCCCCCCGCCTTCCCGGGAGGACGCGGGGCGCGGGCGGGGCGGGAGGGGGGATCCGGGGGCCGCGGGGGGCGCGCGGCAAGCCGATGCGGCGGCATCGGGCCTCGGCGCGCTGCCGCGGCGGCGGGAGGGGCGGGGCAGGATCCCGAAAGGGAGTTTCCTACAGCGCCTCCAAAAACGCCGCGACGGCGTCGATCTGGCCCTCGGGGGTCGAGGCGCCGGCGGTGACGCCGACGGCGCCGCAGCCGGCGAGCCAGGCGGGGTCGATCTCGTCGGGCGACTCTATGTGGCGGGTGCGGGGGCAGGCGGCGGCGCAG
>NZ_PPTS01000028.1:0-761 GCF_003340385.1 Gordonibacter pamelaeae | reverse complement strand
TCGGCGAAGTTGCCCACCTCCACCGAGCCCATCTTGTCGTCGTCGTGGCTGAAGAACGCCGCGTTCTTCGTCCACATGATGAGGGCCTGGATGGGCGTGACCTTCGACTCGTCGCCCTTGGAGAGCGTCTTGCCCGTGGTCTCGTCCAGGCGCGTGACGGCGTAGTACATGCCGAGCATCGGGCTGGGGGAGACGACGGGAGAGTCGGAGCTGCCGCCGGCCAGGATGCCGTTCTTGAACATGAGGCCCGGCGACTGGAAGCGCTCGACCTGCTCGGGCCAGAACAGCGGCTCCTCGCCCATCTGGGACACGAGGGTGGGCTGCAGGCACACGCCCACGCCCAGCTCCTTCATGATGGGCCACTGGTCCTCGTAGGGCAGCTGGTAGTGGATCAGGTAGTGGCGCAGCTCCTTCACCGGGCGGATCTTGTTGGCCTCCTGGAAGGCGTGCAGCGCGCGGTCCTCGCTCGCGTCGCCGATGGTGTGGATGCCGAACTGCCAGCCGAGCTCGGTCGCCTTGCACACCAGCGCGTCGATCTCCTCCTGCGTGTAGATGGTGTCGCCGTAGAAGCCGGGGCGCTGGCGGTACTCGCGCCGGCTCATGGCGGCGGTGAACGCGGCCGTGATGCCGTCGAGCGTGACCTTGCAGCCGTTGAGCTTCAGCATCTCGTCGCCGAAGCCGGTGACGCAGTCCATCTCCTCCAGGCGGCGCAGGTTGTCCTCGAAGGAGCCGAACTGCGGGTCCAGGTAGAACATGAGGTT
>NZ_PPTS01000027.1:0-971 GCF_003340385.1 Gordonibacter pamelaeae | reverse complement strand
TTCTCGAAGTTGCCGGTGAGCGCCATGAGGTCGAAGCACGCCATGCCGGTGATGAAGCCCTCGGAGGTGTGGTCCATCGCCACGCCCCACTGCAGGCAGCACGACTTCGCGCGGCCGATCTTGCGGGCCGCCTCCACGATGAGGTCCTCGGGCACGCCGCAGGTCTCGGCGGCGAAGGCGGGCGTGTACTTCTTCACGTGCTCGGCGAACTCGTCGAAGCCGTAGCACCAGCAGCTCACGAACTCCTTGTCCTCCAGGCCCTCCTCGATGATGACGTTGCAGAGCGCGAGCGCCAGCGCCGCGTCGGTGCCGGGGCGCACCTGGAACCACACGTCGGCCTTGCCGGCCACCCAGGTGAGCTTCGGGTCCATGACCATGAGCTTGCTGCCGCGCTTCATGCTCTCCACGATCCAGTGGCCGAGCGTGCCGTCGGAGTTGGCCACCACCGGGTTGTTGCCCCATACGAGGATATACTCGGGCGCCTCCCAGCGCGGGTCGTCGTAGCGGTCGGGGAAGAACTGCGCGTAGTCGCACACGAACAGCCCGCCCGCCTTGAGCGCGGTTGAGAAGATGCGCGGCGCGTAACACGCCTGGCCCGACAGGAACCCGGTGCCGTAGTTGGGCGTGCCCAGGTACTGGGCCATGAGCGGCCCGTAGCCGTTGATGTCGCGGCCGGTGCCCTGCGTGACCCAGATGGCCTCGTTGCCGAACTTCTCGATGACGGCCTTCATCTCCCGCTCGATGATGTCGTAGGCCTCGTCCCACGTTATGCGTTCGAAGGCGTTCTTGCCGCGGTCCTCCTTGGCGCGCTTCATGGGGTATTTCAGGCGGTCCTCATGGTAGAGCATCTCCTTGAACGCCAGGCACCGCGGGCAGAGGCGCCCCTGGTTGTAGGGGTTCTCCGGGTCGCCCTCTATCTTCTCCAGCACCCCGTCCCTCACGTACATGAGCACGCCGCAGTTGTCGTGGCA
>NZ_PPTS01000026.1:0-975 GCF_003340385.1 Gordonibacter pamelaeae | reverse complement strand
CGGCCCGGTACAGCTCGATCGGGCCCATGTTGCGGTCCTCGTCCACGGTCGAGGCCTCCAGCACGCGCGTGAGGTAGCCCTCGGCCTCCGCGTACACGCGCCAGCCGGCGGCGCCCACCTGGTGGAACCAGAAGTCGCCGAACTCGTCGGCCTCGGTCGCCAGCACCTCGCCCGTGGCAAGGTTCTCGGCCGTCACCCTGGCGCCGGGGACCACCTCGTCGGCCTCCGGGTCCACCACGACGCCGGCCAGGAAGCGCCTCGGCAGGTTGAGGTAGTGCACCCGGGGCCTGTCCGCCTCCGCGCGCCCGGGAACGAGCGCCTCCGCCGCCGCGATCTCCTCGGCGAGGTCCTCCTCGTCGCCGAAGCGCAGGGCGCCGTGCGGGCACACGTCCACGCAGTGCG
The DNA here is from genome assembly GCF_003340385.1 of Gordonibacter pamelaeae. Taxonomy (NCBI): domain Bacteria; kingdom Bacillati; phylum Actinomycetota; class Coriobacteriia; order Eggerthellales; family Eggerthellaceae; genus Gordonibacter; species Gordonibacter pamelaeae. The sequence continues at coordinate 573 of NZ_PPTS01000026.1, read as the reverse complement.
GCGCCTCGCCGGCGTCCACGAGGTGGGCGCAGCCGGTGCACTTCTGGGGGATGGCCAGCTCCTCGTTCCAGAAGATGGCGCCGTAGGGGCACGCCTCCACGAGCTCGCGCCTCCCGGCCGCCTTCTCCGGGTCCACGATCACCAGCTCGTCCTCGCGGCGGTAGACCGCCTCGGGCGCCGCGGCCATGCAGGGCGCGTTCTCGCAGTGCTGGCAGCGGTGCATGACGTAGGACACCCTCACCTTCGGCACCTGGCCGCGCACGCGCTCCTCGATGCGGCACCAGAAGTGGCCCGTGTCGGGCTGGGGCCTCGACCAGGGGCTCCAGTCGTTGTCCACGTGCTCGTCCTTGCAGGCTATCTGGCAGTTGCGGCAGCCGTTGCACTTGGCCGCGTCGAACACGAACACCTTGCCCATATCCCTACTCCCCTTCCTTGCCGTCGACCACGCGGGCGGTTGCCACCAGGCCGCAGTCGGGCTCGTAGTCGCGCCCGAACGCCTCCGGGTACTGCTCGGCCAGCGCGAACACGTCGACCTTCTCGATGTTCACCAGGAAACCGCTCGTCACCTCGCCG
>NZ_PPTS01000025.1:0-1298 GCF_003340385.1 Gordonibacter pamelaeae | reverse complement strand
CGCTCTCCAAGGGCGACGAGTCGAAGGTCACGCCCATCCAGGCCCTCATCATGTGGACGAAGAACGCGGCGTTCTTCAGCCACGACGACGACAAGATGGGCTCGGTGGAGGTGGGCAACTTCGCCGACTTCGCCATCCTCGACCGCGACTGCTTCGCTTCGAGCGATCCTACGGACATCCGCGACGCCCAGGTCACGACGACCGTCCTCGGCGGCAAGGTGGTTTACGAGGCCTAGCGCCGATCGTTCACGAACCGGTTCGTTCAGCACCGCATCGCGAGCGCCTCGGCCTTTGGCTGGGGCGCTCGTTTTTTACCGGACACCAAGGCACCCGCCTTGCGGGGCGGGCACCTTCTTAAGGAGGAAGCATGAGCACCTGGTATCCCGAGGCCGACCTGGTCATCCAGCATCCGAAGATCTACACCGTCGCCATCACGTGCGACGAGGTGAAGGAAGGCAAGACGGACTTCCCCATCATCGAGGACGGCGGCGTGGCCGCCAAGGACGGCAAGGTCATCGCCGTGGGCACGGCCACCGACGTCCAGCAGTTCATCGGCGAGCACACCGAGGTCATCGACGCAACCGGCAAGATCCTCACCCCCGGCTTCGTCGAGTGCCACATGCACTGCAAGTGGACCGGCGAGAACATGCTCAACCTCGATTTCAACGGCGTGACCAGCCGCCAGGCCATCCTCGACGCCCTGAAGGAGAAGGTCGCCAGCACTCCTGCGGGCGAATGGATCGAGGGCGACGGCTGGAACGAGCTCATCTGGGAGGACAGTAAGGAACTCATCACCCGACGTGAGCTGGACGAGATCGCGCCCGACAACCCGCTCATCCTTCTGCACATGTCGGCCCATACGGTGGCCGCGAACTCGCGCGCCCTCGAAGAAGTCGGCTATACGAAGGACACCCCGCAGCCCGAGGGCGCCGAGATCGGCCACTACGACGACGGCGAGCTCGACGGCATGCTGTACGAGAACGCAGCCCTCATGCCAATGTTTGCGGCCAAGCCCCCGCTGACTGAAGAGCAGCACCTCCAGAGCCTCGAACTCATAGGGCAGCGCCTGAACTCCTTCGGCATCACCAGCGCCATCGACGCGAACCTCAACTACAAGCAGATGCGCGCGTACAACGAAGCAAGGAAACAGAACAGGCTCACCTACCGCGCGAACCTCATGTTCTACCTGGACCCGCAGTTCGGCTCCTTCGAGGACAACCTGCGCCGCCTGGAGGAGATGGACTGCGTCACCGGCTTCGGCGACGAGATGCTGAAGCTCAACGGCTGCAAGGTCACGC
>NZ_PPTS01000024.1:0-1425 GCF_003340385.1 Gordonibacter pamelaeae | reverse complement strand
TTAAGGAGGGGAAAGATGAGAGAGAAAGCTTCCTTTAAGGTCGGCGTCGTCGCGGTCGCCGTGCTGATCGTGGCCGCGACGTTCCTCGTCCCCAACCCGGAGGGCCTCGCGTTCGAGGGCAAGATGCTCATCGGCCTGCTCGCGGCCGCCATCGTCCTGTGGGTCACCGAGGCCATACCCATCCTGATCACCGCGTGGCTGTTCGCGGCCGCCGTGCCCATCCTGGGCATACTGTCGCCGGGCGAGACCTGGGCGGGGGGCGTGAGCGTCGCCATGGTGCTCTGCCTGTCGTGCTTCGCCTTCGCGCTGTTCATCCAGCACTCCACCATCTCGCTGCGCATCATCGCGCGCGTGCTTCGGTGGGCGGGGAACAACTCCGCGAAGGCGCTCGCCGGCCTGATGCTCGCCACGGCGGTGCTCTCGGCGATCATCGACGACTTGGTGCTCGTCCTGATGATGCTCCCCTTCGCCTACAAGATCTTGGACGAGAACGAGACGCCCTGGGGCGGCAAGTCGGCCCTGGCGAAGGCGCTCGTGCTCGGCGTGGCGTTCTCCTCCTACATTGGCGGCTACATCACCCCGGTCGGCAGCGTCGTCAACGTGCTGGCCATGGGCTTCGCCGAGCAGGCGCTCGGCGTCACCGTCACCTTCGCGAACTGGATGGTCCTCGGCACCGTGACGGCCGTCGTCATGCTCCCCATAACCTGGTTCGCGCTCGTCAAGATACTCAAGCCCGAGCCGATCAGCGACGAGGCCCTCGCTCGCATCGAGGAGGAGCACGCCGCGCTTCCCGGGTTCACCAGGGACGAGGTCTGGGGCATGCTGGTCGTCCTCGGCGCGATGGTCCTCTGGGTCGCCGGCTCCTGGTTCCCCGCCCTGGACATCGTCGTGGTCGGCCTCGTCGCCCTCGGCCTGCTCTTCCTGCCCCCGTTCAAGTGCGTCTCCTTCAAGCGCTACTGCGACGAGAGCCCCTGGCAGGTTGTGATGCTCAACTGGGCCGTCGGGTGCGTCGTGGCGGGCATGCTGGCGACAGGGTCCATGTCATGGCTGGTCGGGGCCGTCTTCGGGCCCATGAGCGGGCTGCCGCTCATCGCCGTGCTGCTCATCGTGGCCGTGTTCGCCTGCGTGTTCCACAACATCCTGCCGGCGGGCGCCGCCGTGGCCGGCCTCATCACCATCCCCGTCTGCACCCTGGTCGCGGGCATGGGCGGCAACGTCACGGCCGCGATCTTCCTGTGCGCCGTGTTCTCGTGCGCCGCGTTCCTGCTGCCGCTGGACCTGTGCGTGTACTGCGCGTACTCCAGCGAGCGCAAGTACTTCACCCCGTTCGACGAGATGAAGGTCGGGTGGGTCCCCAGCGTCGTGGCCATAGCGATGGTCGCCTTGGTGATCCCGGGGGTGTGCACCCTCATGGGGCTGCAGTAA
>NZ_PPTS01000023.1:0-1526 GCF_003340385.1 Gordonibacter pamelaeae | reverse complement strand
TGGGAGTGCGGCAGCCCGCTTGGACCGCCTAGACGGCGTAGCCGAGCCGCCTCCTGCGGCCCGTGATCGTATCGTACACCATCCGGCCCTCCTCGCGGAAGCCCTTGAGCCTGCCGTCCCTGTACCACCGCATGAAGCCGTCGAGCTCCTCCATGAAGCGCGCGGGCGGGGTCGCCGACCAGTCGCGGCCGTGGTAGAACTCCTCCTTGAGCGAGCCGAAGAAGCCCTCGGCCCGCGCGTTGTCCGGGCAGCACCCCTTCCTGGACATCGAGCGCACGATCCCGCCTTCCTCGCAGATGCGCTTCCATGACCTGGCCCGGTACTGGCAGCCCCCGTCCGAGTGCCCGACCACGGGAGGGTGCCCCTCGGGCAGGGTCCCCAGGTAGGCGAGCAGCGACGAGTCGCACAGCTCCGAGTCGGGGCGCAGGGAGATCGACCAGGCTGCGGGCATGCCGTCGAAGCAGTCGACGACGGGCGAGAGGTACACCTTCGCCCCTCCCGCCTTGAACTCGGCGACGTCGGTGACAACCAGCTCGTCGGGGCGGGCCGCGTGGAAGCCGTGGGCCCCGTCCTTTTGCAGGGGCGCGTTGGCCGGGCGCTCGTCGGGCTCCCCGGCGTAGGAGGAGTACTCGAGCCTCTTCCTCGTGCGCCGCGCCGCCATGTTGCCCTCGCGCATGGCGCGCCGCACCTCGAGCTCGGAGACGGCCATGGCCTCGCCGCCGTCGGCGCCGACAAGGAGGGCGGCCCTCACGCGCCGGTATCCGTAGGTGCGCCCGCTGCCCTCGAACGCCTTGCGGGCGCGCCGGGCGACCTCCTCATCCCTCTCCGCGCGCTCGGCGTTGCGCCTCCTGTTGTACTCGTAGGTGCTCTTCGGCATCTTCAAGAAAGCGGTGATCTCGGCGAGGGAGCGCCCGGAGCCCCTCCTCAGCTTCTCGCCTAACTCGGCCTTCCGCCTGTTGGAGAGACTCTCCGGGTCTCCTGCTTTTGGGTCGCGCATCAGCTCCCGCAGTACCGCGTTCTCCAGCTCGGCCTCGGCCACACGCGCCTCGAGCTCCTCGCGCGCAAGGCTCTTGACGTCCTTCTTCTCCATGGGCCCCGCCTCCTCGGTGCCCATCTTAGCCCTTTCGGCGGCCCGCGCCCAGGAGGCGACGATGTCTCCGGATGCGATGCCCAGCCTGCGGGCGATGCCGGCCCAGCCCATGCCCTTGGCCCTCAGCCTCAGGGCCTCGCGCCTGGTGGCCTCGGGGTAGCGGGCGTGCCGCCCGTGCTCGCAGCGCCCCGGGACCCTGCGCTCGGGCACGTCGAGCTCCCCGGCCTCGGCCTGGCGGCGCCACTCGCGCAGGCACTGCCTGCTGGGGTTGCCGGGCATCCTCGAGAATGCGGCATCCGTGAGCCCGCTTGCGCCCAGGTCGGCCAGGATCCTCTCCCTGTCCTCTTTCGAGTACATCTCGGCTCCTTCCTTGGATAAGAACTTATGTTCGCCGTGGTGGCATGCCCCCACGGTCCAAGAAACCGCCGCGCTCCCG
>NZ_PPTS01000022.1:0-1582 GCF_003340385.1 Gordonibacter pamelaeae | reverse complement strand
TTGATCCGAACACTTTGCCTTTCCTCTTGAAGTTAGCCGAACGCGTACGGTTGAGTCCGAGAATCCTTGTCCGAGGGCGGGCCCGAAGGGGGCGGCCGCGTAGGGGCAAGGATCATGGCAGAGAGGAAGCAGAAGCGCTACTCAGGCTCACGAGGTCGGAGCGGGCCTCCATCGAACGAGAGCTCGGGAAGAGGAGGCCCTCGGCCCGCGACGTCGCGCGCGACCTCGGGCGCTCGCCCGCCTCGATCTCCGACGAGGCCAAGCGCAACCGCACGGTGGCCCGGGGCCCGGGCAAGGGCGAGCGGGCCGGAGATGCGCCGGAAGACGCTTGCGCGCGGCTGCAGGCGTGGCCTTGGACCTGCAACGGCTGCCAGCACCGCCGCTACGGATGCGGCAAGGCCCTCCGGTGCGAGTACTCGGCGGCGCGCGCCCAGACGCTCGCCGACGGGCTCTTGTCAGGGGCGCGCAGGGGCGTGAACGCCAAGGAGTACGACTTCGAGCGGGCCATGGCGACGATCAGGTCGGACGTGGCCCGGGGCCTCTCGCCCGCCCAGATAGCCTGCGGCCGCGCCGACCGGTTCAAGGTTCACCCCACGACGATATACCGCTGGATAGCGGCGGGCTACGCCGGCATGTCCGACGCCGAGCTGCGCCGCAAGGTCGGCTACAAGCCCAGGAGGGAGCCCTCCGCGGCCAAGCCGACCTCCCACGGCCCGGAGAGGTCGTACAAGGCGTTCTCGGCGCTCCCCGAGGAAGGGCGGGCGCGGGCTGCCGAGATGGACACGGTCATCGGGCTGTCCAAGGACTCGCAGTGCATCCTCACCCTCTACTCGAGGCCCTGCAAGGTCCAGGTCTGCCTGCTTCTGCCCGAGAAGACGTCGAGCGCCGTTGCCGCGGCGCTCGACATGCTGGAAAGAGCGATCGGGAAGCCCCTCTTCCAGCGCCTGTTCGGGCTCGTCCTCACGGACAACGGGTGCGAGTTCTCGGACACGGAGGCCCTCGAGCGCTCGGCCTTCCACGGGACGGCCCGGACTAAAGTCTACTGCTGCGACGTGCGAGCGTCCCAGCAGAAGGGAGGATGCGAGCGAAACCACGTGGAGCTCCGCAAGCTCCTGCCCAAGGGCCGGGGCATCTCCTTCGACGACCTGGACGGCCGCGATCTGGCCGTCGTCATGAGCCAGCTCAACTCGGAGCCGAGGCCCTCCCTCATGGGCCTGTCGCCCACGGCGATGCTCGAGGCCGCCGACCCGGAGGCCGCGGCCGCCCTCATGGACGCGCTCGGCATCGAGGAGGTGCCCTACGGCAGGCTCGACCTGACGATCGGCGCCGTCGACCGGGATCGGGAGGAGAGGGGCCTGCCGCCGCTGGCCTAGCGCCTTCCAAAATATAACCTTCCCGGTCATAGGTATATCGAGCCGTCCGGATGAGCCTGCGAGCGGGCACGGAGGGCGTGGCGGAGCCTGCCCGCGAACTCATCCGAGCACGCCGACAAGCCGGCATACCCCCTGGCCGTGAATCAAAACAGGGGGTATGCCGCATTGCAAAACGTCCGGCTAACTGCGCAAACGCCTATCTAGGAGAG
>NZ_PPTS01000021.1:0-1975 GCF_003340385.1 Gordonibacter pamelaeae | reverse complement strand
GGGGGGGGGGGGGGGGGGGGCTTCATTGTCTACCTTACGATGTTCGTTTGGACAACGGGGCTCTTGATGAAAATACCCGAGGCGGCGTTCGAGGCGGTCGTCGTCTGCGAGCTGCCGAGATGATTCTCCATGAGATCGCACCAAGATGAGAGGAGCTGGTTGAAGTCGGGGTCTCCCTTTGCCAACTTGGCCGCTTTTGCGGCGAGCTTGTCGGGATCGGCCCAAGAGCCCATCGCCTTCAACTCGTTTTCATCCATATCTTCCTTCCGCCCTGCGAGTTTCTTGAACAGGGCGATGGTGGCCGCGCCCAAGGCGGACCCGAAAGCAGAGAGGCTGCCGCTCGCGAGGCCGTCGAGGCATGCTTGCATGAGGCTGGGCAAATCCATGGCCCTCCCTTTCACCGTGTGTGGATGTTCTTTCATTGTATGGTCGCTTAGTCATCATTGCAAGGCTCTGATCGGGCGGGAGCGGCAGGCACGCCGTGAGGATACTGCTCGATTGCACTAAGGGGAGTTTGGCGCCCTGCGCAAAGCTTCGGTAGTTCGGGTAAAGCCGAATTTCGCGATAATGAATCTCGTGCCGACCGGCCGTGCGCCCGCCGGCATCTCTTTTGGCGGCCGATGGCAAAGCGGCCCGGAGGGGGCTCGCTTTGACGGGAACGATGGGGTGAACGATGGAGCGAGAAGGAATCGTGTACGGGTATGCGCGCGTGTCGGCGAAGGACCAGAAGCTCAGGCGGCAGATCGACGCCTTGACGGATTTCCCCGTTGCCGAGGGCTGCATCTACGCCGACAAGGCGAGCGGGAAGGACTTCGAGCGGCCGGAGTACCGCAAGCTGGTCAAGCGCCTTAGGCCTGGCGACGTGATGGTGGTGAAGAGCATCGACCGGCTGGGGCGGAACTACGACGAGATCCTCAAGCAGTGGCGCATTCTCACGAAGGTGAAGCGGGCGTTCGTCGTGGTGCTTGACATGCCGCTTCTCGACACGCGCAACGACCAGCACGGCATTACCGGCGTGTTCCTGGCCGACGTGGTGCTGCAGCTGCTCAGCTATGTTGCGCAACTTGAGCGCGAGAACATCCGGCAGCGCCAGGCGGAGGGGATCGCGGCGGCTCGGGCGCGTGGCGTGAGGTTCGGCCGGCCGGCCATCGAGGTGCCGAGCGCTTATCGGCCGATCAAGACCGCATACCTATCGGGCCAGATCACACGCAAGGAAGCGGCAGAGCGCCTCGGCGTTTGCCCCCGGACGTTCGACCGGTGGCTGAAAAGGGACGCCGAGGGGGAAGTCGCTTAGCGCTTATGGCAACCGGGGTGTTGAATAACCCGCTCGGCATGGTTTTCGTTGCCAAAACGTAGACTTTTTGTCTCACGTAACACTTGCTCGCCCTCACATACAAGGGCACCCATCCGACCTGCTGTTTCTCTTTCGAATGAGATTATCGGGCATCTCCGCCAAAAAGTCTACGTTCTTGCGGCCGTCGGTGCGGCAGTAACGTGCACCGACGGTCGCAGCATCCGATCATGCGAGCGAGCATGGGAGAGGACGTAATGGCAACGGAGGCACGGCAGCGCGAGGGTTTGCCGACGGGTTTCCTGTCGGAAGGGCCGTCGCGAGACGGCGACCTGCGCTGGTACGCCATCCATGTGCCCGAAGGCCGCGAGGACGCGGTGGCGGGCAAGTGCCGACAGCTCCTCGGCTCCGACCTCGTGGAGGACTGCTTCGTTCCCAAGTACGAGCGGTACATGAAGCGCGAGGGCGCCTGGCGCATCGTCGTGCACCCCATGTTCAGCGAGTACGTGTTCGTTTCCACGCGCGACGTGCGCGCGCTTGCCAAGGCGCTCGGGCAACTGTCGTTCCCGGCACCGCTCGTGGGCAGGCGGGGCCGCACCTACGCGCCGCTCTCGCCGAGCGTGCAGGCGTGGCTCGAGTCGGTCCTCGACGAGGCGCACGTGCTGCGCGCGAGCGAGGGCCGCA
>NZ_PPTS01000020.1:0-3491 GCF_003340385.1 Gordonibacter pamelaeae | reverse complement strand
GCGGGCGGTTGCCACCAGGCCGCAGTCGGGCTCGTAGTCGCGCCCGAACGCCTCCGGGTACTGCTCGGCCAGCGCGAACACGTCGACCTTCTCGATGTTCACCAGGAAACCGCTCGTCACCTCGCCGAACGCGTGCGTCGAGGTCGTGGCGTAGGGCGCGATGAGGTTGTTCGCCCCGCCGCGGTCCAAGCCGCCGCGGCCGAGAACCACCGAGTCCACGCGGCTGCCGTGATCCTGGTACACCACGCTCGGCATGATGCGCTCGGTCACGCGCACGCCGCCGAGCACCGCGCCGCGCTCGTTGTACAGCTTCACGATGTCGCCCGTCGAAAGTCCCAGCAGGCCCGCGTCGGCCGGGTTCACCCATACCGGCTCGTACTTGTAGCCGTCGGGGCCCGTCACCTTGCACGTCTCCTCCATCTCGCGGAACCAGGTGACGTCGTCGAGGTTCGCGTGCACGCGCCACCGCGGGTGGTTCGACACGAGCAGGAAGGGGTACTTCCGCCCGCGCTCCAGGTACTGGCGCTCCTGGTGGCCGGCGCCCTCGTCGACCCAGTGAGGTATGGGCCCGCGCTCCTTGTCATCGGGGAACTGGCTGGCCAGCGTCGTGGAGTAGTACTCCAGCTTGCCGGACGGCGTCTGGAGCGGGTGTTCCTCCGGGTCCTCGTAGAACTGGATGAGGCCGGCCGGCATCTCCTCCCACCCCTCGCGCGTGGGGAACGGGTAGTACTGCTTCTCCTTGAACTCCTCGAAGTCCATCTTCTTGGCCGCTCCCGTGTTCTCGAAGCCGGCCTGGATGTACTCCTCGCAGGTCTTGCCGCCCATGTAGCGTTCGTAGAGGTTCTCGTAGATGCCGCCGAACTTCTCCAGAGCCTTCGCGACCTCGCCCACGGCCTCCATGTCGGACTTCGACTCCAGGCGCGGCTTGATGGCCTGGCGCTCGTAGTACACGAGGTTCCACTGGCCGTTGTCGGAGTCGGTGCCGATGTCCTCCGTCTCGAACTTCGTGTTCGTGGGCAGGATGACGTCGGCGAAGAAGCAGTCGTTCTCCATCCACGGGTGCTGCACGACGATGAACTCGATGGAGGGGTGCCGCAGCGCCTCCTGCATCTCGTTGCCGCCGTTCCAACAGGTCTCCCAGCACGGGGTGTCCGACCAGATCATGTGCAGGCGCTCGTTGCCCTCGAGCGGGAACGTGTAGGGCCCGTCGAACTGGTCCTCGCGCGGGAACCCGGCGCCGATGTGGCCGTACCACGATACGGGCGGGTTCATGATGGCCTCGGGGATCATGGTCTTGGGGATGAAGCTCTTCGGGAAGCTGCGGTACCAGCCGCGGTAGGCCGGGCTGCAGTCGGGGATCTCCACCGACGGCGGCAAGGGCGTCACGGTGTCCATGCCGTAGAGCGTCCACTCGATGAACTTGAACTGGTTGGCGCCCGGCTTGCCCAGTCCCTGCATGCCGAGGAGCGCCACCTCGAGGCGCGCCGGCTCGTGCGCGTAGCAGGAGCGGATGTAGGAGCCGCCGTTGCAGTGCGCGATGGACACGGCGTGCGCGGCCCAGTAGCGCGCGAGGGCCTTGATGGTGTAGGAGGGAACGCCGCAGATCTTCTCGGCCCACTTCGGCGTCTTCGGCACGCCGTCCTCGCCGCCCATGACGTAGTACTTGAAGTTCTCGAAGCCCACGGCATGCGTGTCGAGGTAGGCCTGGTCGTAGGTGCCCTCCTTGATCCACGTGTAGGCTATCGCCAGCTGCAGGGCCGCGTCGGTGTTGGGCTTGACCGGTATCCACTTGTCGGCGTGCACGGCGTTGGTGTAGTTCACGTCGGGCGAGATGTGTATCTGCTTGATGCCGAGGTCGGTGAACCAGTAGCACAGGCGGCTGGCCAGGTAGCCGCCCCAGCCGAGCGGCGTGGTCTCCACGTCGCAGCCCCAGAACAGCACCGCGTCGCCGTTCTGCGCCACGTCGCGGATGACGTTGTTCATCTGCGAGTTCTGCCCCAAGGGGTCCATGCCCCACATGTGCTTCGCGCCCCAGTACCAGCCCTCCCAGCTGTCGGGCTGGCGGGTTTGCAGCGTGTAGGAGCCTATGAGGTCGAACATGCGGCTCTGGCAGCCGTGCGGCGCGTGGACGAACTTCGTCTCGCCGTGGCCGTCGAGCTCGCAGAGGATGGACGCCGGCCCGTACTCGTCATGCACGCGCTTGATCTCGCCTGCGATGAGCGCGCACGCCTCATCCCAGCTGATGCGCACGTAGCCGCTCGTGCCGCGGTTCTGCGGGTTGCGCTCGCCGTTCGGGTCCCAGTCCACGCGGCGCATCGGGTACGGGATGCGGTTCTTCGAGTACACGCGCTTCTTGTAGCACAGCGACAGCGGCGATATGAGCGTCTTGAAGCCCGGCTCGAAGGTCTTGCCGCGCGCCTCGATCTTCCAGGCGTTCAGGTCCTCCGGCGTGTAGTGCTCGTCGAAGCGCAGCGGGCGGATGCGCAGGATCTTGTCGTTCTCCTCGTCGATGTCGACCGAGCACGCGTTCGTGCCGATGCCGAAGCTGTTGAAGCCCAGGCCCTTCACGATGGGCGTGCCCAACACGTTGTTCCCCATGCTCTCTCCTCTCCTCGTCTGGTGGCCGGCGCCCGCACGCCCCAGTGGGGCGTCAGGCGGCAGCGGGTCTACGCGGTGGGCGCGGGCGGCTTGGGCGCCTTCGGCGCCCCGGGCACGCCGGGGACCGGGGGCGGGGTGGGAGCGCCCGGGGGCGTGGGGATCCCGGGCATCGGCGCCGCCTTGGCGCCGCAGCTCGGGCAGGCGTCGGCCTTCGGGTCGACCTCGGCGCCGCACTTGGGGCACTTCACGGGTCCGTTGTCGACGGTGGGTGGTCTGAAGCACATGACGGATCTCCTCTCTCAACTTCCATGGCTACGCGTCCGGCGGTGCCGGGCCGCGGTAGTGCACGCGGGAATGCCTGCGGAAAATCGTTATGGGAGCAGCACCTGTCCGGTGCGGTTCGTCTTCGATGCCCCCGATTATAGGAGCGCCCTCGCGGGGCCCTTGTGCGGTTTTCCCGATGGGTCATCGGGAAAACCGATCACGCGGCCCGCCATCAGGGTGATCGGATTTCCCGATAGCCTATCGGGAAAACGCGGCTCCCGCCTGCGCCCCCCGCTCCTATAATCGGGGGCATCGGCGAACATCCGCACGACGAGGAGGAGCCATGTCAGAGACGCTTGAGAAGCAGGGCCCGCAAGGCGCCGCGGCACCCGAGGAGGACGTGCCGGCGGCAAGGACGCAGGACGACCCGACCGGCCGCGTCTGCCGATGGGAAGAGGACGGCTGCACGGTGCTGCGCACGAACGCGCGCACGGGCCCGGGCTGCCACGACAACTGCGGCGTGCTCATGTACGTGAGGGACGGGGTGCTGGAGAAGATAGAGGGCGACCCGGAGAACCCCTACAACCAGGGGCGCCTCTGCCCGCGGTGCCTGGCGTTCAAGGAGATGC
>NZ_PPTS01000002.1:0-554301 GCF_003340385.1 Gordonibacter pamelaeae | reverse complement strand
GCGGGCGGTTGCCACCAGGCCGCAGTCGGGCTCGTAGTCGCGCCCGAACGCCTCCGGGTACTGCTCGGCCAGCGCGAACACGTCGACCTTCTCGATGTTCACCAGGAAACCGCTCGTCACCTCGCCGTGCGCGTTCTTGGACGTGGTGGCCGTGGGGGCGATGAGGTTGTTCGCCCCGCCGCGGTCCAGGCCGCCCTCGCCCAGCACGACGGTGTCGCAGCGTGCGCCGTGGTCCTGGTACACGGCCCCGGGCATGATGCGCTCCGTGACGATGACGCCGCCGAGCACCGCGCCGCGCTCGTTGTACACCTTCACGACGTCGCCCGTCGAAAGTCCCAGCTTGCCCGCGTCCACGGGGTTCACCCATACCGGCTCGTACTTGTAGCCGTCGGGGCCCGTCACCTTGCAGGTCTCGATCTCGCGGAACCAGGTGACGTCGTCATGCTGCGCGTGCACGCGGAAGTGCGGGTGGTTCGAGACGAGCAGGAAGGGGTACTTCCGCCCGCGCTCCAGGTACTGGCGCTCCTGGTGGCCGGCGCCCTCGTCGATCCAGTGCGGGATGGGCCCGCGCTCGCGGTCGTCGGGGAAGTAGTGCGAGAGCGTGGTTGAGTAGTACTCCAGCTTGCCCGACGGCGTGCGCAGCGGGTGCCCCTCGGGGTCGTCGTGGAACTGGCGGATGCCGGCGGGGATGTCCTTCCAGTCCTCGCGCGTGGGGAAGGCATAGTACTGCCTCTCCTTGAACTCCTCGAACGTGAGGTCCTCGGGAACGCCGCTCGTCTCGAAGCCTACCTTGATCCACTCGTCGTCGGTCTTGCCGCCCAGGTACTTGTCCAGCATGCCCTCGTAGACGCCGCCGTACTGCTCGAGCGCGCGGGCAACCTCGGCGACGACCTCCTTGTCGGACTTCGACTCGCCGATGGGCTGGATGGCTTGGCGCTCGTAGAACACGACGTTCCACTGGCCGGAATCGCAGTCGGTGCCGATGTCCTCCGTCTCGAACTTCGTGTTGGAGGGCAGGATGATATCGGCGAACAGGGTGTCGTTCTCCATCCAGGGATGCTGCACGACCACGCACTCGATGGACTCGTGGCGCAGGGCGTCCTGCATCTTGAAGCCGCCGTTCCAGCAGGTCTCCCAGCAGGGGGAGTCCGACCACACCATATGGATGCGGCTGCCGCCCTCGGGCGGGAACGTGTAGGGCCCGTCGAACTGGTCCTCGCGCGGGAAGCCGGCCGCGATATGCCCGTACCACTGCACGGGCGGGTTCATGATGGCCTCGGGAATCATGGTCTTGGGGATGAAGCTGGCCTTCGTGCCGGTCACGTAGCCGCGGTAGGCGGCGCCGAGGCTGGGTATGTGCACCGAGGGCGGCAGCGGATCGAGCGTGGGGATGCCGAACAGCGTCCACTCCATGAACTTGAACTGGTTCGCGCCGGGCTTGCCGACGCCCTGCATGCCGAGCAGCGCCACCTCGAGGCGCGCGGGCTCGTGCGCGAAGCAGGAGCGGATAAACGATCCGCCGTTGCAGTGCGCGATGGACACGGCGTGCGCGGCCCAGTAGCGGGCGAGGGCCTTGATGGTGTAGGAGGGCACGCCGCAAATGCGCTCGGCCCACTTCGGGGTCTTCGGCACGCCGTCCTCGCCGCCCAGCACGTAGTGTCTGAAGTTCTCGAAGCCCACGGCATGCGTGTCGAGGTAGGCCTGGTCGTAGGTGCCCTCCTTGATCCACGTGTAGGCAATGGCCAGCTGCAGCGCGGCGTCGGTGTTGGGCAGCACGGGAATCCACTTGTCGGCGTGCACGGCGTTGGTGTAGTTCACGTCGGGCGAGATGTGTATCTGCTTGATGCCGAGCTCGGTGAACCAGTAGCACAGGCGGCTCGCCATGTAGCCGCCCCAGCCGAGCGGCGTGGTCTCGGGGTCGCAGCCCCAGAAGAGCACCGCGTCGCCGTGCTCCGAGATATCCTTGATGACGTTGTTCTGCTGGTTCTGCTGGCCGAGCGGGTCCATGCCCCAGACGTGCTTGGCGCCCCAGTACCAGCCCTCCCAGCTATCGGGCTGGCGGGCCTGCAGGGTGAAGCCGCCGCAGAGGTCGAGGAGCTGGGTGATGCAGCCGTGCGCTGCGTGGACGACCTTCGTCTCGCCGTGGCCGTCGATCTCGCACAGGATGGCCTCGGGGCTGTACTCGTCGTGCATGCGCTTGATCTCGCCGGCCACGATCTGCGCGGCCTCGTCCCAGCTGATGCGCTCGTAGCCGCTCGTGCCGCGCGTCTCGGGGTGCCGCTCGCCGTTCGGGTCCCAGTCCACGCGCCTCATCGGATAGGGAATGCGGTTCTTCGAGTACACGCGCTTCTTGTAGCACAGCGACAGCGGCGAGATGAGCGTCTTGAAGCCCGGCTCGAAGGTCTTGCCGCGCGCCTCGAGCTTCCAGGCGTTCAGCTCCTCGGGCGTCTGGTGCTCGTCGAAGTGGAACGGGCGGATGCGCAGGATCTTGTCCTGCTCCTCGTCGATGTCGACCGTGCACGCGTTCGCGCCGAGCCCGAAGCTGTCGAAGCCCAGGCCCTTCACGATGGGCGTGCCCTTCACGTTGGTGGTCATGCGTTGCTCTCCTCTCCTCTTGGCTTCCCTTCGAAACCTTCCCGCTCTCCCCTTACGCGGTGGGCGCGGGCGGCTTGGGCACGCTCGGCGCCTTCGGCGCCCCGGGCACGCCGGGGACCGGCGGCGGGGTGGGAGCGCCCGGGGGCGTGGGGATCCCGGGCATCGGCGCCGCCTTGGCGCCGCAGCTCGGGCAGGCGTCGGCCTTCGGGTCGACCTCGGCGCCGCACTTGGGGCACTTCACGGGTCCGTTGTCGACGGTGGGTGGTCTGAAGCACATGGTTCGTCCTCTCTGCGCGCAGGGCCGCGTGGTCGTGGTGCGGCGGTTGCCGGATGCCCCCTGCAAAGCGACCGGCCAGTGTGGAGCGGCGATCGAGGCGGGCGGTTGTGCGCTTAGCGCGGGAACGCTAAAATGCCCGCATGCGGGAAGGGCAATCGCCTCCTCCCGTATGCGGGCAGTATTCTTCGTTGGGGGAAAATTATCTACCGCTGCTAAGGTTGAATTGCGGGAATAGGCCGGAACATTATCATACTCTGATGTTGAGGAGCGGGGATGACACCTTATTCACCTGCGGAAACAGCTTCAACCGAGACAAGGACGCCCGATGATCTGCGCCTGACCTACGTCCTTGCCACCATCGGCTTCGCGTTCCTCATCGGGTGGGAGCTGTCGGCCACCTTCAGTCCCTCCCTCGCCCTCCTCGGGTTCTGCGATGTGCGGGAGGCCACGGCCCTGCGCATCGTGTCGGTGCTGACGCTGGCGGCCACGTTCGCGTTCTGCGCATGGAAGGCCGATTGGGCTTTCGAGAACCGCAACCGCCTGTTTGCCATCGGCTCGCTGCTCGCGCTCGCGGCGGTGGCGAACGCGTTCGTGAACACGGCGTTCGCGGGCATCCCGCTTGCCGTCTCGGTGGTCTCCTGGGCCCTGTTCGGCGTTGCCCAGGGAAGCATCATGATGTACTGGTGCGTGTTCTTCAGCCTGATTCCCACCCGGCGTACCGCGGTGGTCATCGGGCTGGGCTCCATCGGGGGCACGCTGCTGTTCGTCTTTGCCAACGCCTCGGACACCCAGTGGCTCAACCTGTCGGAGATCACGCTGTTCATCGTGGGATCGGTGGGGTTGGCGGCCTACCTTTCCACGCGCATCCCCGCCGAGCGCATCCTGCCCGTGGGGGCATTTCGCCGCACGAAGGTGCTGACGGTGCCGGCCGCGCTGTCGGTTGCCAGCCAGGGGGCGGTGTACGGGTTCATGGCCATCGAGCTGTGCTCCATGGGCCAGGAGGTGGCCGTCATCGGGGGCGCGAGCGGGCTGGTGGGCACGCTGGTGGCGCTTCTGTGGGCGCTGCTCGGGTCCAAGGTGGACGTGGACATGGCGGTCGTCCAGCGCATCTCGCTGCCCGTCCTCATGGCCGGCATGCTGCTGTTTCCGTTCTTCGACGGGCTGGGGCGGGTGGTGTGCGGCGGCATGATCATCGCTGCGCTCGCGCATTCGACCATCGTGGGATGGTGCACCACGAGCATCGACAACTACGAGTTCCGGCTGCATCCGGTGGATCGGTTCGCCCTGCGCCAGACCCCCAGCTACCTGGGTTTCCTGGCCGGGTCGGCGGTGGCCTACCTCGCGGTGTTCGCGTATCCGCTTGCGGGGACGCAACTCGACCTGCTGATGGTGGCGTTCGCCTTGGTGCTGGTCGTGGCGTTCTGCGTGTACGGGGGCGATGACGCCCAGGCGCGGAAGCGGTTGAACGAGCTGCTGGCGCCTCCTGCCGCAGAACGGGCTCTCGAAGCCGCAGGGGATGTCGGTGCGGACCAGTCGGGGCCTGGCTTCTTCAGGAAGCGCTGCGAGCTCGTGGCCCAGCGCTACGCCCTGACGCCGCGCGAGGAGGAGGTGTTCCTGCTGCTGGCCAAGGGGCGCAACGCCGAGCACATTGCCGAGCAGCTGGTGGTGAGCCCGGCCACGGCCAAGTCCCATATCTACCACATCTACCGCAAGCTCGATATCAGCTCGCAGCAGCATCTCATGAACATCGTTGAGGACTACGACGGGGAATAGGGGCGCGGTCCCCTGGCCGGCCGAAGCGTGCTGGAGAGGCTGCGCGCCTCGGCCGGCCTCCGATCCCTGCCTCGCAGAGATGCGGCCTGATGGGATGCGGCGTGCGTCAAAAAAGGCCTTGGAACCGCAAGCGGTCCCAAGGCCTTCGTGCGCGGAGCGCAGGTGGGGAAGAGGGCTTACAGGCCCATGACCCCCACGATGAACGGCATCCAGGCGGCCATGATGAGCACGAGGGCCACCGAGGGCACGATGCCGGTCTTGAACATGTCGCCGAAGGTGTAGTAACCCTCGCCGTAGGTCAGCATGACCGTGGGGTTCACGGGCATGAGGTAGTTGCCCGCAACGACCACGGCCAGCGCGATGGTGGGCACAGCCGGCGACACGCCGAAGCCGGCGCACAGCGTGATCATGATGGGCAGGAAGATGCCCAGGATGGCCACGCCGATGGGGCACACGGTGTGCAGCAGGTAGATGAGCGCGAGCAGGAGCGCGAAGGCTGCGAAGAAGCCCAGGTCCATGACGCCGCTGCCCGAGATGGCTCCGGCGAGGAACGCCGCGCCGCCCGTGGCCTCCACCACGCCGCCCATGGACATGATGGTGCCGCACATGATGACGATGCCCCACGGCACGGAGCCCTGGAACTCCTTCCAGGTGAGCAGGTCCATGCCCGGCAGGAACATGACGGTCAGGCCGATGAGGGCGACCACCGTGGCGTTGAGGACGGGAACCCAGTTGCCCACGATCCACAGCACCAGCATGGCGCCGATCACGAGGATGGCCTTCACCTCGTAGGCCTCGATCTTCTTGGCGCCGGCGGCCTGGTCGCGGATGCCCTGCAGGCAGGAGTCGGCGATGGGCTCGGGCTTGAGGATGGCCGTGATGAAGAACCAGCAGATGGGCGTCATGATGATGACGACGGGCAGGGCGACGAGCACCCAGTCGAGGAACGAGATGGAAGTGCCGGTGGCCTGCTGCAAAATGTTCATGGCCACGACGTTGAACGAGCTGCCGGCAGGCGTGGTCATGCCGCCGGTGACGGCGGCGATGGGGATGCCGATCATAAGGCAGCGGCCCAGGTTCGACTGCAGCGGCTTGGCATCGGCGGCCTTGAGGATGGTGAGCGCGAAACCCAGGAACAGCACCGTGCAGGGCACGTCGGACATGACCGTGGACACGAGCGTGGTGGCGCACATGAAGCCCAGCACGAGCTTGCGCGAGTTGGCGCCGGTCCAGCCTATGAGCGCGTTGATGAGGCGCACGCCCCAGTTCGTCTTGAGCATGATGACGGGCATCGAGAACACCGCGATGATGAAGAGCAGCGCGGGGCTGGCGAAGCCGCCGATGGCCTTGCCCAGGTTGTCGACCACGCCGAGCACCGGGCACAGCACGACGACGAGCAGGGCGGTGGCGCCCAGGGGCAGGGCCGAGGTGACCCACAGCGCCACGAGCGCGCCCAGGATGCCGAGCGCGGTGGCTCCTTGGTGCGAGAGGGCCTCGGAGCCCGGAACCAGGAAGCCGATGGCGAGGCAGACAATCGCCAATCCTATCCCGATCAGGCGTTTTGCCATTGGAACGTTGGTGTTTTCCATGCGTTGTACCTCCTTGTTGAGAGAGTGCGGTGCATTTTTCCGCCGGTGCGGAGCCGGGTTCCCAGTCCGGTGCAGAGCTCTCGATCGCCGCGGCCCCCTGCCGCGTGCCCCGCATTATAGAGACCGCCTTCGACAAGGGGCAAATACGTATGTTGCAAGAAGCGGTACCTGCTGCCGTAGGGCTGCAATGCGAGAATCGAAACCCTTCGCTTCAACATCTGCATACTGTGGAGCGCTCACCCTCCCGACGGCGGGCAGGAGGCGGCGCTTCAGTATCTGGGTATGAGGGCTGCGGGGCAGAAACGCAGATTTCAACATCCGCTGCGGAAGATTTTCCAATCCATCCGGGCGATGCTGGACGAAGGAGGACAAGACTGCAATCGATAGGGAGGCGGCATGGACTACGAGGCGCGACAAGGGGAGGCGGGCGCGGCACCCGTTGCGGCGGCGCGGGGCGCGAGGCCGAAGAAGCTGTTCTATGGCTATATCTTGATCCCCGTGCTGGGGTTCATGTACTTCTGCTCTTCGGGCATCGTTTTGCCCACGGCCACCATCGTCAACCCGCTCATGCTCCAAGATGCGTCGCTTGGCATGAACGCCACCATGCTGGGAACGGGTTTTTCGCTGTTCGTGCTGGTGCAGGGGCTCTCGGCACCGCTCGTGGGGGCGCTCATCGCGAAGAAGGGCGCCCGGTTCAGCATGGCGCTCGGTGCAGCGGTCATGCTGCTGGCCATGCTCGCGCTGATATTCCTCGTGTCCTCGCCGGTGGCGTACTTCCTGGTGTTCGGCATCGTGACGAGCGCCGCCACCATGATGGTGGGCCAGCTGGCCGTGCAGAGCACGATCGGCGACTGGTTCGTGGCGCGCCGCGGCGTCGCCATGACCGCCATGATGGTTCTGGGAGCGAGCGCGTCGTTCGTGGGGCCGCCCGTCGTGAACGCCATCGTGGGCGCCACGGGCGGTACGTGGCGCAGCGGCTGGTACCTGCTGGTGGGCCTGAGCGCGGCACTCATCCCCGTGGCGCTTCTGCTTGTGAAGAACAAGCCTGCCGACCTGGGGCAGCATCCCGACGGCGTCGCCGACCCGAGTGTGCTCGGCGGTAGCGGCAAGGGCTTCAAGGTGTACAAGAACACCGATGCCGTGCCGTTCAAGCGCGTGGCGAGGACACCGGCCTTCTGGCTCATCTCGCTGGCGGCCACGGGTGGGTTCGCGTCGTATACGCTGGCCACCTCGCAAAGCGCCCTGCACTTCTCCTCGCTCGGCTTCGACAGCGGGCTTGTGGTGGCGGGCGTGGCCGTCATGGGCGGTGTCAGCCTGCTGGGCAAGCTCCTTCTGGGCATGGTGTCCGACCGCATCGAGCCCATCAGGCTCATCGTGGCGTCCACGGTGATCTTGGTCGTGGGCATCCTGGCCGGCGCGGCGGCGCAGAACGAGGCGATGCTCTTCGCGTTCTACGTATGCGTGGGCTTCGGGTTCGGCGGCGTCAATGCCGTGTTTCCCACGGCCATGGCCAACTACTTCGGGGCCTCGTCGTTCTCCAAGAACCTGGGCACGGGCATCATGATCACCACGGTGGTGGCCTCTGCGCTGCCCATTGCGAGCGGAGCCGTATTCGATGCGACGGGGACCTGCACGATCGCGTTCTACCTCACGGCGGGCATCGTCGCCGCGTGCGCGGCGTGCGGGCTCTTCGTGCGGATTCCGCGCTGCGATACGGAGACGGAGGCGGCGGTGGAAGCGGTTGCGCAGTAAGGGACCCTGCGCATCCCCGGTCATGGCCGTGCGAGGGCGGGAGCGCCGACATGCTGGCGGGAGCCGCGCACAGCGCCGTTCGATCGATCAGGCGTCGGCGGGGGCATCCGCCGAGCGGAACCGCTCGGCGTGCTCCCGTAGAAGCTCGGCAAAGTACTCGAGGTCGGGGCGTCCGGGGTCGCTGTCCATGAGCGCGAAGGCGTCCACGTAGCGCTTCTTATCCGCGAAGGGAAGGATGACCACATGCTGCTTGAGCATGTCGGACATGAGGGGCTTGTACTTCCGGTCCACCTTGGTGAGCAGGTGGATGCCGTCGCCTGGGTCGGTGGCGTAGAATTCCAACGGGTTGTCGGTGGGAACGAGCGTGATGTTGGGATAGAAGCCCACCTCGCGGCACAGCGCGATGAAGTCCTCGCGGAACCGCTCGCTGTAGCGGTTCGCCTGCAGGATGAAGCGGGATTGCGCAAGGTCGGCAAGCGCGAGCTGTCCCTTGGCCGCCAGTGGCGAGGTGCGCGAGACGCCGGCCACGAGCTCGCCGTGGAACTCGGGAATCCAGATGGCCTCCACCGAGTCGGACACATGGAGCTCCGTGGGCGGGTTCTCGGAGATGATGGTCTCGAAGGCGACGTCCACCTTGCCGGCATCCACCATCTGCTGCCCGCCCAGCCCGGAGTTGTCCATGTTGACGAACTCCACGCGCAGCCCGGCGAAGCGCTCCTTGGCGCGGGCGACGACCTCGTTGATGCCCACGTAGAGCGCGTTGGTGTGCAGCAGGTCGAGGATGAGGATGCGATCGCTGCCGCCCGCAGGAAGCGCGCGCAGTTCGGCGAGCATGTTCGCCTGGTCGCCGATGATCTTGCCCGCATGCTTGAGCACCACCTCGCCGGCTGCCGTGAGGCTCAAAGGACGGGTGTCGTAGAAGAGCCGGCATCCCAGGTCGTTGGAGAGGGCGTTCATGTGCCGGCTCAGCGAGGGCTGCGACATGTTCAGGTCGCGGGCGGCCGACACGAAGCTCTTGTGGGCGGCGAGCGCCATGAATTCCCGGTACACCTCGATGTCCATGAAAGACCCACCGTCCTCGCGTCGACTCGGTTTATGCAGAATGTGAAAAGTAGGATACCAGAAGATGAATGGGCATGCATTCGGGCATGGGAAGGGCTGCTGCAACATACGTATTTGGGTCATGCCGGCGCGGCTTCCTATAATGGCGGCGGCCGGCAGGGACTAAGCGCGCCCCATCCGGTTTCCGGCCGGTGGGGCCGCCTCGCACCGACTCCCCTTCCCAGCAGGCAGACCGCCGATTCCTTCGAACGATAGGAGCAACCCATGGACTTCAAGAAGACCGAGGAGCAGGAGCTTCTGCTCGACAGCCTGAAAACCGTCATGGAGCGGGGCAACTTCGAGGACTACTTCAAGGAGTGCGACCGCAACCACGAATACCCCCAGAAGGCCGTGGACGCCCTCGTGGAGGCCGGCTTTACCACCCTCGGCATCCCCGAGGAGTTCGGCGGCACGCCCACCGACACGCTCACCCAGGTCATGGTGGCCGAGGAAGCGCACGCGCTGGGCTACCCGTCGCTGTGCTGGATCAACTTCGCCACCGAGGTTGACGACATCCTCACGTTCGGCAACAAGGAGCAGCAGGAGAAGATCTTGGGATACGCGCTGGAGGGCAAAAAGCCCTTCACGCTCGGCTTCACCGAGCCGCAGGCGGGCTCTGACAGCGCCGCCATGGCCACCACGGCCACGAAGCGCGACGGCAAGGTGTACATCAACGGCAACAAGACGTTCAACACGAGCGCCGACCGCGCACCCTACATGCTGTGCGTGTGCCGCAGCGGCGTGAACGAGAGCCCCTACAAGGACTTCAGCATGTACCTGTTCCCGATGGACCGCCCGGGCGTGGCCATCGAGAAGCTCGACAAGATAGGCAACAACATGTGCGGCACCTACGAGGTGCACCTCGACGACGTGGAGTGCGAGGAGTCCGACCTGGTGGGAGAGGAATGCAAGGGCTTCTACCAGCTCATGAAGAACTTCGAGGTGGAGCGGCTGACCATCTGTGCCGCCAACGTGGGCATGGCCCGCTGCGCGTACGACGAGGCCCTGCGCTACGCCGCCCAGCGCATGCAGTTCGGCAAGATCATCGGGAGCTTCCAGCTGGTCCAGGAGAAGCTCGTGGACATGAGGATAAAGATCGAGAACATGCAGAACCTGCTGTACAAGACCGCGTGGAAGAAGGACAACGGCGAGTCCATCATGATCGACTCGTCGCTCGTGAAGCGCTACACCGGCCAGGCCGCCTTCGAGGTCATCGACGACGCCATGCAGATCATGGGCGGCATCGGCTACACGCACGACTGCCGCATCTCGCGTTTGTGGCGCGACCAGCGCGTCTACCGCATCATGGCGGGCACCGAGGAGATCATGGTGCACACGGCCGGCCGCGCGCTCATCAAGGAAGCGCAGTAGGAACGCCCATCGACGAGGAGGGATTCGCGAACCATGAACATCGTGGCATGCTACAAGATCGTCCCCGATGCCCAGGACATCGAGGTCGGCGCCGACGGGGCCCTGCGCCTCGACCGCGCGCAGTGGGTGCTCGGCGAGTACGACCTGGTGGCCATCGAGGCGGCGGCGCAGCTGGCCGCCGCCACCGACGGGAGCGCCGTGCTGCTCTCCGCCGGGGGCGAGAAGCTGAACGACACGAAGCTCGTGAAGGCCGCCCTGTCGCGTGGTGCCGACGAGCTGTACCGCGTGGTGGACCCGGCCCTCGAGGACGCCGATGCGTTCCAGACGGCCTCGGTGTTGGCCGCGGCGCTGCGCAAGATCGATTTCGACCTCGTGGTCTGCGGCGAGGGCTCGGCAGACCGATACTCCCAGCAGGTGGGCCTGCTCGTAGGCGCGCTGCTGGGCCTGCCCGTGGTGAACGCAACGGGCAGCGTGCGCGCCGAGGGCGACGCGCTTTTGGTGGAGCGCGTGCTGGAGAACGAGGTGGAAGTGCTCGAGATCGCGCCGCCGGCCGTGGTGTCCATGACCTCCGATGCCGTGCTTCCGCGTATCCCGCAGCTCAAGGACATCCTCGCTGCGGGCAAGAAGCCCGTGACCACGTGGAGCCTCGACGAGGTGGGCGGCATTCCCGAAAGCCCGGTGGAAACCGTTTCCGTGAAGGCGCCCGCGAGCATCGCGCGCAAGGGAATCGTGCTCGAAGGGGCGACGGACGAGAATATCGGCGAGCTGGTGTCCGGCATCCGGGCATCGCGGTAAGGCAGGTGGAGAGCATGAGTGCTTTGAGCAAGGTATGGGTGGTGAGCGAGGCTCCCGAGCGCTTCGCAAAGCTTGGTGCCGTGGGCCGTCGGCTGGGGGAGCGGGTCGAGGCCGTGGCCGTGGGCGAGGGCGCGGCGCAGGCGGCCGCAAGCTGCGGGGCCGAGGCCGTCCATACGGTCGCGGTTCTCGAGGGAGGCCTGGTGGAGGACTGGGCGGCGGCGATTGCCGGCGCGGTGGGGGAGCACGCTCCCCGCGCCGTGCTGTTCGCCGCGGGCAAGCGCACGCGGCTCATGGCGGCGCGCGTTGCCGCGGAGCTGGGCACGCGGGTGCTGAACGACGTGGGGCGCATCTGGGTGGACGACGACGGCGCCCTGCTGGCCGAGCACATGGTGTACGGCGGCAAGGCGTTTGCCGTCGAGCGGGTGCGGGAGGGCAGCGCGGTGGCCCTGCTCACCGAGGGCCTGCTGGTTTCCGAGCCGGCCGTCGAAGGCGCAGCTCGGGAAGCGGCGGTTTCCGAGCTGCCGGCGTCCGCCGCGGCGTCGGCGAGGCTCGTCGAGCGCAGGCCGCGCACGGTGGAGTCCGTGAACCTCGCGGCCGCCCGGCGCGTGGTGAGCGTGGGGCGCGGCGTGGCTGCGCAGGAGGACCTTGCGCTCGTGGACGAGCTGGCCGCTGCGCTCGAGGCCGAGGTGGGCTGCACGCGCCCCGTGGCCGAGGGGTCGGGCTGGATGGCGCGCGAACGCTACATCGGCGTGTCGGGCGCCCTGCTCAAGCCCGACCTGTTCGTGGCCGTGGGCCTGTCGGGCCAGATCCAGCATATGGTGGGCGCCAACAGCGCCAAGACCATCGTGGCCGTCAACAAGGACAAGAACGCCCCGGTGTTCAAGCAGTGCGACTACGGTATCGTGGCCGACCTGTACGAGGTGCTGCCCAAGCTCTCGGCCGCACTCGGGGCGTAGGGCGCCGCGCCGCGGCAAACCGTGCCGGGCGGCAGCGAGCCGCCCGGCCATTCCAACCGATTGCAAGGAGGAGCAAACCATGGACCAGGAGTTTTTCGCGGGTTTGGCCAAGAACGTGAGCGACGGGCCCACCCCCTTCGTCAACATGGCCCAGCTGCAGGCGGAGGCCGTGGAGGAGCGCCACGTGAGGCTGCGCCTCCCCGTGGCCGAACGCCACTTGAACCACGTGGGCATCGCCTACGCCGGCAGCGAGTTCGTGCTGGCCGAGATAGCAGGCGGCACGCTGTTCATGGCCACCTACGGCACCGACGAGTTCGTGCCTATCTTGAAGGGGGTGGAGCTCAAGTTCCTGAAGCCCGGCACGAAGGACCTCGTGGTGGACCTGTCGCTCACCGAGGAGGAGGCCGAGCGGAAGATCGCCCCCGTGCGAGAGCGCGGCCGCGGCGACTACTTCCTGGAGATACCGGTGTTCGACGTGGACGGCGAGCAGGTTGCGCAGATGGACTTCAACTACTACGCGCTTCCCGCTAAGAAATAACCTGCGTCCGCATGGGCCATGCGCGCCCGCGGGCGCGCCGAGCAAGGAGGAGACACGAGTATGAAACGCTATGATGCGATCGTGATAGGGGCGGGCATCGGCGGCCTTGCGGCCGCGCTGCTGCTCGCCGAGAGCGGCAGGAGCGTTGTGCTCTTGGAGAAGCGCAACCAGCCGGGCGGGCGCATAGGCTCGTCGAAGCGCGATGGCTTCACGGTGGATTTCGGCGTCCACCTGATCTCGCGCGGCGAGAAGGGCCCGCTCGTCCAGCTTCTGGAGCGCTGCGGTGTTGAGCACGGCATCGAGTTCACCAAGGTACGTCCCATCCAGACCACGGGCGGGGAGAGCTTCAAGTTCCCGCACGACCTCAAGGGGCGCGTGCCCGACGCCGACTTCGAGGCCGTCGTCAAGATGGTCACGGACGTGAAGGGCATGAGCGACGAGGAAACGCACGCGTTCGACGGCCAGACGCTCGAGGAGTTCCTGAGCACCTATACCACCGACCCGTTCGTGCATGCCTGCGTGAGCCAGGTGGGCTTCATCTACTGCTGTATCCCCGAGTACCGTCTGTCGGCCGGCGAGTTCGCCCGCTGCCTCAAGTGGGAGGCCGAGGCGCGCTCTTCGGGATACCCGACAGGCGGGTGCGTGTCCATCATGGAAGCGTATCTGGCGGGACTCGGGCGCTATGGCGTGGACGTGCGCTTCGGCGTGCCGGTGGACAAGGTGCTGGTGGAGGACGGCCGGGCCGTGGGCGTGGTGGCGGGCGGCGAGGAGCTCCGCAGCGACCTCGTGGTGTCGAATGCTGGCATCAAGGAGACGGTGCGCGACCTCGTGGGCGAGGGCGCCTTCGACGCCGAGTACGTGCGCTACGTGGACGGCCTGGAGATATCGTTCGTGTCGATCATCGCGCGCTTCGCGCTCGACACGGTCATCAGCCCCGAGATCAAGATGCTCTCGGGCTTCTCGTCGGTGCCCGTGAGGGAGTACAACGACAAGCTCATGCGGGGCGAGATCCCCGAGGAGCTGAACTCGTTCATCGTGGTGCCCTCGAGCTTCGACCCGTCGGTGGCGCCCGCGGGCAAGCAGCTCGTGATGATGACCACGGCCGTCCCCGCCGGCATCAAGGACGAGTACTGCCCAGCTATTTTAGACGCGCTCATCAAGGTGGCCGAGAGCCACTTCCCGGGATTGCAGGAGCACGCGCTGTTCGTGGAGCGGGTGTACCCCTCCGACGTCGCGCGCATCATGGGCGAGGAAGGCGCGGGCATCGGCATCGCCCAGCAGGCAGGGCAGGCCGGCGTCGACAGGCCTCCCATCAAGACGCCCCTCGAAGGGCTCTACATCGTGGGTGCCGAGGCGGGGGGCTCGGGCGTGGGCACGGAACTTGCCGTGAACAGCGCCATCGAGTTCTTCGACACCTACGTGGCGTAAGGGAAATCGTCCGTCCAGGATTCGCAAAGGAGATGGTTCCATGGCAAAGCATGCCGACATACCGGAGTTCGGGAACCTGCAGGGCGTGAAGGTGGTGGTGTCGGCCGTCTCGACGGCCGGCCCCTTCGCCGGGGAGCTGTTCGCCGAGAACGGCGCCGACGTCATCTGGCTCGAGCCGCCCCGCGGCATCGACCCCTACCGTTGGACACAGGACGGCTGGGGCGTGCAGAACGAGCGCCGGAACATGCGCAACCTCATGCTCGACGTCGTCTCGCCGGAGGGTCATGACGTGTTCCTGAAGCTCGTCGAGACCGCCGACATCTTCATCGAGGCTTCGCGCGGCGGGCAGTGGGAGAAGTGGGGCTATACCGACGAGCTTCTGTGGGAGCATAACCCGAAGCTGGTCATCGGCCATATGTCGGGCTACGGCCTCACGGGCGACCCCGCCTACGTGAGCCTTCCCGGCTACGACTTCACCGTGAACGCGTTCTCGGGCCTCATGTACCTGAACGGGTACAAGGACGGGACGCCCTACATGATCCAGAAGTTCGTGACCGACTACTACGCGGGCCTGTTCGCCTACGGCTCGGCGCTCGCGGCCTACGTGGGGGCGTTGCGCACGGGCAGGGGCGAGAGCTTCGATCTGGCCCAGTACGAGGCGGCCGTGCGGTGCCAGGCGGGGCTGTTCTGCAAGTGGTTCGACAAGCAGGTGCAGGGGGAGCGCGGCGCCGGAGCCCCGCGCGACAACATCTCCGCGGGCGCGGGCTACTACGAGTGCGCCGACGGCGAGGGCGTGTACCTGTTCACGGCCGGCCAGTCCACCACTAAGAAGGCCGTCGAGTTCTTCGGGCTCGAGTACGGCAGCGAGCTCTTCCCCGAGGGCATACCGTCGGTGGGCATCGAATCGCCGGGCGCGCCCGTGTTCGATGGCGCCATCGAGAGGTACTGCTCCGAGCACACGGCTGCCGAGTTCGCCGAGGCCATGGCCGGCATCGGCATACCGTGCTCCGTGGTCATGAACTACGAGATGATGGAGAACCACCCCCATTACCTGGCCCGCGGCACGTGGACCGAGTGGGACACGGTGGACGGCCGCACGGTGAAGGGCGTGGCGTCGGTGCCGCGCTTCAAGAACAACCCGTCGCAGATCTGGCGCGGCTGCCCCTCGCAGGGCATGGACAACGATGACGTGCTGGCGGAAATCGGCTTCGACCAGGGGGAGATTGCGGCGTTCTACGAGAAGGGCATCCTGCGCAAGACCGATTACGTGGGCGGGCTGTGATGGCGTCGCTCGTCTCGCTGCTGGACGAATCGGCGCGGGCCTATCCCGATCAGACAGCCCTGTGCTTCCGTGACCGGGAGTTCACGTACCGGGAGATGCACCGGCGCGTCGATGCGCTTGCCGGCGCCCTTGCGGGGCTCGGGGTGGGCAAAGGGGGCTTCGCCGCCGTCGTCTCGGCCAACTCGAACGTGACGGTGGAGGTGCTGTTCGCCTGCGCCCGTTTGGGGGCGGTGTGCGAGCGCTACAACGTGAGGCTCTCTCCACGGGTCATCGCCCAGCTGCTTGCCCGGTCCGAAGCGCGCGTGGCGTTCGTCTCGGCCGCCCTGCGCCCGGCTTTGGCCGAGGCGCTGGTTGGGATCGGCCGGACGCTCATGATCGTGGACGTGGACGGCGGCGCGGGCGCGGAGTGCGGCGGCGTGCCGCGCTACGAGGAGCTGCTCGCTTCTGCCGATCCGGTGCCGAGCACAGGCGACGTGGACGACGGCGACCCCGCCATGCTGCTGTACACGAGCGGCACGACGGGGCTGCCGCGCGGCGTGCTGCTTTCGCATGGCGCGCTTCTAAGGCGCACCGCCATCGATATCGAGGGCATGCGCTTCTCGCACGACGACATCCTGCTGTGCGAGCTGCCGTTGTTCCACGTCACGTTCGTCTCGACGCTCGCCACGCTGGCGCTGGGCGCGCGCCTCGTGATAGCCGATTCGCACAAGCCGGCCGACATCGCCGCGGACATCGTGCGCACGGGCGCCACGCGCACGGCGCTCGTGCCGTGCCTCATGCGCGGGCTCGCCGACTACGTGGCGCGGGAGGGCATCGAGCTGGACACGCTCGAGCTCGTCATCTACGGGGGCGAGCCGGTGAAGCCGGAGCTTCTGGAGCACTGCCGCCGCCTTCTGCCCTGCGGTTTTCTCCAAGGCTACGGCATGACGGAAACGACGGCTGCCATAACCATGCTGCTTCCCGAGCACCACGAGCATCCGCGGCTTCTGCCAACGGTGGGAAAGGCGGTGCCGGGCATGGAGATACGGATCGTCGACGACGAGGGGCGCGCCTGTGCCGCGGGGGTTCCCGGCGAGGTGCTCGTGCGAACCGACACGCTGATGCTCGGGTACTACCGCGACCCCGCGCGCACGGCCGAGGCGGTGCAGGACGGGTGGTATCGCACGGGCGATATCGGCTTTCTGGACGCAGAGGGCTTCCTCACGTTGGTGGACCGTAAGAACAACCTGGTCATATCGGGGGGCGAGAACGTGTACCCCCTCGAGGTGAGCCGGTGCATCAAGGCGCTTGCCGGAGTGGTCGATGCCGTGGTCGCGGGGGTGCCCGACAAGCGGTGGGGCGAGTCGCTGGCAGCCTTCGTGGTGCGTGCCGAAGGGTCGCGCATCTCGGAGGCCGATATCGTGGCGCACTGCGCGCGCGAGCTGGGCGGCTACAAGAAGCCGCACGCCGTGCGCTTCGTGGACGATCTCGGGCGCAGCGCATCGGGCAAGGTGTCGCGCGAACAGCTGGAGGAGCTCAAGGGACTGCTGTAGCGCAGCGCGCACGCGTGCGGCGCGTCCGCGGTGCGCGATGCGAAGGCAACGACGAGAGGAGAGGATGCAGGCATGGCGGATTTCGATGCCGTGGTCGTGGGAGCCGGTTGCGCCGGCTCCGTTGCGGCCTACGTGCTGGCCCGCGAGGGCAAGAGCGTGCTCATGATAGAGCGGGGCTCCGATGCCGGGGCGAAGAACATGACCGGAGGGCGCTTGTACGCCCATGCGCTCCGGGCGGTGTTTCCCGGCTTCGAGAGCGAGGCGCCGCTCGAGCGCAAGATCGTGCGGGAGCGGGTGTCCCTCATCACCGAAGACGAGAGCACGACGGTGGAGTTCGCCTCGCCGCGCCTGGGAGAGGACGAGGCGGCCTCGTACTCGGTGCTGCGCGGGCCGTTCGACCGCTGGCTCGCTTCGAAGGCCGAAGACGCCGGCGCGGAGTGCATCTACGGGATAGCCGTGGAGGATCTTGTGTGGAACGGTGGGCGCATCGTGGGCGTGCGTGCGGGCGAGGACGAGATAACGGCCGACGTGACCATCCTGGCCGACGGCGTGAACTCGCTGCTGTCCGAGAAGGCGAAGCTCGCCAAGCGCCCGGCGCCGCACCAGCTGGCCGTGAGCGCCAAGGAGGTTGTGGAGCTTCCCGAGCAGACCGTGACCGACCGCTTCCAGGCGAACCCCGGGGAGGGCGCGGCCTGGCTGTTCGCGGGAGCTGCGACGCATGGGCACGTGGGCGGCGGCTTCCTGTACACGAACCGCTCGTCCGTGTCCATCGGGGTGGTAGCCACGCTGTCCGACCTCTGCACGTCGTCGACCCCGGTGTACCAGATGCTCGAGGACTTCAAGAACCATCCGGCCGTGGCGCCGGTGCTGGCCGGCGGGCGCACGGTGGAGTACTCGGGGCATCTCATCCCCGAGGGCGGCTTCGACATGGTGCCGCAGATGTGCTGCGACGGCTGCCTGCTCACGGGCGATGCCGCCATGCTCTGCATCAACCTGGGGTACCAGGTGCGCGGCATGGACTACGCTATTGCGGCGGGCAGGATGGCGGCGGAGGCGGCCCTCGAGGCGCTGGATGCGGGCGACGTCTCGGCTGCGAGGCTCGCGACGTACCGTGCCAAGCTGGAGGACAGCTTCGTGCTGAAGGACCTGGCGGCCTATCGCGGCTTCCCGGCGTTCATGGAGGGCACCCCGCGCATCTTCGACGGCTACCCGCAGATGGCTGCGGACATCATGCGCGGCCTGTTCACGGTGGACGGCTCGCCGGTGCGGCCGCTCAAGGGCACGGTCATGGGGCCGGTGAAGGGCATGGGCGTGCTCAACCTGCTCAAGGATGCGCGGAAGGGGATGAAGGTGCTATGAGGGAGGCTGCTGTCAACGTGGACGAGAAGCTTGCTGTTGACAAGTTCGAGGTGGACGAGGGGAACCCGCACATCGTATTGCGCGAAGAGCCCGATCCGGCCGCGTTCGACAAGCTGGTGCTGTGCTGCCCGGCGGGGCTCTACCGGCGCGACGAGGAGGGCAGCCCGAGCTTCGACTGCGCGGGCTGCCTGGAGTGCGGCACCTGCCGCCTGCTCTGCGGCGACGCCCTCCTCGAGAAGTGGGAGTTCCCCCAAGGGGGCATGGGCGTGTCGTACCGTTACGGGTGATGGGGAGCGCGGGCTCTCCGCGACGTCGGGGGGCGCCCGCAGCGGTAAGTGCGGCGGGCGCAGCCTCCTAGTTGTCGCGCGCCAGGCGCCGGTAGAGCAGGGCGAAGGCCACGGCGGCCACGGCCACCCAGGCGAGCGTGGTGGCAACGGGCGCGATGGCGTCGGACGAGAACAGCTCGCCCTGTGCCAGAAGCATCCCCAGCTCGTTCATGCCGCCGGTGGGCAGGTAGGGGGCGATGTCCGAGAGGCCGTCGACCATCTGGGCGAACATGGGGGCGATGCCCGCCACGAGGATGGGCATGCTCAGCACGCCGGCCGACATCTGGTCGCGCGCCACCAGCCCCAGCAGAAGCGACAGCAGCACGATGGGCACCGATCCGGCCACGCCGATGGCGAGGAACGCCGGCAGGCCGGCCAACGGCTGCCCGATCACCAGGTAGCAGGCCGCATCCACCAAGGCGATGGCCAGCAGCGTGACCAGCCCGCGCGAGGCCAGCATCTGCTCGGCGCTCACGTTCGCCAGCATGAGCGTGCGCAGTGTGTGCTTCTCCTTCTCCTCGGCGATGGCGTTCAGCGTGGCCATGGAGGCCACCATGGTGGCGGTGAACAGCAGCGACCACGACACGAGCATCGAGGAGAACGCCTCGGCCGCCTCGCCTTCCATGCCTCCGCCCACGGCGTTCTTGTAGAAGAGCATGAACCCGACGGGCAGAAGGCAGCATACGAGCATGGTGGGGTTCTTCACCACGTCCTTGAGGTCCTTGCCGAGCAGCGCCCCGGTCTTGCGCAACGTGGCTTCCATCTAAAACTCCCTTCCCGTGAGCTCCAAGAACACTTCTTCCAGATCGGGCTCCACCGAGTGGATCGAGAGGCACGTGCCCGAGGCCAGCGCCTCCGCCACGGCCGGCGCGCCGGCGGCGTCCTTCGTGGCGCGCACGATGCGGCCGCTCGCCAGGCGCATGAGCACCTCGTTCCTCGCGAACCGCAGGCGCAGCGCATCGGGCGCGTCGCAGGCGACGAGCGCGCCCTCGTTCAAGATGCCCACGCGGTGGCACAGGTCCTCGGCCTCGGCCATGTCGTGCGTGGTGAGGAACACGGTGGTGTCGTGGTCGTTGAGCTCGTGCAGCATCTTGTGCACCTCGGCGCGCGCGGCGGGGTCGAGGCCGCTCGTGGGCTCGTCCAAAAACAGCAACTCGGGGCCGTGCACGAGCGCCGCCATGAGCGCGGAGCGCTGGCGCATGCCCTTCGAGCAGTTCTTGACGAGGGTCTTGCGGTCGTCGGCCAGGTTCATGCGCTCGAGCAGCGTGGGGATGTTGTTTCCCGTCACGCCGCGCACCTTCGCGTAGAAGCGCAGGTTCTCCTCGATGGTCATGCGCTCGTAGAGGGCGCTCGTGTCCGAGAGGATGCCGATGCGCTCGTAGTCGCTGTTCGTGGCGTGCTCGATGGCGCGCCCGAACAGCATGATACGGCCGGAGTCCTTCACCAGCTGGCGTGTGAGCAGCTTGATGGTGGTGGTCTTGCCCGCGCCCGACGGGCCCAGGAAGCCGAAGCACTCGCCGCGCTCCACCTCGAAGGAGAGGTGGCAGAGCACGCGCTTGGCCTTGAAGCTCAAGGACACGTCGTCCATGGACAGCAGGGGATTCATGGGTGGTTGCTCCTTTCGTTTCCGACGGGGAGCATCTTCTCGTGAGACGATGCGCTGATCAAGGGAAACGCGACGTCGAGAGCGCACCGCACGACGAGAGGAGCATGAGGCGCGACGACGGGAGCAGGGGAAGGGTGTGACAGGGGGACGGGGATAATGTCACGCTCCCGGGAGCCTTGCGAGCCTCTATCGCGCCGGGGAGCGTGACATTATCCCCGTCCCTTTGTCACACCCTACTCGTCGCCGGGGATGCGCGGCGCGGCCACGACGAGCGCGACGAGGCTCGCGACGATCCATATAAGCTGGGCGACCGCCGGCAGGATAGAGCCGGGGGCGAGCAGCGTCCCTTCCGCCAGCGCGTAGACGAGCGCGAACCCGCCGCCGGTGGGCAGGAGGGGCAGCGCCTGGAACGTGGCTTCGGCGTATGTGAAGAACAGGGGCGCGATGCCGGTGATTATGATGGGCAGGCTGAAGAAGCTCGCCGCCATCTGGTTGCGCGAGGCGAGACCCAGCACGAGCGACAGCGCGGTGAGGGGAATGCTGGCTGCCACGGTGATCAGCATGAAGGGGAGCAGGCAGTCGAAGGCTGCGCCCGACACCAGGAAGCAGACGGCTCCCATGAGCGCGGTCCACAGCGTGCTGACGACGCCGTGCGCGGCGACCATCTGAGCGCGGCCGACGCCGGCCAGCTCCAGTGTGCGCAGCGTGCGCTTCTCGCGCGCCTCGGCCATCGGGTAGACGGTCGTCGTGCCGGGCACCATGCCGGTGGAGAACAGCAAGCCGGTCGCGAGCAGGAACAGAGGGGCGTCTTCGTGGGCGACGGGGTCGATGACCACCAAGCGGAACACGAGGAGGAACAGCGGGGGGAAGAGGCAGCATGCCAAAAGCCCGGGGCTTTTCGCCACGTCCATGAAGAACTTCCGCACGAGCGTCCCGAAGATGCCCGGGCGAGAGGCGGCCTGCTTCTCGTTCACCATCGGTAGCGCTCCCTCATCTCCTCGGCGCGTCCCTTCGCCAGCGGGATGGACGTGCGCGCGGCGTCGTTTAGCGTGAGGTTGAAGCTGTTGCGCGTGTAGCGCTCCACCTTCGCCACCTTCTGCACGTTCACGAGGAACGCTCGGTGGCACCGGAAGAACCCGGCGCGCGACAGCTCGGCCTCCAGCTCGTCCATCGTGCGCGGCGTCTGATAGCGCTCGCCGCGCACGACGAGATACGTGGCCTTGTTCATGCTCTCGGCGAAGTCGATGTCGCGCGGGTCGAACAACAGCGTGGCGGTCTCGGTGCGCGCGGGGATCTTGAGCACGCGCACCTCGTCGCCCTCGTAGGCGGATTCCCGATCGTCGTCGCCGTCGTCGTCCTGGTCGACCATGATGAAGCGGCCCTCTTCATGCCAGCAGGCCACGCCGGGCATGAGCAGCGCCTCGCGCAGCGGCTCGACCGTGGTGATGAAGCGGCAGCCCTGCTCCATGTGCTCGGCGATCCAGGAGAGCGCGATGGCGCGTCCTTCGGCATCGAGGTCGGACAACGGGCGCTCGAGGAAGCACGCCTCGGGCTCGAAGAGGCTCGCGCGCGCCAGGTTCACGAGCGCGAGCGCCGAGGGGGAGAGGCTTCCCATCTTGCGCTTCGCGACGCCGCGCAGGTTGAAATGCGCGATGGCGTCTTCGTGATGCACCGAGCTGCGCGCGATGCTGCCGTAGAAGCGCAGGTGCGCGGCCACGGAGTCGCGCTCGAAGCCGCGGTCGGTCTCCACGACGAACGCGCAGCGCTGCGTGCGGTAACGCGCGCGCACGGCCGCCAGCAGGGCGGCGGACGTCTCGCGGCTGCACTCGACGTGCACGTTGCGATCGTCGGCTACCAGCTCGTCGATGGAAGCGAATTCGGCCATGCGGCGCTACTCCGCGCGATCGGCCGGGAGGATCTCGAGCCAGCAGCCGTCGGGATCCTCGATGAAGTAGATGCCCATGCGCTCGTTCACGAAGCACACGCAGCCCATCTCCTCGTGCAAGGCGCGCGCGGCGTCGATGTCGTCCACCTCGAAGGCCAGGTGCGTGTCGCGACCGCCGTTGACGTAGGGCTCGGTGCGCCCGCGGTTCCAGGTGAGCTCCACTTGGAAGTCGGTCTCGCCGTTGCCGACGAACACGTTCTCCCACGACCCGTCCTCGGGTCCCATGCGCCGCTGCACCGTCAGGCCCAGCGCACGCTCGTAGAAGGCGAGCGACGCGTCCAAGTCGAGGACGTGGATGCAGCAATGGATCATCTTGGCTTTCATGGCGGTTCCTTCCTGCCTCTGCGTGCGTTCGCTGGAAGTATACCCGAGATCGCGCTTGTGCGATGCCCGCTCGACCGAACCGCCAGAAGGGGGGCGCTGCGATTCGCCGGTTGAGCGCCGGCAGCGGCCCTGCACCGTGCTCGAGGCATTCCGCTCCAGCCGCCAGCGCTTTGGCAAAGATGCGTTTATTGAGCAGATTTGCGGCTTCGTCCGATATGCGAACGCACGATCGGGGCCGTTGCCGTAAAATCTTGGCGGAATTCATCCCCTCCCGGTCGCTCCGGTTCGCCTGCGCCGCGCGACGCGGCGAAGGCAGCAGGGAAGGAGCGCGCCTATGTGCGGAATCGTCGGCTACACCGGAACACGCCCCGCTCGGGACATTCTCATCGAAGGCCTGCGGCGGCTCGAGTACCGCGGCTACGACTCGGCCGGCATTGCCGTCGAGCAGGATGGGAGGCTCGCGGTCGTGCACCGCAAGGGCAAGGTGAGCGGGCTCGCCGAGACGGTGGGCAGCCTCGGTTTAGCGGGCACGTGCGGCATCGGCCACACGCGCTGGGCCACGCACGGCCGCCCCAGCGAGCGCAACGCGCACCCGCACACATCCTGCGGCGGCCATATCGCCGTCGTCCACAACGGCATCATCGAGAACTTCGCCGAACTGCGCGACGAGCTGGCCGCCCGGGGCCACGAGCTCACGAGCGAGACCGACACCGAGGTGGTGGCGCACCTGGTGGAGGAGGCGTACGCGGGCGACCTGCTGCAGGCCGTGCGCGAGGCGGCCTCGCGGCTCATCGGCGCCTATGCGCTGGCCGTGGCCTGCGATGCCGAGCCGGGCACGATCGTGGCCATGCGCAAGGACTCCCCGCTGGTGGTGGGGCAGGGCGCGGACGGCGCCTACGTTGCATCGGACATGATCGCGCTCATCGACGCCACCCGCGACGTGGTGGTGCTGGGCGACGGCGAGGCCGCGAAGCTCACGCCGGCCGGCATCCGCTACTTCGGCGCGTCCGGGGAGGAGGTCTACGACCCGAAGGTCACGCACGTTGATTGGGACGTCGACGTGGCCGAGAAGGGCGGCTACCCCGACTTCATGATGAAGGAGATCCACGAGCAGCCCCGCGTCATCCGCGACACGCTGGCCGGGCGCCTGGTGGACGGCCATTTGGCCATAGACGAGCTGGACCTCTCGGCCGAGGAGCTCAACCTCATCGACCGCGTGTACGTCATCGCGTGCGGCACGTCGTACCATGCCGGCCTCATTGCCAAGAACCTGGTGGAGGGCTGGGCGCGCATCCCCTGCGAGGTGGAGGTGGCCAGCGAGTTCCGCTACCGCAACCCCATCATCACGCCGTCCACGCTGGTGGTGGCCGTGTCGCAGTCGGGCGAGACGGCCGACACGCTGGCCGCCATCCGCGACGCACGCGTGAAGGGCGCGAAGGTGTTCGGCATCACGAACGTGGTGGGAAGCCCTGTGGCGCGCGAGAGCGACGGCGTGATCTACACGAAGGCCAACAAGGAGATCGCCGTGGCGTCCACGAAGTCGTTCTTGGGCCAGGTGGTGTCGCTCACGCTGCTGGCCCTGCTGCTGGCGCAGTCGAACAGCAAGCTCACCACGAACCAGGTGCGCCTGCTGTTCGGCGAGCTGGCGGACACGGCCGAGCAGGTGGAGGACATCCTGTCCGATACCGCCGCAATCGACGAGGCGGCCCTCGCCTGCAAGGACGCGGCCAGCGCGCTGTTCATCGGCCGCGGCATGGGCGCGGCCGTGAGCCGCGAGGGCGCGCTCAAGCTCAAGGAGATCAGCTACCTGCACGCCGAGGCCTACCCGGCCGGCGAGATGAAGCACGGACCCATCGCGCTTCTGGACGAGGGCTTCCCCGTCATCGCCATCGCCACGCAGAGCCCCGTGTACGACAAGCTGGTGTCGAACCTTCAGGAGAGCAAGGCGCGCGGCGCCATGGTGGTGGCCGTGGCGACCGAGGGCGACGAGGACATACGGCAGCATGCCGACCACGTCATCTACATCCCGAAGGTGCGCGACGCGCTCTCGGCCATCACGGCCAGCGTGCCGCTGCAGCTGTTCGCGCGCGCCATCGCCGTCGCCCGCGGCTGCGACGTTGACCAGCCCCGCAACCTGGCGAAATCGGTTACCGTCGAGTGACGGCCTGCGGGTGCGCGGCGGCTTTGGGAGCCGGGAGCCTAAGCCAGGCTGCGGCGAGGAGGGAAGAGAGAGGAATCACCTGTGGGCGATACTGAGTTGGACGAGGCGTTTCCCGTGGCCGAGGGCCAGGTGGGGCTGGGGGTGGACATCGTGGAGATCGCGCGGGTGAGGCGCATCCTCGAGCGCACGCCGAGCTTCCGCGAGCGCGTGTTCTCGGAGGAGGAGCGCGCCTACTGCGACGCCGCGGCGAACCCGGAGGTGCACTACGCCACGCGCTTCGCGGCGAAGGAGGCCGTGGTGAAGGCGCTCGGCACCGGCTTCACGCGCGGCATCGGCGTGCGCGACATCGAGGTGCGCCGCAACGCCAAGGGGCGGCCCTACGTGGTGCTGTCCGGCCGCGCGAAGGAGGTCGCGGCCGAGCAGGGCGTGCGGGAGCTCCCGTTGTCGCTGTCGTTCACGCACACCGACGCCGTGGCCTGCGCCATGGCCATCACTGAGGACTCGCTGCGCGCCGCCGAGAAGCGCGTCGACCCCATGGAGGAGCTCTCGCGCCAATTCAAGGAGGCGCGCAGCATGCTCGACGAGCTGGACGCCCCGCCAGCCACGGCAGCGGGTGCGGCTCCTGGCACGCCTGTCCGGTAGGACGTCGCCGCAGGAGCCCCGGCAGGGGCCCGGCGGACGGGCGGGCGACTGCCGAACGGTGCACCGGGCCACCCGCTTCCCCGTTTTACCAGGGGGATGCATTGAACTTGTGCGACGAACCCCTTATGTTGGATCAAGGCACGGGAGAGCGGCGGAGAGGCGAAGAGGTGAGCGTATGGCGCCAGGAAACGGTTCGCAAGGCAGGCGCGCAGGCAACGGAGGGGAGGGCGAGGGGCCGTCGCGCGGTTTCCGCCCCGCGTCCGCCCCGCGTTCCGGCTCCGCTCCGCGGCGGCCGGGGAACGGCCGCAAGACGGCCCTCGTCGCCGGCTGCGCGGCGGCGGCCGTGCTTGCCGTGGTCTACCTGGCGGGCGCGTTCACGTTCATGGACCGCTTCATGCCCCGCACCACGGTCATGGGCGAGGACGTGTCGTTCAAGACGTCCGCCGAGGTGCAGGACCTGCTGGCCGACATCGCGAAGAGCTACACGCTCGACGTGTCGGGGCAGGGGTTCTCGCTCAAGCTCACGTCCGCGGACATGGGCACCGGCATCAACGTCCAAGGCGTGACGGATGCCATGCACGCCGACGCGAACCCCTGGGCCTGGCCGGTGGAGGTGTTCGGCTCGCGCGACGAGACCGACCGGCTGGCCACCTCGAACGGAAAGCTGGATCAGGCCGTGCGCACCGCCGTCGACGCGTTCAACGAGGGGGCCGTGCCGCCGCGCAACGCCGGGCTCGACTACGACGCGGGCAGCTCGACGTTCGTGGTGCGCACCGAGACGGCGGGCACGGCTCTCGATGCCGACCGGGTGCTCGCGTCCGTGAGCGCGGCCGTCGCCTCCCTCGCGCCCTCCGCGACGCTCGGCGAGGACGCGTTGCAGCAGCCGACGCTCTTCTCTGACGACACGCGCCTGGCGAAAGCCGCCGACGACGCGAACGCGCTGCTCAAAGCCGATTTCAACCTGAAGCTGGCCGACACGGCCGTCGCGCGCGTGAACGCCGACCAGATAGCCGACTGGATGCGCTTGGGCGACAACGTGACCGTGGGCGTGGACGAGGGCCTGGTGGCGGCGTGGGTGCAGGACATCGCCTCGGCGTGCAACACCTACCAGGCGCGGCGCACGTTCACGCGCGCCGACGGCAAGGAGGTCACCGTGTCGGGCGGCGTGTACGGCTGGATCGTCGACAAGGACCAGCTGCAGAAAACCGTGATGGACGGCGTGCGGTCCGCCCAGACAGGCGATGTCGCCATCCCCTGCGAGCAGGAGGCCGGCGCCTACGACGGCCTGCACGGGCGCGACTGGGGCAAGCGCTACCTCGACATCGACCTTGCCGAGCAGCATGCGCGCTTCTACGGCGACGACGGCAGCCTGGCGTGGGAGTCCGACATCGTGTCGGGCACGCCGGACGGCGAGCACGACACGCCCGAGGGTGTTTACGTCATCAACGGCAAGGAGAGCCCGTCGAAGCTGATCGGCCAGATGGAGCCCGAGACGGGCAAGCCGGAATACCAGACGGAGGTGAGGACGTGGATGCCGTTCGTGGGGAACTACATCGGCCTGCACGACGCTGACTGGCAGCCCGCGTTCGGCGACGCGCGGTACGCGTCCGGCTTCGGCAGCCACGGCTGCGTCAACCTGCCGGTGGACAAGGCCACCGCGTTGTACGACCTCATCGCCACGGGCGACGTGGTGGTCTGCCACTGGTAGGCCGCGCGACGCGGAGCGCGCACGGCCTACCGCAGCGTGCCCTCGGCGCCCACGAGTTCCGCGAGGGCGGCGGGCAGGCACTCCACGACGTCCTCCGCGCACACGGCGATGGCCGACCAGCGCGCGGCTGCGGCGAGCCCCGCCCGCGCATGCAGCTCGGCTCCCAGCACGGACGCCTCGAGCGCGTCCATCCCCTGGGCCAGCAGCGCCGCGATCATCCCCGCCAGCACGTCGCCCGTGCCCGCCTTCGCGAGCGCCGGCGTGCCGTGCGCCATGCGCACGGTCTCCTCGCCGTCGGATATGAAGGTGACCGGCCCCTTCACCACCGCCACCACGCCAAAGGCGAGCGAGAGCGACCGTGCCAGCGCGTAGGGGTCGCCCGTGGGCAGGTCGAATGCGCGCGCGAGCCGCGCCGCCTCGCCGGCATGCGGCGTGACCACGGTGGCGTGGCCGTTCAGGAAGCGCCGCTTCAGCAGGCGGCGCCCCTTCTCCGGTACAAGGGCGTCCAGGCCGCTGCCGTCCACCAGCACGGGCGCCTCGGCATGCTTCAACACGAAGTGCACGAGCTTGGAGGATGCGCCGTCGTCCGCGTCGAACCCGCAGCCCACCAGGTAGGCGTGCGGCTTGCCCGGCAGCGAGGGGGAGAGCTTCGTCGGGAGGGCCGAGCGCGGGCCGGCCACAAGGGAGGGGCGGAAGCCCTGCACGAGAGGGACGGCTGCCGGATGGGTGAACACCTGCGTGTAGCCGGCGCCCATGCGCTGGCTCGCGTAGGCTGCCAGGCATGCCGCGCCGGGGTAGCGCTCGCTGCCCACGACGGCGGTGAGCGTGCCGCGCGTGTACTTGTTCGCGTCGTCGGCCGGCAGGGGCACCAGGGCCACCAGCTCGTCGTTGCCGTATTCCCGAACGTCCTGCATGGGCGCACCGCCTTGTCCGTCGAAGGTACCCTCCCCGCATTCTACCGCGTATCGCCGAAAGGCGCGAATGCTCGGCAGACCGTTGCCGTGCGAATTCGGACCGTTACGGTGCGGAAACGGTTGACCAGCCTGCTCAGCTTGCTTTCTCCATTCGCTACAATTATATGATGAGAAATAAGGCGCAGCGGCGCCGAACGATTTGAAGGAGGGCATCGTGGATACGACGAAGAAGCATGACTGGGGTTTGATCGTAGCGGGCATCCTGCTGGTGGTGTGCGCCTTCTTCTTCCTCGTGGCGCCGGGGCTCACGCTCGTCACCATCACGGCCATCGCGGGCGCGGCGTTCCTCGTGTCCGGCGTCTTCGACATCATCAACTACGTGCGCTTCCACAAGATCATGAACCTGTCCGGCTGGGCCATCGCCTACGCGGTGCTCGACATCGTCATCGGTCTCATGTTCCTCATCCACCCGCTGGCGCTGGCCGGCGTCATACCGTGGATGATCGGCGCGTTCTTCATCATATTCGGCGTGTTCGAGATCGTGGGCTCGTTCACGGTCAAGAAGACCGGCGTGCCCCTGTGGGGCTGGATGCTGTTCTCGGGCATCGTCAGCGTCTTGTGCGGCCTGACATTCTTCGTATGGCCGGCGGCGCTCAGCATCTTCCTCTCGGTGTTCATACTCATGCGCGGCGTGTCGCTCGTATTCTACGGTTGGAACGCGAACAAGGCCATGCTGGCGTAGCCGGGGCGCGGGCGTTGCCGCAACCTCTGATGAAACCATGGGGCGGGTGCGCTGCCCGCCGCTACTCGTGGTAGAATCTCGATGAAATGGCGAAGGCCCCGAATGCGTTCGGGGCCTTCTTCCCGATGGAGGAAGTCAAGACGGCGGTGGAGAACATGGCAGACGAACAGCAGAACCTCCTGGACGAGCGGGCGCTCGCCGAGGCGACGAGCGATCCGGCGGCGCGCATCGAGGCGCTGCGCCGCGAGATCGAGCACCACACCTACCTGTACTATGCCCAGGACGCGCCCGAGATATCCGACGGCGCGTTCGACTCGCTCATGCGCGAGCTGCGCGAGCTGGAGGCGGCCCACCCCGAGCTCGTGGACCCGTCGAGCCCCACGCAGCGCGTCGGCGGCTACGTGGGCGAGCAGTTCGCCCCTGTGCGGCATGCGCGGCGCATGTACTCGCTCGACAACGCCATGGACCTGGAGGAGCTGGACGCGTGGATCGAGCGCGTGACGGAGGCGTTCGGCCGCATGGTGCCGGTGGTGTGCGAGCTCAAGATCGACGGCTCGTCCATCGCCTTGACGTACGAGGACGGGCGCCTCGTGCGCGCGGCGACGCGCGGCGATGGCACCACGGGCGAGGACGTCACCGCCAACATGCGCACGGTGAAGGACGTGCCGCTGCGCCTGCGCGAGGCGGCGCTGGGAGGCCTGCGCGACGCAGCCGCACCGGTTGAGCTGCGCGGCGAGGTGTACATGCCCAAGAGCAGCTTCGACGCGCTCAACGCGGCCGCCGTGGCGAACGGCAAGCAGGCGTTCGCGAACCCGCGCAACGCCGCGGCGGGGAGCCTCCGCCAGAAGGACCCCGCCATCACGGCGAACCGCGACCTCTCCACCTTTATATACGCGGTGGCCGACGAGCGTGCGCTGGCCGTCGAGGGCCAGTGGGAGCTGCTGGCGTGGCTGCGCGAGGCGGGCTTCCACGTGAACCCCGACGTCGAGCTGTGCGAGACGCGCGAGGCGGTGCACGCGTTCTGCGAGCGCGCCATCGAACGCCGCGAGGCTCTGCCCTACGAGATCGACGGCGTGGTGGTGAAGGTGAACGCGTTCGCCCAGCAGGAGTCGATGGGCTACACGGCCCGCGCGCCGCGCTGGGCCGTCGCCTTCAAGTTCCCTCCCGAGGAGAAGACCACGCTCCTGCACGACATCACCGTGCAGGTGGGGCGCACCGGCAAGCTCACGCCCGTGGCCGAGATGGAGCCGGTCGTGGTGGCGGGCTCGACCGTGGCGCGCGCGACGCTTCACAACGAGGACGAGGTGCAGCGCAAGGACGTGCGCGTGGGCGACACCGTCATCGTGCGCAAGGCGGGCGACGTCATCCCCGAGGTGCTGGGGCCGGTGCTGGCGCTGCGTCCGGCCGACGCCGCGGTGTGGCGCATGCCGGCAACGTGCCCGAGCTGCGGCAGCCCCGTCATCCGCGAGGAGGGCGAGGTGGACTTCCGCTGCATCTCCATCGACTGCCCGGCGCAGGCGCTGGAGCGGCTGCTGCACTGGGCCAGCCGCGGCGCCATGGACATCGACGGCATGGGCGAGGAGATCGTGTCGCGCCTCGTGGAGAGCGGTCGTTTGACCGACGTGGCCGACTACTACACGCTCGACGAGGTGGAGCTCGCGCTGCTCGACATGGGCCGCGTGAACAAGGACGGCGAGCCCATCCGCCTCGGGTCCACCGTGGCGAAGAAGCTCGTGGCCGCTATCGACGGCAGCCGCGCGAGGCCGTTCTCCCGCGCGCTCTTCGGGCTGGGCATCCGCCACGTGGGCAAGACCATCGCCGAGCTGCTGGCGGCGGCGTACCCGTCCATCGAGGCGCTCATGGAGGCGTCGGAAGAGGACCTTGCCGCCCTCGACGGCGTGGGCCCGAAGATCGCGCGCAGCGTGTACCTGTTCCTGCGCACGCCCGACAACGCGGCCGTCATCGAGCGCCTGCGCAAGCGCGGCGTGGCGATGGCCGACGAGGCGGCCGACCCCGACGAGCAGCTGCCCCAGACGCTCGAGGGGTTGACGTTCGTCCTGACCGGCTCCCTCGTGGAAAGCGGCATGACCCGCGACGAGGCGGGCGCGGCGCTCAAAGCGCGCGGTGCGAAGGTGAGCGGCAGCGTGTCGAAGAAGACGAGCTACGTCGTGGCCGGCGAGGCCGCCGGCTCCAAGTACGACAAGGCCGTGACCCTCGGCGTGCCCGTACTCGACGAGGCCGCCCTCCTGCGCATCCTGGAAACCGGCGAGGTGCCGGAGTAGTCGCCGCCTCGAAGAAGGAGGTGGCCGGGAAAACCGGTTTTTCCGAATACAAGACGGCCCGGCTCCTCAAAGAGCTTGTTGAAGACGGCTACCTCAAACCTTACGGCAGCACACGGGGAAAGCGCTACGAGAAGCCCGCCTGCGAGCCTCTTTGAAAGGGATAGACGAATGGCGGGGCGGGCGGTTTCCGAGCGCGCTTGCGGTCTGGGAAACGCCGCTCGCCTAGAGGAGTTACGGAAATGGAAATCGTAACACCCCCGGTGCGGACTATCTGCTATAGTGTGTTACACAGTTCAAATTCGTAACACACTTTGAGGTGCTGCGCCGGACCGCGAGGGAGCCGCCGCAGCGGGTGGGAGGATTCGCATGGCAACACTCACACGGCGCGACTTCGCGAAGCTGACGGGGGCTACGGCAGCCACGCTTTCGCTGGGCGGGATCTTGGCGGGCTGCGCGGGCGGCGGCGATGAGAAGCCGGCGGCAGGCGCAGATGCGACGGGCGCGGACGTGGCGGCCCCCTCGCAGGTGATCGTGTCCATGACCGTCGGCTCCGAGCCGGCGGCGGGCTTCGACCCGCTGGTGTCCTGGGGCTGCGGCGAGCACGTGCACGAGCCGCTCATTCAGTCGACGCTCATCACCACGGACACCGACCTTAGCTTCAAGAACGACCTTGCCACGTCCTACGAGGCCTCCGAAGACGGCATGACCTGGACGTTCAAGATCCGCGACGATGTGAAGTTCACCGATGGCACGCCGCTCACGGCGCGCGACGTGGCCTTCACCATCAACGGCATCCTGAACTCCGAGGCTTCCGAGTGCGATATGTCCATGGTGAGGGAAGCCGTGGCGGAAGACGACGCCACCGTGGTCATCCACATGGAGAAGCCGTTCAACGCGCTGCTCTACACGCTGGCCGTGGTGGGCATCGTGCCCGAGCACGCCTACGGCGAGGGCTACGGCGCCAACCCCGTCGGCAGCGGCCGCTATATGCTTGAGCAGTGGGACAAGGGCCAGCAGGTCATCCTCAAGGCCAACCCCGACTACTACGGGGAGGCGCCGAAGATCGAGCGCGTGGTGGCCGTGTTCATGGAGGAGGACGCCTCGCTCGCCGCGGCGCAGTCCGGCCAGGTTGACGTGGCCTACACCTCCGCGACGTTCGCCGCGCAGCAGCCGGCCGGCTACGACCTGCTGAACTGCGCGTCGGTGGACTCGCGCGGCATCTCGCTGCCCACCATCTCCGCCGGTGCGAAGAAGACCGACGAGAAGGGCGAGGCGGCCGCTGGCAACGACGTGACGTGCGATGTGGCCGTGCGCCAGGCCATCAACTACGGCGTGGACCGCGAGCGTATGATCGACAACGTGATGAACGGCTTCGGCACCGTGGCCTACAGCGTGGGCGACGGCATGCCGTGGTCCTCGCCCGACATGAAGTGCACGACCGACGTGGAGCGGGCGAAGAAGCTGCTCGACGATGCCGGCTGGGCGCCGGGCGCCGACGGCATCCGCGAGAAGGACGGCGTGCGCGCCTCGATGAACCTGTACTACTCGGCCGGCGACACCGTGCGCCAGGGTATCGCCGAGGAGTTCTCCAACCAGATGAAGGAACTGGGGCTTGAGTTCGCCATAAAGGGCGTGAGCTGGGACGACCTCTACCCGCACCAGTTCACCGATCCGGTGGTGTGGGGTTGGGGCACCAACGCCCCCATCGAGACGTACAACCTGTTCTACTCCAAGGGCACGGGCAACTACGCCTGCTACGAGAACGCCGCCACCGACGCGTACCTGGACGAGGCGCTGGCCTGCCCCAAGGTGGAGGACTCGTTCGACTTGTGGAAGAAGGCCCAGTGGGACGGCACGACCGGCATCGCGCCGCAGGGCGACGCGCCCTGGGTGTGGTTCGCGAACATCGACCATCTGTACTTTGCGAAGGAGAACCTGAAGGTTGCCGAGCAGAAGCCGCATCCGCACGGCCACGGCTGGTCGCTCGTGAACAACGTCGACCAGTGGTCGTGGGCGTAAGGTTCCGTCTGCCTGACGGCAGCCGGAACCGGC
Organism: Gordonibacter pamelaeae; assembly: GCF_003340385.1. Taxonomy (NCBI): domain Bacteria; kingdom Bacillati; phylum Actinomycetota; class Coriobacteriia; order Eggerthellales; family Eggerthellaceae; genus Gordonibacter; species Gordonibacter pamelaeae. The sequence goes on along the minus strand of NZ_PPTS01000002.1, from coordinate 521,251 downwards.
CGACGCTGCGAGGCGCCGATACACCCCGCCTCGCCCCTTTTTCGCTTGCCCTCACGTGCGAAAGCACGCTCGGCCGCGAAACGGGGCGATTCGGGGCACCTCGGCGCCTCTCGCTGACATTGCCGGACAAGTGAGGTTATAGTATCCCCATGTTCCGATTCGTCATCCGCAACATAGCGAAGTTCATCCTGCTCATGGTTGCCGTGAGCTTGGTGACGTTCGTGCTGGTGAGCGTGTCTCCCATCGACCCCGTCCAGGCGAACGTGGGGCAGGCGGCCTACGTCAACATGAGCGAGGCGAAGCGGGCGCAGCTGGCCGAGTACTGGGGCGTGAACACGCCCTTGTGGGAGCGCTACGCCAACTGGTTCGGCGACCTCCTGCACGGCGACCTGGGAACGTCGCTGCGGTTCAACGCGCCGGTGGCCGACGTCATAGCCACCCGGGCGGTGAACTCGCTCGCGCTCATGGCCACGGCCTGGGTGGTGAGCGGCGTGCTGGGCTTCGGCTTGGGCATCCTGGCCGGCGCGAACCGCGGGCGGCCCATCGACCGCATCGTGAAGGGCTACTGCTTCCTGTTGGCATCCGTGCCCACGTTCTGGCTGGGGCTCGTGTTCCTCATCGTGTTCTCGGTGTGGCTGGGCTGGTTCCCGTTCGGGTTCTCGGTGCCCATCGGGGTGTCGGCGGCCGACGTGACGCTCGCCGACGCGCTGCACCACCTGGCTCTGCCCGCGCTCACGCTCTCGGTGGTAGGCGTGGCGAACATCGCGCTGCACACGCGCGAGAAGACCATCGACGTGCTGGAGAGCGACTACGTGCGGTTCGCCCGCACGCGCGGGCTGTCCACCTGGGGCGCCCTGCGCCACCACGGGCTGCGCAACCTCGCGCTGCCCGCGCTCACGCTGCAATTCGCGTCCATCTCGGAGATTTTCGGCGGGTCGGTGCTCGTGGAGCAGGTGTTCTCGTACCCGGGCCTCGGGCAGGCGGCCGTCACGGCGGGCTTGGGCGGCGACGTGGCGCTGCTCGCGGGCATCGCGCTGTTCTCGGCGGCGTTCGTGTTCGGCGGCAACCTCATAGCCAACGTGCTGTACGGCGTGGTGGATCCTCGCATGCGCAAGGGGGCGAAGGCTCATGCGTAGCGGAAAGGAAACCTGCGAGGCCGCCGGCTTCAAGGTGGCTGCGGCCCCGGTGCTCCACGCTTCTCGCGCGGCTCGGTGGGGGAACAGGAAGCTCACGCTGGCGGCTTTCGTGCTGGCGGTCGCCGCGCTGGCCGCCGTGGTGGCGGCGGGCTTTCTGGCCGCCGACGCCGCGACGGCCACGGACTTCGCCCAGAAGAACCTCGCGCCCAGCCTGGCGCACCCCTTCGGCACCGACTGGATGGGGCGCGACATGCTGCTGCGCACGCTGGCGGGCCTGTCCACGAGCGTGCTGGTGGGCCTTCTGGCCGCAGGCGCGTCCTCGGTCATCGCGCTCGTGCTGGGCGCGGTGGCGGCGCTCGGCGGCAAGAAGGCCGATGTCGTGGTCACCTGGCTCATCGACCTCATGATGGGCATCCCGCACATCGTGCTGCTCATCCTGATATCGTTTGCGCTCGGCAAGGGGTTCTGGGGCGTCACCATCGGCGTGGCGGTGACACATTGGCCGAGCCTGGCCCGCGTGGTGCGCGCCGAGATCCTGCAATGCCGCGAGTCCACGTTCGTGGCCGTTGCGCGCAAGCTGGGGCAGAGCCCGCTGCGCATTGCCTTGAAGCACATGGTGCCCTATGTGCTGCCGCAGTTCATAGTGGGGCTCATCCTGCTGTTTCCCCATGCCATCCTGCACGAGGCGGCCGTCACGTTCCTCGGTTTCGGCCTGCCGCCCGAGCAGCCGGCCACCGGTGTCATCTTGAGCGAGTCGATGGCGTACCTCTCGGCCGGCATGTGGTGGCTCGCGGTGTTCCCAGGTCTCGCGCTCATCGCCACCGTGCTCTTGTTCGACGTGGCGGGCTCGAACCTTCGCAAGCTCATCGACCCGCACAGCTCGCAGGAATAGGAGGCGCGGATGAGCGAGACGCAGAAGGGTGCGGCGCGGGCGGAAGAGACGCGGGCGGAACAGGTGCCGGCCTGCGGGCGCGCGGCCGAGCTGGACGCACTGGCCGACACGCTGTTCGGAGGGCACGAGGCTCTCGAGCACGCCGACGAGCAGGAGCACCACCACCATACGCACGCGCCCGCGTCCCACCACGAGCATGGCCACCACCTGCTGCAGGTGGAGGACTTGAGCGTGGGGTTCCGCATGTACGACGAGGATGCCCCGTTCTTTCGCGCAAGGCAGCGCTTCGTGGAGGTGATCAGCTCCCTGACCATCTCGGTGCATGCGGGCGAGATCGTGGCGGTGGTGGGCGCGTCGGGGTCGGGCAAGACGCTTCTGGCCGACGCCGTGCTGGGCTTGTTCGAGCCGAACGCCACCGTGCGCGGTCGCATCTGGTTCGACGGCGAGCTGCAGGACGCCGCGGGGTTGGCCGCGCTGCGCGGCAACGGCGTGTCGCTTGTGCCGCAGAGCGTGAACAACCTCGACCCGCTCATGAAGGTGGGGCGGCAGGTGGAGGGCTTCGCGCACCCCGACGTGCCGCATGCCGAGCGTCGCCGCCGTCGGGCGGAGCTGTTCGAGCGCTACGGCCTGTCGGAGGAGACGGCGCAGCTCTACCCCTTCGAGCTGTCGGGCGGCATGGCGCGGCGCGTGCTCTTGTGCTGTGCGCTCATGGACGATCCGCGCGTCATCGTCGCCGACGAGCCCACGCCCGGGCTCGACCTGGATCTGGCCGTGCGCGCCCTCGACGACTTCCGCGCGTTCGCCGACGCGGGCGGCGGCGTCATGCTCATCACCCACGACATAGAGCTGGCCCTGCGCGTGGCCGACCGCGTGGCCGTGTTCAAGGACGGCACCGTGGTGGAGGAGACGGCCGTCGCGAACTTCGCGTCCCCTGACACGCTCGCGCACCCGTTCTCGCGCGCGCTGTGGCATGCGCTGCCGGAGCACGGGTTTCGCGACCGCAACGTTGGCGAGGGGTCTGGCAAGGGAGGTTTCCATGCTTGAGGCGCGGGGCATCACCTACGCGTATCCCGGTGCGGCGCGCGCGCTCTACCAAGGCTTCGACCTGGCAGTTGCGCCCGACGAGCGGGTGGCCCTCTGCGCGCCCTCGGGCTTCGGCAAGACCACGCTCTGCCGCCTGCTGGCCGGCTACGAGCGCCCGCAAGCGGGCGAGGTCCTGGTGGACGGCGAGCCCTTGCCGCGGCGCGGTGCGTGCCCCGTGCAGATGATATGGCAGCATCCCGAGGCCGCCGTGGACCCGCGCATGCGCATGGGCGCGACCCTGGCCGAGGCGGGCGAGGTGCCCGGCCGTCTGCTGGACGACCTGGGCATCCAGAAACGCTGGCTGTCGCGCTATCCGCACGAGCTGTCGGGCGGCGAGCTGCAGCGCTTCTGCATCGCCCGCGCGCTGGCCGCGAACCCGCGCTACCTCGTGGCCGACGAGGTGTCCACCATGCTCGACGCCCTCACGCAGGCCCAGATATGGCGCTTCCTCATGGACGAGACGAGCAGGCGGGGCATCGGGCTCGTGTTCGTGTCGCATTCCCCCGCCCTCACCGACCGCATAGCCACGCGCGTCGTGCGCCTGGGCGCGTAGGGCCGGACGCCTTCCCCGGCCTTTCCCGCTTGCCGCGCCTTCCTCCCTGCCCGATCCGCCGCCCTTCGTCGTTGCCGGCTTTCTGCTCAATTCGCGATATTTGTAATTGACTATATACTATCAAAAGAATAATATAGGGGTGCTCATACGCCGATCAGGCGCCTGTCAGGGGGCGGGGGCCGGCGGCACCGCGTGAGTTGAAGCGAGAGAACCAGGGAAGGGGATCTTATGAAGAAGCACCTCCGCATCGTGATGGCGGCTGCGTGCGCGTTCGCCATGGTGGGCGCGTTCGCGCTGTTCGGCTGCTCGACGGGCGAACAGAAGGCCGACGAGCCGAAAGCCGACGAGCCCAAGGCCGAGAGCCACGAGGCCGTGGAGCTGCAGCTGTTCGCCGCGAACTCGCTGTCGAAGGCGATGGACGCCGTGCAGGAGCTCTACACGCAGGACCACGATTGGGTCACGTTCAAGGACACGCAGTACCTGTCCTCGGGCGAGCTCAACGAGCAGCTGGCCGGCGGCGCGTACGCCGACGTGCTGATATCGGCCTCCAAGGCCAAGATGGACGAGGCGGTGGACGGCGGCTACGTCGACGAGGCCTCGCGCTTCGACATGTTCAGGAACGACCTGGTCATGGTGACGGGCGAGAACTCCGAGCTGGCCGCGAAGTACGGCGCCGACCAGAGCTTCACGCTGGCCGACGTGGCGACGGGCGACTACGCCGTGGCCGTGGGCGACGAGTCCGTGCCGGCCGGCAACTACGCCGACCAGGCGCTGTCCACCGTGGGCTGCTACACCGACCCGTCCGGCAAGACCGGCAGCGACATCACGGGCAAGGGCGGCACGTTCGACGGCACGCCGCTCGACGGCAAGGTGAACCTGCAGACCTCCGTGGGCAACGTGTGCAAGCAGGCCGAGTCCGGCGCCGTGGACGTGGCCTTCGTGTACAGCTCCGACGTGTACCGCTTCGGCGGCGTGAAGGTCATCGGCGTCGTGCCGAACGACACGCACAAAAAGATCATCTACCCGGCCGCCGTCTGCACGGACTCGAAGCAGGCCGAGGCCGCCGCCGAGTTCCTCGATTGGGCCACGACGGACGCCGACGCCAAGAAGCTGTGGCAGGAGTGGGGCTTCGAGCTCGTTACCGAGTAAAGGGTCCCGCACATACGGTATCATGTGGGAAAGGATGGGCACTCGACTGCCCATCCTTTCCGCGCGATAAGGAACAACCATGAGAATCTCCCGAACAGACACCTGCGCGCGCCCGGTTGCACGGACGGCGCAGGGCTGCGCGAACAGGGTTGCACCCCCTCTCCCCTCCGCGCCCGCGACGGCTCGGCCGGCTTTCGCCCGGCGGCGCGCCGTATCGGGCGCCGCGGCCCTCGCCCTGGCCCTTGCCCTGGCCATCTCCTTGGCGTTCGCGCCCGGCCTTGCGTTCGCTGGCACCGGCGACGAGGGCGATCCCGCCGCGCCGAACCCCGCCGCAGCGGGGGCCGACGGCGCGCAGGACGCCTCGGCCGCGGACGATGCCGTGAGCCTGGCCGCCGACGGCACGGCCGCCTCCTTGGACGGCAGCCCCTTCGCCCTCGAGGGCTTCTCGCGCTCGCAGGTGGGCAGCAACAGCGACATCGGCGGCGCCTACGCCGGCTACCGCTACCTCGTCTCCGACGAGCCGGGCAGCCTGGGCGTCATCGCAACCGATGCCTGCATCGTCGTGTACGTGCCGCACGGCGTCGCCGAGGAGAACGGGTTCGACAAAAGCTCCTCGGAGAGCCGATCGTACCTCAAGAGCCTGCTCATCGCCTTGGACTCCGAGAACGCCAAGGGCGGCTCGGTGCTGACGCGCCAGGGCAACTGGATATTCACGAACGAGCCGATCGTGGAGCACGAGGGCGTCGAATACCGCTTCGACCAGGAGCTCAAGCCCGGCGAGTTCTATGCGTGCGTCATCGGCGCGGACGGCTCGGACGTGACCGACGCCGCGAACCCCGCTCACGTGCGGCCCACCCACGCCGACTTCGCCACGATGGCCCCCGCGGACAGCGTGGAGGTGGTGGGCGCCGCCACCGGCTTTGCCGCGCTCGCGGAGTTCCTGGGCGGCATCGACTTGAGCCCCTTGTGGGTCACGCTCAAGACCACGCTCACGGCCATCGTGTTCATCTTCATCCTGGGGCTGGCCGCGGCGTACTTCAGCCTGCGCATCCCCGCGCGGGCGCAGGACATCGCGGACTCCATCTTCACCATCCCCATGGTGCTGCCGCCCACGGTGTGCGGCTTTCTGCTGCTGCTCGCGTTCGGGAAGAACACGGGCGTGGGGCAGTGGTTCATCGACATCGGGTTCCCGCTCATCTTCAGCTGGCAGGCCACGGTCATCGCGGCCGTGGTGGTGGCGTTCCCGCTCATGTACCGCAGCGCGCGCGGCGCGTTCGAGAACCTGGACCCCAACATGCTGGACGCCGCCCGCACGCTCGGCTGGAGCAACGCGAAGATCTTCTTCAAGCTGATGCTGCCGCTGTCGTGGTCGTCCATCGCGGCGGGCACGGTGCTCTCGTTCGCGCGCGCCCTGGGCGAGTTCGGCGCCACGCTGTTCTTGGCCGGCAACTACCTGGGAATCACGCGCACCATCCCCATCGCCATCTACTTCGAGTGGATGAACGGCAACACCGACGTGGCCATCTTCTGGACGATCGTCATCATGCTGTTCAGCTTCGTGGTCATCCTGTTTATCAACCTCTGGGGCCGGCGCACGACGAAGTACCGCAGGAGGGCCGAGGCATGAGCCTGGAAGTCAACATCAAGAAGAAGTATCCTTCGTTCACGCTGGACGTGGCGTTCACGGCGGGGGACGAGACGCTGGGGTTCTTAGGCGCGTCGGGGTGCGGCAAGAGCCTCACCATGCGCTGCATCGCCGGCATCGAGACGCCCGACGAGGGGCGCATCGTGGTGAACGACCAGGTGTTCTTCGACTCCGCGCAACGCGTGAACCTCACGCCGCAAAAGCGCAAGACGGCGCTTCTGTTCCAAAGCTACATGCTGTTCCCGAACCTCACCGTGGCCGAGAACGTGGGCGCGGGCATCGAGCGCGCCGTGCCGCGCGGCGTGCGCGATGCCATCGTGGTCACGGAGCTCAAGCGCTTCGGCCTGGAGGGCTTCGACAAGCGCTACCCGGCGCAGCTCTCCGGCGGCCAACAGCAGCGCGTGGCGCTCGCCCGCATGCTGGCGGCGCGGCCGGGCATCCTCATGCTGGACGAGCCGTTCAGCGCGCTCGACGCGCACCTGAAGGGCGTGCTGGAGCAGAACCTGGTGAGCCTGTTCGACGCCTACGACGGCACCATCCTGTACGTGAGCCATGACATCGACGAGGCGCTGCGCTTCTGCGACCGCATCGCCGTGGTAGAGGCCGGCCGCATCATGGAGACGGGCACGGGCGACGACCTGGTGAACCGCCCGCAGTCGCTCGCGGGCGTGAAGCTGTCGGGCTGCAAGAACGCCACGCCGGCCGAGCGGATGGGCGAGCACCGCGTGAGGCTGCCGAAGTGGGGCATCGAGGCGGCGACCGCCGCGCCGGTGCGCGAGGACGTCACCCACCTCGGCGTGCGCGCGTTCTACCTCGAGCGCGCGTCCGGCCCCGGCGAGAACTGCTACCGGGTGCGCGTCGACCGCGTGAGCGACTCGCGCTTCGACCGCACGGTGCTTCTGGGCTTCCTCGATCGTGTCCAGGACGAGGCGCCCACCGTGAGCGCCGACGAGGACGAGATGAAGTACCTGCACCAGCATCTGTTCTGGCGCGTGGACAAGCTGAAGGCCGGCCCCGGCGAGCTGCCCTGCGAGGGCGACGAGCTCTGGATCCGCATCCCGCCCGACAAGGTGTACCTGGTGTCGCGGTAGCGCTCCTGCGCGCTCGGTCGCGTCCGCTAGATTGCCTCTCGCAATCGAGGATACTTGGCCTATAATATTCTCACACGAGAAGGGAGAAGGGGCCCTATGAAAGACAGCCATGGTCGCACCATCGACTATTTGAGGATATCGCTCACCGACCGCTGCAACTTCCGGTGCATCTACTGTATGCCCGAGGACGGCGTGCAGTCGCTCGCCCACGAGGACATCCTGCGCATCGAGGAGATCGAGCAGGCCGTGCGCGTGGCGGCCGGCATGGGCATCCGCAGCATCCGCCTCACCGGCGGCGAGCCGCTCGTGCGCCTGGGCGTGGTGGATCTCGTGCGGGCCATCGCGCACACGCCCGGCATCGAGAACGTGTCCATGACCACGAACGGCGTGCTGCTGCCGAAGATGGCCGATGACCTGAAGCAAGCGGGCCTCTCGCGCGTGAACATCTCGCTCGACACGCTCGATCCCGCCCAGTTCAAGCAGATCACCCGCCGCGGCGAGCTCCAGCAGACGCTCGACGGCATCGAGGCGGCGCTCGAGGCGGGCTTCAACCCGGTGAAGATCAACGCCGTGGCCGTGCGCAGCCTCGACCAGGACTACCTGGCGTTCGCGAAGCTCTCCCTCGACCGCCCGCTGCATGTGCGCTTCATCGAGTACATGCCGGTGGGCGAGAGCTCCGGCAGCCACGGCTGCGGCTGGGGCAAGGACGACGTCGTGCCGAGCGAGGAGCTGTTCGGCATCATCAACGAGCGCGCCCGGGCCGCCGGCATGGACGAGCTCGTGGCCGCCGGCGACGACCGCCCGCTCGGCTGGGGGCCGGCGCGCTACTTCCAGTTCCCGAACGCGCAGGGCACGGTGGGCTTCATCAGCCCGCTGTCGCGCCACTTCTGCAGCGAGTGCAACCGCCTGCGCCTCACGGCCGACGGCAAGCTGCGCCCGTGCTTGTTCTCGGACGACGAGTACGACCTGCGCACCGCGCTGCGCTCGGGCGACGAGCAGGCCGCCCGCACCGTGTTCGCGCAGGCCCTGGGCGCCAAGCCCGACGAGCACCACGACAAGGTAGGAACCGAGCGGGGAATGTCCCAAATTGGAGGCTGAGGGGTACCGACGGCCTGCCGGCCGTCGGTACCTGCCGATGCTGCGAAGGGCCGAGGCGCGCCGCCTTCGCGCGATCCCAAGGGCTCGCGTACCAAAGCACGCTTCGCCCTTGCGATCCCCCGAATTCGACACCCCTCGGCCCTTCTCGCTGAGTTACTAGCGCCAACCTGCGATTTTCAACCTGTGATATCGAGCCAAAGGAGCACTCCATGACCGAACAGCAACTCACCCATATCGACGAGCACGGCGACGTGCGCATGGTGGACGTGTCGCAGAAGGCCGACACCGAGCGCGTGGCCGTGGCCGAGGGTTTCATCGCCATGAACCCCGCCACGCTCGCGCTCATCGTGGAGGGCAAGGCCGCCAAGGGCGACGTGCTGGCCTGCGCGCGCGTGGCGGGCGTCATGGCCGCCAAGCAGACGAGCAGCCTCATCCCCATGTGCCACCCGCTGAACATCACGAAGGCCAAGGTGGAGTGCGCGCCGGTGGAGGCGGGCGAGCGCGAAGACGGTCGCGCGGGCATCCACGTGACCACCACCTGCGGCGTCACGGGCAAGACCGGCATCGAGATGGAGGCCCTCACCGCCGCGAGCGTGGCGTGCCTCACCGTGTACGACATGTGCAAGGCCGTGGACCGCGGCATGGAGATCATGGACGTGCGCCTGCTGAAGAAGGACGGCGGCAAGACCGGCCTCTGGGAGCGCGAGGCTTAGCGCGCCGCAAAAAGACGCCGCCCGTTTTCGGGAACCAGGCGCCCCTTCGACGGTCGAGGTCGAAGGGGCGCCGTGCATGCGGAGAGGAGCTAGCGGGATTCCTCTTCGGAGAACTCGCCTTTCCAGAAGCTGCGGGCAACGCAGATCGCCGCGCCGGCAGTGGCCATGAGGCCGACCAGTGCGCCGCCCGCCTCGATGCCGTCCCCGGTCTTGGCCAGCCTCGATCCGCCGGTGCTCCCGGGCGCGGTTCCGCTTCCGCCCGTGCCCTGCCCGGAGCTGCCGGTGCCGCCGCCTGCACCGTTGCCGGGAGCGGGATCGGGGTCGGGTGTCGGATCGGGCGTGGGCTGGGGATCGGGCGTCGGCTCGGGATCGGGGTCGATCGGGGCTGCCGCCACGGACACGGTCAGGGACGCTTGGGAATAGCCGGCGCGGTAGGTGACCGTATGGTTTCCGTCGACGGTTGGAACGAACGAGTACAGCGTGGTCCCCCTAGCTGCTGCGGCCGCGAGGGCGGCGGCGCCCTCGGGCACCGAGGTGAGGTAGAGGCCCACGGGGTTCCCCTCGGGGTCGATGACGCTCGGCACCGCTTCGATAGGGGACCCGTTCGCGGTCGTGGCCGCGGCCGCGGGTATGACGCAGGCTGCGCCGACCTCGGGTGCGCCGAAGGCATCCGGCTCCGGCAGCTCGATGGTCGACGGGGCGCAGGCCCGGTAGTTCGCGGCCACCTCCTCGGCAGTCGCCACGGTGCCATGCGTCAGCTTTGCGAACGCCACCTTTGCGGCGCTGAACGCCTGGGGCTCTCCCTCCCCGCCGCAATCGGCTCCTATGTACCAGCGCGCCTTCGATGCGTTCGGCGCGGCGATGGCCCCCGCCGCCGCGGTTTCTCCCGCCAGCACGCCATCCTGGTAGATCTTGAGGGATGCGCCGTCGTAGGTGGCGGTGATGTGCGTCCACACCCCCGGCTCGACCGGCGTCGACACATTGGTGGAGCCGTCGGTGAAGTAGTAGTGCAGCTTGCCGGTGGGATAGTACTCCAGCCACTGGCCGCCTCCCTGCCCGCAGGAGAAGATGTCGGTGTAGCCGGAGCTGGGTTTCGCCGTGAACTGCACGAGCAGCTCGGCGGTGGTGGAGGTTGCCAGCTTGGCGAAGTCCTCGGCCGCGAAGTCGTAGCCGAAGGCGGCCGTCGCGCCGTCGAAGACGGCCACCTGGCGGCCGAATTCCTCCACGGTCTCGAACGCAGGGCTGCCGAACGGAGTCAGGACATGCGGCGTCTCGGAGAGGTCGGCGGCGGACCCTTGCGAGAAGTCGACGGACAACAGCGGCGTTGCCGGGACGGCCTCGCCTCCGGCGGTGGTGAAGATAACCTCGCCGATGAGCGTTTCCTTCTCCCAGGGGTTGCGCGCGTAGGCTTTCAGGCTGTAGGGGCTTTCGGGGGCGAGCGCGGCGCCGAACAGCGGGCGCACGAACTCGGCGGGCTGGTTGGCGGGGGCGTTGTAGTAGTCGGACATGTAGCAGGCGTTGTACACCTCGGCCCCCTGGGCGTCCAGCACCACGATGCGATAGCTCATCACCACGTCGTCGGACAGTCCCGACGTGTCGGGCCTGATCTTGTCGGCGGCGATGGCGAACGACGCCCCGGTTTGCGTGATGGAGTCGGCCGGTATGCGCACGGCCGCGCCCTCCTCCAGAATCGGGGGAAGGCTGCGCGCCTCCATGGCGGCGTGCGTGTACGTCCAGGTGGACTTGTCGGACACCTTGAACGTCCAGGGGGTTCCCAGATAGGCTCCCTGGCGGAAGTCCATGCGCCGGATGGTGACCTCGTGTCCGTTGGCGGCGTCCACCTCGACCAGCAGGCACTGGCTTGCATCGTAGCCGTCGGACGGGTGTCCGCCCGTGCCGCCGTTCTCGTCGTAGCCGTCGGCATCCTTGCCGCCGCGCATCCAGAAGCTATCGCCGAAGGTGGCCGTCTGCACGAGCGTGAACCCGTCGACGTCCTGGAAGATGGAGCGCGGGTCCTCCTCGGGGATGTGCGTGTGCCCGGAGAAGTGGACGAGCTGCGGGTACTTCGCCTTGAGCTCGTTGTAGAACGCTTTGGAATTGCGGTCGTCCACAGAGCCGTAATCGCCGATCCAGCCGGCGTTGAACGACGTGGGGGAGTACCAGACGGTGTCGGGGAAGGGATGGTGCGTCATGAAGAAGATGGGCTTGGTGCCCGTGGGGTCGTCGGCTGCGGCGGCGGCGATCTCGCGCTTCATCCAATCGAGGATGGTGATGGGCGTCGTGCCGTCGTCGTCATAGGTGGTGTCGCCGTACCAGTAGCCCCGCCCGCAGCTGGCGGCGATCACGTGGTAGCCGCCTATTTCGGTATGGACGTTCAGCTTGCCCTCGAAGGCGCCGCCTGGTTTCTGATAGGCATCCGCGCAGGTCAAGTGCGAGAGGAAGTACTTGAAGTTCGTCACGGCGTTGCCCTCGAGGGGGCTGCCGCCTACGCCGAACTCGTGGTTGCCCATGACGAACAGGGCCGGCTTCCTGATGGCGGCGTTCGCTCCCGCCAAAAGCGCGTCGAACTCGGCGGTCGTGCCGGTGTTCACCGAGTCGCCCGCGAAGACGTGCGCGGCGCAGTCGGGTACGGCCTGGTAGATGGTCTCGAAGGCGAACGGCAGCTTCTTCTCCACGTCGCAGCAGGTGAAATGAGTGTCGCTGTGCACCGTGAAGCGCACTTTGCCGGCGGGGAGCTCGGGCCAGCTGGGGTCTTCGGGCTCGGTGAAGGCCGCGTCGGCGTGCTGGCCGGGGAATGCGAGCATGCCGCCCATGGCCGTCACCCCGCAGGCGGCGGCCAGTTTCACGAACGTGCGGCGCGATACGCCGAACGTGCCGTGGTCGTAGATCGAGGAGAGCTGGGAATCCATGATGTCCTTTCGGTCGACTGCGCGAGATGCGTCGCCGTGGCTCCGCATGCGCGAAGTCCGCCGGGCGTCGGTGCGCTCTATCGTAGGCGCGCAAGGTAAGGCCCCGGCAAGGGGGAGGTCACGCGAGTGAAAGGATCAGGTAAGGATTCGCTCAAGCCTCCTGGTGCGAAAAGGCTGGCGGCGGGCCTGGGCGGCGGCAGGCCGGGGCGCGTTTGGACCTCGGCTGCCCGCAGGCAGATCAACCATGATCGAAAACATCATGGACAAGAATCAGGTCGGTGGCACGATGCTCGGCGAGAAGGTCGCTTCCCGCGGTTTGCCACCAGGCGGTTTTCCAGCACAACCCAAGAAAGCGGCTTCGAACGAGGCCGCTTTCTTGCCATAGCCCCCGATCTCGTCCAGGCGGTCGGGCGCGCCTGGACGTGCGGGGATGCGCCCGAGGGAGAGGGGCGGTCGTGCGGCGCATTCCGCACCCGTCTGCGCGTGCGCGAGCGGGCGGGCGGTGCGGTTAGTTCTGCGTGGACAGGAACGTGGGCAGCGTCATCTGCTCGATCTGGTCCTGCAGCTCCTCCAGCTCGTCGAGGTGCTTGTCCTCGTCGCGCAGGATGGCCTCGAGGATGTCGCGCGTGGCGTAGTCCAGCACGTTGCCGGCCTGCACGATGGCCTCGTTGTACATCTTGATGGCGGTGAGCTCTGAGGCGTGGTCGTTGTCCACCTGCTGGGGGATGGTGGCGCCGATGTGGATGTCGTCCAGGTTCGACACGATGGGCGTGCCCTCCAGGAACAGGATGCGCTCGATGAGGCGCTCCGCATGCGTCATCTCGGTGATCGAGCGCGTCTTGAAGTTCTTGCTCAGGCGCTCGTAGCCCCAGTCTTCGGCCATTTCCGCGTGCACCATGTACTGGTTGATGGCGGCCAGCTCGCTGGCAAGCAGGTCGTTCAGCGTGTCGATGAGTTCAGGATTTCCTTTCATGGCAGTGCTCCTTTTGGTTGACGGGCGGTCAGGGAGGACCCGCCGGACGCCGGCGTCCCTCGTCTTCCAGCCATTGTAGGGGCGTGCTGCTGAATCGGCGGCTCGGTCACGGTACCGTAGGCACGCCGTCGCACGTCCGTCAACTCGCCCCGTGCGAGCCCGCGCCTGGACACCCGGCCGTCCGGCCCGACTGGCCCGGCCGGGCCGTCGCAGGCCGTTTTTTGAAGACCGTGCGATAAGCGAGCAGGGTATTTGACGGATGTGCTAGAATGTTTGGCCGATAGTGCTCTGTGGAAGGGAAGTATATGTCTGGGCATTCTAAGTGGGCTACAACGAAACACCGCAAGGCGGCGCAGGACGCGAAGCGCTCGGCCTTGTTCTCCAAGCTGTCGCGCATCATCACGGTGGCCGCGAAAGAGGGCGGCGACCCGAACCCCGAGAACAACGCGTCGCTGGCGGCCGCCATCGAGAAGGCCAAGGGCTACTCCCTGCCGAAGGACAAGATCAAGACCGCCATCGACAAGGCGTTCGGCTCCGGCAAGGATGCCGCGAACTACGAGGAGGTCGTCTACGAGGGCTACGGCCCGGCCGGCATCGCCGTGTACTGCGAGGCGCTGACCGACAACCGCAACCGCACCGCGGCCGACGTGCGCAGCGCGTTCTCGCACGCGGGCGGCTCCCTGGGCACCTCCGGCTCCGTGGCGTTCCAGTTCGAGCGCAAGGGCCAGATCATGGTTCCCAAGGAGGTCGAGACGGGCGACAAGAAGAACCCCGTGAAGCCGAACGGCGCCGCGGCCGACGAGGAGGAGTTCATGCTCGCCGTGGCCGAGGCCGGCGGCGACGACTACGAGGACGCCGAGGACGAGTGGATCATCTACACCGGCCCCACCGACCTCATGGCCGTGAAGAAGGCGCTGGAAGAGGCCGGCACCGAGACGAAGGGCGCCGAGCTCACCATGATTCCCACCACGCCCACCCAGGTGAGCGTGTCCGACGCGAAGAAGGTCATGCGCCTGGTGGACAAGCTGGAGGAGCTCGAGGACCTGCAGAACGTCTACCACACCATGGACATCACCGACGAGATCGCCGAGGCGCTCGACGAGTAGGGCTCCGGCAGCCTGACGACCGCCGAAACCGATCGGCGCCCTTTCGCGTCCTGCCGCGAGGCGTGGTCGGCGAACGATGGATTACTTGAAAGACGCGCTCCCGGCGCGTCTTTTTTGTGGTAGGATAGCACGAACAAACGTTTGCGAACCGAAGGGAACGGATGGCGCGCACCGAACGGACGATACTCGGCATCGACCCGGGCCTGGCGAACACGGGCTGGGGCGTGGTGGCGCAAAGCGGGCCGCGGCTGGCGTGCGTGGCCTACGGCTGCATCTCCACGCCGGCCCAGGCGCCGCTCGCGCGGCGCCTGGGCAAGATACACGAGCAGATGGCGGCCGTCATCAGGCGGTTCGCGCCCACGTGCGTGGGCATCGAGACGGTGTGGTTCGGTGCGAACGCGCAGAGCGCCTTCGCCACCGGCCAGGCGCGCGGCGCGGCGCTCGTGGCGTGCGCCGAGGGCGACCTGCCGGTGGGCGAGTTCTCGCCCAGCCAGATCAAGCTGGCCGTGGTGGGCGCCGGCTCGGCGGACAAGGAGCAGGTGCAGTACATGGTGCGCCAGCTGCTGGCGCTCGAGGCGGTGCCGAGCCCCGACCATGCGGCCGACGCGCTGGCGGCCGCCATCTGCTACACGACCCACGAGGGCTTCGCGGCGGCGACCGCCGCGGCCGCATCGGGAGGAGGCGCGCGATGATCGCGTTCTTGAAGGGAAGGCTGGCGGGCAAGACCGCCGCTGCCGCGTTCATCGACGTGAACGGGGTGGGCTATGCCGTGGGCATGTCGCAGGCCAGCCTGTCGAAGCTGCCCGAGGCGGGCGCGTCCGTGGAGGTGCACACGTACCTGCAGGTGCGCGACGACGCCATCGCCCTGTACGGGTTCATGACGGTGGAGGAGAAGGCGCTGTTCGAGCGCCTCATCGGCGTGGGCGGCGTCGGCCCTAAAGTGGCCTTGGCGGCGTTGTCGGTGTTCACGCCGCAGGCGCTCGTCGCGGCCATCGCCGCGCAGGACGTGGCGGCCGTGTCGAAGATACCGGGCGTGGGGAAGAAGACGGCCTCGCGCATCATCCTGGAGTTGAAGGGGTCCCTCGACCAGGGGCTCGCGAGCCTGTTCGACGAGGGGGAGGCGCCCGCCGCCCGCGCCGCCGAGCAGCTGCGCGGCGCGCACGAGGCGCTGCTGTCCATGGGGTTCACGGCGGCCGAGGCCGACCTGGCCTTGAAGGGCGCGCCGGAGGGCGTCTCTGACAGCGCCGTTCTCCAGTACGCCCTCAAACGGTTGGGAACCGAGCGCTGACGCGCGCGGGCGCGTGTGGTACCTTGGTAGGCGAAGCGACGGACGGGACGGCTTGCG
This sequence comes from Gordonibacter pamelaeae, assembly GCF_003340385.1. Lineage (NCBI taxonomy): Bacteria > Bacillati > Actinomycetota > Coriobacteriia > Eggerthellales > Eggerthellaceae > Gordonibacter > Gordonibacter pamelaeae. The sequence continues at coordinate 505,558 of NZ_PPTS01000002.1, read as the reverse complement.
AAGTTAGGCGGTTATGGCGCACGACGACATCGAGATAGAGGGCCTGGGCTACGTGGCCGACGGCGCAGACGCGGCGTCGGTGCCGCCGCGTGCCGTGACGGCCGAGCTCACGGAGGACGACCTCGTCCTCGACCGCAGCCTGCGCCCGAAGCGATTGGGCGACTACCTGGGCCAGACGAAGGTGAAGGAATCGCTCGCCATCCTCATCGAGGCGGCGCGGGCGCGCGGCGACGTGGTCGACCACATCCTGTTCTCGGGCCCCCCGGGCCTGGGCAAGACCACGCTCGCCACCGTGGTGGCCAACGAGCTGGGCGCCAGCATCCGCACCACGAGCGGCCCCGCCATCGAGCGCACGGGCGACCTGGCCGCCATCCTCACGAACCTCGAGGAAGGCGACGTGCTGTTCATCGACGAGATACACCGCCTGAACCGCATGGTGGAGGAGGTTCTCTACCCCGCGCTCGAGGACTTCGCGCTGGACATCGTGGTGGGGAAGGGGCCGGCCGCGCGCTCCATCAGGCTCGACCTGCCGCACTTCACGCTCATCGGCGCCACGACGCGCACGGGGCTGCTCACCGGGCCCTTGCGCGACCGCTTCGGCATGGTGTTCCGGCTGGCATACTACACGCCCGAGGAGCTGGGCTCCATCGTGTGCCGCTCTGCGGCGATCCTCGGGGTGGACATAGCCGAGGACGGCGCGCTGGAGATCGCGCGGCGTAGCCGTGGCACGCCGCGTCTGGCGAACCGCCTGCTCAAACGTGTGCGCGACTGGGCGCAGGTGCGCGGCGACGGCACGATCGACGAGGACGTGGCCGCGCAGGCCCTAAGCTTCTTCGAGGTGGACGCGCTCGGCCTGGATGCCGTGGACAACCGCATCCTGGAGCTTCTAGCCGTTCAGTTCGGCGGCCGGCCCGTGGGGCTCTCGACGCTCGCCTCGGCGCTCTCGGAGGACCCGGACTCCCTCGAGGACGTCTACGAGCCCTTCCTCATGCAGCAGGGCCTCATGGTGCGCACCCCGAAGGGCCGCCAGGCCACGCCGCGCGCCTACGAGCACCTGGGTATCGCCCTCCCGCCTGCCTGAGCCAACCGGGGGGGGGTCGGCGCCAACGCCGCGGGCCCCCGGCGCTTCCCGCCAACCGTTTTCGACCTGCGACGAAAGGACGAGCCCCATGCTCGAACAGGACTACCTCATGCGCATCTTCCTGCAGTTCGCCGAGATACTGCGGCGCAGCTGGTTCAAGGCACGCGACGAGCGCGACCCGAAGGCCGCGGCCGACATGCTGGAGAACGCCGTGGGCGACGCCGTGGACATCGACGGCGCCACGCTGCTGTCGCTCGCGCCGGAGTCCATGGCCGGCATCCTGCAGGTGTCGGGCACCGACCCGCGCGTCACCGAGTACGTGGCGCGCAGCCTCATGCTGGCGTCGGCCTACCTGCGCGAGGCAGGCGAGGACGCCGTCGCCGACCTGCGGCTGGAGCAGGCGCGCGCCCTGGCCGACGCCTACGGGCTCGAACTGCCCGACGACCCGGCCGAGATGGCGGGCCTGCTGGACGACGCCCCCGAGCCCGCCATCGTCGACATCGCCTCGGCCGACGATCCGCGCTCGCCCGCCGTCGAGGCGCCGGAGCGCCCGGGCGAGTGACGCAGGCCCGTCTCCTGCGCGGTAGGCTCCCCGCGGCCCTGCCCGGGTGCTGGCGGCGCCTGCCCTCCGTGCGCCCCGCGCCGGATGCCGCCAGCATCCGCGGAACCCCTTCGAACCGTGATTTGTTAGATCATGGTGACTCTGTGATGATCGAAGGATCGCGTCCTCATCTGGTTTCGTTCCGCTAGAGTAATCGCCTCGTAATCCCGTTACGGGTCGCCTTCGGAACCTAGAAGGAAAACTCACCATGAAACAGAAGATGCAGCAATGGCTCGTCCGGCCCCAAGGAAAGCTCGGACCCTTGGGACTTGTCGTCCTCCTCGTCACCGCCAGCTTGGTGACGCCCCTCTCGCTCGACATGTACACCCCTGCCGTTCCCCACATGACGGAGGCCTTCGGCACCACGGCGGGCACCGTGAACCTCACGCTCGTGGGCTACTTCCTGTTCTTCGCCGTGGGCCTGCTCGTGTTCGGCCCGTTGAGCGACCGCTACGGCCGCCGCCCTGTGCTGCTGGCCGGCGTGGTGACCTACACCTCCGCAAGCGGGCTCTGCGCGCTCGCGCTCGACATCGAGATGCTCATCGCGTTCCGCGTCGTGCAGGCGCTGGGCGCGGGCGCCGTGAGCGCGGTTGCCATCGCCGTGGTCAAGGATGCGTTCAAGGCCGAGAAGCGCGAGGCCATCCTGTCTATCGTGCAGGTCATGTTCGTGGTGGGGCCCGTGCTGTCGCCGGTGGTGGGCGCCCTCATCCTGCAGGTGTTCGACTGGCGCATGACGTTCTGCGCCCTGGGCGCCGTGGGCGTGTTCTGCTGCGCGCTCGCCGTGCTGTTCGAGGAGACGCTGCCGCAGGAGGAGCGCTACCGCGGCACCGTGCTCGGCAGCATCGGGCAGCTGGGCGCTGTGGCCAGGAACAAGGGCTTCTCCTCGTTCCTGGCCATCGTGGGCCTGTACAACCTGCCGTTCATGGCCTACATCGCCGTGGGCTCCTACGTGTACATCTCGTTCTTCGGACTAAGCGAGCTGGAGTACAGCGTGTTCTTCGCCGTGGCGGCGCTGCTCACCGCCGCCGGTCCCTTCATCTGGCTCAAGGCCTCCCGCTACGTGAGCGCGCGCCGCTTCACCGGCATCCTGCTGGCCGCGGCTGCGCTCTCGGGCGTGGCCATGCTGCTGGCAGGCGAGCTCTCGCCCGTGCTGTTCTGCCTCACGTTCCTCGTGTTCGCCCTCACGGAGGCCTGCATCCGCCCCTACAGCACGAACATCCTGCTATCCCAGCAGGAGGGCGACACGGGCGCGGCGTCGTCGCTCATCAACTTCGCCCATACCGCCATCGGCTACGTGGGCATGCTGCTGGCGGTGCTGCCGTGGTCGAGCTACGTGCAGGGCATCGGCGTGCTCATCGTGGCGTCCATGGCTTTTGCAGGCATCGGCTGGATCGCCCTGCTCAAGTCCCGTATCCCGCTCGCGGGCATCAAGGACGCCGCGCCGTCCGGGCAGGAGGCTCCGGCCGTCCGGGGCGGCCGGCCCGGACAGGGCTCCCTGGACGCGTCCTCCCCGGCGCAGGGGAGCGCCCGGTAGCCGGCGCGCTGCGGCCGCGGTCCGTTGGATGCGGGCCGGGTGGCGGCAGGAAGCGGGTGCGCCGGCCGGCTATGCCGATGCGGGTGCACCGGCTGCGCTGCCCCGCCTTCGCCGCGCCGGTGCGATCGGCGCCCGGCTTTTCCCCTCTGCCCTTCACCGGGCGGCTGCGGTACGCTACCATGTTCCCGGGAGAAACTACGGGAGGGGATCGTTCTTGTCCGTCGAGAAGGCGAAAACGCTGCTGCGGTCGCTGCGGTGGCATCATCTGGGGTTCGCGTTCGTGTGGGCCATCACGTTCGCGGGCCTCGCGGTGCCCGACGGCTTCGCCGGCCAGCGCCTGTTCAGCTTGAGCGATCAGCTGTGCGCCCTGGCGGCCGTGGGCGCCGCCGTGCTCTACGAGCGGCGGCGCATGCCCTTCCCGCCGCGATCCGCCCTGATGGTGGGCGTGCTGCTGGCCGCAGGTTCGGCCGCCTACTACCTGGCGGCCAACGGTATCGTGCCCGTCCTGCCCGGCTCGCTGGCGGCCGGCGTGCTGGTGGGCCTGGCCCTGGGCTCGTCCTACGTGCTGTGGCAGCAGTTCTTCGCCTCCGAGGGGGCATCGCGCACGGCCGTGTTCATCCCGCTTTCGGCCCTGCTCTCGGTTGCGCTCAGCGTGCTGCTGGCGCTCTTGCCGGACGCCGCGCGCGCCTTGTGCTCCGTGGTCGTCCTGCCCGCTGCGGCCGCCGTGTCGCTCGGCCGCTGCCTGCGGGAGATCGTGCCCGCCGACCCCCGTCCGCGCATGACGGGCACGGCCGCCGCGGCCACGGTGCGCATGCTGTGGAAGCCGGTGTTCTGCACGTGCGCCATCGGCTTCGTGTGGAAGCTGGTCTCGCACCTCTTCGCCGTGCCCGGCGGCATCACGTCGCCGCCCGTGCTGGCCGGCATGGCGCTGGCCGTGGCGGTGGTGGTGCTCATCGAGCTGCTCTCGGAGACGGGCTTCGCGGTGCTGCGCGTCTACCAGATACTGTTTCCGCTGGTCACTGGTGCGTTTTTGTTGCCTACGCTGCTGGGGGTGCAGTTCGCGCCCTTTGCGTCGGGCATGCTGCTGTTCGGCTTCGAGATAGTGAACCTGCTGCTCATCGTCACCTGCGCCGTGTACGCGAGCGAGCGCTCGCTGCCCTCCACCCAGGTGTACGCCCTGTGCGTGGGGCCCACGCTGGCCGCCATGCTCGCGGGCGACGTCGTGGGCACGGGTCTTAGCCCGCTTGCGGCCTACGACTTCGCCCTGGCGGTGAACGTGCTGTTCGTCTGCGTGTACGCGCTGTCGCTCGTGCTGTTCTGCCTGGCGTTCACCCGCAAGGGACGCCGGGGCCGCGCGGCGGCCGAGGCTGAGCACGACATGGCCGTGGTGGGCGCCGCCGCATTCCTTCCGGCGGACGTTCTGGCAGCGGGGGCTGCTGGATGCTCGGCAGCGACAGGGCCGGACGCCGTCGCGGGCTCTGCCGCCGGCGCGTCCGGCGCGTCGGCGTCGGCGGCTGCCGGGGAGCCGGGCCCTCGGGCGGGCGCTGCGGGCGCGTCGTCCGGGGTGGGCGCGGAGGCGGACCCGGAGAGCCTGCCGGGCGGAGGCACGGCGACCGCGCCCGGCGCCGACAGCATCGCGACGCTCATCGAGCGGCGCATGGATGCGCTTGATTTGGACGAGCCGTTCAGCCCCCGCGAGCGCGAGGTCGTGGCCCTCGTGCTGCGCGGCAACAACGTGCCCGCCATCGCCCGCAAGCTCTACATCTCCGAGAACACGGCCCGCGACCACATGAAGAGCATCTACCGCAAGGCCGACGTCCACTCCCGCCAGGAGCTCATCGACCTGTTCGATTGAGGTGCGACGGGAGACCGCCTCGCGAACCAAATACTCGATATCACCGCAATCATCTGCGGAAACGTTAAAACAACCCAAAGTATGGGATGGTGTGGGGCGCCCTTCGCGCGCTAAGCTGGCCCTGTTGGCGGGCGGGGGAAGCCGCCCGCGCAAGCGATGGAACGATCCAAGGAGGGAACATGAGCGAAGAGAACAAGGGCATCTCGCGCCGCAGCCTGCTCAAGGGGGCGGCCCTGAGCGCAGCGAGCGTGGCCGCGCTCGGCATGATCGGCTGCGCCCCGAAGGAGGCCGGCTCGGCCGACGACGCCAAGGCGGGGGCTGCGGGCGGTGCCGACGGCAAGCACACGTGGGAGGTCAAGCCCGAGCCTATCCCGGCCGACAAGATCAAGGAGACGGTGGACACCGAGGTGCTCGTCATCGGCGGCGGCTACTCGGGCACGTGCTGCGCGCTGGCCGCGGCGGAGGGCGGCGCCAAGGTGACGCTCGTGGAGAAGGATGCCATGCTCAACGGCCACGGCGTGGGCGGCACGGGCGCCATCGCCTCGCGCGAGCTGGACAAGCTGGGCATCAGCTTCGACAAGGCCGTGGAGATGGAGCGCTGGGTGTCCACGTGCGGCAACCGCTGCCGCGAGTCGCTCGTGGCCAAGTGGTTCCGCGAGTCCGAGCGCTGCATGAACTGGTTCCTCGACCTGGCCGAGAAGAACGGTGCGAAGTGCATGGTCACGGTGGGCTCGCGCTCGGTCGTGCACCCCGAGATCGACTGCTACCACATGATCTCCGGCGGCGAGATCTTCGAGCAGCACACCATGGCCGACTTCGTGGAGTACCTGTTCGAGAGCGAGGCCAAGCAGCACGGCGCCGAGTTCGTGTACGAGATGCCGGCCGTGCAGCTCGTGCAGGACGACGCCGGCAAGGTCACGGGCGCCATCTGCCAGAACAAGGACGGCGACTACGTGCAGTACAACGCGCCGAAGGGCGTGGTGCTGGCCACGGGCGACGTGAGCTACAACGACGAGTACCTCGACGAGTTCGCCCCCATTGCGAAGAAGGTCATGACCCGCCTGTGCTCCGACCAGGGCAACGTGGGCGACGGCCACAATATGGCCGCCTGGGCCGGCGGCGCGTTCCAGGACGGCCCGTGGCCCACGATGATGCATCCGCAGGCGGCCGCCACGTTCCACGGCCCCTTCATGTTCGTGAACCCGGCCGGCAAGCGCTTCATGAACGAGGCCACGTGGGTGCAGGGCAAGTGCGTGGGCGTCATGGTGAACGGCGGCTCGGACCATGCGTGGTCGGTGTTCGACGCGAACTGGCAGACGGACCTGCTTGACAGCCTGCAGTACGGCGGCGGCATGTTCTGGGACTCGTTCCGCGCCTACGGCACGGACTACCAGGTGGCGGTGGAATCGCATACGAAGTCGGTCGAGAGCGGCCTGGAGAAGGTGCCCGACTACTACAAGCGCGCCGACACGCTGGAGGAGCTGGCGGAGATGCTCGACGTGGACAAGGACGAGTTCCTGAAGTCGGTCGAGCGCTACAACAAGATGTGCGAGCAGGGCGAGGACACCGATTTCTACAAGGAGGGCCACTTCCTCTATCCCATCAAGGAAGGCCCCTTCACGGCCTGTATGGTGGCGCCGGGCCTGTTGGGCGTGTGCGGCGGCATCCACATCTCGGACAACTTCGAGGTGCTGGACGCCGAGGACAAGCCGGTCGAGGGCCTGTACGCCATCGGCAACTGCGCCGGCGACATCTACGCCTACGACTATCCCATCAACGTGCAGGGCAACAGCCACGGCCGCTGCCTCATCGAGGGCAAGTGCCTGGGCGAGCAGCTGGCGGGCGTGTACCAGGAGATCTAGCAGGTTGACGGCGGGGCTGGGCGGCGGCGTGCCGGCATCACCGAGCGCGACGTCGCCCGGTGGCTGGAGCCGGCGCCGCCGGCCCGGCCTGCCGTCTCGGGCGGACCACGGAAGGACCGAGGGCATGGACGAACCGAAGGATGCGGGGACGGGCGCCGGCGCGGCCGGGGCGGGCGCGTGCGTGACGGAGGCCGACGGAAGCGCGGAGGCCGCGGGCACGGATGCCTCCGAGGAGGCGTTTGCCCAGCTGCAGCGGCTTTACGACCAGCTTCCCGCCATGGAGGAGCGCGGCGTGCTGCTGGCACGTGCGAAGGCGGCGGCTGCCGCGGTGCGGCTCGAGGACGAGCTGGCCACGGCCCGTATCCTCTTGGACGAGGCAGAGAAGCGCGAGGCCGAGGCCCGCGCCGCGCTCGAACAGGCGGAGCGGGGAGGCGACGCCGAGCTTGCCGACGAGTGCCGCCGGGCCCTGCTGCATGCCGGCTCGCTGCGGGGGTTCCGCGTCGGCCCCGCGCGCAAAGCCGAGGCGGCCCTGGCCCGCGCGCTCGAGGAAGGGCGCTTCGCCGATGCAGCGGAGGCGCGTGCCGCCGTCTTGGATCCGGCCGAGCTGGCGTCTGTCGAGTCGGAGGTCGAAGCCTATCGGTGCGCCTACGCCGAGGCCCTTGCCCGGTGCGAGGCGCTGGAGGCGTCCTGTCCCGAGGACTGAGGTTGCGGCGGGCGCGGCCGTATCTTACGAAACGGTAAAAAACGGGCTAAACCGAGAATCCCGAGCCTTTTTCTCTCTGGATAGCGTATAGTATTCTCGTGCTCTCGAGGTGAGGGCGAGTGCTGCCGCCATGCAGCATGCAGTGTTGCCTCCTTGAAGGGTCAAGGAGAGGAAAGAGGATTTAAAATGGCAGAAGGTACCGTGAAGTGGTTCAACCCCGAAAAAGGCTATGGGTTCATCTCTCAGAACGATGGCGAAGACCTCTTCGTCCACTTCTCTGAGATCAAGATGGACGGCTTCAAGACCCTCGATGAAGGCCAGGCTGTGCAGTTCGACGTGACGACTGGCCAGAATGGCAAGCTCCAGGCTAGCAACGTGACGAAGGCGTAAAGCAACCTCACATAAAAAAGCCGAAATGGCCCCGCAGTGCGGGGCCATTTTTTATGCCGGGAGCGAGATTTTCCTTCAGCTTGTTTCTTGCTGCTGCTCGATTGGTTGAGAGCGGCTAGGCGACGCGCTACCATAAGCGCAATGGGCGGGGCTATGAGGGCAAGAAGGCGAGAGGGGTTGTTATGGACAACGTCATGACCATGCCGTGCACAGAGTTTGTGGGGGCGGTGCGGCATCACGCGCACTTTCTGGAAGACGAGGCCTCCCGCGCTCGGCTGCGTCGGTTCCGCGACGCCATCCGCGCCGAGGGGGTGCGCGCGTTTCTGGATCGCGAGTACCCGGCCGGTGGCGACAAGGCTCTCATCGTGAACGTGACGGCGGGGCGCACTTGCTTGGTAGACGGCAACGCGCATTTGGTGGCGCTTGTCATGTGCGATGTCGGCGTCACGCTGGCCAGGCTCGTCGAGGAGTCGGGACGCGCCGACTTCGTGCGCCGATGGCACGACGGCTGGGAGGAGGGCTCCGGCCAGGAGGCAGCCTACGAGGTGTACCTTCCCCTGGATGCCGATACGAGCCGTATTCCCGAGGCGTACGAGGGCACCGACTGGTTTAAAGATCCGTCGCAGCCCACGAAGATCATGCCGGCTACCATCGCGTTCGATAGCCCCCTGTTCGCCGAGCGCGACCGCGGCCGGCCCTTGGGCGAGACCGCGCGCCTGGTGCTGGAACGGCTGGATTGAGCCAGGGGCCGCCACGACGTCGCGCAGCGGCCTCTGCCGGCTAGCAGATGAACATGGCGTCGCCGAAGGAGAGCATGCGGTAGCGCTCGGCGATGGCATGCTGGTAGGCGGCCATGATGTGCTCGCGCGTGGAGAAGGCGCTCACCAGCATCATGAGGGTGGAGCGGGGCACGTGGAAGTTCGTGACGAGGGCGTCCACCACGTGGAACTCGCTGCCGGGCAGGAGGTAGAGCGACGTGGCCTCGCGCTCGCGGGGCGTGACGGCGCCCGCCTCGGCGTCCCAGGCGCTCTCGAGGCTGCGCACGCTCGTGGTGCCCACGGCCACCACGCGGCCGCCGCGCTCGCGCGTCTCGGAGATGGCCGCCACCGTGCGCTCGGGCACGGTGTAGAACTCGGTGTGGATGACGTGCTTCTCGGGATCGTCCTCGTCCACGATGCGGAAGGTGTCCAGGCCCACCTCCAGCTCCACGGTCTCCCAGCGAACGCCCTGCTCGCGCAGGTGCTCGATGAGCTCGGGCGTGAAGTGCAGGCCCGCCGTGGGCGCCGCCGCCGAGCTCTCGCGACGCGAGTACACCGTCTGGTAGAGCTCCTCGTCGCCGGCGTAGTCCTTGATGTAGGGCGGCAGCGGCGTATGGCCCACCGCGTGCAGCGCCTCGTCGAGGGAGGGGAGCGGCGTGGTGAGGCGTGCCAGGCGCTCGCCCTTCTGGGCGTCCGGCAGCCAGTCGACGATCTCGGCCGACAGGGCCACGTTGCCCTCCGCATCGGTAAAGTCCACCACCGCGCCCGTGCCGGGCTTCAGGCGCTTGCCGGGGCGCACGAGCACCTCCCAGAGCGCGCTGCGGTTCTCGGTGGGCGTGCCGTGCTGGCGCAGCAGGAACACCTCGGCCGCCCCGCCCGTGCCGCGCTTCGCGCCCAAAAGGCGCGCCGGCATGACGCGCGTCTCGTTGGCCACCAGAAGGTCGCCGGGGCGCAGGTACTCCGCGATGTCGCGGAATACGCGGTCCTCAAGCGCACCGGTCGCGCGGTCCATGACCAGCAGGCGGCAACCGTCGCGTTCCGCGGCGGGCTCCTGGGCGATGAGCTCTTCGGGCAGGTCGTAGTCGAAATCGGAGGTCTTCATGCGGGCGGGTCCTTCGCGTTGTTCGCAGTCGGTTCGTCGAAGAGCCTATTATAGGCGTTCCGGCTCCGCCAAGGACCCCATTCCCAATTCCTCCCACGTCATCTCATACCACGACTCGATGGAAAGCCCCGGCACGCGCTTGAACTCGTCCACGTTGCCCGTGACGAGCACGGCATTGTTCGCGAGCGCCGTGGCAGCTATGAGGAGGTCGTTAGGTCCGATGACCTTACCGGCCATTTCCAGCTCCCCCCTTATGCGCGCGTAGATGTGCGCGCATTCGGAATCGAACGGAAGGACTTCGAAGGGAAGCATGAATTCATCGACGAGCCATCGCGTTTTTTCCGATTGCTTGCTTTTCACTATGCCGAGCCTCAGCTCTCCCTCCACAATGGCGGGAATTTTGAACAGGCGAGGGTCGCTGCTGCGCATCAGATCGTAAGCGTAGGGGAGGTGCCCGTGCATGAAGTCTATGCAAATGTTGGCGTCGAGGAGGTACATGCGCGCCGCCTACAGCGTCTTGCGAGGCGCGTCGAGCTCCCAGGGAATCTCCGGAGGCACCACGAACGTGTCGTCGTCGCAGGCGCCGTACAGGTTGAAGAACCCCCGGGGCCACCCGTTGCGCTCCTTGCGCTCGCGCAGCACGCCCGCCGCGTACTTCGAGAGCGTCTTCCCCTCGCGCGCGGCATCGCGACGCAGATCCTCCATCGTGGAATCGTCCACGTACAACGAAAGCTGGGCCATGTCACCCTCCCTTCGGTAGCAAATATACTTGTGAGTATACTTGCTAAAACTTTGGAAAGCAAGCCCATGCTTTGGCACGTGACGGCAGGGCTTGCGAGGCGCTTTGGCCGAAGGCCGGGCTACCGCTCGCCGCGCTCCTGCTCGCGCAGGGCGCGCAGGGCGGCGCGCTTGCGGGCCTGCTTCTCGGCGTAGGCCGCTCGTTCGGCTCGCTTGGCGGCGCGGGCGGCTTCCTGGGCGGCGCGCTCGTCGGCGTGCGCGGCGGCCTCGGCCTCGCGCTCGGCGGCGCGCGCCCGTTTGCGCTCGGCGCGCTCGGCGGCGGCCTCGGCCTCGGAGAAGCGGCAGCCGCAGAAGTTCTGGCGGTACATGCCCGTCGCGCGGCTGCGGCGGGTGGCCTCGTCGTAGAAGGGGCGGTAGTCCTCGAAGAGCGCGCGCACGCCTGCGGCGGCCGCTGCGCGTTCCAGCTCCTCGCGGATGACCTCGGTGAACTGGTAGGGGCTTACCGAGAGCGTGGTGCCCACGGCGTCGAAGCGCCGCTCGGAGGCAACGCGCGCGGCCTCCTCGAAGCGCAGGCGGTAGCACGCACGGCAGCGCGCCTCGCGCAGCGCGGGGTGCGTCGCCACGCGCAGCACGTCGCCGTCCGCCGCCGCGAGCGCGGCCTCGCCCACGCGTCCGGCCGTCGTCTCCCAGGCCGCAGGGTCGTAGGGGCCCTCCACCACCGGCAGCCCCTCGCCGCCGGCCCACGTGCGCAGCGTGCCCAGCCGGTGCGCATACTCCTCGGCTGGCGCGATGTTCGAGTTCGCATAATAGAGGGTCAGGTCGTGCCCGGCCGCGCGCAAGATGCGCGTCGGCTCCAGCGAGCACGGTCCGCAGCAGGCATGAAGTAGCAATTTCATCGGGTTTCGCACGCTCCTTCGCATCGTCGCCTATACTACCATGTCGGACAAAACGCACGCCGACGAACAGAAGGACGACGCAATGAGCGAATGCACCGCACCGGCCTACCGGGCCATCTTCTTCGACTTGGACGGGACCTTGCTCCCCATGGAGATCGACGAGTTCATGCGCACGTACTTCGAAGCGCTCGGCGCGTACGTCGCCCGCTTCGGCGTGGCGCCCGAGGCGTTCATGGCCGGCATGAAGGCCGGCATCAAGAACATGGCCGCCCATGATGACGGCCGCCCGAACAGCGACGCGTTCTGGGAAGGCTGGTTCGCGCACGTCGATGCCGATGCGTGCGACTGGGCGACGGAGCTCGACCGCTTCTACGAAGTTGAATTCGGTGCGATCGGCGCGGGCGTGGTGCCGAACCCGGCGGCGGCGCGCGCGGTGGACGCGCTCGCGTCCAAGGGCTATCCGCTCGTGCTGGCCACGATGCCCATGTTCCCCGAGCGCGCCGTGCGGTGGCGCCTCGAATGGGCGGGCGTCGACTCGGGCAAGTTCTCGCGCCTCACGAACTTCGCGAACTCCACGAGCGTGAAGCCCAAGCCCTCCTACTACGCCGAGAACCTGGCCGCGGCCGGCCTGCGCGGCGCCGACGTGCTCATGGTGGGGAACAACACGGTGGAGGACCTGGGCATCCGCTCGCTCGGGGCCGACGCTTTCCTCGTGACCGACCACCTGCTCGACCCGACCGACGGCTTCGATTTGGGCGGCGCCAAGCATGGCACGATAGAGGAGTTCGCCGCATGGGCCGAGGCGCTGCCTGCCTGCACGAGTCCCGCGACCGGCATCGAAGCCGGCCTCGTGGACGCTGCCGCGCGCGAGCGCGTGCTCGCGGATAACCTTACGGCCGGCGCAAGCGTCGACGCCCCCGGCGCGGGCTTCACCATCAACGGGATCGAGGGCTAGCCGTGGCGCTCTTCGACTGCACGTGCGAGGCGACGAGCGGCCACGCCCGCGCGCTTTCCTACGAGACGGCCCACGGAACGTTTCAGACGCCCATGTTCATGCCCGTGGGCACGAGCGCCACGGTGAAGGGCGTCACCGCAGGTCAGCTGCACGACCTCAACTCCCAGGTGGTGCTCGCGAACACGTATCACCTCTCGCTGCGCCCCGGCGCCGACGTGGTGGCCGAGGCGGGCGGGGTGCACCGCTTCATGAACTACGACGGCCCCATGCTCACCGACTCGGGCGGCTTCCAGGTGTTCAGCCTGGCCGACACGCTCAAGCTCGACGATGACGGCCTCACGTTCCGCTCCATCTACGACGGCTCGAAGATCCGCTGGACGCCCGAGTCCAACATGGCCGTCCAGGAAGCACTTGGCGCCGATATCGCCATGCAGCTCGACCAATGCACGCCCTACCCGGCCGAGCATGCGTTCGTGGCGAAGGCCGTGGACCTGTCGGCCAACTGGGCGCGCCGCTGCCTGGCCGCGCACCAGCGCCCCGACCAGACGCTCTTCGGCATCGTGCAGGGCGGCATGGAGATGGACCTGCGCCTGGAGTCCATCCGCCGCCTGCGGGAGATCGAGGAGGAAAGCCTCGCTGCGGGCGGGCGGCGCTTCGGCGGCTTCGGCATCGGGGGCTACTCGGTGGGCGAGGACCACGAGGTGATGTTCGAGACGCTCGGCCCCGTGGCGCGCGCGTGCCCGGAGGACCGGCCGCGCTACCTCATGGGGGTGGGCAACCCCACCACGCTCGTGCGCGCGGTGCGCGAGGGCGTGGACATGTTCGACTGCGTGCTGCCCACCCGCACGGCGCGCATGGGCACGGCGTTCTCGTCGACGGGCCGCATGAACATGCGCAACGCCAAGTTCACGCGCGACTTCGGCCCGCTCGATGCGGCCTGCACGTGCCCGACGTGCCAGAACCACAGCCGCGCCTACCTGCGTCACCTCGTGAAGCAGAACGAGATGCTGGGCGGCATCCTGCTCTCCATCCACAACCTGCACTACCTCATCGACCTCATGCGCCGCGCCCGCGAGGCGGTGCTGGCGGACGCCTACGAGGAGTTCTACCAGGAGTGGATGGCGAGCCCCGCGGCGAAGGACTACTAGGCGGGATCTGCGCGCGGGCCGGTTCCGGAAAGCGCCGAATATTTCCGGATAAGTATAATTTAACCGCAGGGGAGTGTTCCCTGCGGTCGATTTGTGGCACAATAGGACAGTTGACGTGGCGGAGCCGTTCCGCGCGCCTTTGAATGGAAAGAATCAACGAGGGAGAGCTCCCCATGGCGACAGCCCAGAAATCGAAGAAGAAGCCCGGCCGCTCGGTCGACCGGCGCAACGTCTGGCTCCTCATAGCCACCACCCTGCTGGTGGTGGGATCGATCTTCATGTTCGCGCCCCCGCAGGAGAAGATCAACCAGGGCCTGGACATCCAGGGCGGCCTGTCGGTCGTGCTCACGGCGAAGGGCGAGAACGGCCAGGCCGTGTCGACCGAGGACATGGAGAAGAGCCGCGCCATCATCGAGAGCCGCGTGAACGCGCTCGGCGCCTCGGAGGCCGTGGTGCAGGTGCAGGGCACCGACCAGATCCTCGTGCAGATCCCCGGCCTCACGAACACCGAGGACGCGCTCGACACCATCGGCAAGACCGGCAAGCTGGAGTTCGCGCGCCTCGACTCGTTCACCGACCAAGACGTGAAGACCAAGATAGAGAACGGCCAGTACGGCAACGAGGCCACCATCACCGACGAGCTGGGCAACCAGCTGCCCGCGGGCAAGACCGAGCACCTCAAGGTGGAGGACGGCACTTACACGCCGCTTGTTTCCGGCGCGAACATCACGAACGTGTCCATCGGCAAGCGTAAGGACACGGCCACCGACTATGCCGTGAACGTGAAGCTGGACAGCGAGGGCACGGCGGCGTTCGCCGAGGCAACGAAGGAACTTGTGTCGTCGCGTGGCAAGATCGTCATCATATTGGACAACGAGGTGCAGTCGGCCCCCGCTGTTGACAGCGAGATCCCGAACGGCGACGTGTCCATTACCGGCAACTACTCGCTCGACGAAGCAAGGTCGCTGCAGACCGTGCTGGAGAGCGGGTCGCTGCCCGTGAGCTTCGAGTACGCCCAGAGCCAGGTGGTAGGTCCGACGCTCGGCCAGGACGCGCTGGCGTCCGGCGTGCTGGTGGCGCTTATCGGCCTGGCCGTGGTCATGCTGTACCTGCTGTTCTTCTACCGCGGCCTCGGCCTGATCACGGCGGCGGCCATGGGCATCTTCGCCGTGCTGTACCTGGGCATCCTGGCCACGCTCTCGACGTTCGGCCTGTTCAGCCTCTCGCTCGCCGGTATCGCGGGCATCGTGCTGACCATCGGCATGGCGGCCGACTCGTCCATCCTCACCATGGAGCGCTTCCGCGAGGAGATCCGCATGGGCCGCAGCGTGCGCGCCGCGTCCATCACGGGCGTGCGGCACGCCATCGTCACGTCGGTCGATGCCGACCTGGTGACGCTCGTGTCGGCGCTGTCGCTGTTCTTCCTGGCCACGGCTTCCGTCAAGGGCTTCGGCCTGACGCTGGCGCTGGGCATCGTGTGCGACATCGCCATGATGCTGCTGTTCAAGGCGCCGCTCATCCGCCTGTTGGCGCCGAAGGTCATCGCAAGGCATCCTGGTTTCTGGGGCGTCGCGGACGCCGAGGCGGCTGCCAAGGACTACGAGGCGCTGGCGCTTGCCGAGGGCACGAGCACGGCCGCGGCCGAGGCGGGCGAGGCCCTGAACCCCGTCGAGAGCGAGCGTGTGGCCGAGAAGCGCGCGGGCGCCGCCGGCGAGGCCGCCGCGGAGGCGGCGCGCAAGCCGCGCGGGCGCTTCATCAAGCGCGACATCAATTTCCTGGGGTACCGCCGCATCTTCCTCACGGTGGCGGCCGTGCTCGTGTGCGCGTCCTTCGCCGTCGTGGGCGTGAAGGGGCTGAACTTCGGCATCGAGTTCGTGGGCGGCACCTCGGTGGCGTTCCACAACACGGGCGACGTGACCACCGAGCAGCTGCGCAGCTCGTTCGATGCGGCCGGCGAGCCCGACGCCGTCATCCAGACGACGAACGCGGACGGCCAGGAGGGCTTCCTCGTCCGCACCACCACCACGAGCGCCGAGGACGCCACGGCGCGCGCGAACCAGGTGGCCGGCGACCTGGGGCTGTCCACCGACAGCTTCGAGGTGACCACCATCGGGCCCGACTGGGGCGCGAGCGTCATCCAGTCGTCGCTCATCGCGTTCCTCGTGTCCATCGTGCTCATCATCATCTACATCGCCATCCGCTTCGACTACAAGATGGGCATCACCGCCATCGTGGCGCTCCTGCACGACCTGGTGCTGGTCATGGGCATCTACGCGCTGGTGGGACGCGAGGTCAACCCGAACACCATCGCCGCGCTGCTCACTATCTTAGGGTATTCGCTCTACGACACGGTGGTCGTGTTCCACCGCATCAACGACAACATGCGGGGCGATGACATCAAGTGCACGTTCATGACGATGGCGAACCATTCCATCAACCAGGTGCTCGTGCGCACCATCAACACCACGCTCACGTCGCTCATCCCGGTGCTGGCCATGCTGTTCTTCGGCGGCGAGACGCTCAAGGACTTCGCGTTCGCCATGGCCATCGGCCTGATCTGCGGCTCGTACTCGTCGGTGGCGGTAGCCACGCCGCTGTACGCCATGTGGAAGACGCGCGAGCCGAGGAACGCGAAGCTCGTGAAGAAGTACGGCACCGAGGTGGGTCGCTTCGAGTTCGCGAATCCGAACGCCATGGCCGCCGCTGCGGCGAAGCCGGCGAAGGGCGCGACCGCTGCGAAGGCGGGGAAGTCGTCTGCGGGTAAGCCGTCCAAGGGCGCGCCTGCCGCGAAGCCGGCATCGAAGGCCGCGGAGGCGACAGCTGCCGCCAAGAAGAACGTCGCGTCCAACGGGTCAGCAGCACCTTCTGCCGCACCCGACCCGTCGAGCGCTGCGCAGCCGCACGGTGCCAGCGCCTCCAAGGCTGGCTCCAAGCCGCCGAAGGCCAAGCGCAAGAAGCGCCCGGACAAGAAGTAGCTAACAGGGGCTCACGGCACTGCTGCAGAACAAGGAAACCCCCGAACGGGGGTTTCCTTGTTCTGCAGCAGGGAGGAGACGGCGGGAAGAAGACGGAGGGCCCAGCTCCCCCCCCCTTTTTTTTTCGGTCCTGTTGACATGATGACGGGACGCTCCGGAGGAGGGCGGCCCATTACCGGGAGCCTGACTCGCAAACTCCTAGGTCGGGCTTCCTTTACCGAAGCTTCCTTCGCGCAGCGACCGCGCCGGCGGCACCCAGCGTAACGAGGCACGCAAGGGTGCCCAGCGTGGCGAGCGAGACAGCGTCTGCGGTACGCGGCAAGGACTTCGACGCCGAGTAGATCGCCTTGCGCGCGCCGGTCGCCGCAGATGCGGGCTGAACGGGCTTCGACGGGTCTGATGGGTGCGCCGGATCGACGGGGTCGACGGGATCGACCGGCCGGGCCCTGACGGTGAAGTCGCGCGACAGCGTTTCGACGGAGCCTGTGCGCTGCCAGCCGGCGCCCGCCGTGTAGACCTCCTGGGCGTACGTTGCCGTGAGCGTGTAGGAACCGGCGGCTTCGAGCGCCGCGGTGGAGCGGTACGGGGACGCGTCAGGGAAGTCGCCCTGCAGGCTGGGCGCGATGCTCCAGGTTACGGGGATGTAGCGCGTCTCGCCGTCGACCGCGCCAACCTCGTCCTGGCGGTGGCCGGTAGCCAGGAACGAGAGCGTGTCGCCCTCGTACAGGTTGTCGTTCTCCAGCACGAGCTCGTTCTTGTGAGCGTCGGCCTGCGGTACCCAGCGCGCGACGAGGCGTGCGCCGCCGGCGGGCATGGGGAACGTCTCGCCGGCATGGTACACGGTGCCGTCGGCCTCGTTCGTCCATCCGCCGAACGCATAGCCGGCCTTCGTGGGCTCGCCGGAGGCCACGGGCACCGCGTCGCCCTCGGCGTACGTCTGGGGATCGACGGGCACCGTGCCGCCGTCGGCTCCGTTTCCGTCGTATTCGACGGAGTACATAGCTGCCCAGATGGCATACAGCGACGAGGGGCCTACGGGCATGGTGTAATCCATGAAGCCCCAGCGGGCGGAGGCGTCGGTGTTCCAACCCATGAACAGGTAGCCTATGCGCGACCAGTCGGCGCCCGAGGTGCCGACCGACGCGATGCTGCTCAGCGCCAGGGACTGAAAGGGGCTGAACGTGCCACCGGGCGCGGTCACGGCGTCGCCCGCCTCGTAGTTGCGGTGGTAGGTGAGCGGGAAGAGCTGCGCGGGCGTCGTGGCATGGGCGGTGTTCGACCAGTCGCTTGTCTGGCCGCCTCCCGTTGCGTTGAGGCGGTAGTAGTAGGTCGTGTCCGGCGAGAGGCCCGTGTCCAGGTACTGCGCCTCCGAGCCCGGCACCGTGCCCACGAGCACGTACCCGCCCGTCTCGAAGGTGCTGCGGTACACCTGGCAGTTCTCGGCGTCGGCGGGCGCCACCCAGTTCAGGCGGATCTGGTCGGGCGAGACGGCGTCGGCCGTAAGCTGCTGCGGCGGGTCGATGGCGTCGGCTGCGGGCTCGCCGAACGCCGGCGGGGCGAACGCGGCCGGTGCGAGGGCGGAGAGTGCGAGCAGCAGCGCAAGCGCCATCGACAGCGCGCAACGTGCCGGCGTTCGCGCCGGCAGGACGGGGAAACGGTGCATGGCGGGCTCCTTACAGGCGAATATGATGCGGTTGGCACCATTATCCGGAGGTCCTTCGCCTCGCCGGCAAACCGTTGCCCCCACGTCATGCCGGCTTCCAATCTGCCGCCTTTCCGTTGCCGTCCCGTCGATGCGGGCGCCGGCTGCCCTGAAGCGAAAGGAGGTCTCTCATGCGGGCAGGGCGGCCCCTGCGCAGGGCTGCCCTGCCCGTGGTTCGGCGGGCTCCGGCTCGCGTTCGCCTTACCGCTTGAAGCGCTCCTGTTCGGCCAGCTCGGCGTACCAGCGGGCGTAGACGTCGGGGCGGAAGTCCGGGTCGACGTCGGCCCACTGCTTGGCCAGGAAGGGCTTGTCCACGTAGGACAAGTCGATGGTGCCCAGGTGCAGCTCCTGTTCGTCGGAGCCGGGCGCGCCGCAGGGGCCGCCCGCGTAATAATGCACGGCCGGCACGTTCTTGCCGGGGCCTATCACGCTGCTGCCGCCCACGAAGTCATCGGAGATGGCGCAGCCCGTGCAGTTGGCCGAGGCGATGTACACGTCGTTGTTCGCGGCCAGGTACTCCAGCGAATCCTTGATGTTGCGGGCGGTCACGCCCGTGTTCACGGCGAACGGGTTCGCAATGAGGCGGCAGCCGCTCGCCCGGTAGTAGCGCATGATCTCGGAGAACACGAACGTGTCGTAGCAGATGCTCACGCCCACCGGCCCCCAGGGCGTGCCGAACATGAACGGCTCGTCGCCGCGGCCGGCCCAGGAGGGCTCGTCGGCCGGCAGGTGCATCTTGCGGTAGCGGCCCAGCACCCCGTCGGGCCCGCAGGCCACGGCGGCGTTGTACACGGTGCCGTCCTCGGCGCGCTCGGCCAGCCCGAACACGGCGTACACGCCCAAACGGTGCGTGGCCTCGGCCACGGCCTCGGTGGACGGCCCGGGGATGGGCTCGGCCAGCCGATGGTGCATGCGCTCGTCGCCCTCGTGGTCGAGGTCGGCGTCGTAGCCGGTGAGCGCCGTCTCGGGCAGCACCACGAGGTTCGCCCCGCGCGCCGCCGCGCACTCTAGGTATCCGATGATGCGGTTCAGGTTCCGCTCCTTGTCGCCCCAGCGCGGCTCGTACGTGACCACGGCGACGTTCATGATGTCCTTCATGGGTTTTCTCCTTCGATAGGGTCGGTTTCCTCTAGCGCAGCTTCCGCGTGGCGAACGTGCATACGGCGCCCGCCACGGTGAGCGGCACCATGAGGTAGAAGGCCATATCCCAGCCCACCGCCTCGATGAGCAGGCCCATCAGGCTGGAGCTTAAGAAGATGCCCACCCATTGGAACGTGTTCAGCAGCGCCACGGCCATGTCGCCCTGCGCGGGCGGCACCAGTTCGGCCACGGCCGAGAAGCACAGCCCCACGATGCCCATGACCGCGATGCCGAACAGCACCACCAGCACCACGAACACCCCGGTGGGCCAGGAGGGCATGAGCGCGTAGGTCACGGCGCTGGCCAGCATGAGCACGCCGAGCGGCTTCTTGCGCGAACCCATCTTGTCCGACACCATGCCCGTCACGATGCCCACAGGTATGCCCACGAGCGGCGCTATGCTCACGATGGAGCTGGCCGCCGCCGCGTCCATGCCGCGCACCTCGGCCAGGTACGTGGGCGGAAACGAGATGACGCCCTGCTCGGCTATCAGGTACACCATGAGCGTGAGCCCGACGAGCCACACGCCCGGGTTCAGGAACACGTCCTTCGAGAACAGCTTGGCCGGCGCGGCCGGTGTGTCGGCAGACGCCCCCGTGCCCGGCGCCTCCTCGGCCGGCGCGGCCGCCGCCGCAAGCGACGCGTCCAGGTTGCGCAGCGCGACGATCCACGCCACGAGGAACACGGCGGCGTAGACGGCCGTGAACCACCACACGTTCTCCCACGCGCCGCCCTCGGCGATGCGCGGCGCCAGGTTGAACATGGCTATCTGGCCGAACGCCATGAAGCACATGAGCAGGCCCATGGCGCTGCCGCGGCGCTTGTCGTCGAACGAGCTGGCCACGGCCGCCGGCCCCAGCGTCATGAGCAGGATGAGCCCCACGCCCTCCACGATGCGGCTCCCCAGCATGACGGCGTAGCCCGCATCGAGCGCGCCCACCACCTAGCCGGCCAGGATGGCGGCCAGCGCGACGATGCCCGTCTTGTAGTACCCCAGCTTCGCGATGATGACGCCGCTGGGAATGGCCAGGAATATTCCCGAGAACACGAACACCGAGATAAGCAGCCCGGCCTGCCCGGCGCCTGCGAGCCCCATGCTCTCCGTGAGCACCGGCACGATGGGCGCCACCTTGTTCAGGCACATGGCTCCCGCCGTCATGGACATGAGCATCATGAACAGCACGAGCCCGGGAGAGATCTTCTTGCGTTCCGTCATGGTCTTCACCCCTTTCGCGGCCTTCCTGCCGCCTCCGTGCGCGCCACGGGCCCGCCCCGCCCGAAACCGCAGGTGGGCGGTGGCCGCGCTCATACCTCCCGTACTGCTCCCAGCTTACGCGCGGGCTTCCCTATAGCGGAACGAACGATATGGAGAGGGGTATCAATAGTCACGTGAGGCCGATTCAAAACGCGCGCCCCGCTGCGTAGAATGGGGGCGTGGGGCCGGCGCGCGCGGGCGGGCCGGAACGCGGGAGCGGAGTGTCGGCGGAGGGAGGCGGCGCGCCGGTTGCGGGCGATGCGGGGAAGGGAGGCGGCCATGGACACGCGCGATCTCAAGGTGTTCGTGGCCGTCTACGAGACGAAGAGCATCACCCGTGCGGCGAAGGACCAGTTTCTAAGCCCCCAGGGGTGCAGCAAGATCATCCAGAAGATAGAAGGCGAGCTGGGCACGTCGCTGTTCGCCCGCAACCACTTCGGCGTTGCGCCCACGCCGCAGGGGGATGCGCTCTACCGCCGCGCGCAGATGGTCATTCGCCTGCTCGACGGCGTGAAAGACGAGGTGGAGGCCGCCCGTGCGCTCAAGTACACGCTGAACATCGCCTCGACGCGGGGCGTTTCGGAGTACCTCTCGCTCGCGTTCGTCCGCGATTTCGCCGAAAGCCATCCGCATATCAGCCCGCGCATCATGGAGAGCCCCGACGCCATTGCCAAGCAGCGCTTGGCTGACAACGCCGCCGAGATCGGCGTGCTGGGCGGGCCGGTGGACCTGTCGGTGTTCCATGCTGTGCCGTTCACGAGCCACCGGCCCTGCCTGGTCATCAACGAGGCGAACCCGCTTGCGCGCAAGGCGGCGATCGATTACGTCGATTTGGACAACCAGCCGCTCGCAATGGTCAGCCGCGAGTTCGCCTCGCACCACCTGGTGGTGAACCGCTTGGCGAACGCGGGCGCGCATGTGGACATCGTCATGGAGGCCACGGAGCTGGATCTGTGTCATCGCCTGGCCGAGCAGGGCGATGCCATCGCCGTGTCGTTCGACTTCGCCGCCTGGGGCGGCCGTCGTGCGCACACGGTCATCCGCCCCTTTGCCGACCGCACGTTCGCCTGGGAGACGTTCGTCGTCCGCAAGGCCGGCGCCGGCCTGTCGCCCCAGGCCCAGGAGTTCTGCGACTTCGCCTTGGCGTGGGTAGCCGACCATCGTGCCGACCTCTTCCAATGGCCGGGCGCGTGAGGGGGCTTGGCGGCGAAGGAGGGGCTTTGCCCTGGAGGGTTTTCCGGAAAGGCCGGGGAATCCCGTTTTGTGCCGACATGCCTCCTTGGCGGGGCCTTCACGATGCGACAAGCGATCGGAAGAGCTCCCCGCGAGCGCGGGTGCTCCACCCCCGCTTGCTCCTGATGCGCGCGCCCAGCGCACGGGCGACCTGATGAGCGAGGCGGTCGAGCCCTCGGCCGTCCATGACCTGATCGCGCGTTGCGGTTATCGTCGTCACGCTCAAGGACGTCAGGTCGTTTCGCCTTCGCGCGTCGTTCGCTATCCTGCTCGGACCCGTGTGCTCCAGGTCGCTGTCGTACTCGAGCGCGACGCGGGCTTCGGGCCAGTAGAGGTCGCAGAGGTAGTACCGCCTCTCCATCGCGTTCGGTCCGCTTTGCAGGGCGTCTATGCGATGGTTGAGGATCGGCCGCGGGAGTCCGTAGCCGCCGAGCCGAAGGGGGAGACCCAGGATCAAGGCCAGTGCCGTCTCCATGGGGGAGCCGGAGGATGCGGCTACGAGGCATGCCGCCTTGCGAGCATCCGCCAGGCCTCTCATGCCGGCGCATCTTCCCAGATATGCTTCGAGGGCGCGGGGCGTGGTCGGGGGAAGGACGCGCTCATATCCCGCCGAACCGTTCGGTTGCAGCGTGTAGAGCGAGCACAGCTCGGTTCCCAGCTTCACGAGGCTCACGAATGGCAGCGAGGCTGCCATCTGTGCGAAGCACAACTCGGGCGAGCCGAGCAGCAGATCGTCGCCGACACGTACGAAAGAGCCGCAAGACAAAGGGGCCGACCGCACATGGCACCGTGTGGACTTAAGGGAGTTTACAGCATTCTTGTGGGGAACGAGCAAGTGCAGCGGCTCCGATGCGAATGCGAGCACCCCTTCCCTCAACCTCCGGACCTCCCCGGCAAAGGGCTTGCAGGCGCGAGGTGCTTCTGCTCGCGATCCTGCGAAGGCGCCCGCCTCGGCGCAGGCGATATCCAGGCGGTCCATCGCCAGCGCAGTTGCAAAGCGCTCGACGTCTGCCGCTCCAGCCGGCCGGTGCCAAGGGGCGATCGACGGCCCGCCGAGCAGGGCGTCGAACCGTCCCGATTTCCAGCATTCTGCTGCTGTGCTATGCGATAAGAAGATTGCCATGGCCGCATCCTAGCGCGCTTGAGCCAGCGATATCTTCGCGTTGCCCTATTGTTGAGAGGACGTAACGAGGCGCAGGTGGTGCGGCCTCCGATTCCTGTGCTTTATAAACATAAGTTGAAGAGTAATGGACAAAAAGAGGCACTAATCTATAGATTTCTGCTGAACTTGGCAATTCCGAAAAAAGTAAATTTTGATACTGCCTGGTCATACGGCTATCGAACAAATTATCCTCAGAAAATAATAAAGATTAGTCGGTGTTTTTGCCCAAGGCTGCAGCGCCGCAAGGCGTGCAGGTGCCGATGGCTGCGGGTCGCCGGCATAGGCCGCAGGTGCAAGCCGATCTCGTGGAGGGGGAGGCGGCGGGCAGACGGGCACGGGCGCGGTGTGCTATGCTGCTGGGAGCAAACAGGTGCCTCGCCGCGCAGGCGGGCGGGGCTGCGAGAGGCAAGGAGCTAGCATGCGCCAAGGGAGCGCCCCGAATTTCTGCCCGCCGGTTGAGGAGGGCGTGACGCTCGAGTTCGTCGACGAGAGAGGTGATGCCGTAACGTTGGAGTTCCTCGGGCTCGTGCTGCACGGCGAGCGCCGCTACGGGTTCTTCTTCCCCGTGTCGGAGGACGAGCCGGTCGGCTCGTCGGGCGAGGTCGTGCTGCTGGAGGTGACGGAGCTGGACGAGGACGGCCAGCCCTCGGCTTTCGAGCTGGTGGAGGACGAGGGAGTGGCATCCGAGGTATACGCCGACTTTCGCCAGGCTACCAAGGACCTCTACGATTTCGCGGACTGACCGCGCGGGCTTCCCGGCGCCCTTTCGGGCGCGATGCGGCCTGCGCGGCACCTTCGGGCGCGGGCCGCAGGCGTTTCGGGGCTGGCCGAACCTGCTCGCCGGACGTCAGCGCCCGAACGGGTCCCAACCGCCCTCCGGCTTCACCAGCTCGGACTGGGCGATGGCTGCAAGGTACATGACCTCGTGGTTTATGGCCTTCTCAAGGCGGCAGACCTCCTCCTCGGTCTCGGCCATGGCGAATATGCGGGCAGTTGCGGCCTTGATCGCCTCCATCTGCCGTTCGTACTCTGCGTGCTCCATCGTTGTCCCCGTATCTCGGCGTCCGGTCATGACACTTACGCCAGTGCTTATATATAAGCGTGTGACCAGTTGTTTTATCCGTGTGCTGTAAACTATAGTTTACGACATTTCTCCGGCCCGATACTAGCCTTTTCGAGCATGGGGAATATTACACTGAAAGCCCAACTCGGTGCCAATATTGCGGAACTGCGAACGAGGGCCGGACTGTCCAAGACTACGTTCGCGCTCATGATCGGGGTGAGCAGGCTCTACCTGGGCAACATAGAGAGCGGCGCCGCAAACCCCACGGTTGACGTGCTGGAACGCATCGCCGACGGCCTGGGTACGAGCGTGAGCGCGCTGTTCGGCGACGAAGGCTGAAAGCGGGGCTCCGAGCGACGGGAGGCTCACGAGGGCCGACCGGTGCCAAGCGGGCCTTGCGGCCCGCCCTTCCCGTTCGCGCCGAGGGGGCTAGAAAACCAGCGGCTTCCACTCGTCGTGGTTGCAGATCCAGGCCTGCGGGTCTTCCACCGAGAAGTACACGAGCGTGGGGTCGTGGGGCCCGTCGTAGTGCTCGCCCAGGCCGGTGAGGTGGTCGTAGCCCGCCTGGCGAATGTCATCGCCCACGCGGTCGTCAAGCCCTGCGATGCCGCGCAGGATGAGCCAGCCGTGGCCGGGCCACCACGACGTGGCCTCGAAGCGCTGGTTGGCCAGCAGCTCCTCCCACACGTCCTTGGTGGTGGCCGTGCAGAACCACAGCTTGCCGTCCTGCTCGGCGGCGAAGCTGAACGGGCGCACGTGCGGCTGGTCGTCCACGCTCGTGGCGAGGTACCACGCGGGCACGCTGGTGAGGTACTGGAGGACGGTCTCGTTTCCGGTCATGGAGTGCTCCTTCTTGGTCGTTGTCCTTCGGGCGCCGGGCGTGGTTGCCTGGCGCGGTCTTCGTTGTCGGGGCGGTCGCCCGCCCGGTCGGCTGCCGGCGGCCGGGGGAGGGGCCGAGCAGCGCAAGCGGCGGCGGTCAGAGCAGCGCGTCGGCCAGGCCCACGCACACGGCCAGCACCGCCAGCACCCCGGCGGCCACGCCGTCGCGGGCGGAGAGCTTCAGCGGGTGCAGGCGGGTCCGGCCCTCGCCGCCGTGGTAGCAGCGGGCGTCCATGGCGGCCGAGAGCGTTTCCGCATGGCGGAACGCGCTGGTGAAAAGCGGTATCAGAAGCGAAGACAGCATGCGCATGCCGCGCACGGGACTGCCGTCCAGCCCGGCGCCGCGGCTGATCTGGGCGTGGTAGACGGTCACGAGCTCGGTGGCGAACTGCGGCAGGAACCGCAGGGCGATGCCCATGATCATGCCCAGCTCGTGTGCGGGAAGCCCGAAGCGGGCGAAGGGCGACAGCAGCTTCTCCAGCGCCTCGGTGAGGTCGAGCGTGGGGGTGGTCATGGTGATGAGGCTCATGCCCAGCAGGATGAGCACGAGGCGTGCGGCGATGAACAGGCATGCGCCCACGCCGCCTGCGGTGATGCGGATGAACGCCCACTCCACGAGCACGGCGCCCTCCTGGTTCACGAACAGGTTCAGGAGCGAGGCCACCACCACGATGAACAGCAGCGGCGCGAGCGACCGCGCCGCATAGCCGAGTGGGATGCGCGAGGCCAGGTAGAACGCCGCCACGAACACGGCCACCGCCCCGAGCGCGGCCACGTTGCGGGCGCAGAGCGCGACGACGATGAAGGCACAGCCCAAGAGCAGCTTTGCGCGCGGGTCCAGGCGGTGCAGAGGGCTCTCGCCGGGGTAGTAGCTGCCGAAGGAGAAGGCGTTCATCGTGTGCCGCCCGCTCCGCCAAAGCGCGCCGGCGCCGTTCCGCCCGCCAGCCCGGTCAGCGTGGCGGCCAGCGATGCACTGTCGAACAGGACGCCCGCGGGCAGGGGCAGGCCCCGCTCGCGCAGGGCGTTCGCCACGCGCTGGGCGGCGGGTACGCCGAGGCCGATGCCGTTCAGCTCGCCGGCGCGCAGGAACACGTCGCCGGGGGTGCCCACCTCGAACGTGCGGCCCTCGTTCAACACGAGCACGCGGTCGCAGAGAGCGGCCAGGTTGTCCATGCTGTGCGAGATCATGACCACGGTGCGGCCCTGGGCATGCAGTCCGGCGATGAGCGTCAGGAAATCGCGTCGCGCCGCCGGGTCCAGGCCGGCCACGGGCTCGTCGAGCACGAGGATGCGGGGGCGCATGGCCAGCACGCCCGCGAACGCCACGCGGCGCTGCTGGCCGCCCGACAGCTCGAAGGGGCTTGCGTTCCCTATCTCGTCGAAGTCCAGGCCCACGAGCGCGAGCGACTCGCGCACGCGGGCATCTACCTCCTCGTCGGAGAGCTTCAGGTTGCGCGGGCCGAACGCCACGTCGTGGTAGACGGTGTCGGCGAACAGCTGGTGCTCGGGGTACTGGAACACCACGCCCACGTCGGCGCGCACGCGGGCAGCCTGCGCCTTGTCTGCCACGTCGCGGCCCTCCACCAGGACGCGCCCGCACGTGGGATGCAGGATGCCGTTCATGTGCTGGATGAGCGTGGACTTGCCGGAGCCCGTGTGCCCGGCGATGCCGAAGAACTCGCCGGGCGCGATGGCGAAGCTCACGTCGCGCAGCGCCCACACGGCGTCGGGGTCGTTGCCCCAGTCCGGGTGCGGCCCCTCGGCGCCCTCTCGCTTGCCGGCGCGCTTGCGCTTGCCCTTGGCGGGGTTGTAGGTGAAGGAGACGTTCTCGAACGCGATGGCGGCGTTCTCGTCCGCGCCTGCGCCGCCTTCGCCGGAGCATGGCGGGCGTCCTTCCCTGCCGTCTTGCGGGGCGGCCTGCGGATGCGCTGCCGCGCCCTCCGGCTCCGCCGAAGCCCCCGCCGGTCCTTCCGCTTGGCGACCCTCGCCCAGCACGGCGGCGATGGCATCCACGAGCGGGGCCTCCTCCACGCACACCGGCACGTCCACGTCCGCTTCCCGCAGCTTGAGCGACAGGTCGCAGGCGAAGGGGACCTCCAGGTTCAAGCCGGCCAGCACGTCGGTGCGCACGAGCACGTCGCGCGGCGCGCCGTTGCACGCCACCTTGCCGCGGTCGAGCACCACCACGCGGTCGGCCGCGGCGGCCTCTTCCATGAAGTGGGTGATCATGACCACGGTCATGCCGCGCCCGTTCAGCTCGCGGCACACGCGCATGAGGCCCTTGCACCCCCGCGGGTCGAGCATGGCCGACGCCTCGTCCAGTATGAGGATCTTCGGCTCCATGCCGAGCACGCCGGCGATGGCCACGCGCTGCTTCTGGCCGCCGGACAGGGCGTTCGTCTCGTGCTTCTCGAAGCCCACGAGGCCCACCTGTTTGAGCGCGTCGCGCACGCGCCGGGCCAGCTCGGGCGTCTCCACGCCCAGGTTCTCGGGGCCGAACGCCACGTCGTCCTCCACGAGCGAGGCCACCAGCTGGTCGTCGGGGTTCTGGAACACCATGCCCGCCGTGGAGCGTATCCGGTAGACGTCGCGCGGCTCGGCCGTGTCGTAGCCGTCGACGGTCACGGTGCCCCGGTCGGGCAGCAGAAGCGCGTTCAGGTGCTTCGCCAGGGTGCTCTTGCCGCTGCCGTTGCCGCCCAAGATGCAGACGAACTCGCCGGGGGCCACGTGCAGGTCGACCCCGGCCAGCGCCAAGCGCTCGCCGTCGTAGGTGAACTCGATGTCGGTGCAGTGAATCATACGCTTCCTAACTGCAGTCCTGCGGGCCGGCTCGGCGCTGCGAGGGACTGGGTTGACGATGCGGCCTAATGTCCTTTGACCTGCGACTTCTTCGGCGTTATCAGGTTGGAGACGGCTTTGTACGCGATGAGCGTGAGCACGGCGTTCACCGTCCCCTTCACCAGGTTGAACGGGACGATGGCGGGTAGCAGCATGGGCAGGATCACGTCCACGCTGCCGTACCAGAACAGCACGCCGATGGTCAGGTTCGCCGCGATGGCGCCCACCGTGGCCGCCAGCACGCTCACAACCAGGCCGATCACGCCCTGCTTGAAGGTGCGCTTGCGGCGGTAGAGGGCGGCCGCCGGCCACACGAAGCACAGCGTGGCCACGATGTTCATGAGCGAGCCCACCCACTCGCCCAGGATGAGCCCGTGGATGACGGCCGCCACGGCGCCCACGGCGATGCCCGCGCCGGGCCCGAAGGCGAAGCCGCACACCATGGCCGGCATGAGCGAGGGGTCGTAGGTGAGGAACGTGACGCCGGGGATGAGCGGGATCTGGATGAACGACAGCAGCGCCGCGATGGCGCACATGAGGGCCATCGTCACCAGCTGGCGGGTATCCCATTTGTTCGTGTTCGTGAATTCGAGGTTCTGCGCTCTCTGCGCCTTCTCGGTCATGGTCGACCTTCTTTCCGCGGGGCTGTGCCTGGTCGGGTTCGCCTCCCGCCTCGCAGAGAAGAAGCAAGCCCGTATGAATTCCACTCCTGTCATACGGGCTTGTGATTCGCAGGGACGCGGCCGGCCTCCACGGCAAGCGGTCGCAGCCGATGCGATATCTGCCTCTTCCATCCGGACTTTAACCGTTGGTCCCGGAGTCTCACCGGTGTCAGCCTGCCCGGGCGCGCTCGGCGGTGGCCGGCGCACGCCGTCGCAGGGTCGCGGACTCTCGGCTTGGCGCGGTTTGCGCCAGCTGTCCGATTACCGCCAGTGAGGAATTTCACCTCGCCCTGAAACAGAATCCATCGCGGCCCATTGTAGCGGCCTCGGCACCTCCGCGCAACCGGCGTGCCGAGAAAGACCGGACAGAAGCGGCGAAGTGGGTAGTAGCTGCGGGCGCACCGGCAGGAGGCCTCCAATTGTGTGCGTCGGCTACAGTTTTGCGGCCAGCCGCCCCCGTTCGGGTACAATACCGCCTCGTATGCTTGAAATCCTGAACAGCATCGATGCGTTCGTCTGGGGGCCGGCCATGATCGTGCTCCTTCTGGGCACGCATGTCTTCCTCACCTTCAAGACCGGCTTCATCCAGCGCAAGCTGCCGCAGGCCATCCGCATGTCGTTCCGCAAGGACCCCCAGGGCAAGGGCGACATCTCCAACTTCGGCGCGCTGGCCACGGCGCTGGCGGCCACCATCGGCACGGGCTCCATCGTGGGCGTGGCCACCGCCGTCCTGGCGGGCGGGCCGGGTGCGGTGTTCTGGATGTGGATCACCGGCGTGTTCGGCATCGCCACGAAGTACGTGGAGGTGTACGCCTCGGTGAAGTACCGCGTGCGCGACCATGCCGGCAACATGCTCGGCGGCGCCATGTACGTGTGGGAGCGCGCATTCAAGAAGGAAGACGGCCGCACCCCCTGGTGGGCGAAGCTGGGCGCCGTGGCGTTCGCCGCGTTCGCCACCGTGGCCACCATCGGCACGGGGTCGGCCGTGCAGGCGTCCGCCATGACGGGCATCATCGCGTCGAGCGTGCCGGTGCCCACCTGGGCCATCGGCATTGGCATCGTCGTGCTGGTTTCGGTGGTGATCTTCGGCGGCGTGCGCACCATCTCGAACGTGTGCGAGAAGCTGGTGCCCGTCATGGCCGTGGCGTACGCGGGCGGCTGCCTGGTCATCCTGGCGCTCAACGCCCCGGTGGTGGGGGAGGCCGTGGCGCTCATCTTCCAGTGCGCGTTCACGGGCAAGGCGGCGTTCGGGGGCGCGGTGGGCAGCGGCATCATGATGGCTCTGCAGTTCGGCTGCGCGCGCGGGCTCTTCTCCAACGAGTCGGGCCTGGGGTCGGCGCCCATCATCGCGGCCGCCGCCAAGACGCGCAACCCGGCCGAGCAGGCGCTCATCGCCATGACCGGCACGTTCTGGTCCACCGTGGTCATCTGCGCGCTCACGGGCATCGTGCTCGTGTCCACCATGATAGCGAACCCCGGCATTCAGGCCGACATCCTGGCGAACCCCACGCTGTTCTCGGGCGCCGAGCTGGCCAGCGCCGCGTTCTCGAAGATCCCCTACATCGGCACGCCCATCCTGGTGCTGGGCATGGTGGCGTTCTCTTACTCCACGATCCTCGGGTGGTCGTACTACGGCAACCGCTGCGTCACGTACCTGTTCGGCAGGCGCGCCATCAGGCCGTACCAGGTGCTGTACGTGGCCGTGGCGTTTTTGGGCGCCATCGGCGTGGGCGATGTCATGTGGACGGTGTCCGACATCGGCAACGCGCTCATGGCCCTGCCGAACATCGTGGCCATCCTGCTGCTGTCGGGCCTCGTGGCCCGCGGCACCCGCCACTACGTCTACGACGGCTGCCTCGACGAGGTGGACGAGGACCCTATCCCCGTCGTGGAGAGCAAGTAGCGGCACCCGCCCCGCGTGACGGCGTTTATGCGCGCTTCGATGCCGGGGCGTCCTCCACGGCTGCCTCGGCAATTGGGGCGGGGGCCGGGACGAAGCTGAACTTGAACTCCACGTCGAGTGCCAGCTCGAACTTCGCGATGGTCTCCAGCGTCATGTTCGGCTGGGTGTTCAGCAGGTTGGACAGGTGCGACTTCGATATGCCCATACGGCGCGCCAGCTCGGTCTTCGAGAGCCCCTGCTCCTGCATGAGCTCCCAGATCATGACGCTGATATCGAGCGCATGGTCATAGGCGCGCGTGCCCGGCGTGTGGAAGTCCCGCATGAAGGCGCGGTAGTCCCTTGCTTCGATCGGCTCAATCTCCATCGTATTCCTCCTGTTCCAGCAGCTCGACGACGAGGCGCTGTTGCCGAACCGCGTTTGCGACGGTGCTGGCGGGGATGTTCCCGGTTCCGCGATGCCCTTGAAACGGATGGAGCAGCACCACCGAATCGGCTACGCGGATATGGGCCATCACCCTCGCAGGGCTTGAATCTCATTGTTCATTTATAAATGAACTCATGCTAGGATACTATATCATGGCAAGTGCCAAGAATGCACTGTGTTCTTCGCGTTGCAGCAGGTGCTGCCCGAGCTGCGCGACCCGGAATATATGAAGCCTTTGTTCAAGCGCAACGGCATCGAGGTCATGCTCGTGGCTTTCTGAGCGCCGTGGTGCCGGCCGGGCCGGCGAGGGGCTTCGCCGCGCCTCGGCACCCGCCCGTCGGCCGCGGCCGGGCGACGGGGCCCCGCTCGCTGGGAATTTCGCCGTTTTCGGCGCGCCTCGCCGGATCCTGCACCTATAATCCAACCACTTTAGTGCGCGAAAGCGCCCATGCCGAAACGGCTTCTCATCGGATTGCCGGGGCTTCCCGGGCAATCGGTGGAATCTTTTTCGGCAACGGCACTGCGCGAGGGGGATTCACCAGCAGAAAAGAGGTTGCCAATGGACATCGTCCAGCTCATCACCGATATCGACGCGTTCGTGTGGGGACCGCCGATGATCGTGATCCTTCTGGGATCGCACCTGTTCCTGACATTCCGCACGGGCTTCATCCAGCGCAAGCTGCCCACGGCCATCAAGCTGTCGGTGACGAAGGACCCGGATGCCCCGGGCGACATCAGCCAGTTCGGCGCACTGTGCACGGCGCTGTCGGCCACCATCGGCACAGGCAACATCGTGGGCGTGGCAACCGCTATCCTGGCCGGAGGGCCCGGCGCCGTGCTGTGGATGTGGCTCACCGGCGTGTTCGGCATGGCCACGAAGTACTCCGAGACGTTCGCGGCCGTGAAGTACCGCGTGAAGGACCACAACGGCAACATGCTCGGCGGCGCGATGTACGCGTGGCGCCGCGCGTTCGAGAAGGACGGCAAGACGCCGTGGTGGGGCCTGCTGGGTGCCGGGGCGTTCGCGCTGTTCGCCGCTATCGCCTCGTTCGGCATCGGCTCGGCCGTGCAGTCCAGCGCCATGACGGGCATCATCATGTCGAACTTCCCGGGCATTCCTGCCTGGGGCATCGGCCTGGCCATCGTCATCATGGTGTCCATCGTCATCTTCGGCGGCGTGAAGGTCATCTCGAAGGTGTGCGAGAAGCTCGTGCCGTTCATGGCCATCGCCTACGCGTGGGGCTGCGTCGTCATCATAGGCATGAACTGGGAGTACGTATGGCCCGCCATCTGCCTCATCTTCGAGTGCGCCTTCACGCCGAAGGCGGCGTTCGGAGGCGCGGTGGGCAGCGGCATCATGATGGCGCTGCAGTTCGGTTGCGCCCGCGGCCTGTTCTCCAACGAGTCGGGCCTGGGCTCGGCGCCCATCGTGGCATCGGCGGCCTCCACGCGCAACCCGGCGCGCCAGGCGCTCGTGTCCATGACCGGCACGTTCTGGGACACCGTGGTCATCTGCGCGCTCACGGGCATCGTGCTGGTGTCCACGCTCATCGCCAACCCCGGCATCCTGGAGTCCGGCCAGATCAAGGCCGGTGCCGACCTGACGAGCGCCGCTTTCGCGTCCATTCCCTACGTGGGCACGCCCATCCTGGTCATCGGCATGATCCTGTTCGCGTACTCCACGATCCTCGGCTGGTCGTACTACGGCAACCGCTGCGCGGCGTACCTGTTCGGCAAGCATGCCGTGCGCCCCTACCAGGTGCTCTACGTTCTCGTGGCGTTTTTGGGAGCCATCGGCATCGGCGACTTGGTGTGGACCATCTCCGACATCACGAACGCGCTCATGGCCGTGCCGAACATCATCGTGGTGCTCATGCTGTCGGGCCTGATCGCACGCGAGACCAAGCACTATGTGTGGGACAAGAACCTGGACGAGGTGGACGAGACGCCCATACCCGTGCTGGCGTCGAAGTAGCCCGTGTACGGGTGGCGCGGGCCGTCGGGCCGGCACGTTCAATGATCTGCTGAACCACGGAGGGAGGGCGAGCGGTCGCCCTCCCTCGCCTTATAATCGAAGCGCTTTGCAGCGCGCCGGCCGAGGGGGCGGCGCGCTTCCCGTCCTCCGGCCGGCCCTTGCCGCTCCGGGGCGGGGTACCGTATCCAGCGTTTCGAAAGGAAGTCCAGCATGTCCGGTTCCCAGAAGGCCTTGAAGGTCGTTTCCCTGCTCCTTATCATCTACGCCGTGGTCATGACGGCGTTCGGCATCTTCCTCGTGGCGGGCGGCTCGTTTCTGGCCGGCGAGACCATCGACGTGAACGGCACCGCGGAGGCGGCCAACGTCATGGCCGCGGCGCTGGGCGGCGGCACCATCGTCGGCGGCATCGTCGACCTGGTCATCGGCCTGCTGGGCCTGCGCGGCGCGAAGAACCCGCGCAAGGTGGGGCCGTTCTTCGTGCTGTGCATCATCGGGCTCGTGTTGGGCCTCGTGGGCCTGGGCATGTCCCTCGCGCAGGGCACGTTCGACCTGTGGTCGCTCGTCAGCGTCGTTATCGTGGCCGTGTGCCTGTACCTGTCCGCGCAGGTGAAGAAGCAGGCGTAGGCCGCGCGCACGACGCGGCGAGGGCTTGGCGCTGCTGCGCGTGCGGGATGCGGGCGCCCCTGCCGGTCGGGCGCGCTTGCGGGAGCCCCTGGTTCCGGCGCGCGTCGCAGGCGTTTGAGGGTTTCGCGTGAACGGCCTCCCTTCCCGATGAAGCGGAGGCCGTTTCGCGTGGGGGTGCCGTAGAATGGGCGCAAGCAAGCGGGCGGGCGGCTTCCCGAATGGGCCGTCTGCCGGACCAGTAAGAGAGCGGGAGCAGAGCATGGCCGAGGAACCCAGGGGGCTGACCGCCGCGGAGGTGGCCGAGCGCGTGGCGCGCGGCGACGTGAACGCCGACGTGGACGTGAAGACGCGCTCCGTGCGCCAGATCGTGCGGGAGAACGTCTGCACGCTGTTCAACGCCATCAACGTGATCTTGGCGGTGTTCGTGCTGTTCACCGGCTCGTACAAGAACATGCTGTTCATGATCGTCATCGTGAGCAACGTGATTATCGGCATCGTGCAGGAGATACGCTCGAAGATCACCACCGACCGCCTGAGCATCGTGGCGGGCTCGCACGCCACGGTCGTCCGCGACGGCGCGCGCAAGGAGGTGGCGCTGCACGACATCGTGCGCGACGACGTGGTGGTGCTCGGCCGCGGCGACCAGGTGCCGGCCGACGCCGTGGTGGTGTCCGGCGAGGCCGACGTGAACGAGAGCTTGCTCACCGGCGAGAGCAACCTCATAAAGAAGGCTCCCGGCGCCGAGCTCATGAGCGGCTCGTTCGTGAACGCCGGCACCGTGTGCGCCCGGGTGGTGCACGTGGGCCACGAGAACTACGCGGCGAAGATCAGCGCCGAGGCCAAGCAGCACAAGAAGGTCAACTCCGAGATCATGAACAGCCTGAACGGCATCATCAAGTTCGTGAGCTGCGTTATCTTCCCCGTGGGGGCGCTGCTGTTCGCGCGCATGTTCTTCAGCGGCGAGGGGGTGGCGCTGGACCAGGCCATCCTGTCCACGGTGGCGGCGCTCGTGGGCATGATCCCCGAGGGGCTCATCCTGCTCACGTCCACGGTGCTGGCCGTGGCCGTGGTGCGTCTGGCCAAGAGCAAAGTGCTGGTGCAGCAGCTCTACTGCATCGAGACGCTCGCGCGCGTGGACACGCTGTGCCTGGACAAGACGGGCACCATCACCACGGGGGCCATGGAGGTGGCGGCCGTGGTGCCCGTAGAGGGCGCCGACGCGGGCGAGCTGGACCGGGCGCTGGCCTCGCTCGCCGCGGCGGACGACGACCCGAACGAGACGGCGCAGGCCGTCGCCGCATACTATGCCGCGCGTCCTGCCGTGCGCCCGCTCGCACCCGTGCGCACGGTGCCGTTCTCGTCCGATAAGAAGTGGTCGGGCGCGGCCTTCGAGGGGCGTGCCTACGTCATGGGAGCCGGCCGGTTCGTGATGGGCGACGCGTTCGACGCGTTCGAGGGGCAGGCGGGCGAGCTGGCCGCCACGGCGCGCGTGCTCGCCGTGGCGCGCGCGGAGGGCTTCGACGCCGACGGCGCCATCGTGGGCGCGCCGGCGCTGCTCGGGTTCGTGTGCATCCACGACCAGATACGCGCCACGGCCGCCCAGACCATCGGCTACTTCAAGGACCAGGGCGTGACCGTGAACGTGATCTCCGGCGACGACCCGCGCACGGTGGCGGGCATCGCGGCCCAGGTGGGCGTGGACGGCGCGGACGAGTACGTGGACGCCACGACGCTCGAGACGCCCGAGCAGGTG
Organism: Gordonibacter pamelaeae; assembly: GCF_003340385.1. Lineage (NCBI taxonomy): Bacteria > Bacillati > Actinomycetota > Coriobacteriia > Eggerthellales > Eggerthellaceae > Gordonibacter > Gordonibacter pamelaeae. Next base: position 470,347 of record NZ_PPTS01000002.1, on the reverse strand, counting down.
GCCGACGCCGTGCGCCGCTACCACGTGTTCGGCCGCGTGAAGCCCGAGCAGAAGAAGCAGTTCGTCATCGCGCTGCAGGAACAGGGCCACGTGGTGGCCATGACCGGCGACGGCGTGAACGACACGCTGGCCCTCAAGCAGGCCGACTGCTCGGTGGCCATGGCCGCCGGCTCCGACGCGGCGCGCAACGTGGCCCAGCTCGTGCTCGTGGACAACGACTTCGCCAGCATGCCCAAGGTGGTGGCGGAAGGGCGGCGCTCCATCAACAACCTGCAGCGCTCGGCGTCGCTGTTCCTGGTGAAGACGCTCTTGTCCATGTCGTTGGCGGTGCTGTTCGTGCTGCTGCCGTGGCAGTACCCGTTCCAGCCCATCCAGATGACGCTCATCAGCGCGTTCACCATCGGCATCCCGTCGTTCGTGCTGGCGCTCGAGCCCAACAGGGACCGCATCCGCGGCCGCTTCCTGGAGAACGTCATCGTGAAGTCCATCCCCGGCGCCGTGTGCGCGGTGCTGGGTGTGCTGGCCGTGAACGCGGTGGGCCGCCTGGCGCTGGGCCTGGGCTACGGCCAGGTGTCCACGCTGTGCGTGCTCCTGGTGGCCTGGGTGGGCGTCATGCTCATCGTCCGGCTGTCCGTGCCGTTCACGCCCATCCGCAGCGCGCTTCTGGTCGTGGTGGTGGGCGGCACGGTGCTCGGCGCGACGCTGTTCCACGGGCTGTTCGGCATCGTGCCGTTCACCGTTCCCATGGCCGTGCTGTTCGCCGCCTGCGCCGTTGCCGCCGCGGCGCTGTTCCACTGGCTGTACGGCGTGCTCGGCCGCTGGCACGAGGCCCGGCTGGCCCGCGAGGCGTGAACGGCGCCCCTTTCCCCTGCGGCGTTGCGGTATGATGGCGGGCGAAGGAAGCGACGAAGGGAAGCGGTGGGCTCATGGGCCGGTTGGCGATCATAGGCGGCGGGGCGGCGGGGCTGGCGGCGGCTGTGACGGCTGCGCGCGAGCTGCGCCTGCTCGGCGTTCCCGGCGACGTGGCGGTGTACGAGGCCGACGAGCGGGTGGGGCGCTCCATCCTGGCCACGGGCAACGGGCGGTGCAACTTCTCGAACGCGCGCATCGACGCGGGGGCCTACCGCAACGCGGCGTTCGTGGAAGCGGCCCTCGGGGCGTTGGCGGCGTGTTCGGAGGAGATGGCCGGCCTGGCGCCGGAAGGGACCTGCGGGGCTGCCGGCCCGGACCCGGTGCATGCGTTCTTCGCCGGCTTGGGCCTCGTGTGGCGCGAGGAGGGCGAGGGGCGTCTCTACCCGCTGGCCAACAAGGCGACGAGCGTGCTCGACGTGCTGCGGGCGGCTGCGGCGGACTTCGGTGTGGCGGAGGCGTGCGGGCGGCGCGCCGTGCGGCTCGACGTGCCCGACCGTCCGGGCGGCCGCTTCCACCTCCGCTTCGCCGACGGGACGGTGGGGCACGCCGACGCCGTGGTGCTCGCCACGGGCGGGCGCACGGCGCGCGAGCTGCTGCCGGAGGGCATCGGCTTTGCCGCTGCGCGCCCGGTGCTCGGGCCGTTGCGCACTGCCACCGACGTGGTGAGGCACCTGAACAACCTGCGCGTGCGCTGCGCCGTGACGCTTGCGGGGCCCGACGGCGCGCCCAAGGCGCGCGAGGCGGGCGAGCTGCTGTTCCGCGACTACGGCGTGTCGGGCATCGCGGTGTTCAACCTGTCCCGCTTCGCCGAGCCGGGCGACCGGCTGCTCGTGGACCTGCTGCCGCAGGTGCCCGAGGACGGCTGCGCGGCGTTCCTGCATGCGCGCCGTAGGCGCCTCGCGTTCGGCGATCGCCCGCTTTCACGCGAGGCATTCCTGCGCGGTATGCTGCTGCCGGCGGTGGCGCGCGCCGTGCTGGAGGAGGCAGGGCTGGCGCCCGGGGCGCCGCTCGCCAAGCGCGACGTGGCGGTGCTCGCCCGCGCGCTCAAGGCGTTCCCGCTGGAAGTGCGCGGCATAGGCGACGAGCGCCAGTGCCAGGTGCGGTGCGGAGGCGCGGACGTGGCCGCGTTCGACCCGCGCACGCTCGAGGCCCGCGCCGTGCCCGGCCTGCATGTGGTGGGCGAGGCCTTGGACGTGGACGCCCCCTGCGGCGGCTACAACCTGCACTGGGCCTGGGCGAGCGGCATGCTGGCGGGACGCGGAGCCGTCGCGCGGCTGACGGGCCTCGATACCGCGACGCAGGACGAAAGACGTTAGGGGGCATCGCATGCTCGAGGTATCCAACGTACGGCTGCCGCTCGACGCAGGGCTGCCGGGCGCGGCGGGCGAGCGGCTCGTGCGCGGGGCGGCGGCCCGGGCGCTGGGCGCTCCGGCGGCCGAGGTGACGGCGGTGCGCGTGCTCAAGCGCAGCGTGGACGCGCGGAAGAAGCGCGACGTGCACTTCGTGGCCACCCTCGGCGTGGAGCTGGCGAACGCGGCGGCCGAGGAGCGTGCGCTCACGGAGGCGCAGGCACGCGGCGGCGCGGGAGCCGAGAGGGGCACGCACGTCAGGCGCCGCGTGCCCTACGAGCCGCTCGCGGTGCCGCGCGCGGGGGCCGACGGCGGGGCGGAGCCGCGCCCGGTGGTGGTGGGCGCGGGGCCGGCGGGGCTGTTCTGCGCGCTCTACCTGGCGCGCGCCGGGCTACGGCCGCTCGTGCTGGAGCGCGGCGGCGACGTGGACGAGCGCCTGGCCGCCGTGGCCGCGTTCGACGCCGGCGGCCCGCTCGACCCCTGCACGAACATCCAGTTCGGCGAGGGCGGGGCCGGCACGTTCTCGGACGGCAAGCTCACCACGAACATCAAGAACCCGCTCGCGCCGCACGTGCTGCGGTGGTTCGTGGACGCAGGCGCGCCCGAGGAGATACTCTGGCAGGCGAAGCCCCACATCGGGACCGACCTCTTGGTGGACGTGGTGCGGCGGATGCGCGGCCAGATAATCGCGGCGGGCGGCGAGGTGCGGTTCAACACGCAGCTCACGGGCCTGCGGTTCGAGGCCGGCGCGCTCGCCGAGGCAGAGGCGCGCGACGTGCGCACCGGCCGCGCCGAGCGCATCCCCGCGCGGCGCGTCGTGCTGGCGTGCGGGCACTCGGCGCGCGACACGTTCGAGCTCGTGCACGGGGCGGGCCTGGTGCTGGAACAGAAGCCGTTCTCGGTGGGCGTGCGCATCGAGCACCTCCAGCGCGCCGTGGACGAGGCGCAGTACGGCGCGGCCGCCGCCCATCCGGCGCTCGGCGCGGCCGATTACAAGCTCGCGGTCCACCTGCCGGCGCAAGGCGGCGAAGGGTGCGGCACCGGCGGGCGCGCCGAGGGGCGCGGCGTGTACACGTTCTGCATGTGCCCGGGCGGGCAGGTGGTGTGCGCGGCCAGCGAGGCGGGCGGCGTGGTGGTGAACGGCATGAGCCGCTTCGCGCGCGACGGCGAGAACGCGAACAGCGCGCTTCTGGTGGGCGTGGGTCCGGAGGACTTCGGCAGCGACCACCCGCTTGCGGGCGTGGAGCTGCAGCGCCGCATGGAGCGCGCGGCCTACGAGGCGGCCGTGGCGGCCGGCGGCGCGCCGTATGCGGCACCCGCGCAGACGGTGGGCGATTTCCTGGCCGGCCGCGCGGGCGGGCCGAGCGCTGCGGTGCGCCCCACCTACGCGCGCGGCGTGGCCTGGTGCGACCTGCGGGACTGCCTGCCGCCGTTCGCGGCCGACGCGCTGGCCCGCGCGCTGCCGCTGCTCGATGCGAAGCTGCACGGCTTCGCCGACGAGGGTGCCGTCATGACCGGCGTGGAGACGCGCAGCTCCAGCCCCGTGCGCATCGTGCGGAACGAGGGGCTGCAGGCCGTGATGTCGGGCGCGACGGCGGGCGGGCGCGACGGCGGCAGCGGCCTCTACCCCTGCGGCGAGGGCGCCGGCTACGCCGGCGGCATCATGAGCGCCGCCTGCGACGGCCTGCGCGTGGCCCAGGCGGTGACGGGGGACGTCGCCCGCTAGAACTCGATGCCGCGCCGCGCGGGCACGCCGTCTCGATAGTAGTGTTTTACCTCGCGCATCTCGGTCACGAGATCGGCTGCGGCCATGACCTCGTCGCTGGCGCCGCGGCCCGTGATGACGAGCTCGACTCCCTCGGGCCTCTCGCGGACGGCGTCCAGCAGGGCGCCCGGCGCGAAGTAGCCGAGCATTTCGGCCACGTTCGCCTCGTCGAGGATCACGACGTCGTAGTTTCCGCTGGCCATGGCCTCGCGCGCGCAGGCGAGGCCATGGCGGGCCGCTTGCGCGTCGCGCTGCGGGTCGGGGGCGGACAGCTCGTCGCCCGTGCCGAACTGCTCGGCGCTCACGCGCCCGCCCAGCACGCGGAACGCCTCGAGCTCGCCGGTCTTCCCGTGCTTCATGAACTGCCCGAAGTACACGTTCAGCCCGTTCCCCGCCGCGCGCACGGCCAAGCCCACGGCGGCCGTGGTCTTGCCCTTGCCGTCTCCGGTGTACACCTGTACCTTGCCCTGCTCCATGTGGCTTCCTCCCGCGGTGCGAGCGCTTGCGCTCTCTCTCATCTGTCGTGTTTGCGGGTCGGTCGTGCGGGCGCGCGCCCACGTGCTCATGCTCCTGCGCCGGCTGCATTCTCGCCCGCGCCGCTTGTCGCCCGCCTGTCCGCGTCGCCTGCCTCCGCACTGTCCGCGTGCTTGTCGTCCAAGCCGTCCGCGCGGCGCCAGGCCTGTCAGTCGCCCAGCTCGCGATCCCAGTCGAAGTCGGGCGGGGGCGCCAGCGGCAGGTCGGCTGCGCCGTCCTCCGCGTTGGCATCCAGCCAGCCGTCCCATTGGCAGGCGCCCATGTCCACGTGCTCGTCGTCGGCGAACGCCACGCCCTCCTCCTCCAGCATCTCGCGCTGCACGTCGGGGCCGCCGAACGCGTAGCCGCGGCACAGGCTGCCGTCCTTGAACACGACGCGATGGCAGGGAATGCCGTTCACCTCGGCGCCCGGGTCGGGGTTCGCGCGCAGCGCGTAGCCCACGTAACGGGCCGACCGTGGAGCACCGATCAGGCGCGCCACCTGTCCATACGATGCCACTTTGCCGCGCGGCACCTGCCGCACCACCTGAAACACCCGCTCCGAGAAATCGCCCATCCCGCCGCCCTTCCGCCCGCGATCCGCCGTTTTCCCTGCAAGGGTAGCGCATTGCGTGCGGCTGCGCAAAGGGGCGAGCGCTCCGCGCCGCTCCGTCGCCCGGTCCCTTGCGCACGGTCGCAGAGGCTCTGTGGCCCGCCCGGCACGGACGATGCGGCAGGGGGCACGGGGCCGCCTCGCTCAACGGCAGGTTGAGGATTATGTGGTTTCGACGGCGCGGCGCATACCCGCATAAATCGGCTTTCCTTTTCCGCATGCGCCACCTATTCTGAAACGGAGAGGCTTGCGCTCGACGCCTTGGGGGAACTGGCTGCTTCTTCACTCGGGAGGTTCAAGATGGCACTGCGACGCAATCGGCGGGGGGATGGCGCGGACGAGCGCGCATCCTGGGGCGGCGGGGGAGCGGCGCCGGTGTCCGCGCGTCCCATCGGCGCCCCGGCAGGCGAGGACGCCACCGCGCGCATCGTCCCCGCGGCGCCCGCTGTGTCCGCGATGCCTGCGGCCGCCGCGGCGTCCGCGGCGGCACCCGGCCCTCAGGCGGCCTCCGGCGCCACCGCCGCGCTCGCCGGCACCCCGCATCCCGACGTTGCCGGCCCCGCCGACCCGCTGCGCACCGCGGACCTGGTCGATGCCGAGGCGCTTGCCGACATGCAGGCGTTCAACGATCTGAAGGCGCGCCGCAAGAAGCAGAAGCGTAAGAAGATAATCATCGGCGCCGTATCGGCGGTGGCGGTGCTCGCCGTAGCAGGCGGCGCGTTCGCGTGGTGCACGGCCGACCAGGCGGCCAAGGCGCTGCAGGACAGGGCCCCGCAGACCGCTTTCGTGGAGCAGGGCACGTTCACCGAGACGGTTTCGGCGTCCGGCAACCTGCAGCCCGTCGCGTCGGTGAGCGCCACACCCGAGGCGGACGGCATCGTGGGCGAGGTGCTCGTGTCCGAAGGCGACGCGGTGGCGGAGGGGCAGACGCTGTTCACCCTGGTCAACGACGAGCTGGACAAGGCGGTGAAGCAGGCCGCCCAGGGCATCGAGGAAGCCAGGAACGGCGTGGCCCAGGCGCAGAACGCCGTGAACGACGCCTACCACGCCAAGTCCGCCGGCCAGCAAGCCGCCGCGGAAGCCCAAGCCCAGGCCCAGGCTGCCGCCGCAGCGGCATCCGAGGCGGCGACCGCAGGGGGCTCGGCGGATGCGACGGCGGGGCAGGCCGCCGGCTCCCCGGCCTCCTTCGACGAGGCGAGCGCCGATTCCGCCATCAGGTCGGCCGAGCTCGGCTTGAGCAATGCGAACCTCGCGCTGCGGAACGCGCAGAGCGCCTACGACGAGGCGGTGGCGCGCGCCGCCAAGCGCACGGTGACCGCGTCCATCGCCGGCAGCGTCGTCGCGGTCAACATCGAGCCCGGCAAGGCGCTCGGGGCTGCGGCGGGCGCCGCGACCTCGCCCGTGCAGATAGCCGACCTGTCGCAGATGACCGTGTCCATCAACGTGAACGAGATCGACATCCTCAAGATCACCGCCGACCAGACCGCCGAGGTCACGTTCACCGCGGCTCCCGACCTCACCCTTCCCGCCACCGTGGTAAGCATCGCCACCACGTCGGCGGGCTCGGGCGACGCGTCGGGCGGCGCCCTGTACGGCGGCAGCATGGGCGGCGCCGTCACGTACGCGGTGAAGCTGCTCATCGCCGAGCCCGACCCGCGGCTCAAGCCCGGCATGACCGCCAAGGCCACCATCACCACGACCACCATCGACAACGCGCTCATGGTGCCCATCTCGGCCGTGCAGTCCGACGGCGCGGGCGGCAGCTTCGTGATGGTCGTCACCGACCCGGAGACGCAGGACGTCGCCCAGCGCAAGGTGGAGGTCGTCGCCTCCGACGGGCTCACCAGCGTGGTGAAGGGCGCCCTCAAGCCCGGCGACCAGGTTGTGGCGGGCGGCATGGAGGGCCTGGGAGGCGCGGGCGGCGGGTACGCCGTGGCCGACGGGTCGTCCGGCATGGGGATGGCCGTCTCCGACGTGAGCGCAGGCTAGCCATGGCAGCCGTCGTGGAGGCCGTCGACCTGCACCGCATCTACGAGAGCGCCTCAGGCTACACGCACGCCCTGCGCGGCGTGTCGCTGGCCGTCGAGCAAGGGGAGTTCCTCGCCATCATGGGCCCGTCGGGCTCGGGCAAGTCCACGCTCATGAACCTGCTCGGCTGCCTCGACACGCCCACGCGCGGGCGCTACCTGCTCGAGGGCGTGGACGTGGCCGATTATCGCGACGACGAGCTGGCCGAGATCCGCGCCACGCGCCTCGGCTTCGTGTTCCAGTCGTTCAACCTGCTGCCGCGCGCCACCGTGCTGCGCAACGTGGTGCTGCCGCTCATCTACACGGCCTGCCCGCGCAAGGAGCGCGAGCTGCGGGCGCATGCGGCGCTGCGCAGCGTGTCCATCGACGAGCGGCTGTACGACCATCGCAGCAACGAGCTCTCCGGCGGTCAGATGCAACGCGTCGCCATCGCGCGGGCCCTCGTGAACGACCCGGCCCTCATCCTGGCCGACGAGCCCACGGGCAACCTCGACACCGCCACGGGCGACATGGTGCTCGCCACGTTCAAGCGCCTGCGCGACGCGGGCAAGACCATCGTGCTCATCACGCACGAGCCCGACGTGGCCGCCCATGCCGACCGCGTGGTGCACATCCGCGACGGGCGGCTCTACGAGGGCCCGCATCTCGGCGCAGCGGACGGGGAAGGGGCGCGTCCATGAAGATAGGCGACCTGTTCTACGAGACCTGGCACGCGCTGTCCGCGAACAAGGGCCGCTCGCTGCTCACCATCCTCGGCATCGTCATCGGCATCGCGGCCGTCATCGCCATGACCTCGCTCATCGCGGGCATCCAGAACACGCTCATGGGCGAGATGGGCTTCGAGCAGGCGCGCCAGGTGTCCATCAGCGCCTACTCGCCCGATGGCGTCACGTTCGACGATCTGGACAAGCTGGAGCGCGGCATGCCCGAGTACGAGGCCCTCACCGGCGCGGCGTACGCCTCGGCCGAGATCACGGGAGCGGACGGGCAGCCCGTCTACATGGGCATCACCGGCGTGCGGCCCGACTACTTCGGCGTCATGGGCTCGAAGCTCAAGGAGGGGCGGTTCTTCACGGATGCCGAGAACGAGGGCGCCGCACGCCTCGTGGTCGTCGACGCCAGCTCGCTCATGCAGCTCTTCGGGAGCGCCGACGCGCAGCCGGTGGGCTCGTCCGTGCGCTTGGGCAACGACGACTACACGGTTGTCGGCGTGCTGGAGTCGGCCTCGTTCATGGGCGGCTCGTCGCTCTACGTCCCCAGCACCACCGCCCAGACGCGCCTCGGGGGGACGGGCGGCATCCAGCAGATCGTCGGCATCGCGCGCGAGGGCACCGATATGGACCGGCTGGTGGAGACGACGCAGGCGTACGTGGCGCAGTACTTCAACCTCGACCAGGAGAGCGTCTACGTGCAGTCGCTCGATGCCGTCATCAAGCAGATGGAGACGATGATGATGTCGTTCTCGCTGCTCATGGGGTCGGTGGCGTCCATCTCGCTGTTCGTGGGCGGCATCGGCATCATGAACATGATGCTCACGAACGTCACCGAGCGCATCCGCGAGATAGGCCTGCGCAAGTCGCTCGGCGCGCGCCGCCGCGACATCACGAAGCAGTTCCTGCTCGAGGCCGTCATGCTGTGCGTGGCGGGCGGCGTGTTCGGCATCGTGTTCGGCTTCCTGGCCGCATGGGGCTTGGGGCAGGTTATCGGGGCCGTGCAGCCCGGCATGACCGTCACGCCGGTGCTCGCGCCGGGAGTCGTGTTCGGCGCCGTTGCCGTGTGCGTGGCCATCGGCGTCGTGTTCGGCTCCTACCCGGCCCGCCGCGCCGCCAAGCTCGACCCGGTGGAGTCGTTGAGGTATCAGTAGGAACAGGTCTTGGCCGCACTGCATCGGCATTGCCGAGGGGGCGGGCCAGAGGAAAGGGAGGGGAAGGAACATGGAGGGCAACGACCCGCGCAGCTGCGCCAACTGTGCCGTGCGCGCCTGCGACGACCGCGGGGCCGAGGGGGAGACGCGGGCCTATCCTGCGTTCTGCCTGACCGAGCGCACGCCCGATGCAGCGTTCGAGGAGACGGCCGCACTCTACCGCGACGACCCGGACACGGCGCGCATCTTCCAGGCCGCCGCCGAGGTGGAGGGCCTCTACTACAGCCAGCTCACGCGCGTAGAGGAGGTCATGGTGTTCGCCCGGCGCATCGGCGCGCGCAAGATCGGCATCGCCACGTGCATGGGGCTCATCGACGAGGCGCAGGCGTTCGCCCGTATCCTGCGCGCCAAGGGCTTCGACGACGTGTGCGCCGTGGCCTGCAAGGTGGGCGCCGTGGCGAAGGAGCGCGCCGGCATCGCCGACGATGTGAAGGTGCACCCCGGCTGCTTCGAGCCCACGTGCAACCCCGTCATGCAGGCGCGCATCTTGAACGAAGCCGGCTGCGACCTGAACGTGATCGTGGGCCTGTGCGTGGGCCATGACACGCTGTTCATGCAGCACGCCGAGGCCCCCGTGACCTATCTGGTGGTGAAGGACCGCGTGCTCGCCCACAACCCCGCGGCCGCGCTCTACACGAAGGGCTCCTACTACCGGCGCCTCCTGTCACCCGACCTGCCCGAGCCGCGTCCGCGCGCAGGGGAGGGAGGCATGCCGCCGACCGGGGTGTAACCCGCCAGACCTTATTTGCCTGCGAGTCTCTCAGCGCCGTCCATGCGGCGCCGGTTTGGTGCTAGAATGCGTCAGCAATAGAAATTGGCTAGGATGGAGCGCGCCGGGCGCGGCGCCGGGCGGCCGACAAGGCTGCCTGAGGGGAATGCGGGTGAGAATCCCGCGCTATGCCAGTAACCGTAAACGCCGATGAGCGGAGAGAAGATGGCGCGCGGCAGCGCCGTCCCGTCTCAGACGAGGCAAAGTCGGAACACCTGCCCATCGTACCTCGAGGCCCTGGAAGAGAGGTTCCGATGATCATCGGTTCGAAGCTCGCGCGCGCCGGTTCAGGCGGTGCGGAAATCCCCAAGAAACTACTATCGCTTCTGATGGCAGCGGTGCTGGCGCTGTCGCTGGCGCCGAGCGCCGCCTGGGCGCAGCCGGAGGCGCCCGCCGCGGCGCCGACGGAGAAGGCACTGACCGACGCGCAGACTGCCGACGAGCTTGCGACGTCGCAGACTGCCCAGCCGGTCGAGGAGGCGCCGCAACTCGACGAGCTTGCCCCCGATCCCGAGTCGGCTGACGAGGGGCCGGAAGCCCTTGAGGAGCCGACCGACGGCGAGGACGTTGCCGCGGTCCCGGTCGACGGCGCCTCCGCTCTCGCAGCGGAGACTGCGCTGCGGACGGCTCCGGCATCTGTCGACGGCGTGCGCATCAAGGCGTCCGCGTCGTCCGACCTGCCGTCCAAGATAGGCATTGGGCAGCCGCTCTACGCCTGGGCGTTCGTCGAGGAGGACGACGGCTGGTGGGACACCGAAGAGGTCGAGATCGATGACTACGACGGTGCGAAGTTCCAGTGGTACCGCGGCGCGACGAAAGTGTCCTATGCGCACGGCGCATCGAGCTACCGCGACTACGCGCCTGTTGACGGCGCGGTTTCTCAGACCTACCAGGCGGGAGAGGACGACCAAGGCTCCTACCTTGCGGTGAAGGTGATGCTGCCGGGCGGGGGCGAGTTCTGGTCGAAAGCCTCGACGCCCCAGGTGACGGACGGCAAGGTGGAGCTGGCGTCGGTAGAGGTCGAGGGCAAGGCGAAAACGGGCCAGACGCTTGTCGCCACGGCCTATGGCGAGCCGCAGTACAGCTGGCAAGACCCCGAGCCGGTCACGGCCGGGGTGACGTACCAGTGGCTGCGCGGCGCGGCTCTGGACGGCGAATTCGTTCCCCTAGAAGGTGCCGCAGGTTCGACGTACCAGATAGCACCCGAAGACGCCGGCTGCTATCTCAAGGTTGCCGCCGTCTCCTCGAACACGGTGGAGGCTGTGACCGGCCCCGTTGTGGCCGCGGGTTCGCCGGAGAACGAGGCGCGCCTCGCCGCCGCCGTCGAGGCGCTGGAGAGAGACGGCTTCAGCGGCTGGTGTCCCAACCCCGTGTACGGCGTCGACGCCAACCTCAACGACATGATGGCGGCCGAGCTCGAGAAGCTCGGGTTCTCCGATGTGACCTCCACGGTCTCGTCGGCCGTGTTCGAAAGCCCCGACCCCAAGCAGGCAGGCGGCGTCGACACGTCGAGCGGCCCCTCCAACGGCGACATAGCCTACTTCTACGTCTCGCCCGAAGAGAAGGGCAGCTTGGACTACAGCGTCATCCGCAAGCTGAACCTGACGTTCTCCCTTGCCTGCGGCGACGCGTCCGACACGTACGTGCCCGGCAAGCCCACGATGCTCGCGTGGGACGAGGGCCGGGTCGAGGGCATGCTCAAGGGGAAGGCCTCCTCCCTCGCCATAGGCTTCGCGACAGGAGAGGGGCTCGACGCCGTCACGCAGGACCTGACGCTGCCGAACAAGCTCGAGGGCAAGCCGTGGTCGGAGGTGACGTGGGCGTCGTCCAACCCCGAGGCCGTCAAAATCACCGGATACGCATGGGAGGATCGCACCGGCTCGATCACGCGCAGCGCGGCCGACCGCACGGTGACCCTCACCGCGACCGTCGGCATCGTGACATCCGGCGGTCCGGAGACGACCGTCGAGAAGACGTTCGAAGTCACGGTGAAGGGCGACCCGGACAAGGTGGCGGCGGAGAAGGCGGCGCTCGAGCAGAAGGTGGGGGAGAACTTCACCTACGAGAGCATCAAGCTGGCCGAGACGGGGGAGCCTGTCGGCGCGAGCGCGCTGACAGGCGACGTGAGCCTGCCGAAGCCGGCTGCGATCGGCGTGGACGGCAAGTACTACGAGGTGAAGTACACGGCCTCGACCGACGCGGTGGTGCCGAACGGGTGGGCCGGCAAGGTGTACCGCCCGCTGCCCGGTGAGGACGCTGCCGAGGTCGACATCACGCTCACGGTGACCGACAAGGCGAACGCCGAGATCAGCGCCTCCAAGACGCTCTCGCTCACGGTCGCCCCCTTGGAGCAGGCCGACCTCGACCGCGAGGCCGCGCTCATGGAGCAGGCCGTGGCCGGCTACGCCGCCGCGCTTGCGAACGGCCAGGATGCCGGCGCGGTCGCGGGCGACCTGCACGCGTTCCAGAAGGCGTATCTCGATGCAGACGGCAACCTGGCCTGGGCTTACGACCATGAGGCGGCCGACGCCGCGGGCAACGGCATCGTGCCGGTGGACCTCGAGGGCTACGATCCCATGGGCTCGGCCGGCTGGCGCCTGTTCAAGTCGAGCAACCCCTCTGTCGTGTCCCATGAGAACCTGCTGGTGACCCAGCCCGCATACAACGCGAAAGTCACCGTCGAGTCGCGCCTGGCCAGCGAGAAGTACGCGCGCTACGCCGAGCGCTATCCGGACGACGCCGCCTTCCAGAAGCTGGCCGGACGAGACGTGGCCGCCACGTTCACGGTCAAGGGAACGAGCGGGCAGGAGGACCCCTTCGTCACGGCCACGTGCTCGGTGATCGGCGCGGACTTGGACGGCGCGGCGCAGACCTGGGCGGCGGCCGAGCCGTACACGCTCGACGCAGGTGCCACGGTAGCCGATCTGGCCGAGGCGCTGTTCGCGGAAACCGGAATGACGGCCGACTTCGGCATCGGCGCGTGGGGGTGGTCGCTCAACTCCATCACCTCGCCGTTCGACGCAGGGCTGACCCTTGAGTGGGGCACGTTCCCGGACAAGGGATGGATGTTCTACGTGAACGGCCAGGACCTCGGCGAGGGAGCGGACAAGTGCGTGCTCCAGCCGGGCGATCGTGTCATCTGGCGCTACGGCGCATGGGACGACCCGGCCCCCACCGACAAGCTGTCGGTGACGTGCGAGGTCATCGGCGCGGACGCCGACGGGGCCGCCCAGACGTGGGCCTCCGCGGCGACGTTCGCCCTGGACGAGGGCGCCACGGCCGCCGACCTCTCCGAGGCATTGTTCGAGCAGGCGGGCCTCGCCCATACCATCGACCGAACCCGCGGCTGGTACCTAAGCGATATCACCTCGCCTTACGATCCCGATCGCACGCTCGGCTGGGACGAGACATCGGGCGCGTACTGGCAGCTCTTCGTGAACGGCGTCTGGTCGAAGGATGGCGCAGCGGCCTGCACGCTGAAGGCGGGCGATGTTGTCACCTGGTGCTACGGTGCGGACAAGACGCTGCCCGGCCAGGTGGCCGCCTCCTGCGAGATCGTCGGCCTCGACGCGAACGGCAACGCGCAGCGGTGGGCTTCCCCCGGAACCTATACGATGGTGGAAGGCGCCACGGCGGCCGACCTCACGGAGCAGGTGTTCGCGGCCACAGGGCTGAAGGCTACGATAGACAGGTCCTATGGCTGGTACCTAAGCGACATAACCTCTCCTTTCGATGATCTGACCCTCGCGTGGAACCAGGCTACGGGCAACTACTGGCGCCTCTTCGTCAACGGGGCCCCCTCGAACGACTTCGCCAACGAATGCGAGCTGCAACCCGGCGATGCCGTTGTCTGGTATTACACGAACGATGGGAGCACGAGCCTCCCCGACCTGGACGACGTCGTCACCGACCCCGATGCCCCGCGCCCGAGCTACGACGCTGACTGGCCCGGCTTCGGCGGGGACGGTGCGGTGGAGGCGCCCACGCCCACGCAATCGGCGGAGCAGGCGTGGTCCTACGATTTCCGCGAGGGCGCGGACGGCGATGTGGGCGTGTCCGAGCCGCTTATCGTGAACGGAGACGTGTACCTCGTGGTGAACGGGGAGCTGCGGGTGATCGACGCGTCCACCGGGACGGTCAAGAAGAACCGCGACGGGAGGGAGCTGCGAGCGAACGTCGGGGGAAGGAGCGCTTACTGCAACCGGCCGGTCTACACGGAGGGCGTGGTCATCGTGCCGTCCGACGACGGGAGCCTCGCCGCCTTCACGGCCGACGAGCTGGTGTGCGTGTGGAAGACGAAGCCGCTCGAGGCGGACGGAGCGCAGGGCTACCAGTCCCTCTCGTCGCTGACGGTGAGCGGGTCGTACGTCTTCGCCGCCTTCACGACGGTCGGCGCCGGCAGCGTGGGTACGGGCGGCGTGCGCCTGTGCGTGGACGTGCGCGACGGATCGGTGAGGTGGCTTGAGCGGGACGAGCCGGCCGAGCAGGGCGGCGCTGCCGGTTACTACTGGGCCGGCGCCGCCGTGTCGGGCGCCGACCTCGTGGTGGGCAACGATGCGGGTCTCGTGCAGCTGGTGGACGGCGGGACGGGCCGGGTGAAGGTGACGGTCGACGTGGGGGCCCCGATCCGCGCGGGCGTCGTCGCCCTTCCCGGGTCGAGTCGGACTGGTGCGGCCGATCGGTTCGTCGTGGTGTCGAGCGACGGCGTGCTGCACCTCGTCGCCCGCGAGGGCGACCAGCTGGCGGAGACGGGCTCGGCGAGGTTCGCCGCCAAGTCGACCTCCACGCCGGCCGTGTCGGGCGGCAAGGCGTTCGTGTGCGGTGCCGACGACCAGTGGTACGGCACGCTCTCGGTCATCGACTTGGCGTCGCTTGCCGTGGAGCGCACGGTGCGCGGCGGGAAAGGCGAGGCGCAGTCGTCGCCGCTCGTGTCGGTGCAGGGCGACGGCACGTACGCGTACTTCACCTGCAACGGGCTGCCCGGCGGGGTGTACGGCTACCGGTTGGGCGACGAGGCGGCCTATGCGCTGTTCACGCCCGCGGCCGATGGGCAGGACTTCTGTTTCGCCTCCGTCGTGGCCGATGGCGCAGGCAACCTGTACTACACGAACGACGCGGGCCGCCTGTTCGCCCTGAAGGGGCTGGAGGGCGTGCAGGTGACGTTCGACGTGCAGGGCGGCTCGTTCGTGCCGTCGGCCTTCGTGGCGCTGGGCAAGCCGGTGCTCCAGCCGGCGGACCCGGTGCGCAGCGGGTACACGTTCGCGGGATGGTTCTCCGACAAGGCGTGCACGACGGCATGGGACTTCGCGACGCCGGTCGATTCGGCCCTCACGCTGTACGCCAAGTGGGAGGGGGCATCCGGCCAGCAGGGAGGGTCGGCGGAGGGCGAGGCCCCGTCGGGCACGGCGCCCGGCTCCCGCACGCCGCTCGGCGGTGCGCCGGCGGCCGCGCATGCCCCGCTCGTGCAGGAGGCTGCCGCCAAGGCGCAGGACGAGAAGGCCGCGGCCGCGAAGCAGGCCTCGACGCGTGCGGGCGGCGCGTCGGCGGCGACGGCGGTGTCCGCGGATAGCGGCGCCGCGAGCGCCGAGACGACCGGCGGCGCGAACCCATGGGCCGTCGGCGGCATCGCCGTGGGCGTCGCGGGCTTGGCGGGTGCCGTCGCATACGCGTTGCTGGGTCGTCGGCGGCCGGACGCCCCGGCGCCGCGCGGGAAGGGAAGGAGCTAGCCATGGCCGAAGGCAACAAGCCGGACGAGCGCATCGCCCCGCGCGCCCCGCGCGCGGCGGGCGAGGCCGCCGCGCCCTTTGAGGGGCGGGACGAAAGTTCTTGCACTTGCGGGGGCGAGACGGAGGGAGCGCCTGCGCCCTGCGAGGAAGCGGCCGCGCCCGCCCGCCCAGACGGTGCGGAAGGACATGCTGTCGAGGCCCCGCGGGCGAAGCGCGCCCCGCTGAGCGCTGCTCAGAAAGCGGGCGTCGGCGTGGCGGCTGCGCTCTCCGTGGCCCTCATCGCCGTGTCGGCGTACTTTGTCGCCGCCCCGGCTGCCGAGGGGTCCCGGGCTGGCGACCTGCTCGCCACGACCCAGGAGGCGGAGCCCTCTGCCCCGGCCGACGAGCCCGTCGCGGACGACCCGCAGCCGGCAGAGGAACCGGGCGGGGCGGACGCCGCCGCGACCGGGGACGCCGCAGGGGAGGGCTCGTCGGGTCCTGCGGCCGAAGCGGTGCCGTTCGAGTCCGGTGCCGCTTCGGCCGGCACCGTGTCTCCCCCTTCGGCTGCCCCCGCGCAGCCGGCCACCGTCACCGTGAGTGTGAGCGTGGATTCGTCGGCCGCCGACGGGCGCGTGTCGGGCGGCGCCAATCCCACGTTCGAGCAGGGCGCCACCGTCTACGACGCGCTCATGGCGTGCGGCCTTTCCGTGAACGCGTCGAGCACGCCGCTCGGCATCTACGTGAGCGCCATCGGCGGCCTGGCGGAGAAGGAGTATCCTGGCGAGAGCGGATGGAAGTTCTCCGTCAACGGCGAGGTCATCATGAGGGCCTGCGATAGCGTCGTCCTCCAAGACGGCGACGTCGTGCGCTGGTTCTACGTCCGATAGGGAAGGGAGGCGCGGCGATGCTCGGCAGCGGGGGCTCGAAGCCCACGGCGTTCGACCGGTACCATCCGGCGGTGGCGTTCGGCTACTTCGCCTGCATGCTCGCGTTCAGCATGGCGGCGATGCAGCCGGTCTACCTCGCCCTCTCGCTCGCTGCCGCGCTTGCGTACAGCGTCGTCCTGCGGGGCATGCGCGCCACGCTGCGCACGGTGCTGTGGCAGATGCCGCTCATCTTGGTGATGGCGGTGGCGAACCCGCTGTTCTCGGCCATGGGCTCCACGGAGCTCTTCCGCATCGGCCTGCGGGCGTTCTACCTTGAGAGTCTCGTGTTCGGCGCCTGCATGGGCGCCATGCTGTCGTGCGTGCTGCTGTGGTTCTCGAACGCCTCGCGCGCGCTCTCCTCGGACAAGGTCATGGCGCTGTTCGGCAACGCGGCCCCCACCATCGGCCTCATGCTGTCCATGGCGATGCGCCTCGTGCCCCAGTTCATGCGACGGGGCGCCGCGGTGGGCGACGTGCAGCGCGCGTGCACCTCGGCGGGCGCCGCGGGGCCGCGCGAGGGTGCGCGCTCGCGGTTGCGCCTGACGTCGGTGCTGATGGGATGGGATATGGAAGACTCGCTCGATACCGCCGACGCCATGCGCGCCCGCGGGTGGGGCGCCTGCGCGCGGCGCACGACCTACCAGCGCTGCCGTTTCCGCGCCCGCGACGGCGCGGCGCTCGGTGTGCTGGCGGCGCTCGTCGCGCTGAACGCCGTGCTCGCGTACGCTGCCTGCACGCAGTTCCATTTCTACCCTGTGCTGAGCGTGCTCGCGGTGTGGTGGGGCTACGTCCCCTTCGCCGTGCTGGCGTTCGCGCCGTTGGCGCTCGAGGCGAGGGAGCGTGCGCGATGGACGCGGTGAGGGCGCAGGGCTTCGCGTTCACGTACCCCGATGCGCCGGCGCCCACGTTCGGTCCGCTCGACTGGCGGGTGGCGGAAGGATCGTTCACGCTGCTTCTGGGCGCCACCGGCTGCGGCAAGACCACGCTTCTGCGCTGCCTCAAGCCGGCGCTCGCCCCGGCGGGCGCCCAGGAGGGCGCGCTCGAGGTTTTGGGCCGCGCCCCCGCAGCGTTCGGTGCCGCCGAGGGGGCCGCGCAGGTGGGCTACGTCGCGCAGAACCCGGAGAACCAGCTGGTGTGCGACACCGTATGGCACGAGCTGGCGTTCGGGTTGGAGAACGTGGGCCTCGGCCAGGACGCCATGCGGCGGCGCGTGGCCGAGGTCGCGCACTTCTTCGGCATAGAGCCGTGGTTCCGCGCGTCCGTGGCCGACCTGTCGGGAGGCCAGCAGCAGATGGTGAACCTGGCGGCCGTGCTGGCCCTGCAGCCGCGGCTGCTCGTGCTCGACGAGCCCACCGCGCAGCTGGACCCGGTGGCCGAGAAGAACTTCCTGCACGCGCTCTTCCGCGTGAACCGCGAGCTGGGCATCACCGTCGTCATGGCCACCCACGCTCCGGAGGCCACCGCCCCCTACGCTACCGACCTCGTGGAGCTGGCGAACGGCCAGGTGCGCCCGGTTGCCGTTCCCCCGATCCTCGCACCCGTCCCTGCTTCCGCACCTGCGGCGCCTCGCCTGACCCGCGAGGTGTCCTCCGCCCGCCCGATCCACGAGGCGCTTCCCGCCGCAACCCGCGAGGCGCCCCCCGTCCTCTCTTTCCGCGATGCGCACTTTCGCTACGCGCGCGAGGACGGCTGGGTGCTGCGCGGCTTGGACCTGGACGTGCGCGCGGGCGACGTCCATGCCGTCGTGGGGGGCAACGGCTGCGGGAAGTCCACGCTCCTGCGCCTGGCGGCCGGCGTCCTCAAGCCCGAGCGCGGCCGCGTGGCCAACCGCCTGGCCGCCCGCCAGGCGCTGCTGCCCCAGAACCCGAAGGCGCTCTTCGTGTGCGACACCGTGGCCGACGAGCTGCGCGAGTGGCAGCGCGGTTGCGGCTACGGAGACGATGCGGTGGATGCGGCGCTCGAGCGCTTCTCGCTCGCGGCGCATGCCGCGCGGCATCCCTACGACCTGTCGGGCGGGCAGCAGCAGCTGCTCGCCTTCGCGAAGATCCTGCTCACCGACCCCGACCTGCTGCTGCTCGACGAGCCCACCAAGGGCCTCGACACGCCCACGAAGTGCGCGCTGGCCGGCGCGGTGCGCGCCTGCGCCCGCCGCGGGGCCACCGTCGTGCTCGTGACGCACGACCTGGCGTTCGCCGCCCGCGTGGCCGACCGCGCCACCATGCTGTTCGACGGCGAGGCCGCCTGCACGGAGCCCGCCGGCGAGTTCTTCGCGGGCAACCTGTTCTACCGCCCGGTGCCCGATGCGTTCTTCCGCACCTGGCGCGACGGGGCGGAAGTCGGTTCGCCCGGCTCCTCCGCGCCCGCTTCCGACGGCGGGACGGCCCGATGAGCGCCGCCCGCGTGCTGCGCGCGCTGGAGGCGCCCGCGCTTGTGGCGGTGCCGCTCGTGCTGGCCGCGTGCGCCTTCCTGAACCTCGACCAGAGCGCGCTGCTCACCGTGGTCACGGCGTTTTTGGCGGTGGGGGTGTTCTTCGCCTCCTTCGAGACCTCGCGTCCCTCCTTGCGGCAGGTCATGCCCACGGTGGTGCTTGCCGCCCTCGCGGCGGCCGGCCGCATGCTGTTCGCGCCCATCCCCGACTTCAAGCCGGTGTCGGCCATCTGCATCCTGGCGGGCGCGGTGTTCGGTCGGCGCAGCGGCTTCATGGTGGGCGCGCTCGCAGCGCTCGTGTCGAACTTCTTCTTCGGGCAGGGGCCGTGGACGCCCTGGCAGATGTACGCCTGGGGACTCGTGGGCTATCTGGCCGGCGTGCTGGCCGACCGCGGCTGGCTCGACCGCACGCCGGTGCTGCTCGCGTTCGGCTTCTCGTCGGCGCTCCTGTACGGCCTGCTGCTGAACGGCTGGAACGCCATCGGCTTCATCCACCCGCTCACCGTGCCCGCCGTGCTCGTGTCGTTCGGCGCCGCCCTGCCGTTCGACCTTCTGCACGGCGTCGCCACGGTGGTGTTCCTGGCCGCCCTGTACCTGCCGTGGAAGAGGAAGCTCGAGCGCATCAAGAGGAAGTACGCGCTCA
The DNA here is from genome assembly GCF_003340385.1 of Gordonibacter pamelaeae. Lineage (NCBI taxonomy): Bacteria > Bacillati > Actinomycetota > Coriobacteriia > Eggerthellales > Eggerthellaceae > Gordonibacter > Gordonibacter pamelaeae. The sequence continues at coordinate 450,773 of NZ_PPTS01000002.1, read as the reverse complement.
TGCCGGATGGCGGCGCGCGATGAAGCCCCATCAGCCGGCCGGCTGCACGGCGCCCGGCGACGTGCGTCGCGGCGCGCCTGGGGCGGCGTGCTACAATGGCGGCTCCCCGCACGGTGCGGGGAGGGCGGCAGGAGGCGAGAATCCCATGCGAACCAGCACGATCGACCAGGCGGTCTGCGCGCTCAAGCGCGGCGAGGCGGTCATCTTCCCCACGGAGACGGTGTACGGCCTGGGCGTGTCCGTCGAGGCCGCGGCAGGCCCCGACGTGCTCTACGACCTGAAGGAGCGCGACCGAGGCAAGCCCATTTCCTGGCTGGTGGGAGACGCGGACGACCTCGACCGCTACGGCGCGCGCGTGCCCGAGCTCGCGCGCAGGCTGGCGGGCGCGTACTGGCCCGGCCCCCTCACCCTCGTCGTGCGAGCCGCCGACGAGGTGCCCGAGGCGTTCCGCTCGAACGCGGGCACCATCGGCCTGCGCATGCCCGACAACGCCACGGCCCTCGCGCTCGTCCGCGCCGCCGGCTGCCCGTTGGCCACCACGTCGGCGAACCTCTCGGGCCGTGCGGCTGCCGGTGCCCTCGACGCCCTCGACCCAAAGCTCGCCGCGCGCGTCGGCACGATCGTGCCCGACGGGGCCGACGACGACAAGAGCGGCGTGGCCTCCACCGTGCTCGACTGCACGCAGGACCCCCCTGCCATCGTGCGCGAGGGCGCCGTGACCCTCGCCGACATCCGCGCCCTCGCCTAAGGGCGCCGCTCCCTATTCGGCACAGCAATCACCGATTTTCGACGTTATTGCGCGGGAAAATGTCGCTTTCCCTGTCTCGCGGTGCGAACGATTCCCATTTCGCCTGGTCGCGTCGCTTCGAGGAAGCGCAGATCCTGCCGAGGTGGATGCAGGGCGTAGAAAATCGGTGATTACTGTGCCGAGGTCTCGACCAGCCAGACAGGGGGCCGCCCGCCCGGCCCGCCGGCATCCATCCGCCCGGCACACCGGCATCCGCCTGCCCAGTTTGCCGAAGGGCGCCCGCCCGACCCGCCGGCATCCAGCCATCGTGCCCATCCGTCCGTCCGCCGCTCGCGGCTTCTCGGGTATAATGGAACCTCCACACGATTCCCGGGGAGGGCGCACATGGCTGCTACGGTTTCCACTGCTCCGATCGGCTTCCGGTCCCACGACGGCACGTCCCAGATCAGGGGCCTGATCTGGGCACCCGAGCGTCCGGCAGGCACGCGCGCGCCCGCGCCGCGCGGCGTCGTGCAGATCGTGCACGGCATGTCCGAGCACCTGGGACGCTACGACGGGTTCGCGCGCTACCTGGTGGGCCGCGGCTTCACGGTGTGCGCGAGCGACCACGTGGGCCACGGGAAGAGCGTGCCCGGCCCCGAGAAGCTGGGGTGCCTGCCCGCGCAAGGCGGCAAGGACGTGCTCATCGAGGACGTCCACGAGCTGCGCCGAACGGTGGCCGCCCGCTACTCGCGCCAGGCGCCCTATATCCTGTTCGGTCACTCCATGGGAAGCTTCGTCGTGCGCGCCTACCTGGCCCGCCACGCCGAGGGCCTGGCCGCGGCCGTCATCTGCGGCACCGGCACCCAGCCGCTTGCGCTGTCGAAGGCAGGCAGCTTCCTCGCGCGCCGCATCGCGGCGTCGAAGGGGGAGGACTACCGGAGCGCCTTCCTCGACGGCCTGGGCGCCGGCGCCTTCGCCAAGCAGATCGAGAACGCCCGCACGCCGTTCGACTGGCTCTCCACCGATCCGGAGGTCGTGGACGCCTACATCGCCGACGAGATGTGCGGCGCCATGTTCTCCGCGGGCGGCTACGCCACGCTCACCGACCTCACGGGCGAGGTGGTGACGCGCGCTTGCGCCGCCAAGGTGCCGCACGACCTGCCCGTGCTGTTCGTGGCCGGCGCCGAGGACCCGGTGGGCGGCTGCGGCAAGGGCGTGCACGCGGCCGCGGAGCTCCTGCGCGGCGCGGGGGTGCGGCGCGTGGACGAGGTCCTCTACCCGGGCATGCGCCACGAGATACTCAACGAGCCCGGCCGCGCCCAGGTCTATGCCGACATCGCACAGTGGATGGAGGAGCACGCATGCGAAAAGCCTACGTCATAGCGCTCGACCAGGGCACCACCTCGTCGCGCGCCATGCTCGTCGATGCCGACGGGCGCGTCGTCGATGCGGTGCAGAACCCGTTCCCGCAGCGCTACCCGCAGCCGGGCTGGGTGGAGCACGACCCGCTGGATATCCTGTCGTCCCAGCTGGGCGCGCTTGCCGAGCTCACGGTGTCGCACGGGCTGGGGCCCGCCGACATCGATGCCATCGGCATCACGAACCAGCGCGAGACCACCGTCGTGTGGAACCGCGAGACGGGCCGGCCCGTGGGCAACGCCATCGTGTGGCAGTGCCGCCGCACGGCCCCCATCGTGGAGGAGCTCTGCGGCGACCCGGCCGTCGCCCGTCGCATCGCGGACACCACCGGCCTCGTGCCCGACGCCTACTTCTCGGCCAGCAAGGTGAAATGGCTGCTGGACAACATTCCCGGCGCCCGCGCTGACGCCGAGGCGGGGAAGCTCGCGTTCGGCACCGTGGACAGCTGGCTCGTGTGGTCGCTCACGGACGGGCAGGTGCATGCCACCGACGTCACGAACGCCAGCCGCACCATGCTCTACGACATCCACGAGATGCGCTGGGACCCGTGGCTGCTCGACCTGTTCGGCATACCCGCCTCGATGCTTCCCGACGTGTGCCCCTCGTCGGCCGATTACGGCGTGACGGCGAACCCCGGCGTGGTGCGCGGCGTGCCCATCCGCGGAGTGGCGGGCGACCAGCAGGCCGCGCTCTTCGGCCAGTGCTGCTTCGAGGCGGGGCAGGCGAAGAACACGTACGGCACCGGCTGCTTCCTGCTCATGCACACGGGGCGCGAGGCGTGCCGCTCCACCCACCGGCTGGTCACGACGCTGGCCGCCTCGGCGCCGGGCGCGCCCGGGCCCGAGTACGCGCTCGAGGGCAGCGTGTTCATGGCCGGCGCCCTCTTGCAATGGCTGCGCGACGAGCTGGGCCTCATCGACGACGTGGCCGAGACGTGCGCCATCGCGCGCAGCGTGCCCGACACGGGCGGTGTGTACGTGGTGCCCGCCTTCACCGGGCTCGGCGCGCCGTACTGGGACGCCGAGGCGCGCGGCGCCATCTACGGCCTCACGCGCGGCGCGGGCCGCGCCCACATCGTGCGCGCCGCGCTGGAGTCGCTGGCCTACCAGGTGCACGACCTGGCCGTGGCCATGGAGGCCGACGCGGGGATGCCGCTCAAGGTGCTCAAGGTGGACGGCGGCGCGTCGGCGAACGATTTTCTCATGCAGTTCCAAAGCGACCTCTTGCGCACGCCGCTGCACCGTCCCCAGAATACGGAGACGACGGCGCTCGGCGCAGCCTACCTGGCCGGCTTGGGAACTGGTTTCTGGAAGGACACCGCCCGCCTGTGCGACCTGCGCTCCTCGGACACGGTCTACGCGCCGGGCATGGAGGACGCCCGCCATGCCCGCCTGCTGGAGGGCTGGGCGCGCGCCGTGCGGCGCACGATGGCGCCCTGATCGGGCGGAGCGAGCCGAAGAACCCACCACTACGAAAGGAACCGCCCATGAACATCAGCATCGCCAGCGACCACGCGGGCTTCGAGCAGAAGCAGGCGCTCGTGGACTACCTGGCCGCGCAGGGTCACGACGTGATCGACCGCGGCCCGGACACCGACGACCGCGTGGACTACCCGGACTACGCCGAGCTCGTAGCCCGCGACGTGGCGGGCGGGGCGGCCGAGCGCGGCGTGCTCGTGTGCGGCACGGGCATCGGCATGGCCGTGGCCGCGAACAAGGTGGACGGCATCCGCGCCGTGAACGTGGTCACCCCGCAGTTCGCCGAGCTGTCGCGCGAGCACAACGACGCGAACGTCGTCACGCTCTCCGGCCGCTTCGTGGACGAGGAGACGAACCGTGCCATCCTCGACGCGTTCCTCGCCACTCCCTTCGGGGAGGGCCGCCACGCCGGCCGTGTGGAGAAGATCATGGCCCTCGAAGCCAAGTGAGGCCGAACCGACGGCCCGCGCCTGCTCAACCGGTGCGGGCCGTTGTGCTAGCATAAGCTGCATCATCAGCGACGCCGCCTTTCGCGCGACCCGCGCCCGTATCCCGAAAGGAACCGCCATGCCCTTGACCTACCTGCCCGAGCAAGACCCCGCCGTCGCCGACGCCCTGCGCCAGGAGCTCGCCCGCGAGCGCGACTCCGTGGAGCTCATCGCCTCGGAGAACTTCACCTCACCCGCCGTCCTCGAGGCCGTGGGCAGCGTCCTCACGAACAAGTACGCCGAGGGCTACCCGCGCAAGCGCTACTACGGCGGCTGCGAGAAGGTCGATATCGTGGAGGACCTCGCCCGCGAGCGCGCCTGCGCCCTCTTCGGCGCGAACTTCGCGAACGTGCAGCCCCACTGTGGCGCGAACGCGAACCTGGGCGCGTACGAGGCGCTCATCGAGCTGGGCGACACGGTGCTCGGCATGAGCCTGGCCGAGGGCGGCCACCTCACGCACGGCTCGCCGGTGAACTTCTCCGGCCGCCACTACCACTTCGCCAGCTACGGCGTGGACCCCGAGACCGAGACCATCGACTACGACGAGGTGGAGCGCATCGCCAAGGAGGTGCGCCCGAAGCTCATCGTGGGCGGCGCGAGCGCGTACCCGCGCATCATCGACTTCGAGCGCATGGGCGCCATCGCACGCGAGGTGGGCGCGTACTTCATGGTGGACATGGCCCACATCGCCGGCCTCGTGGCCGCGGGCGCGCACCCGAGCCCCGTGCCGCACGCCGACGTCGTCACCTCCACCAGCCACAAGACCCTGCGCGGCCCGCGCGGCGGCTTCATCCTCGCAAACGACGAGGACATCGCCAAGCGCGTGGACAAGGCCGTGTTCCCCGGCTCCCAGGGCGGCCCGCTCATGCACGTCATCGCCGGCAAGGCCGTGGCGTTCGGCGAGGCCGCGCAACCTTCGTACAAAGAGTACATCGGCCATGTGGTGGAGAACGCCGCGCGCCTCGGCCAGGGCATGATGGACGGCGGCTTGCGCCTCGTGTCCGGCGGCACCGACAACCACCTGTGCCTCGTGGACCTCACGCCCGCCGACGTCACCGGCAAGGACGCCGAGAAGCTCTTGGAGAGCGTGGGCATCACGGTGAACAAGAACTCCATCCCCAACGAGCCGCGCAGCCCCTTCGTCACGAGCGGCATCCGCGTGGGCTCCGCCGCCGCCACCACGCGCGGCTTCACCGCAGAGGACTTCTACGAGGTGGGCCAGCTCATCGCCGCCACGGTGTTCAACGCCGAGAGCGACGCCAAGCTCGCCGACATCCGCACCAAAGTGGACGCGCTGCTCGCCGCCCATCCCCTGTACCCGGAACTCGACTACTAATTAAAGAGGAGCACTTTCCCATGACGAAAGAGTACGACCGCGTCACCGTCGTCGACCATCCCATGGTCCAGCACAAGCTGTCCAAGCTGCGCAACAAGGACACGTCCTCGAAGGACTTCCGCGCCCTCGTGCGCGAGCTCGCCCTGTTCGAGGGCTACGAGGCCACGCGCGATCTGGCCCTCGAGGATGTGGAGGTGGAGACCCCCATCTGCAAGACCACGTGCAAGCAGGTGTCCGGCAAGAAGATGGTGATCGTGCCCATCCTGCGCGCCGGCCTCGGCATGGTGGAGGGCGTGCAGGAGCTCATGCCGTCCACGTTCGTGGGGCACCTCGGCATGTACCGCGACCCCGACACCCACGAGCCGCACGAGTATTACGCCAAGATGCCCGACAGCATCGCGCAGCGCGACGTGCTCGTGGTGGACCCCATGCTCGCCACCGGCGGCTCGGCCGTGGCCGCCATCCAGTACCTGCGCAGGATCGGCGTGAAGAATATCAAGCTCATGGTGCTCGTGGCCGCCCCGGCGGGTATCGAGGCCGTGCTCGCCGCCGACCCGGACGTGCAGATCTACACCTGCGCCGTCGACGAGGGCCTGAACGACCACGCCTACATTGTCCCCGGCCTGGGCGACGCCGGCGACCGCATCTTCGGCACGAAGTAGGACGAAGCCTCCCGCCCAGGTTGAACCCCTCCAAACGGGAGACCAGATCCATGAACCCCCCCCGCCGGAGAGCGCTTTGCGCGTCTCCGGCCCGGACTCGAAGCACCGGAGAAGGCGGAAGGGCGGCGCAGCGCCCACCAAGCGAGTTCCGCACGAGCCGAAACGTCCACTGGACGTTTCGTGCGAGCCAGGACTGCCGAGCGACTGGGCGCTGCGCCGCCCTCCCGCCGCCCCGCAGGTTGAAAGGAAGCACGCATGACCGAGACGATCGACCACCGCCCCAGCTGGGACGAGTACTTCATGAAGCTGGCGAACGAAGTCGCCACGCGCACCACCTGCATGCGCCGCGGGGTGGGGGCCGTCATCGTGAAGGACCGCCGCATCCTGGCCACGGGCTACAACGGCGTGCCCACCGGCATGCGCCACTGCGCCGAGACGGGCTGCTTGCGCCAGCAGCTCGGCGTGCCGAGCGGCCAGCGCCACGAGATCTGCCGCGGCCTGCACGCCGAGCAGAACGCCATCATCCAGGCGGCGCGCTACGGCATCAACATCACGGGCGCGTCCATCTACGTGAACACGCAGCCCTGCGTCGTGTGCGCCAAGATGCTCATCAACGCCGGCATCGAGGAGATCGTCTACCAGAACCCGTACCCCGACGAGCTGGCCATGTCCATGCTCGAGGAAGCCGGCATGAAGCTGCGCGTGTTCGAAGGGTAGGGCGCCCGCGCTCCGGGGAGGCCGCCCGGCGCATCCGTCCAACCTCCGGGACCCCCTTATGCGCCGGACCTGCCGCATCTGCTCGCACGTCCCCGTCCGGCTGACGGGAGCGGCACTGCCGGTCGCGTCCGATCCGTCCCTCTCCGCCCGGCTGAAAAGAGACGGCGCCTTCCGACCGCTCACCCCCGAAATGGGGTTATTCACCTAGCATTTCAACCGCCCTCTTTTTGGCGTGGAATATACAGTTTCGCCCCTCCGCACCGCAGGGTTTATTCAGTTTTCTGCCGGATTTATCCACCACTCACCCGAAAATCGGATGTTTTTGTTACCTTCTCGTAGAATAAATCGAACGTTCCGTTATCATACGTACCGGTTTAATAGGGCGCGTCTGCGAGCGCATGGATTTGAAAGCAGGCTATGGTACTAGCGATCGTTTTGGGGGCGTTGTCCGGGGCGCTCGGCGTGTTGCCGCTGTTTCTCGGATTGCGAATGACGAGGCGGGTGACCGACACCAGCAATTTGGGCCATGCAGGCGCCCTGATGCTCGGTGTGCTGTTGTCGTTCGTCATCCTTTTCCTCGGAGCCATCGCCTGCGTCGTCCTCGCGCGCGACATAGCGGTGCCCTTCGTCTTGGCGGAAGCGGCGGTGCTCGTTGCCTGCGCAATCGGCTACGGCGTATATACATTTGTACGGAAGTAGGATGGGAAGGTAAGACACGTGAATCCACTTGATCAACTAGCGGCCGAGGTGCCCCATCTGCAGCATTCGTTCGACCCGGTCTTTGTGTTCGGCTCGGGCTCGTTCGGCATGACCCAGTACGTGCTGTGGATGATCATCTGCTTCGTCATCACGCTCATCGTCGTGCTGACGGCGGGGAAGCGCCTCACGCTCATCCCCACGAACAAGTTCACGAACATGGTCGAGTACGGCTACGAGTTCGTGAAGAAGGACATGGGAGAGAGCGCCATCGGCCACGGCTACAAGAAGCACATCCCGTTCTTGGCCACGCTGTTCTTCTTCATCCTCATCAGCAACTTCGTGGGCCTCATCCCCGGCTGCAAGACGCCCACCGGGTCCATCTCCATCACGTGGGCCCTCGCCGCCATCTCGTTCGTCTACTTCATCTTCTACGGCATCAAGGTCAAGGGCCTGGGCGGCTACCTCAAGTCGTTCGCGCCGTCCGGCCTGCCCGTGGTCATGGTGCCCATCGTGTGGTTCCTCGAGCTCTTCTCCACGGTGCTGCGCGTGCTCACGCTGGCCGTGCGACTCTACGGCAACATGTTCGCAGGCCACATGGTGCTCGGCATCTTCGCCTTGCTCACCAGCGTGTTCATCGGCTCCGCCATCCAGGGCGCGGGCGTTGCGGTGGGGTCCATCTCCATCGCCTGGATGCTGTTCCTGTTCGCCATGTACGCGCTCGAGGTGCTGGTGGCGTTCCTGCAGGCCTACGTGTTCACCATCCTGAGCGCGGTGTACATCGGCCTGGCCACGTCCGACCACTAGGATCGTCCCCGCCGTCCGCGCGAGCGGACGGCATGCGCCCGACGGGCGCGGAACCACGGTTCATACCGGCACTCCACGGCCGGTTGACATAAACAGGTTGTCCAAAGTCTCCGAGGTTGGCTCGGAAACGGTAAAAGGAGGAAATTGTGGAAACTACCATCGTTCTTGCGGCTCTGAAGCTCGTGGGCTACGGCCTGTCGACCATCGGCCCCGGCGTCGGCATCGGCATCGCCTGCTACGGCTGCTGCGTCGCGACCGCCCGCCAGCCCGAACTGCAGGGTCGTCTGTTCACGAACTTCATCATCGGCGCCGCCCTCGCCGAGGCCCTCGGCCTCATCGGCTTCGTTCTGACCTTCATCGTGTAACTCGGCCTTATTCGGACATATTTGCCGCAAGAAGGCTAAAGGAGGTTACAACGTGAAAGACAGAGCGAAAAAAGCATCGACTCGCATGGGGGTCGCCGCAGTTGCCGGCGCCGGCATGACGTTTGCTTTTCCCGCGCTCGCGTTCGCCAGTGAGGAGGAGGCAGGCGGCATCAGCGCCATCCTGCCCGACATGGCGGAGTTCATCCCCATGCTCGTCATCTTCATCTTGCTGTGGATCGTCCTCGCGAAGCTCGGCTGGCCCAAGTTCGAGGCCATGCTGTCCAAGCGCGAGACGATGATCAAGGATGCCCTCGAGAAGTCCGAAGAGGCCCGCATCGAGAGCGAGCGGGTGCTCGAGGAGTACCGGGTGCAGCTGGCCGATGCCAAGGCCCAGGCGGCCCAGATCGTGGCCGACGCCAAGCAGACCGGCGAAGCCGCCAAGGCCGACATCACGGCCAAGGCCCAGTCCGAGGCGACCGACATGATCGCCAAGGCGCGCACGGCCATCGAGGCGGAGAAGAAGGCTGCCATCGCCGAGCTCCAGAGCTCCGTTGCCGACACGTCCGTCGCGGTTGCGGCGCGCCTCATCGGCGAGGACCTCTCTGAGAGCGAGCATCGCAAGATGATCGAGCGCTACGTGAACGAGGCGGGCAGTTTCGATGCCAACTAATCGTCTTATCGTCAAAGAGGAAGTGGCAGTGTATGCCGCCGTCCTGTTCGATGGGGCGTTCGAGGCGGGCGGCCAGGAGGCGGTCCTCGAGGTGCGCGACCAGATGGTCCGCGTAGCCGGGGCCATGCGCACGAACATGGAGCTGTCCGTTGCCTTGTCAGACCCGGGCTACACGCCCGAGCAGCGGGGCGAGCTTGCCAGGAACGTGTTCGCTGGCTGCAACCCGGTCCTGCTCGACGTGTTGGCGGTTCTGGCCGAACGGGGCGACGCCGCGCTGCTGCCCCGCGTGCTCGAGAACTACGCAGAGCAGCTGCAGAGCAAGTTGAACCTGTGCGTGGTGGACGTTACGACGGCGGTTCCGCTGGACGACGCCCTGCGACGCATCATTACGGAAAAAGCCGAAGCCGATCTGGACACGAACGTCGTCCTGCGCGAGAGCGTCGACAAGTCCATATTGGGCGGCATCATCATGAGCACGAACGGGAAGCGCATCGACGCCAGCGTGGCGTCCCAGCTCGACCATGCCCGCAACGTGCTCAAAACGACTACAGATGGAGGTGAATGCTAGTGACTGAAATCACCGCTAAGTCCATTGACGATGCGTTGCGCAAGCAGCTTGACGCCCTGAAGGTCAACATCGAGTCTCGCGAGGTCGGAACCGTTATCCAAATCGGCGACGGCATCGCCCGCGTCGACGGCCTGCGCGACGCCATGGCAGGCGAGCTCCTCGAATTCGTCGGCCAGGGCGGCAAGACCGTCTACGGTCTGGCCCAGAACCTCGAAGAAGACGAGGTCGGCGCCGTGCTTCTCGGCGATGTCACGGCAATCAGGGAGAACGACCAGGTCCGCACGACCGGCCGTATCGTGGAAGTTCCGTCGGGCAGGGAAATGCTCGGCCGCGTGGTGAACCCGCTCGGCATGCCCATCGACGGCAAGGGCCCCATCAAGGCCGAGGGCATGCGCCCCGTGGAGTTCAAGGCTCCCGGCGTTATCGCCCGCAAGCCGGTGCACGAGCCCATGCAGACCGGCATCCTGGCCATCGACTCGATGATCCCCGTCGGCCGCGGCCAGCGCGAGCTCATCATCGGCGACCGCCAGACCGGCAAGACCGCCATTGCGGTTGATGCTATCATCAACCAAAAGGGCAAGGACATGATCTGCATCTACGTGGCTATCGGCCAGAAAGCCTCCACGGTTGCCGGCATCGTCGAGACGCTCGAGCGCCATGGCGCCATGGACTACACGATCATCGTGTCGGCCTCTGCGTCCGACTCCGCGCCGCTGCAGTACATCGCTCCCATGGCGGGTGCCGCCATCGGCGAGTTCTTCATGTACAACGGCGAGGACGGCAAGCCGGCTTCCGCCGAGAACCCCGGCCGCCACGTGCTGTGCGTCTACGACGACCTGTCCAAGCAGGCCGTGGCCTACCGCCAGATGTCGCTGACGCTGCGTCGTCCTCCGGGACGCGAGGCGTACCCCGGCGACGTGTTCTACCTGCATTCGCGCCTGCTGGAGCGCGCGGTGAAGATGAACGACGAGAACGGTGCGGGCTCCCTCACGGCGCTCCCCATCATCGAGACGCAGGCCGGCGACGTGTCCGCCTACATCCCGACGAACGTCATCTCCATCACCGACGGCCAGATCTTCCTGCAGACCGACCTGTTCTTCCAGGGCCAGCGCCCGGCTGTCGACGTGGGCATCTCCGTGTCGCGAGTCGGCGGCTCCGCGCAGATCAAGGCCATGAAGCAAGTTGCCGGCTCGCTGCGCCTCGACCTCGCGTCCTATCGCGAGCTGCAGGCGTTCACGCAGTTCGGCAGCGACCTGGACAAGGCCACTCAGGACCAGCTGAACCGCGGCGCCCACATGACCGAGCTGCTGAAGCAGGGCCGCTACAACCCCATGCCGGTCGAGGAGCAGGCGGTGTCCATCTATGCGGGCGGGCACGGCTACCTCGACGACATCCCGGTGGGCGACGTCGTGCGCTTCCGCGGCGAGCTGCTCGATTACATCCGCGCCTCCAAGCCGGAGATCTTCGAGAACATTGTGAAGGAGCAGAAGTTTACCGACGCGATCGAAACCGAGCTGAACGCTGCCATCGAGGCCTTCAAGCTGACGTTCTCGGCTTCGGCTTAAGGCAGGTAGACCATGCCCAACCTTCACGACATAGAACGGCGCATCAACTCCGTCTCCTCGACGAAGCAGATCACGCGTACCATGGAAATGGTTGCGGCCGCCAAGATCCGCCGCGCCTCGGAGCGGGTGTACAACGCCCTTCCGTGGGCGAGCGCCATCTCGGAGATGCTCATTTCCACGGCGAAGTACGCACCGCTCGACTCCGAGCCGCTGCTCGCCACGCATGACGAGGTCAAGCGCGCTCTGATCGTGGTCATCGCGTCCGATCGCGGGCTTGCCGGCGGGTTCAACAGCAACGTGCTGCGCCATGCCGAGAAGCTCATCAAGGAGAAGGAGCGCCAGGGCATCGAGGTCGAGATCGTCGCCTGCGGCAAGAAGGCCATCGGGTACTTCAGCTATCGCAACATCGTGCCGGTTTTCGAGTTCCGCGACCTTTCGGCCGACCCGACGTACGAGGAGGCGGCCGAGATCTCGCAGTTCGCCGGCGACAGCTACCGCGAGGGCAAGCTCGACGAGGTCATCATCGTGTTCAACCATGCGAAGAACGCGGCCGAGCAGCGGTTGATCGAGCAGCAGGTGCTGCCCATCAACACCACGAGCTATGCCGATCTCCTGGGCCTGGCTCCCAAGGAGAAGGACTACTTCGAGCACTTCCGCGAGAAGGACCTCGACCACCTGCCCGGCGACATCGACTTCGAGCCCGATGCCGAATCGGTCATGCACTATCTGATGCGCGCCTACCTGCGCAACACGTTCTACTACGCGCTCATCGACTCGGCGGCTGCCGAGCAGGGCGCGCGCCGCACCGCAATGAAGTCGGCGACCGACAACGCCAGCGAGATGGTCAACACCCTGACCCGCGTGTACAACCGCGTGCGCCAGGGCGCTATCACGACCGAGATCTCGGAGATCGTTGGCGGCGCCGCAGCTTTGGAGGAATAAATGGCTGAAACCAAGAACACTGCATCGGCCACGGGCGCGACCGGACGCATTGTCCGCATCGTCGGCGCTGTCGTCGACGTTGAGTTTCCGCCGGATCAAATGCCGGCGATCTACAACGCCCTGACCGTGGATGCAACGACCCCCATCGGGGAAGTGAAGACCGTGCTGGAGGTGCAGACGCACCTCCCGGGCGACCTCGTCCGCACTGTCGCCATGTCGTCCACCGACGGCATGGTGCGCGGCCTCGAGGTCGTCGACACCGGCAACCCCATCATGATGCCCGTGGGCCCGAACACGCTGGGCCGCATCTGGAACGTGATCGGCGAGCCGGTCGACGGCAAGCCCATGCCCGAGGTTGCCGAGTGGATGCCCATCCACCACCCGGCCCCGGACTACGACACGCTGACTACCACGACGGAGATCTTCGAGACCGGCATCAAGGTTGTCGACCTCATCGAGCCCTACGTCAAGGGCGGCAAGACCGGCCTCTTCGGCGGCGCTGGCGTCGGCAAGACCGTTATCATCCAGGAGCTCATCAACAACCTGGCCCAGGAGCACGGCGGCACGTCGGTGTTCACGGGCGTGGGCGAGCGTACCCGCGAGGGCACCGACCTGTTCCTCGAGATGAGCGAGTCCGGCGTCATCGACAAGACCTGCCTGGTGTACGGCCAGATGAACGAGCCTCCGGGAGCGCGTCTGCGCGTGGGCCTGGCGGGCCTGACCGAGGCCGAGTACTTCCGTGACCAGGGCCAGGACGTGCTGCTGTTTATCGACAACATCTTCCGCTTCACGCAGGCCGGCTCCGAGGTGTCCGCACTTCTCGGCCGCATGCCCTCCGCCGTTGGCTACCAGCCCACGCTGGCAACCGAGATGGGCGACCTGCAGGAGCGCATCACGTCCACCGAGACCGGCTCCATCACCTCGGTGCAGGCTGTGTACGTTCCCGCCGACGACCTGACCGACCCCGCGCCGGCCACGACGTTCACCCATCTCGACGCGAAGACGGTTCTGTCCCGTTCCATCGCCGAGTTGGGCATCTACCCGGCCGTCGACCCGCTGGAGTCCACCTCCCGCGCGCTCGACCCGGAGATCGTGGGCGAGGAGCACTACCGCGTGGCCGTGGGCGTGCAGGAGGTGCTGCAGAACTACAAGGACCTGCAGGACATCATCGCCATCCTCGGCATGGACGAGCTCTCCGAGGAGCAGAAGCTCGTCGTGAACCGTGCCCGCAAGATCCAGAAGTACCTGGGCCAGCCGTTCCACGTGGCCGAGGTCTTCACCGGCAACCCCGGCAAGTACGTGAAGATGGAGGATACCATCCGCTCGTTCGCCGAGATCCTCGACGGCAAGTGCGACCATATCCCCGAGCAGTGCTTCGTGTACAAGGGCGCCATCGAGGACGTGTACGCGGCCTACGAGGAAATGACGAAGGAAGAAGCTCATGCCTAATCTGCTTTGCATGGTGGCTACGCCGACGCGCGAGCTGTTCTCGGGAGAGATCGCCTACGCGGACGTCCCGGGTTCCGAGGGCAACTACGGCGTGCTGAGCGGCCATGAGATGCTCGTGGCCAAGAACAGCCCCGGCGTCCTCACGCTCTGGATGGATGCCGCCGGCAACGAGAAGCGCCGTTTCGCCCTGTACGAGGGTGCAACGCAGGTGTATGCGGACCGTTTGACCGTTCTCGCGCGCTTCGGCGTGGATGTGGACAACATCGACGCGGAGGCGGTTCGCAAGAAGGCCGACGGGATGCGCGAGCGCGTCGCCGAGCTGGAGGCGAAGCATGCCGACGATCCCGAGGTGGAGTCCTACGGCGCCATCTTGGAAACGTCCCGGGCGCGCCTTGCCTGGTACGAGACCCAGCTGCGCGTGGCGGAAGGCGCACCTGCCAAATAGCGCGGCCGCCGCATCATAAGGGTACCAACCGAGGAGGGGGACAGCCAAGCTGCCCCCTCCTCTCATGTTCGGCTCCGCTCTGGGGCATCCCTCGCCCTATGCGTCGTCGGGATTCGCAGCCTCGATGGCGTCGAGGAGCTCCTCGCGGGAGTTGATGCCCATCTTCTTGTAGATGTTGTACGTGTGCGACTTCACCGTGTGGCTGGAGATGCACAGCTTGTTCTGGATGTGCTCGATGCCGCGGCCCTTCGCCATGAGGAAGAACACCTCGGTCTCGCGCGCGGAGAGCTTGGCTTCGCGCGCCACCACGGTGCAGCGGGCCTTCCAGCGGCCCTGCTCGTGCTCCTGCTCGGGGGCCTCGGCGGCATCGTCGTCGTCGGCGGGGCGGCGGCTCGGGGCGAACGTGATGAACGCGGCCAGCACCACCACCAGTCCCAGCGCGACGCCCGAGAGCACGGCGTAGTTCGTGGCGCCGGCAGCCGCCGGCAGCAGCCCCAGCGCGAATCCGGCGGCCATGCCGCAGCCGAGCACGCCTTGGCTCATGCCCACGAAGTACAGGGGCGCCGCATGCCGGTTGTGCGCCGTGTGCACCTCGAAGGCCATGCTCACCACCACGAGGAACACGTAAACGGCCAAAAGCAGCAGGTTCGAGAGCGCGTACACCGGCCCGGTGAACAGGGCCATGGACACGAGCGACACCACGAGGAACGGGAACACCATGCGCAGCACGTCGATCTGGCGCATGCGCCCGGCGAAGCGGTGCATGAACGCGAGCGCCGCCAGCGCGCCGGCCAGCGCGAACCCGGCGATGCCGGCGAACAGCAGGGGGTCGCCGGCCAGCTGCGTGATGGAGCCGGCGCCGAGGCCGAACACGATGCCGTACACGATATAGATGACGCCGAACGCCCATGAGAGGCCCGCCTTCTCCTGGGAGACGGCCAGCGGTATGCGCAGGCCCTCGTCCGGCCCCGCCTCGTGCCCCACCACGCGCTCGACGGCCAGGCTGACCAAAGGGCACACCACGAGCATGACGATGCTGAAGTAGGACGGCAGCAGGTTGATGACCAGGTAGAGGAAGCCGCCGCAGGCAGTGGAGAGCGCCATGCAGCGTGCCACCGACCGCTCGTCGAGGCGCGAGACCGCGGGCATCCAGCTGAACAGCAGGCAGCCCAGGCCGGCCCCCGAAAGCCCCCACGCTGCGAGGTCGAAGGCGAGCGGCAGCGGCGTGCCGAGCACCGCGTAGGCCGTGGACGACACGGCGGCGATGAGGCAGAACGCCGCCACGAATCCCGTCATGGCGCGCCGCGCGCGGGGCGACGGCAGCCCCTCGGGTGCGCGCGATATCGTGAGGCAGCAGGCCCCGAAACCGATGAAGAACGCGATGCGCAGGGCAAGGTGGTACCACAGCCGGTCGATGCCGGGGTCCAAGAACGAGTTGCGCATGAGCATGGCGAAGAAGCAGGCCCAGAAGAGCGCCATGCCTCCCACCATCGTGAGAAGCATGGTGGGAGATACGCTCTGACGTGGTGTTTCGTGGCTATTCAGACTTTTTTCCATAGGCGTTTGCGCGGCCCCCTCCCGCTTATCGCCGAGGCCCCTCCGAAGAAACCAGACGATTTGTCGATGGCGCCCATGATAAACGGTCTCTAGGATCGTGGCAAGGAAAGGCACCACCGCCGTTGCGAACCCCGAAGACGGGGAGTGGAACGGGGAGGCCCTCGGGCCGCCTCCCGCGGGGAGCGGGGCGGGTGCATCCGAGACGAAAGGACGAGGAGGCAAGGTATGGCTGAGGAGTATCGAACCGTGCAGCACGACAAGCCGTTCCAGTACGAGGAAGGCGGCTACCAGGTCACGCGCGGCTGCGCATGGACGGGCCCGGGCTGCCACCTGGGTTGCGGCGTCATCATGTACCAGGATGCCGACGGCAAGCTGGCCAAGTGCGAGGGCGACCCGGAGGACCCGTGGACGAACGGACGTCTGTGCATGCGCTGCCTTGACGTGCCCGAGGTGACGCACCACAAGGAGCGCCTGCAGTATCCCATGAAGCGCGCCCGCGAGGACCGCGGCCTCGACAAGTGGGAGCGCATCTCGTGGGACGAGGCCTACGACCTCATCACCGACGAGTTCATGGCCATGAAGGAGAAGTACGGCGCCGAGTCCGTCATCTTCGCGCAGGGCACCGGCCGCGACATCGCCGCGTACATCACGCGCCTGTCCTGGTCGTTCGGCAGCCCGAACTACACGGGCCTGCTCTCGGGCCAGGCATGCTACCTGCCGCGTATCGCCGGCATGGCCGCCACCACGGGCGCACCGTGGATCCCCGACGCCGCCCAGCAGTTCCCCGAGCGCTACGACCACCCGGACTACGAGGTTCCCGAGGTCATGTTCGTGTGGGGCAACTACCCGCTTAAGTCGAACATCGAGGGCTTCTACGGCCACTGGGTCATCGACCTCATGAAGCGCGGCATGAAGCTGGTCACGGTGGACCCGAAGGTCACGTGGCTGGCGTCCAAGTCCGAGCTGCACCTGCGCGTGCGCCCCGGCACCGACGCGGCGCTGGCGCTCGGCATGATGAAGGTCATCATCGAGGAGGACCTCTACGACCACGAGTTCGTCGACAACTGGTGCTACGGCTTCGACGAGCTGGCCGAGCGCGCCAAGGAATTCGACGTGAAGCGCGTGAGCGAGATCACGTGGGTTCCCGAGGAGAAGATCATCGCCGCCGCCCGCATGCTGGGCAACGCGAAGAACTCCACGCTGCAGTGGGGCGTGGCCGTTGACATGACCCGCGAGGCCATGCCGGCCGGCCAGGCCATCCTCGCCCTCTGGGAGATCACGGGCAACATGGAGCGCCCCGGCGGCATGATCGTGGCACCGGAGATCCTGTCGGTGGCCGGCGGCTGGGGCCGCGAGATCCTGGGCCCGGAGCAGGAGGCCAAGCGCATCGGCATCAAGGACTACCCGCTGTACAACTTCGGGTTCGCCGTGTCGCAGCCCGACGAGACCGTGAAGACCATCGAGACGGGCGTGCCCTACGAGATCCACGGCGCCTGGCTGCAGACCACCAACCCCATCGCCTGCATGGGCGCCGACCCGCAGCGTTTGTACAAGGCCCTGAACAAGCTCGACTTCATCGTGGTGGTGGACCTGTTCAAGACCCCGACCATCGCCGCTCTGGCCGACGTGGTGCTGCCGGCCTGTACGTTCCCCGAGCGCAACGGTATCGCCTTCGTGTCCGGCGCGCAGCGCGGCTCCACCATCAACAAGGTGACGGACGTGGGCGAGTGCCGAAGCGACATGCAGATCAACCTTGAGCTCGGCAAGCGCTGGAACCCCGAGGCGTGGCCGTGGGACAACGTGGACGAGATGTTCACCGACATGCTCAAGCCCACCGACATGAGCTTCGAGGAGCTGCAGGAAGTGGCGCCGGCCTACCAGCCCATCGAGTACTACCGCTACAAGACGGGCAAGCTGCGCAAGGACGGGCAGCCCGGCTTCAACACGCCCACCGGCCGCATCGAGCTGTGGAGCAACTTCTACAACCAGGCCGGCCTCGACCCGCTGCCCTACTTCGAGGAGCCCGAGCCCGGCCCCGGCTCCACGCCGGACCTCATGGGCGAGTACCCGCTGGTCATGACGAGCGGCGCGCGCACCTGGGGCATGTTCCACTCCGAGCATCGCCAGATCGAGCGCATGCGCCACTACCGCCCGTGGCCCCTCATGGAGATCCATCCCGAGACGGCTGCCAAGTACGGCATCAAGGACGGCGACTGGGTGTGGATGGAAGGCCCCATGGGCCGCGCGAAGCGCAAGGCGAAGCTCACGCCCGTCATGGATCGCCGCATCGTGTCGTGCGACCACGGCTGGTGGTTCCCCGAGGGCGACCCGGAGAAGTTCTACGACGTGTTCGACCTGAACATCAACAACACGCTGCCGTGGATCCCGGGCAAGAGCGGCTTCGGCTCGAACTACAAGAGCTCTATCTGCAAGATCTACAAAGTGGAAGAGGGGGAATAGACCATGGCTAAGTACGGAATCCTGGCCGATGCGCAGTGGTGCTCGGGCTGCCACAGCTGCGAAGTGGCCTGCCAGATGGAGCACGGCCTGCCAGTGGGCGAGACCGGCATCAAAGTGGTGAAGATCGGCCCGTGGGCCATCGGCGACGAGGCCGACGAGAACTGGCAGTTCAGCTACCTGCCCATCCCCACGAAGCAGTGCGATACCTGCGCCGCGCGCCGGGGCCTGGGCAAGGTGCCCACCTGCGTGCAGCACTGCCAGTCGCAGTGCCTGGAGTTCGGGCCGCTCGACGAGCTGTCCCAGCGCATGGACGTGAAGCAGAAGACGCTGTTCGTGGTGGCGTAAAGGAGCTTTCCTGATCTGAGCGGGCCCGCCGTGCGCGGGCCCGCGGACAAGGGGCGGATATGCATTCCAAGAAGTACTACATCGTGTACGGCCTGTTCTTCTCGCTCATCGTGGCGGCGGTGCTGTGCCTGTGCCTGACCATCATGCAGGGCATGCCGCACATCGATCCTATGTTCTACCTGATGAGCTTCGGCGTGGCGTTCGTCACCTCGTTCGTGGTCACGGCGGTGCTCCCGCTGGCGCGCATCGCCGCGGCGTGCGCCGTGTACTACGACGCCAAGCCGGGCAGCGTGGCGTTCCGGCTCATCCAGAACGTGTTCTTCAGCACGCTCATCATGTTCGTGCTGGGCATCGTCATGACGGCGTTCATGACGGGCGTGGGCGAGGTGGAGGCCATGAGCACCATGACGGGGCAGATGATGGGCACGAACCTGTTCGACCGTTTCGTGAGCCTGTGCCTGCAGTTCTGGCCGACCATCGTCATCGTGGCGTTCCTGTCCGATCCGGCCGCCGGTGGCCTGGCCGGGCTGCTGGTGAAGGAGAAGGCGCCCGGGACGGACGGCGCCCCCGCACCGAAGGAGGCGCCCGTCGCCTAGGCGCTGTCCAGGGGTTCGGAGCTTGTTCGGGGAGCCGGCCGCGTGCCGGCTCCCTGTGTTCGAAAGGAAGGATATGGAAGATCGTGACGACCGCGCGCTGAGCCAGAAGCTGGCGACCCCCACGCCCGACGAGATCGACGAGGTTATCGACGCTGTGACGGGTGCCACCTGGGGCGAGCGCAACCGTATCATGGAGAACCGCTTCGCCGAGCGCCTGAGCGAGAACCCCGATGCCGTGCCCGCCTTCAGCCCGCCCGGCACCCCGCTCTCGCAGGCTTGAACCGCAGGCGGGGCGCTACGGCTCGATGACCAGCTCTGGGTGCGCGCGGTCCACCACGGCGCGCACCTCGATGGACGCCCCCAGGTAGCGCTCCATGAGGGCGGCGAACTCGTCCAGGGCGGCCTCGAGGTCGGCGCGGCGGGCCGGGTCGACGCATTCCACGACCAGGATGGCGTTCGCGGAGTCGTCCGTGAGCGCCGTGCGCTGGCCGTCGCGCCAGTTCCAGCAGCGGCACACGGCCCCCTCGTCGTCGCGGTAGCAGAGCTCGCCCGGCAGTGTGGGGTCCTCGGCGTCTTCGCCGAGCGGCAGAAACGCATCGCCGCCCTCGGTGACGCCCAGGCGCAGGTCGCCGGCGAGTGAGTCCAGGTCCTCGCCGCCCACCGGAAGGGCGTACTTGAGCGAGATGGCGTTGTACACGTCCACCGACGGCGTGATGGAGCCCACCGGGTTGCCCTTGAGCACGCGCTTGAGCAGGTTCTCGATGGAGCAGCGCGCCCCCTTCTTCGTCTTGAACATCCGGTACGTCTCGCGCCATACGCGCACGGCCTCGTTCTCGGAGATGGTGTTGCTGGTCAGGTGGCGGTTCGCCTGCTCGTTCGCGTCGCGCAAAAGCCGCGCGACGGCGGCCGCGTCCTCGGGCGGCACCTCGGCGGCCGGCCTCATGTCGCGCACCGCCAGGATGCCGATGGCCGCGTCGGGGAACAGCTCCCAGAACGAGTTCTCTGCAACGAGCTTCTTCATTCGTCCTCCTTAACGAGAAAAGCATGCGGCCTCCCTCGTCTTCTAAGGCCTAACGACGAGGGCGCGCATGCTTGCGTTGGTCTACCCGGCGGCAGACGGTTCTATGGGGTTGGCCCGCAGGTTACTACACCGGGAGGGCCCGGTCAAGGTGAAGGCCGAAGTGCCCAGCGGGTGTGTTTTCCGACCAAGGCTTGCATTCTGGTGCTCATGATAAGATAATTAAGATTATTATAAGTACGATTATCTTAGGAGCACCTATGGAGAGCTTCATTGGTCGCCGAAGCGAGTTGGCGGTTCTCGAAAAGCAGTACGAGCGCAAAAGCGGATTCGTCGTGCTCTACGGGCGTCGTCGCGTGGGGAAGACCACGCTCATAAAGGAGTTCATCAAGGGCAAACCCGCCCTCTACTTCCTCGCGTCCCGCGAGGCGGAGGCGCTGAACATCCGCCGCTTCGCCGGGGACATGGCAGATTTCGTCGGCCAGCCAGCTCTCAAAGAGGGGAACTACACAGACTGGCGCCCTCTGTTCAAAGCCTTCGCCGACCATGAGGCATCGGAGCGCAAGGTGCTGGTCATCGACGAGCTGCCGTATTTGGTGAAGGGCAACCCCGCCTTTCCCTCCGTCCTGCAATACGCATGGGACGAGCTGCTGCGAGACGCCAACGTCATGCTTGTGATCTGCGGCTCCTCTGTGCATATGATGCGGGATGTGGCGCTCTCCCACGACAGCCCCCTCTACGGAAGGCGCACGGCTCAGATTCGCCTCAAGCCCATGCGCTTCTCCGAGATGGCCTCTGGTTTCCCGGAATACGGGTTCTCGGATCTTGTCGATTTGTTCGCGCTCACCGGCGGCGTGCCCAAGTACTTCGAGTTCTTCGAGCCCATCGACCGGTTCGAGGAGTGTGTCAAGGAGAACGTGTTCTCCACCTCGGGATTTTTGTATGAGGAGCCGCGATTCCTCCTCGACGAGGATATACGCGATCCTATGAACTACCTATCCATCTTGAGGGCCGTGTCGGCGGGCAATCGGAGGCAGTCGGATATCGCGGGGATGCTCGGCAGGAAGACGGGCGAGATGTCCCCCTACCTCAAAACACTCGCCGGACTCGGCTTCATAGAGCGGCGCGTGCCGTTCACGGAGAAGTATCCCGAGCGCAGCAAATCGGGCCTCTACTACATCTGCGACACGTTCGTGGACTTCTGGTTCCGCTACGTGCAGCCGTTCACGGGGGAATTGGAAATGGGGAACATGCGGCCGAGTCTCGAGGCGGTTGAGAGGACGTTCCAGAGCAACTTCGTACCCTTCGTGTTCGAGACGGTGTCGCGCCAGGCGTTCGCGGATCTCTGCGCGGCGGGCCAGATCGACTTCGCTCCGAGTCGCATCGGCTCGTACTGGAACAGGCGAGGGTCGGTCGAGATCGACGTGGGGGCGGTCGACAATTCCTCCGGCCGCTGCTTCTTCGGCGAGTGCAAGTACCGCGAGCGCGAGCCTGTCTCGATGGGGGACTTCGAGGTGCTGCGCGTCAAGGCGGAATCCGTGCCCGGACCGTTCGACGCGCCGCCCCTGTTCGGACTGTTCTCGAGGACGGGGTTCTCGAAAGAGCTGCGGGCGCATGCGGCGGGTACGAGCGACGTGGTGCTTGTGAACGAGAACGAGGTAGTCGAAGGGTGAGGGAGCGGCCTTGATCGCGCCTCGGGCGGGATCAAGGCTCTTCTACGTTGCCCACAGTTCAGCGGGGGAGGCGCCGGGCGCCCTTGCCGCGCACTTCCTCCAGGTCCACGGCCCAGATGGCGGTGTCGTCGATCTCGCGGGCGATGCCCTCGCCGATCTTGTCCTTGTACTCGGGCAGGTACTTCATGCACAGCGCCACCAGCACCTTGCGCATCGCGGCGCCGTCCTCCACCCGGCGCACGCGCCCGCGCGCGATGACCGACGCGAAGCGCGTGGTGAAGAAGTCGTCCTCGTAGCAGGCCTCCACCTCGGTGGCCACCGTCACGCACGCGCGCCCGTCGCGCGCGAAGTTGTCAAGCTTGTGCCCCGCCTTGTTCGTGGTGTGGAAGCACAGCGCGCCGTCCAGCATCACGTAGGACAGCGGCACGCCGTAGGGCATGCCGTCGGCGTCCACCGTGGACACGACGCAGAACTCGCCCTCCTCCAGCACCTCGAGCGCCTCGTCGGCGGAAAGCTCGCGGTCCTTCGCAAGCAGGGGGTAGTCGATCATGGTTCGTCTCCTTTCGTGCGCGCGTCCTCGCCGCACGCCCTCGTGTTGCCGCACGATGATTATAAGGCAACGCCGCCGGCTGCGCGCCGGCTCGCGCATCCGCGCAAAAATCATCGTTTGTTCGCTGTTTGTGGGCGGCGCCCGTCGGCCAATGCTGCTAGAATGTCAACGACACCATGACACCGCGCGCATACACCCCGGACACCCCACCAAGCGCATTTCTGACTGATTAGAGGCACAAGATATGGCATTCGTCCACCTGCACAACCATACCGAGTATTCCCTGCTCGACGGGCATACGCACATCTACGACATGGTCAAGCGCGCAGCCGACCTCGGCATGCCGGCCGTGGCCATCTCCGACCACGGCGTGATGTCGGGCGTGCCGCAGCTGTGCGAGATGTGCGACAAGGTGGAGGAGGAGACCGGCAAGCGCGTCAAGCCCATCTACGGCTGCGAGGTGTACTTCACCACCGACGAGGAGCTCAAGCGCGACGGCAAGCCGAAGCTCTACCACCTGCTTCTGCTGGCCAAGACGAACGAGGGCTACCACAACCTGGTGAAGCTGGTCAGCGAGTCGCACGTCGACAACTTCTACTACAAGCCCCGCACCACGTTCTCCATGCTGCAGAAGTACGGCAAGGGCATCATCGGCTCGTCGGCCTGCATCGCCGGCATCATCCCGAAGCTGCTCGACAACCGCCAGTTCGACGACGCCGTGGCGTGGGCCAACAAGTTCGCCAGCTGCTTCGAGCCGGGCGACTTCTACATCGAGCTCCAGAACCAGGGCATCCGCACCGACGCCGGGTTCACGCAGACCGAGCTCAACCACATGCTCACCGACGTGGCCCGCGCCGCCGGCCTGAAGACCATCGCCACGAACGACTTCCACTACCTCACGAAGGAGGACGCGAAGGCCCAGGACTACATGTTGTGCGTGGCCCAGGGCGCTGCCGTGAACGACGAGAAGCGCATGCGGTTCTCGAACGACGAGTTCTACATGAAGTCCGAGGAGGAGATGCGCGAGGCGCTGAAGGACTTCCCTGAGGCCTGCGACACCACGG
The DNA here is from genome assembly GCF_003340385.1 of Gordonibacter pamelaeae. Classification (NCBI taxonomy): domain Bacteria; kingdom Bacillati; phylum Actinomycetota; class Coriobacteriia; order Eggerthellales; family Eggerthellaceae; genus Gordonibacter; species Gordonibacter pamelaeae. Next base: position 427,173 of record NZ_PPTS01000002.1, on the reverse strand, counting down.
TGGAGGTGGCCGAGAAGGTGGACGTGGTGCTGGAGCGCGACTCCATCCTCCCGCGCTTCCCCTTGCCCGAAGGCGAGACCGAGGAGAGCTACTTCCGCCGCCGCGTGCAGGAGGGCCTGGTCAAGCACTATGGCAGCCCGGTGCCGCAAGAGGCGCAGGAGCGCGCCGACTACGAGATGGGCATCATCATCCAGCAGGGCTTCCCGGCGTACTTCCTCATCGTGCAGGAGTACATCGAGTGGGCGCGCAGCCAGGGCATCGGCGTGGGGCCGGGCCGCGGCTCGGCCGCAGGCGCCATCGTGGCCTACGCCATGGACATCACCGCGCTCGACCCGCTGTCCAACGGCCTGCTGTTCGAGCGCTTCCTCTCGCCCGAGCGCGTGGAGATGCCCGATATCGACGTCGACTTCGAGCAGGGCCGCCGCGAAGAGGTCATCAACCACATCAAGGACGTGTACGGCGAGGACCATGTGTCCCAGGTCATCACGTTCGGCACCCTGCAGGCCAAGAACGCCGTGCGCGACGCCGCGCGCGTGCTGGACTACCCGTACAACACGGGCGACCGCATCTGCAAGCTCATCGGCGACGAGCTGGGCATCACCATCGACAAGGCGCTCGCCACGAACCCCGACCTCAAGAAGGCGTACGAGACCGAGGAGGACGTCAAGGCCGTCATCGACGCCGCGAAGTCCATCGAGGGCCACGTGCGCGGCGAGGGCGTGCACGCGTGCGCCACCATCATCTGCCGCGACCCCATGGCCGACCACGTTCCCATGAAGCGCGACACCAAGGGCGGCGGCATCATCACCCAGTACGACGGCCACTACACGCCGGAGCTCGGCCTGCTGAAGATGGACTTCCTGGGCTTGCGCACGCTCGACGTGCTCTCCATCGCGTGCCGCAACGTCGAGCAGCGCTTCGGCACGAAGGTGGTCCCCGAGGAGATCCCGATCGACGACGAGGCCGCGTTCAAACTCATGCAGTCCGGCAACATGGACGGCCTGTTCCAGGTGGAGGGTGCGCTGTACGTGAGCCTGTTCGCCCGCCTGCCCCCCACGCGCTTCTCCGACATCGTCGCCTCCATCGCGCTCAACCGTCCGGGCCCGCTGGAGTCCGGCATGGTCGACGACTACGTCAAGGTGGCCAGCGGCAAGACCCAGATACACTACTACGACGACCGTCTCCGCCCCATCTTGGAGGAGACGTACGGCACCATGGTCTACCAAGAGCAGATCATGCAGATCTCCATGGCCATGAGCGGCTTCTCCGCCGGCAAGGCCGACAAGCTGCGCAAGGCCATGGGCAAGAAGAAGCTCGACGTCATGCGCGCCCTGCAGGAGGACTGGAACACGGGCGCCGTGGAGAACGGCTTCTCGCTGGCCATCGCCAAGCAGATCTGGGAGGATGCCGAGAAGTTCGCGAAGTACGCGTTCAACAAATCGCACTCCGCCGCCTACGCCATCCTGGTCATGCGCACGGCGTACCTGAAGGCGCATTACCCGAACGACTTCATGGCCGCCGTGCTGTCGTCCTACATGGGCAACACCGACCGCCTGATTCGCTACATTGCCAGCTGCAACCACAACGGCACGCCCGTGCTGCCGCCGGACATCAACTCCTCGAACGCGGAGTTCACGCCCACCGACGACGGCATCCGCTTCGGCCTGGTGGGCGTGCGCGGCGTGGGCGCGAACGTGGCCGAGGCCATCATCGAGGAGCGCGAGGCCAACGGCCCGTACACGAGCCTGCACGACTTCGTGAACCGCCTGGATGCGAAGTGCTACAACCGCAAGACGCTCGAGGCGCTCATCAAGGGCGGGGCGTTCGACTCCACCGGCTACACGCGCAAACAGCTCATGTACTTCGTGGACGAGACGCCGCTGCTGGAAAGCGCGTCGAAGCGCCAGAAGGACCGCGACCGCGGACAGGTGTCCATGTTCGACCTGTTCGGCGACGATCCCGACTCCGGATTCGAGGAGGAGGTGCCCGAGCCCGACGGCGTGGAGTGGCCCAAGCGCCAGCTTCTGTCCTACGAGAAGGAGATCATGAAGATCTACGTCTCGGACCATCCGCTGCGCCCATACGAGGGCACCATCGCCCGCATGACGAAGTTCCAGCTGGGAGACCTGGCCGAGCGCACGAAGGAGATCAAGTCCGCCACGTTCGTGGGCATGATATCCACCGTGGTGACGAAGCTCACGAAGCGCGGCACGAAGATGGCCACGTTCACGCTGGAGGACACGACGGGGCACATCGAGTGCATCTGCTTCAAGTACGACGAGAACGCCGAGGCCATCCAGGAGGATGCCATCGTCAAGATCAAGGGCAAGTTCGAGCACAGCGACCGCGGCAACCAGATCATGGCCTTCGAGGTGGAGGCCATCGAGCTGAACGAGGCTGACGCGCGCCCGTCGCATCTGGAGCTGAAGGTGTCGTCCGCCGACTTCAACCAGGCCACGTCGCAGCGCTTGAACCGCATCCTGAAGTCCTATCCGGGCCGCGACGGCGTGGTGCTGTTCGTGAGCCAGGGCGACGGCCGCAAGTTCCGCGCCGAGCTGCCGGTGACGGTGGACGCCCGCTCCCAGATCATGCTCTCGGAGATTCAGGACCTGTTCGGCCGCCCGGTGTGGAGCCGCGCGTCGTAGGGGAGGGCCGCCCGCCGCGGCGTTTCATTACAGTTTGGCAAGCGGAAACCGGTCGCGCTTCGCAGGGCGGCCGGTTTCGTTTATGATGGAGCGCATCATGACTCAGACTACTCAACATACCCAGACGCGCCCTGCCGGATCCGCTGCGGGAGCTCTTGCCGCCGCCGACGGAGAGCGCCCGGTGCGCGAGCACACCCTCGCGCTCACCCTCTCGTACAACGGCGCTCCCTTTTCCGGGTTCGCTCGGCAGCCCGGCCAGCTCACCGTGCAGGGCGACGTGGAGGCGGCCCTCGAGCTGCTGTTCCGCCGGCCCATCGAAACGACGTGCGCCGGCCGCACCGATGCGGGCGTCCATGCGCTCGGCCAGGTGGTGAGCTTCGACGTGGACGACGTCGACATCGCCGGGCGCTCGCTGCCCAGCCTGCGCCGCTCGCTCAACGCGCTCACGAACGACGCCATCACGGTGCGCGAGGTGGAGCCGAAGCAGAAGGGCTTCTCGGCCCGCTTCGACGCCCAGGCGCGCGAGTACCACTACCACCTGTGCGTGGACAGCACGGCGCCCATCTTCATGAAGGACTTCTCGTGGTTCGTGCCGGGCGGGTTGGACGTGTCGGCCATGGAGGCCGGGGCCCAGTACCTGCTGGGCGAGCACGACTTCAAGAGCTTCTGCATGGCGGCATCGGCCGTGGGCAAGCCCACGAACCGCAACGTGCGCGAGATATCGTTTCATCCCGAGACGGTGCTTGGCGAGAACATCCTGGCCATCAAGGTGGTGGGCAACGCCTTCCTGCACTCCATGGTGCGCACTATCGTGGGCACGCTCGTGATGGTGGGGAAGGGCCAGCGCCCCTCGTCGTGGGTGGGCGAGGTGCTGGAAGCGCGCGACCGGCAGGCGGCCGGCGAGAACGCTCCCGCGCAGGGCCTCGTGTTCTGGCGCGTGATCTACTAGCGGTCCTGTTCCGCTGCGCCCGGGCGAGGAGCCTCGCCGGATCGGGATGCGTGCTATACTGGACGAACGCTTGTATCAACCACCTGTTCGGTAAAAGGAAGCCATGCTGTTCGGTAACACGCCAGAGAAGCGCATCGCCCGCGAGGCCGACAAGGTCGCGTCGCTGAAAGAGGATCTGGACGCGCTCTCGTGGGGGCGGGTGCTCGACATAGGCAGGGAGCTCCAATCCAAGGGTGCCGAAGGCGCCGAGCTGGGCGCCGAGCTGGTGTCGATAGCCCAATCGAACTTGTCGCTGGCCACGCGCCTGGACATCGATCCGGCTCCGCCCGAGAACCGCGTGATGGCATCGGGCGTAGAGATAGTCGAGGGCGGCCTGGCAGAGGCCGCGCTGGCCGTGGGCGAGACGGCGGATGCCGATGCCGACACGTTCGACCCGCAAGAGCCCGTCGAGGAGCTTGCGTTCCGCTCGACCACCGAGCTTCCGATTGCCGTGCCGTCGTTGGCGCATGCCGTCGAGGTGCGGGCGGTGCGCACGGAGGCCGCGGTGGATGATTGCGAGGAGGCGGGCGAGCCGCTTTTCGATCCCGAGCCGGCGCCGGAACCATCGTTTGACGTGCCGGTGGCGGAAATCGCCACCCTTGGCACGCCTTCCCCGTGCGAGCCTTTCCCAGAACCAGAACCAGAACCAGAACCAGAACCAGAACCAGAACCAGAACCAGAACCAGAACCAGAACCAGAACCAGAACCAGAACCAGAACCAGAACCAGAACCGGAACCGGAACCGGAACCGGAACCGGAACCGGAACCGGAACCGGAACCGGAACCGGAACCGGAACCGGAACCGGAACCGGAACCGGAACCGGAACCGGAGCCGGAACTCGTGGCGGGCGAGCCGGCGGCTTGCGGCGGGGATGCGCCCGATGAGGCCGGCGAGTGCGCCGAGCGCCCGCAGCGCGCGCGGTTCGCACGGTTCCGCAACCTGTACGAGAGCCGCGACGGGGCCCTGTGCGTGTTCGAGGACGAGCACGGCCATCTGGTGGCGGTGGACGCTTCGAAGCTCGCCTAGCCGAGCGCCCTGTTTTCGCCAACCTATCGTTGGCATTCCGCGATTATTGGATATAATCCTATAGTAACGAGAACCGCAGCGAGAAAGGACGCGCTCCCATGTCGTCATGCTCCGTGTCCGGCCAGGTGCGCCGGGTGTTCAAGGATGCAGGCCGGGTCTGCCCGGTCGACTACCGCTTGGCCCCCGACGCCTTCGCTGGCGGCCCCGAGGTTGCGTGCGACGTGCTGTACGTGGTGGGAGGCCTGTACGGCAACCCGTTCGCGCTCGACGCGGTGGACCGCCTGGTGGCGGCCGAGCAGGGCGACGTGCGCGTCGTGCTGAACGGCGACCTGCACTGGTTCGACAAGACGGCCGAGAACTTCGCCGCGCTGGAACGGCGGGCGGCGCGCTACACGCCGCTCGTGGGCAACGTGGAGGCCGAGCTGCGCCGCCAGGTGGACGTGGGCGTGGGGTGCGGATGCGCCTACCCGGACTGCACGGGCGACGATGCGGTGAGCCGCTCGAACCGCATCCACAAGAAGCTGTCCGAGGCCGTGGATGCGCATCCCGAACTCAAGGAGCCGCTGGCCGGCCGGCCCGCAACCTGCACGGTGGGCGTTGCGGGCAGGAAGGTGGCCGTCACGCATGGCGACGAGCAGCTGATAGGCGGCTGGGCCTGCTCGCGCGAGTCGCTGCAGGACGTGCTGCGCCAGGACGAGCTCGACCGATGGATGGCTGCCAACGACGTGGACGTGTTAGCCACTACGCACACATGCGCGCCTGCGGCGCTCTCGCTCGCGCGCGGGCTCGTGGTGAACAACGGGGCAGCCGGCCTGCCGAACTTCGCCGGGCAGCATTTCGGCCTGACCGTGCGCGTGGCGGCTGCGCCGCACCCGGACGCGCTGTTCGGCGCCGAACGCGACGGCCTCCACGTGGAGGCCGTGCCGGTGCGCTACGACCGCGACGCCTACCTCGCCTGGTTCGACGGCCTGTGGCCGGCGGCCAGCCCGGCAGCCGTGTCGTACCGCAGCCGTATCGTGGACGGCGCGGACGACCGGCTGGAGGACGCGCTGCTCGGCGGCTTTCGCCGCGGCCCGTCCGCCCGCACCGACGCCCCGCCGCGGCGCTCGCGCGCCACGAAGGACGACGTGGAGCTGGCACTGGCCGGGCTCGTGTACTTCGAGGACGTCGTGGACGATTCCTCCTGTCTGCATACGGCGGGCGAGCCGTCTACGATCCAGGTCAACGTCACGGCCCGCTGCAACCTGGCCTGCGCCCACTGCCATGTGGAGTCCGGCCCGCACCGCACCGAGGCCGCCGACCGCGCCGTGCTCGAGGCCGTGCTGGCCGTGGCCGCGCGCCCCGGCATCGACACGGTAGACGTGACGGGCGGCGCGCCCGAGCTGCATCCCGACTTCGCCTGGTTCGTCGAGCGCGCCTCCGGGGTCGCCCGCGTCATGGTGCGCACGAACCTCGTGATCCTGCGCGACCCTGCGTACCGGCCGCTCATGGACCTGTACGCCCGCTTGGGCGTGGAGGTGGTGGCGTCGCTGCCCAACGTGCACGACGCGCAGGCCGAGCAGCAGCGCGGCGGCGGCACGTTCGACCCGAGCATCGAGGTGCTGCGGGAGCTGAACGCGCGCGGCTACGGCCGCGACGGCGAGCACGTGCTGGACCTGGTGTTCAACCCGCAATGGCCCGTGCTTCCGCCCGACCAGGCCGAGCTCGAGGCCGTGTATCGCCGCCGGTTGGCCGCGCTGGGCGTGTCGTTCGACCACCTGTTCGCCGTTGCGAACAACCCTATCGGGCGTTACGGTGCGCACCTCATCGACACCGGAGCGTTCGACGGCTACCTGAACCTGCTCATCGACAGCTTCAACCAACAGGCGTGCGACGGGATGATGTGCCGCCGCCAGCTGTCCGTGGGCTGGGACGGGCGCGTGTACGACTGCGACTTCAACCAGGCGCTCGGCCTGCCCGTGCGCCGCGAGGACGGCGGCGACCGCACGGTGTTCGACTACGCGGCCGACCCTGCGCTGCCGCTCGCGCGCCCCATACGCTTCCGCAACCACTGCTACGCCTGCACGGCCGGCAGCGGCTCGAGCTGCGGCGGCACCATCGTGCGGGGATAGCCCCCGCCGCGCCGCCGCCTGGCTTGCGCGACGCCGCCCGCTTCGCCGGCCGCCGGGCCATCTTTCTAGTTGACATACCATATTAGTAGATATAATCTAATACTAGCATCAATCAAGTTAAGCGATCGTACGTAAGGGGACGGCTGCATGGATTCGACCACCGGGATCTTCTTCTGGGGATTCCTCATCATGTACGGCATCGTGATGTTCCTGCTCTCGCCGAAGACCGTCAGCCTGGGCGGGTTCTTCAAAGGCGAGGACAAGCAGGGCCGCGCCGCCAACCCGTGGATGATCACCGCCTCCATCTTCATTGCGTGGATCTTCGCGAAGTCGGTCACGAACGCCGCCAACATGGGCGCGAACTTCGGCATCGTGGGCGGCATCGGCTACGCCATGTACTGGCTGTGCATCCCGCTGACCGGCTGGGCGCTGTACCGCCTGCGCCGCAAGTTCAAGGCTACGGGCATGATCAGCTTCCTCACCGAGCACTACGGCATCGCGGCCGCGTTCTGCTTCTCTGCCGCCATACTGGTGCGCCTGTTCAACGAGGTGTGGTCTAACACGTCGGTCGTGGGCGCGTACTACGGCGCGTCCGGCTCGGCGCCGTTCGTCATCGCGGCGCTGCTGTTCACGGCCATCACCGTGGGTTATTGCTGCTGGGGCGGCATGCGCGGCTCCATCATCACCGACGTGGCGCAGGCCATCCTGTTCGCGGTGCTGCTCATCGCCGTGCTCGTGTGGGTGGTGCCGATGCACGACCTGTCGGATTTTGCGACGTCCGGCACGTGGACGCTCGGGGGCGGCGTGGACTTCATCATAGGCGCGGGCCTGCAGTGCCTGTCGTACGGCTTCCACGATGCCGTGCTCACCGACCGCGGCTTCATCTGCGAGGAGAGGAAGATGCTCAAGAGCTTCACGGTGGCGGGCCTTCTGGGCTTCGTGGCCATCGTGCTGTTCTCGCTCATCGGCGTGCACGCCTACCTCGACGGCATGAGCATCGCCGGTTCCAGCGCGCCGGTCGTGGTGGCGCAGAGCCTGGGCATTGTGGCGTTCTTCATGATGGCCGTCATCATGATTGCCACCGCCGGCTCCACGCTGGACTCCACGTTCAGCTCGCTGGCGAAGCTCACGGCGCGCGACCTGCCGGGCATCCTGGGCCGCACGCCCAAGATGAACCCGCGCATCATCGGCATCGTGTTCATGATCATCTTCGGCATCGTGGGCAACCTGCCCATGATCATGGGCGCCGATATCATCGCAGCCACCACCATCTCGGGCACCATGATCATGGGCCTGGGCCCCATCTTCCTGATGCACGGCGTGGTGAAGCCGACGAAGGTGGGCTTCCAGCTGGCCTTCTGGATAGGCATGGCGCTGGGCATCGTGGACACGGTGGCGCCGGCCGCGCTCGCCTTCATGAACGTCGGCGACGGATCGTACGCGAACTTCCTCGGCGTGAACCTGTGGGGCGCCGTGGTGTGCTGGGCCGCCTATATCGTGCCCGGCCTGGTGGCGCAAGCGGCCGAGAAGCGCGCCGGCATCGAGCCTGCGTGGAAGGGCCGCACGAAAGAGGAGCTGGCCCAATATGACGCGGACGTCAGGCGACGCGAGCTGGGCGTCGACCTGGACCCCGAGGACCTGGCCCCCACAGGAGCGTAGGAGCCGCAGGAAACGCCCCGCACCCGCGGGGCGTTTCCTGCGGCAAAGGGCGCACCGGCGCCCCTCCGGTCGGGCGATCGAAGGGGCGCCGGACCTCGCACTCATCCGCCAATGGGAAGCGCCTCGCGAACCGCGAGGCGCTTCTTCTTTCGCTACGCCGCCGGCTTCTCCGGGGCCTTCTGGTCCACGAAGTAGATCTTGTACCACATGAGGAACATGTAGACGATCCAGATCTTGCGGGAGCGGTCGGCGCCGGCCTTGTGCTCGTCGAGCAGGCGCACGAGCTCGCCGGTGTCGAAGAACTTGGCGGCGATATCGCCCGTGAACCACGCCTTGATCTCGTCGTAATAGCGCTCCTGGCGCAGCCAGTTCACCACGGGCACGGGGAAGCCCAGTTTCTCCTTCTGCGCCCAGTCCTTGGGGATGGCGCGCTCGGCGGCCTCGCGCAGCGTGAGTTTCGTCTGCTCGCCGTTCGCCTTCAGGCGGGTGGGGATGGTGGCCGACACCTCGAACACGCGCTTGTCCAAAAACGGCACGCGGCTCTCCAGCGAGTGCGCCATCGACATCTTGTCGGTCTTGAGCAGGATGTCGCCCACGAGCCAGAAGAACAGGTCGACGTACTGCATGCGCGTGGTGTCGTCGAGGCCCGCGACCTCGGCGTACGCCGGCGCGATGAGCTCCTGGGGGGACGCTGGGCGCAGCACTCCCGCCGCGCGCTTGCCCGCGCGCAGACGCTCGCGCTCCTCGGGGCTGAACGCAACGCCGTTCGCGTTGGTGTAGTACCAGTCCTCGGGCCGCTCGCTCGCGCGCTCAAGGTAGTTCGCGCCGCGCACCCCCAGCGCCCGAGCCGCCTTCGACGCGCCCTTGAGCAGGCCCTTCGGCGCCCAGGACAGCTTGGCGTTCGCGAACGGCGTCTGGTAGATGCGGTAGCCGCCGAAGAACTCGTCGGCCCCCTCGCCGGAGAGCACCGCCTTCACCTGCTCGGCCGCTATCTGGTCCACGAAGTAGAGCGCCACGGCGCTCGGGTCGGCCGAGGGCTCGTCCATGTGCCACTGCACGCGCGGCAGGCTCGCCCAGTACTCCTCCTCGCCGATGTGCTTGGAGCTGTTCGCGATGTGCAGCTCGTCGGCCAGCTCGCGCGCCCAGGTTATCTCGTCGCGCCCGCCCTCGTACTCGGCGAAGCCCACGGTGAACGTCTTGATGGCGGGGTTCTCCTTGGCCAGGCATGCGGCCATGTAGCTGGAGTCGATGCCGCTCGACAAAAACGAGCCCACCTCCACGTCGGCCACGTTGTGGTAGCGCACGCTCTCGCGCATGGCGGCGTCGATGGCCTCCACGGTGTCCTCGCGGCTGCGGCCCTCGTCGAAGGCGTACTCCGGGCGCCAGTAGCGGCGCATCTCGACGGCGCCGTCGGCGCGCACGGTCATGCAGTGGGCGGGGGGCAGCTTGAAGATGCCCTTGAAGAACGTCTCGTCGAGCGCCGAGAACTGGAAGCACAGGTACTGCTCGAGCGCGTCCTCGTTGAGCGCGCGCTCGTAGGCGGGGTGCTCCAGGATGCACTTGATCTCGGAGGCGAAGATGAGCTGCGGTCCGGCCGCGCCCTGCTGCACCGTGTAGTAGAGCGGCTTGATGCCGAAGAAGTCGCGCGCGCAGAAGAGCTCGCGGGAGGCGCGGTTCCAGATGGCGAACGCGAACATGCCGCGCAGGCGGTCGAGCACGCCCTCGCCCCAGGCGAGGTAGCCCGTGAGCAGCACCTCGGTGTCCGAGCTCGTCTGGAACTCCCAGCCCTCGGTCTCGAGCTCCGCGCGCAAGTCGCGGTAGTTGTAGATCTCGCCGTTGAACACGATGGCGTAGTCGCCCTTCGCGGCGGCCGCCTCAGGGCTCGCGCAGGGCGCGCCGTCGGGCATGAGCGCGGGGGAGGTGACGGCGGAGGCATGATCGCCGGTCGCGCGCACCATGGGCTGGTTGCCGCCCTCGAGGTCGATGAGCGAGAGCCTCCGGTGCCCGAGCGCGATGCCGTCGTCTATGTACTGCCCCTCGCCGTCCGGGCCGCGATGCGCCATGACGTCGCACATGGCCTTCAAGATGGGCAGGTCGGCCTCGACAGCCCCGGTGAACCCGCAGATTCCGCACATGGATGGTTCTCCTTCTCACGTTCGTCTGCAACCATGATAGTGGAAACCGCGCGAACCCCCAAGCGCCTCGCGCACCCCTCGCCAAAACCGCAGATTTGCCTTTTGGGCCCGCGCGGAACGAGGGAGCGGGGCTATTCCTTGGGGTCCGTAGCCTGCGCGGCGTCGAAGATCTTCTCGCCGCGCAGGTAGGTGGCGAGCACCTTCGTGTCCTTGATGGCAAGGGGGTCGGCGTCGAGGACGTTCTGGTCCACCACGATGAAGTCGGCCGACTTGCCGGGCTCAAGCGTGCCCGTCTCGCCTTCCAAGCCCAGGGCCCAGGCGGCGTCGGCGGTGAAGCTGCGGATCATCCGCTTGATGTCAACGCGCTCTTCGGGCCACAGCAGGTAGGCGGGATCGTCCATGTCGGTGATGTTGGGCACGCCGTAGGGCTCGCCGTCCACGAGGTTGCGCGTCACGCCGAACTGCATCGCGTAGAAGGGGTTGGGGTTCGAGGTCACGGGGAAATCGGAGGCGGAGACGAGCGTCGCGCCCGCATCCGCGAACGACTTCATCGGGTACATCTTCTCGGCGCGCTCGCCGAGCGCCGGGCTTTCCTTCGATTCCCAGTACTGCGGCTCCTTGAAGTGCCAGTAGGGGTCGGCCACGGCCGTCACCTCCAGCTCGGCGAAGCGCGGGACGTCGCCCTCCTTCACGAGCTGCAGGTGGGTGATGGCGTTGCGCTCGTCGTCGTCCGGCACGTTCTGCTCGGCGTACTCGATGGCGTCGAGCCCCATCGTCACGGCCTCGTCGCCGATGGCGTGGATGTGCGCGAGCATTCCGGTGCGGTTGATGGCCGCGACCGCCTGGTTGAGGGCGTCCTGCTCCCAGCCGGTCTCGCCGTAGCTGGAGGGGTCGTCGGTGTAGGGCTCGGACAGCAGGGCCGATTCGTTGTCCATCACGCCGTCGACGAATATCTTGCCGGCGATCACCTTGAGCGCGTCGCCGTCGTACTTCTTCTTCAGCTCCTCGAGCTTGGCCAGGTCCTCGTCGGTCTGCCAGCTGGTGACGATGCCCGCGCCGCGCACGCGCATGGTGAGCTCGTCGCGATCCGCGAGCGCCTGGTAGCCCTCGTAGGGCACGGGGAAGAAGCCGTTGCCGGGCGGCGTGAAGAGGGACGTGTAGCCCAACGCGTTGAGGCCCTGCAGAAACGCGGCCAGCCCGTCGGCAACGTTCTCCTGGTTGACGGGGTACTTCGAGGTCAGCGACATGGCGGAGTCGGCCAGCGTGCCCCACAGTCCGCCGTCCGCGTCCTTGTAGATCGCGCCGCCGGGCGTGGAGGGCGTGTCGGGCGTGATGCCGAGGTACGCGAACGCCTTCGAGTTCAGCCACGCGCCATGGCCGTCGAACGAGTACACGAGCAGCGGCTTGTCGGGGCTGATCTGGTCGAGGCGCTCCTTCTTGGGCCCCTTCTCCAGCTCCTCGCCGGGGTAGAGGCTGGCCATGTAGCCGTAGCCCAGGTACGTGTCCTTCTCGGGATGCGCGTCGACGTACTCCTTGATGGCGGCGAGCTCCTCTTCGGCGGTGGAGAGGCCGACGAGGCTGAAGTCGAAGAAGTCGGGCGATCCCGAGTGGATATGGCCTTCGATGAGGCCCGGCAGCACGAAACTGCCCTGGAGGTCCACCACCGATCCGGCCACGTCCTTGTATGCCTGGCCGTCGGCCGCCGAGCCGGCGAACACGATGCGCCCGTCCTTCACGGCCAGGGCCTCCACGATGTCGTCCTGATCGTTCACCGTCGCGATGGTCCCGTTCTCGAAGTACTGGTCGGCCCTTTTGGCTGCCTTTCCCCGGTTGACATGCGCGGCGCCGTTGTCGGCGGGCTCGGCGCAGCCGTAAAGGCCGAAGCCGAGCGAGGCGAACGCGAGCGCGCTGCCGGCAATGAAGGAGCGGCGCGAGATGCACGTGATCCCGGGTTGGTCCATGGGGTCCTCCGTTTCGGTAGGTCGGGGCCGCTGCGGCCCCGATACGCTTGCAGGGGAACCAGTATCGTTGGCGCGAGCGCCTTGCCCGGGTTGCGGGGCAAGGGGTCACAGCGGGGTTGCCCAACCGTCTGCGGGCCGTCATGCGCCGCGTGGGTCCCGGCGGCTTTGGAGGAGGCCCGGACCGTTCCGGATCGCTCCGGCGTCCCACACGGCGCCTTCTGCGAAAACGTGGTCGCCAGGCGGGGTTTTGCCGCTATAATGATGCATTCGGATCGTGGTGCCGAGGGTGAATGTTCGGCGGCGCCCCGTATCCGGGCTCCCGCGGACGCGTCCGCGCAGGGGCACCCTTGCATTGATCGATCGACAACGGAGGTTATCGATGTCTTCTACCGGCACGCCCGCGCGCTCGTCCTGGTCGGGCAAATGGGCGTTCATCCTGGCCGCAGCCGCTTCCGCCGTGGGCCTGGGGAACATGTGGCGCTTCCCGTACCTGGCGGCGAAGTACGGCGGCGGCACGTTCCTGCTCACTTACCTGGTGCTCGTGTTCACGTTCGGCGTGTCGCTGCTGCTCCTGGAGACGGCGCTCGGGCGCACGACGGGGCAGTCGGCCATCGGCGCGTTCAAGCAGTTCGGCAAGAAGTACGCCTTCATCGGCATCCTCGCCTCGGCCGTGCCGTTCATCATCACGCCGTACTACTGCATCATCGGCGGCTGGGTGACGAAGTACGCGGCGGCCTACCTGATCAACGGGCCCGAGGCGCTGGCCGACGGCGGCGACTTCTTCACGGGCTTCATCACCAGCAACACCGAGAGCTTCCTGTGGATGCTCCTGTTCATGGCCATCGTGTTCATCGTGGTGTCGCTGGGCGTGAAGGGCGGCATCGAGAAGGCGAACCTCATCATGATGCCGGCGCTCATCGTCATGGCCGTGGCCATCGCGGCCTACACGCTCATGCAGCCGGGCGCGGCCGAGGGCGCGCTGTACTACCTGGTGCCCGACTTCAGCAAGTTCTCGCCGGAGCTGGTCATCGGGGCGCTCGGGCAGATGTTCTACAGCCTGTCGCTGGCCATGGGCATCATGATCACGTACGGCTCGTACCTCGACCGCAAGTCCAGCCTCACGCAGAGCGTCACGCGCATCGGCTGCTTCGACGTGGGCGTGTCGTTCCTGGCCGGCCTCATGATCGTGCCGGCCGCATTCGTGGCCATGGGCTCGGGCGACGCCGTGGCGGGCGCGGCGGGGCCGTCGCTCATGTTCATCACGCTGCCCGGAGTGTTCGCGGGAATGGGCGACGCGGCCGTGGTCGTGGGCTTCGTGTTCTTCCTGCTGGTGCTGTTCGCGGCGCTCACCAGCGCCATCTCGCTCACGGAGACGTGCGTTTCCATCATCCAGGACGGCGCGGGCTGGTCGCGCAAGAAGGCGCTCGGCACGGTGATCGGCGTGGTCGTGGTGGCGGGCATCTTCGTGAACCTGGGCTACAACGGCTTGTCGTTCATCGAGCCCTTGGGCGCGGGCACCACGCTTTTGGACTTCTTCGACTTCTTCTCGAACTCGGTGCTCATGCCCATCGTGGCGCTGCTCACGTGCGTGTTCATCGGCTGGATCGTGAAGCCGGGGCTCATCGTGAAGGAAGTGAAGCTCTCGAGCCCGTTCAAGGCCGAGAAGGCGTGGACGGTCATGATCAAGTTCGTGGCGCCGGTGCTGGTGGTGGTGATCTTGGTGGCCTACGTGGCCGCGCAGTTCGGGCTGTTCAGCATGTAGCCTGCTCGGCAACCAGAGAAGTGCTTCGCGGGGCGCCCTCGGAAACGGGGGCGCCCCGCTCGTTTTCGGGATGCTGACGGGGCGAGTACGGGCGGGAAAGGGACGCCCGGCGCGGCGGCTCCTGCGCCCGGCGCGCGCTACCATGTTGGGAACGCGGCGCCACCGGCCCATCCTCCGCCGGGAGGCGTCGCGACGGCGGTCCGAGGGGCCGCCTTTTTCAACCGCGCATTCTACGACGAAAGGGGTCTGCCATGATGGAAGACACGATCGACGAGTTGAAGGGCCAGCCGCGCGACGAGGGCTACGGCAAGGGCGAGGGCTACGGGCACGGCGAGGGCGGCCGCGAGGGCGAGGATTACGGCAGGGGCGAGGGCGGCCGCGAGGGCCGTCGAAGCGGCGAAGGGTACGGCGAAGGGCACGGCTCCGGTGAAGGTGGACATGCCGGCGAGCGCTACGGCGAAGGCTCCGGCAAGGAGGCCGGCGAGCAGTACGGCCGCGGCGAGGGCTACGGCGAAGGCTCCGAGCAGGGCGAGCGGTATGCCTCCGGCGAGCGCTACGGCAAGGGCGAGCAGTACGGCCAGGGCGTCGCCGAGAACGAGCAGTAGCCGGCAATGCAATCGATACCCGCGTGCAGCGTGGCCGACGTGGCCGCGGCGGCCCGTGCGCACGGCATGACGCTCTCCACGATGGTGGAGCGCACCATGCAGGCGGCGGGCCGCCGCTCGGTGAGGCGGCTCTACGTCGGCTCCAACTTCTGCAGCCAGTACTTCCTGCGCCAACCCGACCAGGTGTGGCGCGAGGCGTTCTCGCTTTGCCGCCGCGAGGGCATACCGGCCACGCTCGTGGTGCCGGTGTTCTCCCAGAAGGACCTGGCCGAGGCGCGCCGCCGCATCGACGAGCTCGTGGGCGCGAACCGCGGCGTCGTCGACGAGATAACGGTGAACGACGTGGGCATGGTGGCGTACTGCCTCGACCGGTACGGGCTGCCGCTGAACGCGGGGCGCCTGTTCTCGAAGGAGCCGCGCGACCCGCGCTATGCGGAGCTCTTCGAGGAGCGGCATGCGGTGGGCGTTCCCGCGCTCGTCACCGAGCTGTTCCGCCAGGGCGAGCTGCAGGGGCTGGAGCTCGACCCCACGCATGCGGCGCTCGACCTGTCCGAGCTGCGCGGCTACATGCCGCATCTCGAGGTGGGCGTGCACATGCCCTACTGCTATATGTCCACGGGCTCGGTCTGCGAGCTGGCCGGCATCGGCCACCCCGTGCGCGAGAAGTTCCGCCCGAACGCGCCGTGCAAGCTGGAATGCACGCGCTGCGCCATCGGCTACGGGCTGCCGTACGGCGCGCGGCTGCTGAAGCTCGGCCGTGCCGTGTACTTTCCGAACCACAGCTGCACCGTGTGCGAGGGGGAGGACTTCCGCATGATCGTGTCGCCGTTCGACGTGCTGGTGCCGCGTCGCGACGCGCGGGTGGAGCACGGCCCCGCGGCCGTGCGCTTCCAGGAGGCGGAAGGGGCGGGGTGCGGGCGCGCGGCGGCCTGCGCGGCGGCGTCCGCTGGGGACCCGGCGGCGGCGCTCGGCTCGGGCAAAGGTCCGGCGGCCGCGCTCGATCAGGGCGGGGCGGCGGCCTGCATGCCCCTCGCGGCTGCCGGGAGCGCGCGATGAACCCGCTCGTGCCGGTGAACGACCGGGCGTACCTCGGGCGCTATGCCGAGGCGGGCGGCGAGGAGTTCTACGTGGGCTTCCACGATGCGGCCTGGCATGAGCGCTTCGGCGACGTGGCGGACCTCAACCGCATGACGGGCTTCCAGCGTCAGGCGAACCCCTACGGCTTCGACGAGGTGCTCGACATCGTGGACGAGGTGCACGGCCTGGGCAAGAGGCTCTACGTCACCTTCAACGCGAACGCCTACACCAAGGAGCAGCTGGATTTCCTATACGGCTACTTCGAGCGGCTGCACGCGGCCGGCGCGGCGGGGGTCATCGTGTCGGTGCCGGAGGCCGTGGAGCCGGCAGCCGACAGCGGCCTGGCGGTGGTGGCGTCGACCATGTGCGGCGTGTACAACGCCGACATCGCCCGCTTCTACCGCGAGCTCGGCTGCACGCGCGTGATCGTGCCGCGCGACATGGGCCTGGCCGAGATCGAGGCGCTGGCGGAAGCCGTGCCCGACCTGGAGCTGGAGGCGTTCCTCATGCGCAACGGCTGCATCTTCGCGGACGGCTACTGCCTGGGCCGCCACTTCCAGGACCGCAATGCGCTCTGCTGGGACGTGCGCCACGCCGATCGGGAGTTCTACACCGTGGGGCGCGGCAGCGGCCTTTCGCGTGCCGCACGCGAGAACAACGAGGCCTACGGGCGGTTCCACCGTACCGCCTGCGGCCTGTGCGCCGTGTACCGTCTGGAGCGCGCCGGCGTGGCGGCGGCGAAGATCGTGGGCCGCTCGGACGACTCGGCCTGCATCCTGCGCGACATCGAGGCCGTCGTGTGCAACGTGGAGATCGCGCGCGCGTGCGCCGACGAGCAGGAGTACCTCGAGCGCATGGACGTGCCGCCCGAGCGCGCCGCCGCCTGCGCGGACGGCCTGTCATGCTACTACCCGGAGGTGCGGTTCCCCCGTTAAGGAGCCTCTGCGCCTCCCTGGCGGGGGGCGCAGAGGCAGGGCGGGCCCTGCCGCTATGCGCGGTCCTTGAGATACCGTTCCATGAAGACCGCCCCTATCCGGCCGAGCCAGGGGTACACCGTGCCGCACCCCGAGCGCTCGCATGCGCTGAAGAAGTCGGGGACCCAGCTGGTCAGGTGCGGCTCGAATTCGGAGAGCGCCTCCTCCCAGCGCCGGTGCGCGTCGAGGTCGTTGCGCTCGAGTGCCTCGGCCAGGCGGGCGTTCAGGTAGGCCATGAACTCAAGCTCGATGGCGAGGTGGTCTCCCGGCTCGCGCGACCGGCTGCCGTCCAGGGAGAGGCCTGCCGCGCGGTAGCAGCTCTCGGCATGCAGGGCCGCCTCGTTGAGGAAGGGCGTGGAGGGCGTCTCGGCACGGTCGCGCCCATCCCGAAACCTCATCTCGCAGATTGCCACGAGAGGGCGTTCGGGATGGGTGAACAACGCGGTGTAGTCGCGCCGGAGCTCCGTTCTCATTTCGCTTGCCGTGGGGTTTTCCCGACGGAGCGCGCTCTCGTGCGCGAAAGCCGCGCATGAGGGGTCGAGGCCGGCGTCTTCGAAGATGGCGCGCATGTCGTCGAAGACGCTGCCGTCGATGACTCCCTGTGCAAGCTCCTCGGAGGGGCTTAGGAAGAACATCGACGCCAGCCTGAAGAAATCAGCGTATCCTTGGAACCGCAGAAGGTCCGGGTGCATCGGGTTGCCGGTCGCAGCGTTGCTCATCGAGGGTGCTCCTTTGCTCGTACGAAGGGAAAGGGCGGGAGGGCCGGAGGAGGGTGAGGGGAGGGCCTTCCCGCCCGAGGAGGGGTTGGCTGGGGTGCGGGTTGCCGCGCGCGCGGCGGGCATCCGCACCCGGGGGGCGCGACTACTTTCCCAGTTTGAGCTTGGAGATGCCCAACGTGAGGGCGAGCAGTCCGATGCCGATGATGCCGAGCGCCACGCCCCACTCGATCATTGCGGGGAAGTACGCGCCCGCCGGGGCTCCCGGCGCGGCAACGGGGCCCGCGAAGCCGATCAGCGGGTTGTGCAGCTGCGCTTGCAGCATGTTGTACTTCACCAGGAAGATGGATGCAAAGGCCAGGGCGGCTCCCGCGACGTGCAGAGGCTGCGACTTTTGCAGAAGCAGCGCGATGCCGGCTGCGGCGCATGCTGCCTGCATCCAGAAGAAGGGTGCTCCCGGTCCGCTTGTCAGCCAGGCGGCAACGGCGGCCTCTTCGCCCACGGCGATGTACAGGCCGCTGAACGCCTCGGCCAGCGAGAAGGCGAGCTCGGCGACAAGGAACAGGGCGACGGCGCGCGAGAAGCCGCGGGCCACCTTCGCGCTCATGGGCAGATAGCCGCTGCGGTCGAGCATGGCGTACACGATGACGAGCACCGATCCGCCGGCAACGACGGCCGCGATGAAGAACGAGAGCATCAGGCCGGGGTTGTTCCAGGTGGGACGTGCTACCTGGAGCGCGAATGCCAGCGAGGTCACCGTTACCAGCAGGGCGGCGACGAACACGGCGATCGCCAAGGGGCGCACGGAGCTTTCGGCCAACTTGCCTTCGGCCGCTTTGACGAGCGCGACGGTGAACGCGCAGCCCAGCGCCACGTAGGCAATCAGGATGACGGTGTCCCAGAACAAGGGGGACATGATCTGGAAGCTGGTCAGGATGGAGAACGCGCGAAGCGGGTTTCCCGTATCCACCAAGATGAACAGGCCCGCGCACAAGCATCCGTATGCTACGGCGACGAAGGAGGCCACGCGCGCATAGGGGCGGTAAGCTTCCAGGCCGGAGAAGACGAACGGTGCCGAGGCGAACAGCAAGCATCCTGCGGCAACGCCGGTGAACAGCAGGAAGCCGACGATGTAGAGGCCCCAGGTGACGTCGTTGCCCAGGTTTGCCACGTGCAGGCCCTGCATGGTCTGGAAGACGAAGCAGGCGGTTCCCGCAAGGGCGAACGCAGCGAATATCCCAAGCAGGACGGCGGTCGAGGAGCGTTTGATCGTGGTCGATTCAGTCATTGAGGCACTCCTTTACGCCAAGTAGTACACGGAAGGCTCCGTGCCTTTGTCTTCCAGCAAGCGAACGGTGGGACGTCCTGCGATCGCGCGAGACACGTCGCTGCCAGGATCGTCCAGATCGCCCCAGTACCGCGCTCGTCCGGGGCAGTGCTCCATGCAGGCGGGCTCTTCGCCGCGTGCAAGGCGGTTGGCGCAGAAGGTGCACTTCTCCACCGCGCCGGCAACGTGCTTGGGGGCATCGAAGTCGCCCAGGGGGAAGTCAACGGCGTAGGCCGGCTCTTCCCAGTTGAACGTGCGGGCGCTGTAGGGGCAGGCGCCCATGCACATGCGGCAGCCGATGCACTTGTCGACGTCCTGCACCACGATGCCCGTCTTCTCGTCGCGCCAGGTCGCCCCGACCGGGCAGACCTTCGCGCAGGCCGGGTTTGCGCAATGCTGGCACCCGACGGGGTAGTGAGCCATGCTTACCTGGGGATACGTGCCTTTTGCGGTGTCGGGGTAGTCACCTCCGTCGGTCAGCACGCGGTTCCACCACATGTTGTTGGGCAGGTTGTTGTTCGATTTGCACCCGCGCATTCCGTGCAGCCGAAGCACAGCTGCAGGTCGATTGCCATTCCGTAATGCATGCAGGCTCCTCCTTTCTAGACCGTTGCCTTCTCGATTTCGATGAGCGTGTCGAAGTAATAGCTGTTCGCCACCACGGGGGTTACGTTGTATCCCAGCAGGTCGCAGTAGAACCCGTCGACGAACTGGTCAAGATCCCAGCCGTGGTCGATCACGACCATGCCGGGGCGTATGCCGTTGTTGAACCGCACGCGCAGCGTGCAGGTGCCTCGATCGTTGAACATGCGGATGTAGTCGCCGTCGGCGATGCCGCGCGCTTCGCAGTCTACGGGGTTGACGGCAACGTAGGGCTCGTCTTCGAACTCGAGCAGCCAGGGCACGCGCGTGTACTGCGTATGGACCTTGTACTTGCTTCGCTCGGACGTGAACACCAACGGGTACTTCTCTGCCAGGGGGTTTTCCTTCCAGGCCTCCATGGGCGGCTCCCAGTAGGGCAGGCGCTCTTTCATGAAGTCGATCGTCTGGCCGTAGTCGGTGTCGAGCGGGATGGATTCCTGGTAGAACTGCAGGCGCCCCGTCGGCGTGCCGTACGTGCCCTCCTGGCCCATGACGCGATCGTCGGGCTCGAAGGTCAGGACCGATCCCTCTTCCTTCACGCGATCCCAGGTGAGATTGATCTTCTTCGCCGTGGGGTTGTCGAATACGGCGTTCATGAGCTCGTCGATGTCCTTGAAGTCGTACTCCTGCAAATCCATCTTCTCGAACAGCATCTTGAAGATGTCGAAGTCGCTCTTCGACTCGTACAGAGGCTCTGCGGACTTCGCGTTATGGAACACGTAGCGCGTGTCGTCGCCCGAGGCGGTTTCCGTTTCGAAGTAATGGCAGGCCGGCAAGACGATGTCGGCGTAGTTCGTGGTGCTGGTGGAGACCACGTCGGCCACCACCAAAAGCTCGACGTCTTCCAGGAACTTGCGCCAGCGCACGCCTCCCACCTGGGTGCCGAACAGGTTGTGGTCCCAGATGTAGAGGGTCTTGATGTTGATGTCCTTGTCGCCGTATTTTTTGGATTCCATGCAGTTGAGCAGGGCGGGCGAGTAGAACACCTGGCTGCCGGGCGCTCCCTTGGGGTTCGCGAGGCCGTAAGGCATCCATCCGATGGATATCTCGCCGCGGAACATGCCCTTCGCCGTGTTGCCGGGGTGGCCGTACTGGCCGGCGATCATGCACATGGAGAGGATGGACGAGAACGTTGCCATGCCGTTGGTGACGTGGTCGAGGCCAAGGCCTATGTTGACGGAGTTGTGGCCGTCTTGGACCAGGTGGGCAAGTTCCCTGATGGTTTCGACGGGAACGTCGCAGATCTCGGAAGCCTTCTCGGGGGTCCACTCGGACACGCGCTCAAGCAGCAGATCGTATGCCGTTCTCACCTCGATGCCCTCGATGGCGAACGTGCCGCGGATCACCGGGTTGGCAACTTCGCCCAGCGCGCCCAGGGATCCGTCCTCGGCGCGTACGACGCACTTGTCCTCGGGCGCGCCGACCGTGGCCTTGCCTATATCGCTCAGGCGGAGGTATTTGCCGTCCGCCTCCTTGACCAGGCACGGAGCTACGGTGTCCGACTTCAGGAAGTCTTCCTTGGCAAGGCCTTCGTTTACCAAGACATTGGCCATGGCCAAGGCAAGGGCGCCATCGGTGCCGGGGTGGATGGGGACGAGCAGGTCGGCTTTCGAGGCTGCGATGGTGAACGTCGGATCGATGACGATCATCTTGGCGCCATGCTCGACCTTTGCGCGCAGGAAGTAATGAAACGTCTGGCTATCGCCTTCGGAAGGGTTGAATCCCCAGATGAATATATGCTTGGCGTTCTTGAGGTCGTTGCGACCGCCTCCGCCGGCCCCCTTGAACGAGCCTACGATCGGGGGAAACGATGCGTAGAAGACGCGGTCTTGGGCGGCATCGAGCAGCGTTGCGCCCATGGCGGAGCACAGGCGCTTTCCATGTTGGGAGTCGGGGGTGATGTTTCCGGAGCCGCACAGGAAGCCGTTGGCTCGAGGGCCGTGCTTCTCGGCGACCTCTTTCCATTTGTCGGAAATGGTGGTGATGGCCTCGTCCCAGCTGATCTGCTCCCATTTGCCCTCGCCGCGCTCGCCTACGCGCTTCATGGGATATTTCAGGCGGTCTTCAGCATAGACGCGCAGCGCATGGGTCAGCCCCTTGTTGCAAACGCGGGTTACGTCGGGGTCGCTTTGCTTTCTCCGGGACGTCTTGACGATTTTCCCGTCTCGGACGTGCACGTTCATCTGGCAGCCGGCGCCGCAGCCCCCTCGGCAGGTGCCGGGCTTGACGATGTCCTCGCTTGCGCCGGTCTTCTTCTCGTCGGCAACGGCGGGCTGGCTTTCGCACAAGCTCGATCCCAGGCCGGCCGCGATGACTGCCGCGGCAGAGCCCTTCAGAAAGCTCCTTCTCCCAATGGCAGCGCCCAGGATGGTTCCTTCGACATGCTTCATGCGTATGCTTCTCCTTCTTTCTTGAAGTCGCGGTTTTTCGCGGCGAGAACTTGCTGGAGGTTGCAGAGATGCGCAAAGCTTCGCGCGTGAGCTTCGCGGACTCCCCTCAAGCTGTCCTGCGCCTTGCTCCTCGTTAACGGGCGTGAGTATCTTAACGAGGATGCGACAGGGGCGAGCGTTCGCATTTTTTATACGCCGATTCGATTTGGCTTCGCAGGTGGGATGCTTTGCCTGCGAAGAGGTGCGTGAAGCTGTTGCCGGGAAGGGGGACACCCGGTATCATCAAGGCGAATGCTCGGATCGGGATGGTCGGGGGAGGGACGCCGTGAAGCTGGAGCATATCAGGGAGTTCGTCGCATCGGCTCGATGCGACAGCTTCCAAGAGGCCGCAGACGGGCTGTACGTCGCGCGTCCGACGTTGAGCAACCATATGAGGGGTCTTGAGCAGGAGCTGGGGTTCGCCCTGTTCGATCGCTCCGACAGCAACGAGCTCACCGAGACGGGGATGGTGTTCCTTGACGGCATGGAACGGGCGCTGGAGGTAATCGACTCGGGCTTGGAGCGGTGCCATGCGCTTGCGGACCTGCGTGAGGAGCAGGACCCGGTGGTGAACATATCGCTGCGCTGCTCGGTCTTCGAACTGCGCGCTATGCTTGAGAAGAGCTGTCCGTGTCGTTACGCCTTTGCGAGCTACGACAACAAGAGGCCGATGCTGTACCCGTTCACGCAAGAGGGCGCCGATGTCATGGTCATGTACGATCTTGACCTGCTGCCGTCTTTGCGGGCGGAGGCCGCGGGCATGGGTTTGCGCTACGAACGGTACGGGCACGAGCCATGTGCCATCGCGATGAGGAAGGACCACCCGCTCGCGCAGGGCCCCCTGACGCGCGAACGCCTGCGCGGCGTAGAGATAGCCCAGCTCGACGTCATAGAGTCGGAGAGCTGGAAGCGCATCATCGTTCATATGTTGGGCGATGGCATGGACTTGAGGTTCCATCTCATCCCCATGGACAACCTCCTGAGCTTCTGGACCGTCGACTTGGGAGATTCGATCTTCATCTCCATCAAATCGATGCTCTCGCAGTATTTCGCCCGTCGGGAAGGCTACGTGATCAGGGACCTGGTCGACGATGCTCCTTTGCTGATGCCGCGAAGCCTGGTGTACCGGCCAATCTCCGAGCGACCTTGCATAGTGCCGGTCCTCGAGGCGTTTCGCGAGCATCTTTCCCGGGGCGGGCTATGAGGCGGGCGCGGGACGTGCGCAGCGGGCGTTCGAGGTTCGGAAGGGAGGGGCTTCGATGAAAATCGAGCTTTTGAGGGAGTTCGTGGCGCTTGCCCACTACGGCAGCTTCCGGGCGGCATCCGAGAAGCTGTTCGTCTCCCAACCCACGTTGAGCAACCATATCAAGGCGCTTGAGCAAGAGCTCGGCTTCGAGCTGTTCGACCGCTCGCGCGACAACGAGCTGACCGACGAGGGCGCGCTTCTCCTCGATGCGGCCCAGTCGGCCCTGCTGATCATCGATTCCACGCTGGAGGAGTGCCGCAAGAGGTCAGAGGGATAGCCGCGCGTACCTGCACAGCCTCTCTTCATTTGCTATCATGGGACGATACGTTTGCATCGATCGTCAAAGGAAGTCCCATGTCGCTTTCCATCGGTATCGTCGGCCTGCCGAACGTCGGCAAGTCCACGCTGTTCACGGCCCTCACGAACAAGGGCGGCCTTGCGGCCAACTACCCGTTCGCCACCATCGAGCCCAACGTCGGCATCGTGCCGGTGCCCGACGCGCGCCTCGACGCGCTGGCCGAGATCGACCATCCGGCGCGCATCGTGCCGGCCACTGTGGAGTTCGTGGACATCGCGGGCCTCGTGGCGGGGGCGAGCCAGGGCGAGGGCCTGGGCAACCAGTTCCTCGCGAACATCCGCGAGACGGACGCCATCTGCGAGGTCGTGCGCTTCTTCGGCGACCCGGACGTCGTGCACGTGGCGGGCAAGGTGGACCCGCTCTCCGACGTGGACACCATCAAGACCGAGCTGATACTCGCCGACATGGCAACGCTCGAGAAGGCGCTGCCGCGCCTGGAGAAGGAGGCCAAGCGCGACAAGGCGGGTGCGGCCAAGGTGGCCGCCGCGCAGAAGGTGTTCGAGGGCCTGAACGAGGGGCACCGCACCCGCACGCTCGACCTCTCCGATGACGAGCGCGCCGCGCTGCACGATTTGCACCTGCTCACGATGAAGCCGATGCTCTACATCGCCAACGTCGACGAGGACCAGCTGGACGCCGACCTGCCCGAGATCGACGGCTGCGCGCCCGTGCCCATTTCCGCGAAGGTGGAGGCCGACCTGGCCGAGCTCGACCCGGCCGAGGCGCGCGAGTACCTGGAGGCCATGGGCCTCGAGGAGAGCGGCCTGGCTCGCCTCGTGCGCGAGGCGTACAAGCTGCTGGGGTTGCAGAGTTACTTCACGAGCGGCGAGACCGAGACGCGCGCCTGGACCGTCCCCATAGGAGCCAAGGCCCCCCAGGCCGCCGGCGTCATCCACACCGACTTCGAGCGCGGCTTCATCAAGGCCGAGACGGCCGCCTTCGAGGACTACGTGGGCCTCGGCGGCGAGAAAGGCTGCCGCGACGCCGGCAAGCTCCGCCAGGAAGGCAAGGAGTACGTGGTGCAAGACGGGGACGTCATGCACTTCAAGTTCAACGTGTAGAGGCGCCTGCCGGCGTCCTGCTTGGCCGCATGCCCCTCTTCAGCAGGGGCATGCGGCTTTGAAACGTTTAGTGCATGCCGGGGTACACCGCTCCGGTGGCGGGCGCGGATGCGTTGGCGCCGTCGGACGGGATCACGCCGAACTCGGCCAGCAGCCCGTAGAGGTCGGTACCCTTGAGCTTCTCGAGGGGGGTTCATCTCCATGTCGGTGACGGGCTTGCCGTCCCTGATGAGCGTCGTGGCGTTCAGCAGGTCGCGGATGTCGAACGCGCTGCCCCACACTTCGGGCACGCCGCGGTCGACGTTGCACAGCGTGTAGACCGCCTCCATGCCGGTGCGCATGGAGTACTCGGTGGTGAAGATGGTGTCGCGCGGCGTTTCGGCGAACTGGCCGATGAACGCGAAGTTCACCGCGCCTTCGGGCACGACGTCGGGGCGGTCGCCAGCGGCGCGCGGCATGAAGAACGCCGTGATGTAGGGCATCATGCACGGAACCGTGTTGGCGCTGTTCTCGGCGAGCTCCTCGATCTGCGATTCGGGAACGCCCAGGTGGTACAGCCATTCCATGCAGACCTCCTTGCCGGTGCATTCGCGCAGGGCCTTCTTCACGTAATTCCCGGGCACATCGGTGAACAGGCCGTACAGCCAGCCGCACAGCTCGTTGCCGGGTTGGGCGCGGAACTGGGGCTGCCGGTTGAATGTCCAGCTCAGAAGCCAGTTCGAGTCTTTGGCGGTGACGATGCCGCCGGTTACGACGCCTCCCGAGAACGGATCGCGGCGGCAAATCCTCTCGATGTAGGGGACGATCTTCTCGTCGAGCGTCGTGACGGTGGCGCTCATCCAATTGGACTTCTCCGGATCGCCGATGAACTTTTCGGGGCGCCCGAACGACGGATCCTGCCGGGCGATGCGCCGCCACA
The DNA here is from genome assembly GCF_003340385.1 of Gordonibacter pamelaeae. Classification (NCBI taxonomy): domain Bacteria; kingdom Bacillati; phylum Actinomycetota; class Coriobacteriia; order Eggerthellales; family Eggerthellaceae; genus Gordonibacter; species Gordonibacter pamelaeae. Next base: position 401,531 of record NZ_PPTS01000002.1, on the reverse strand, counting down.
GGTCGAACCCGGTTCCCGGTTCGAGCACGGTGTTGAACTGCGCCGGCTCGTCTTGCGACCCGAAGGACGAGTTGGCCACGCAGCTGCCGTTGGTGATGAACAGGAGATCGTTCTCGGAGAGGTGGAAGGCCTTGGGCGCTCCCTCGCATATCGTCTGCACCTCGGTGGCCACTTTGCGCTCCTCGGTGCTGGAGAACGTGACGTCGACGACTTCGGTGTTCAAATGGAACTGCACGCCGTGGCCCTTCAAGTAGTTCACCGTGGGCAAGATGAGGGATTCGAACTGGTTGTAGCGGGTGAAGCGCAGCGCGCTGAAGTCGGGCAGGCCGCCGACGTGGTGCACGAAACGTTGGATGTAGCGCTTCATCTCGAGCGCGCTGTGCCAGTTCTCGAATCCGAACATGGTGCGCCAATACAGCCAGAAGTTGGAATCGAGCACGTCGTCGGAGAAGTAGTCGGTGATGGCCTTGTCGTCGAGCTGCTCTTCGGGAGTGAAGAACAGGTTCATGATCTCCCTGCACGCCTTGTCGGACAGGCCGAACGTGTTGTCGAGACCGGCGTCTTCGCCCCGGTTGACCGTCGCGCGGCACAAGGAGTAGTTGGGGTCTTGCTTGTTCAGCCGGTAGTAGTAATCGAGGATGCTCATGCTCTCGTCCTCGATGGAGGGTATGGAGCGGAACAGGTCCCACATCACCTCGAAGTGGTTGTCCATCTCGCGCCCGCCGCGCATGGTGAAGCCGATCTGGGGATATTCCCATCCGTCGCAGGCTCCGCCCGGCACGGCGTCGCGTTCGAATATATGTACGCGCGAGCCGTCCATCTGAGCGTCCCGAATAAGGTAGCAGGCGGCCGTCAAGCCGGCCAACCCGGTGCCGACGATGTAGGCCGATTTGTCCTCGATGCCCTCTGGTTTTGCCGGATGGGCGAACGCTTCGTAGTTTCCGCTGGAATAGTACACGGGCTCTCCAATCTCTCAAGGTGAAGGTACGGCCCCATTGTGATGCGGGGTGCTCGTGGGCGAGGGAGGCGTATCGAGCTGATGACGTGCCGTTTGCGGGAGGTCATCAGGAGGCGTTGCCTCGAACGAGCGGTTCCCGCACCGGCTGCTCGGGTATACTTGATCGTGTGCGGGCGGGCTGGGACGAGATGGGAGGGCGCGCGTATGGACGAGTTCGTCAAGGCGCTGGTGAGCGACGGCAGGAGCCCGGAGCTTCCGGAGGAGCACGACTGGTTCGGGAAGCTTGTCGGTTCTTGGAGGTTGGACTACCTCGATCGCAACCTGTCCTCTTCGGTCGAAGGAGAGTGGATCTTCGCTCGGGTGCTCGAGGGCATGGGCATCCAGGACGTGATCATCCTGCCGGCGCGCGACGTGCGGACGGAGACGCCGCATCCCCTCGCCGAGTACGGCACCTCACTGCGCGTCTACAACCCGGGCACGCATGCATGGGACGTCGCCTACGCTTACGCGGGGAAGATCTTCCGGCTCGAGGCGCGGCGTGAAGGCGACATGGTCGTCCTCACGAACCTTGGCGACAGACGGCATAAATGGGTGTTCGCGTCCATCGAGGACGACCGCTTCCATTGGCAGAACGTCAACGTGCGCGACGATGGCTCCTGGCACGTGAACGCCGACATTTACGCCGAGCGCGTCTAGGGGGCGTGACAGGGGGACGGGGATAATGTCACGCTCCCTTTCGCTTCTCTCGGCTGTGGCGCGTCGCGGAGCGTGACATTATCCCCGTCCCCCTGTCACGCCCTTGTCACACCTTCGCGTCTACAGGTGCATCATCAGCCAGCTGATGAGGTCCTCCTCGACCTCGAACTTGAGGTCGTCGTAGTTGTGGATCTCGTGGCGGTAGCCGGTGTAGAGCTTCGTGGTCACCTCATGCCCCGTGTCGGCCAGCCAGTTGGCGCACTGGTAGACGCCCTCGCCGTAGTTGCCCACGGGGTCCTGGTCGCCGGCGACACAGAGGACGGGCAGGTCGGCGGGCACCTTCGCCGCCCACTCGGTGCCTTCGATGCAAAGCATCATGTCGATGAAGTCGCGCAGGCTCACGTTGTGCGTGGGATGCGTGAACGCGTCGAAGGGGTCCTCGGCGTGGTCCTTCTGCACGGAGGGGTCGTGGCAGATCCACTCGTTGCCGAGGGAGGCGCCCTCCTCGCAGCGGGCGAACATCCAGCCCATCAGCTCGCCCACGAAGGCCGGGTCGCTCTCGTGGCCCTTGCCGGCGGCGATGGCCTCGTCCAGCTTCGCGCGCACCTCGTGCGTGTTCTTGAAGATGCCGGTGGTGCCGCAGTAGACGGCGCCGGCCAGCTCGTCGCCGTACTTCGCGCTGAAGTCGCGCGCGATCATCGAGCCCATGGAGTGGCCGAACAGGAAGTAGGGCAGGTCGGGGTACTTCTCGCACACGAGGTCCTTGAACCGCTTCTCGTCCTCCATCATGGTGTGCGGTCCCGCGTCGCCCCAGTCGCCCCAGGTGCCGTTCGCGATGGCGGTTGCGCCGTGGCCCACGTGGTCGTCGGCGGCCACGATGAAGCCGGCGTCCATGAGCGCCACGATCATATGGAAGTAGCGGCGGGAATGCTCGCCGAAGCCGTGGATGAGCTGCACCACACCCTCGGGCTCGCAGGCAGGGACGTAGACCCAGCCCGTCACCTGGTCCCGGTCGTTCGACGATGGAAAGCTTATCTCGTGCAGCATGGCAAGTCCCTTCTCTCGCGTTCACGGAACGGCGCACGTGGAACGGCGGCCGTGGGTCGGCGCCCGCGAACCGGCGCCAGCGGGCCGCCTTCCTGCGGGCAGGCTCGCATGGGCTCCGTTGGGTGCCTGCGCCCATTATCGCAGACGGGAGCCTTTCGGGCTCCGTGTTTTTCGCAACGCGCCTTGCGGCCACACGCCGTTTTGCGATAATGGGTCAGATGCGCGCCGGATTTTTGGCGCGGCGGGGACGGCGTCGGGAGAAAGCGGGAAATCGATGGGCGAGATCGGGAAGCTGGGCTTCGGGTTCATGCGGCTGCCAGAGGTGGAAGGGGCGGACGGCTCCAAGGAGATCGACCTCGACACGCTAGCCGGCATGGTGGACACGTTCATGAACGGGGGCTTCACGTACTTCGACACGGCGCGCGGCTACCATGGGGGCCGTTCGGAGGCGGCGCTCAAGGCCGCGGTGGTCGACCGCTACCCGCGCGAGTCGTTCCAGGTGGCCACGAAGCTGCCGGCGTGGATGGCGAAGGACGCGGCCGACGCGCGCGCGATGTTCGACGCGTCGCTCGAACAGACGGGCGCAGGCTACTTCGACTTCTTCTTGCTGCACAACCTGGGCGAGGAGCGCACGCGCCTGTTCGACGACTGGGGGCTGTGGGACTACCTGGCCGAGAAGAAGCGCGAGGGGCTCGTCCGCAACCTGGGCTTCTCCATACACGACAAGGCCGACGCGCTGGAGGCGGTGCTCGACGCGCATCCCGAGGTCGACTTCGTGCAGCTGCAGGTGAACTACGCGGACTGGGAGAGCGAGACCGTGGAGTCGCGCAAGTGCTACGAGGCGGCGCGCGCCCGCAACCTGCCCGTCGTGGTGATGGAGCCGGTGAAGGGCGGCTCGCTGGTGAAGCTGCCCGACGATGCGGCCGCCGTGCTGCGCAACGCCGCGCCCGACGAGCCGCTGGCGGCTTGGGCGCTGCGCTTCGCCGCGTCGCTGCCCGGCGTGCTCACGGTGCTCTCGGGCATGTCCACGCCCGCTCAGGTGGAGGAGAACGTGCGCACCATGCGCGCCTTCCGCCCCGTCGGCCCCGAGGAGCGCGCGGCGCTCGACCACGTGCGCGCCATCCTGGACGGCATCCCCACGGTGCCGTGCACCGACTGCCGGTACTGCCTGAAGTCGTGCCCGCAGGGCGTGCGCATCCCCGCCGCGCTCGCATCGCTCAACATACTGGCGCTGTACGGCGACGAGCACCGCGCGCAGGAGAACTACGACTGGAACGCCTCGGCGGGCCCGGCGTCGTCGTGCGTCGCGTGTGGCGCGTGCGAGGACGTGTGCCCCCAGCGCATCGGCATCGTGCGCGAGCTCGTGCGGGCGGCGGGGCTGTTCGAGAAGAGGTGAGGCGCGTCGTGCCGATTGGCTTCCCGTGCAGTGCGGGGAGGGGAGCGCCGGTCCTGGTCGGCCGCGGGAGGGACGGGCGTCGAGTGCGGCTGTCGGAGGGGAGCGGGCGCTGACCGCAGCCGGCTGGAGGGGTTGCCGCGAAAATCGGCCTCTTCTGCCAAAAACGAGGCGGTTTGGCAATCTTGAGGCGCGTCTTCGTATTCGAAAAGCGGGCTGTGCGGATGAAATACCAGGTCGTCGGCGATCGACTGCTCTGTCACTCGTTGCCGCGATTGCCAAACCGCCTCGTTTTTGACACGGCGGGGCGTTTGACGCTACCGTGCGCCTTGCCGCGGGACCATGTGGAACCGATAGCCTGCTTGACTTGGAGCACGCTCCAAGTTGTATGGTGGGTGAAACCTTGTGGGAAGGAATGCATCGATGTTCGAACAGGATGAGGCCCCGTTCGTCGGCCTCGGCCAGGAAGCGGGCGCGGAGGCGCTCGACGCCTTCTTCGCGCGCACGCCGCGGCTGGCCGTGGCGTTCTCGGGCGGGTGCGATTCTTCGTATCTGGTGGCAGCGGCGCGCCATGCCGGCGTGGACGTGCGGGCCTACCTCGTGCGCACGGCGTTCCAGCTGCCCTGCGAGATAGCCGACGCCGAGCGGTTGGCGGCCGAACTGGGCTTCGAGCTGGCCATCGTCGACGCCGATGTGCTGGCAGAGGACGCCATCTGCGCGAACCCTCCCGACCGCTGCTACCGGTGCAAGCGCTTCATCTTCTCCACGATACTGAAGCGCCTCGAGGAGGACGGCCTCGCCGGCACGCCCCTGGCCGACGGAACGAATGCGACGGACGACCCCGCCCGCCGCCCGGGCTTCCGCGCGCTGGCCGAGCTGGACGTGGTATCGCCGCTGCGCCGTGCGGGCCTGGGCAAAGACGACGTGCGGGCGGCCTCGCGGGGGCTCGGGCTGTTCACGGCGGGCAAGCCCAGCTTCTCGTGCCTGGCCGTGTACGTGCCGGAAGGGGAGCGCATCACGGCGGCATCGCTCAAAGCGGCGGCGCGCTCGCCCGAGGTGGTCTCGCGGCTCGTGACGCGCAACGCGGCTATCGGGGTCGACCTGGACACCGTGTACTCGGCCGACGGCGTGGTCGCCCATCTGGTGGAAGGCGCGGAAGGCGGTCAAGGCGCCGCCGGTGCGACCGCGGCCGGCGCGCCTGCTGGCGGGAAGGCGCCGAATGCCGCCGCTGCGGCTGCTTTCGGCGGGGCAAGGGCTTTCGGCGGAATGGAAGCGGAGGGGGTGCGCTGATGGACGAGCGCGAGATGCGCGCGATGCTGGCGGCGGTGGCGGACGGGTCGCTCGACCCGGACGAGGCGGCGCTGCGCCTGAAGACGGCCCCGTTCACGGATCTGGGCTACGCGAAGGTGGACCACCAGCGCGGCATGCGGCAGGGCGTGGCCGAGGTCGTGTACGGGGCGGGCAAGACTCCCGCGCAGATGGCGGGCATCGTGGCGAGCATGCGCGCGGCGGGGCAGGGGCGCGTGCTGGTCACGCGGCTCGCGCCCGAGGCGGCCGAGGGGCTCCGGGCGCTTCTGGCGGAATCGGACCCGGAGGCGGCCGAGGCGTTCGCCTACCACGAGCTGCCGCGCATCGGCCTGGTGGGCGGCCTTCCCGAGCCCGACGGCAACGGGCCTGTCGTGATCGCGGCGGCCGGCACGAGCGACCTGCCCGTGGCCGAGGAGGCCGCGCTCACGGCCGAGGTGCTGGGCAATGCCGTCGTGCGCTTGTACGACGTGGGCGTGGCCGGCATCCACCGATTGCTGGCACATGCGGACGACATCGCGTCGGCGCAGGTGGTGGTGGCCGTGGCCGGTATGGAGGGGGCGCTCGCGTCCGTGGTGGGCGGCCTGGCGTCGTGCCCGGTCATCGCCGTGCCCACGTCCGTGGGCTACGGCGCCTCGTTCGGCGGCGTGGCGGCGCTGCTGGCCATGCTGAACTCGTGCGCCTCGGGCGTGTCCGTGGTGAACATCGACAACGGCTTCGGCGCCGGATACCAGGCGTCGGCCATCAACCACCTGAAAGCGAAGTGAATGCCATGACCACGCTCCATCTCGACCTGACCCGCGACGCCACGCGCCGATCCCTGCTTTCCGACCTGCGCGGGCGGCTGGATGCCGACGCCCGCACTGCGCTCGATGCCGCCGTGGAGGCGGCGGGCGTGCCCGAGCGGCACCACCACGACCTGCCCGACGTGCTGGCCACGATCGATGGCCTGCAGGCGAGCGACCGCGTGAAGGACGACATGCGCGCTGTATACCGCATCCTCGCCGAGGCCGAGGCCTCGGTGCACGGGTGCGCGGTGGACGAGACGCACTTCCACGAGGTGGGCAACGGCGAGGCCGTGCGCAACGTGTGCGCCGTGTGCCTGGCCGTGGAGGCGCTTGCGCCCGAGCGCATCGCGGCCACGCCCGTGCAGGTGGGCAGCGGCACGGTGACGTGCGCCCATGGCGAGCTGCACATCCCCGCGCCGGCCACGGCCGCCATCCTCGCGGCCGGCATACCCGTGTGCACCGAGCGCCTGGACGGCGAGCGCTGCACCCCCACGAGCGCAGCCCTCATCAAGCATTTCGTGGACGAGTTCGATGCCTGACGTCGGAGATCCCGTGCTTCTCAGACCCCGCGATGCACGGGGCCAGGCCGCGGGGTCCAAGGCACGGGACGCAAGGAGCTCGGGTGTCGGAACCCGGGACGTTGGCGGGCGGGGCGGCAAGGTAGTCCTCGAGACCGAGCGCCTCGTGCTGCGCGAGATGGTGCCGGATGATTTCGATGCTCTCTGTCGCACGCTGCAAGATGCGGAGGCCATGTATGCCTACGAGGGCGCGTTCTCGGATGCCGAGGTGCGCGCGTGGCTCGACCGCCAGATCGCGCGCTACCGCGACGACGGTATCGGCCTTTGGGCGGTCGAGCTGAAAGAGACGGGCGAGTTCATCGGCCAGTGCGGCCTGACCTGGCAGGACTTCGACGGCGGACGGGTCATGGAAGTGGGCTACCTCTTCGAGCGCGCGTTCTGGCACAACGGGTACGCCACCGAAGCCGCCCGCGCCTGCCGCGACCACGCGTTCGATGTGCTGGGCGCCGACGAGGTGTTCTCCATCGTCCGCGACACGAACGAAGCGTCCCTCGCCGTCGCCCATCGCAACGGCATGCGGCAGTGCGGCGCCCTCGTCAAGCACTACCGCGGTGTGCGCATGCCGCACCTCGTGCTCTCGGTGACGCGCGTCGAGCGTGACGGGGTATACTGACTCTGACGGAAAGCGCGCCGCGCACACGGCGAGGAAGGCGGGAAGATCATGGCGTACGTTCTCACGCATGCGACGGTGCTCGACGGCACGGAGCAGATGGAGCCCCAGCCCAACATGACGGTGGTAGTGGACGACGGCGGGCGTATCGACCGCGTGGGGCCGGCGGCCACCACGGTGGGGCCGATGGGCGCGCGCGAGGTCGACCTCGGCGGCGCGTATCTCATGCCGGGCCTGATCAATGCGCACGTGCACCTGTGCGGCTCGGGCAAGCCCATGAGCGCGGGCGGCGCGGGCGACCTCATCGACAAGGTGGTGGGCAACCCGGTGGGCATGTGGGCGCTGCGCCGCATGATCCGAGGCCACGCCCAGGCGCAGCTGGCGAGCGGCGTGACCACCGTGCGCAGCGTGGGCGACCCCGGCTTCGCCGACGTGGACGTGCGCGACGCCATCGACGCGGGCAAGTTCCCCGGGCCGCGCCTGCTCACCTCCGGCGTGGGCGTCACGGTGCCGGGCGGCCACGGCGCGGGGCTGTTCGCGCACATAGCGAAGACGCCCGAGGACGCCCGCGAGATCGTGCGCACCTGCTTCGCGCACAACTGCGACCTGGTGAAGCTGTTCGTTACGGGCGGGGTGTTCGACGCCGAGGTGGAGGGTGAGCCGGGCGTGCTGCGCATGTCGCCCGAGATCGCGCACGCCGCCGTGGACGAGGCGCACAAGCTGGGCATGCCGGCGGCCGCGCACATCGAGAGCGCCGAGGGCGTGCGCGTGGGCCTGGAGGCCGGCGTGGACACCATCGAGCACGGGGCGGAGCTGGACGAGGGGCTGATAGCGCTCTTCAAGGAGAATGGCGTCGGCCGTGCCTCGTCGCTCACCTGCACCGTCTCGCCGGCGCTGCCGTTCGTGGAGCTGCCTCCCGATAAGACGAAGTCCACCGAGGTGCAGAAGGCGAACGGCCGCATCGTCTACGAGGGCATCGTGCGCGCCGCGCAGCAGGCGCTCGCGGCCGGCATCCCCGTGGGCCTGGGCACCGACTCGTCGTGTCCCTACATCACGCACTACGATATGTGGCGCGAGGTGGTGTACTTCGAGCGCCTCGTGGGCGCGTCGCGCCAAATGGCGCTGCACACCGCCACGCTCGGCAACGCGCGCATCCTGGGGCTGGGCGAGGAGACGGGATCCATCGCGGAGGGCAAGGCCGCCGACCTCATCGTGACGAAGGAGAACCCGCTGGAGAACCTGGAGGCCCTGCGCGACGTGGGTATGGTGATGGCACGCGGCAGGCTCGACGAGCATCCCCGCGTGAAGCGCATCCCCGAGCTGGACGCCGAGCTCGACGGCTTCCTGCCGAAGCCCTGCTAGCGGTTGATTCGGCCCCCGTCCGCGTACGGTGAGGCCGCCGCGGGTTCGCGCGAGCGGAGGGCGAGGGCGTCCAGCAGGCGGGCGAACTCCGCGCGCTCCTCGCTGTCGGCGGCATCCACCAACTCGCGGGCCGACTGGAACGTCGCCGTGCCCGCATGGGGCGATTGGCGCAGCACCATGGCGCACTCGGCGACGGCGGCGGCAAGGCGCCAGTCGGTGCTCGGCTCGGCGGTATGGTCGGCGCGCCCGACGACGCGCGCCTGGTTCTGCGCCGCGTCCCCGCCGGCGGGGCGGTAGCGCACGGAGCAGGTGAGCCACTCGCTGCCGTCGGTGCAGATGGCAAGGCCGCCTTCCCCGCCGTCGCCCGGCGCGCCCGCCGCGCCCGTCACGGCATCTCCCGCCCTTGCGACGTCGCCGTCCGAGCGGCCGTACTTCAGCTGCGGGACGGCCACCTCGAACGGCGAATCGGCCGGCACCACCTCGTAGGCCACGGTGAACGCGTGCCCCGCGCCCACCTCGCCGGCGTCGGCCGCATCGTCCAGGAAGTCCTCGTCGGCCAGCGCGCGGTTCTCGTAGCCGATGAGCCGGTAGCCCTTGACCTGGGCTGGGTTGAACTCCAACTGCAGCTTCACGTCGTCGGCCAGCGGGGTGAAGTTCGCCAGCAGGTTGCGGCCGAGCACGCGCCGGGCCTCTTCGGCGCAGTCGATGTAGTGGTAGGAGCCGTCGCCGTGGTCGGCCAGCACCTCCATCTTGGCGTCCTGGTAGTTTCCCGTGCCGAACCCGAGCACCGATAGGTACACGCCGTGCCCGCGCCGCCCGTCCACGAAGTCGTGCAGCTCGTCCTCCGAGGCCATGCCCACGTTCAAGTCGCCGTCGGACGCCATGACGATGCGGTTCACGCCGCCTTCGACGAAGTTCCGCTCGGCCACGTCGTAGGCCGTGCGCAGGCCGGCCTCCCCGTTCGTGGAGCCCTCGGCCCGCAGGTTGCCCACCGCGCGCAGGATGCGCTGCCGGTCGGCGCCGCTCGCGCCCTCCAGCACCACGCGTTCCTCGCCGCTGTACGTGACCAGGGACACGCGGTCGTTCTCGCCCAGGCCTTGCACGAGCGTGGCGAACGCCTCCTGCAGAAGCGGCAGCTTGTCGGCATCGGCCATGGAGCCGGACACGTCGATCAGGAACACGAGGTTCGAGCCGGTTTCGGGCGCAGTCTCGGCCGGGGTGGTGGCGAAGCCCATGACCAGGAGCTTCGTGTCGGGGTTCCACGGACAGTCGGCCATCTCGGCAGAGATACCGAACAGGTCGTCGCCCTCGGGCGGGGCGTAGCGGTAATCGAAGTAGTTCAGCAGCTCCTCGGTGCGCACGGCGCCTGCGGGTATGTCGGCGGGCCACGCCCCGTCGCGCACCATGCGGCGCAGGTTGGCATAGGAGGCCGTGTCCACGTCGGCGGAGAACGTGGAGAGCGGCCGTGCGGCCGTGGACACGAAGCCGGGCTCCTCAGTGTTCGCGTACCCCTCGCCGGCGTAAGGGTCGGGGGGTGCGCCGCCGTCGGGCGCGGGAGGGCAACCGGCGGACGCGCTGCCCGCATTCAAGCCGGCCGCGCTAGAGGCTTCCGGCGCCGATTCGTCCCGGGCTGCGCCGAGGGCGTGGAATTCCTCGCACGACGCCGCCTGGGGGCTGGCTGGGAGCGTGCTGCAGTACCAGGCGCCCGCCGCCAGCACCGCCGCCAGCGCGACGGCTCCTGCGACGAGCAGGCGGGCATGCGGGCGGCGCGGGGCGGGGGATCGGCGCCCGTTCGCACGGGCGGGCATGGAGGCTTTCATGGGCGTTCCCTTTCTCGCTTGCTGCCCTTAACACGATCGGGGATGCCGGTTTGTCGGGGAGATTCCGCGCGATGGCTGCGTGCGGCTCCGGGCGCAGAAGCCCGCGCTACGCGGCTTCGTCGGCCCAGTAGCAGGCGGCGTCGCCCGGATAGCGCACGGCGTAGGGATGCGCGTCGCTCGCCGAGGCGAAAACCGTGCAGGTCACGGCAGGCCCTCCGGCGCCGTCGGAGGCGGTCGCCTGCTCGATCGCGGCGCCCACGAGGGCCGGGTTGGCGGCGAGGGGCTGTCCCGCCTCGTCGGTTGCGATGTGTAGGACCTGGCCGGAGGCGAGCGTGACGAGCGGGCAGCGCGCGCCGGCGCCGGTGCTGTCGCCGGAAGAGCTCTCGTTGACCGAACCGTCGGAGGAGGGCGCCTCTGCAGAGCCGCCGGACGGGGGCGCGCCCGCGGAGCCGTCGTCTCGGCTTGCCTCGGGTGCGCCGTTCGCGGCTCCGTCGGACGCCGAGCCGAGGTCTTCGGAAGCCGCGCTGTCCGAGATGCTGGCAAGCTCCCCGGACGACGAGGCGGTCCCGCTGCCCGCTGCTCCCTGCAGGCTGCCGTTCAGCTGTGCGGCGACGAGGCCTTGATAGGCGAGCGCGCCCACTCCGGCCAGCAGCACCAGGCACGCCGCCGCCGGAAGCAGCACCTTTCCTGCGCGCAGGCGCCGCGCACCGCGCACCGCGCCCGTCCGCTCGACCGGGCCGCGCCGTGCCAGATCGGCTGCAGCTGCGCCGTCGCCGCAGGTTGCGATCAGGGCGGCGAGCATGCGCTCCTCGGCTGCGGCGGACGGTCCCATGCGGTCGAAGGCGCTTGCGATAACCGCGTCGAGCCCCGGTTCGCAGAAGGGGGCTTCCGCCGCCTGGCGTGCGCCGGGCGCATCCGCGGCGATAGCCGGCGCGGGGGCCTGCTCGTCCTCGAAGGGGTCCTCGACGGTGAAAAGGTCCTTGCGGTCACGGTCGTTCACGGCGCTCACCTCCCAACATGGTCTTAAGCAGCGCGCGGGCCTCGCTCAAGTGGCTGCGCACCGTCGAGGCGGGCGTGCCGGTGATGAGCGCGATGTCGGCGGTGCGGTACCCTTCGTAGTAGTACAGGTACACGCACGTCTTGTACTTAGGGGGAAGGGCGAGCACCGCCTCGAGCGTCTCGTCGCCGCCGACGGCCGTCCGGTCGTCGGGCACGTCGTCCGGCAGCTCCGCGGCGCATCGGCGCGCCGCGCTCTTCAGCACGTCGCGGCAGTGGTTCTGGGCGCACACGATGAGCCACGCCTTCTCGTGCTCGGCATCGTTGAAGCGCCGCGGCTTGCCGAGCAGCTTCGCGAACACGGTCTGCACCGCATCCTCCGCATCGGCCGCGTTGCCGAGATAGGTATAGCACAGGCGGTAGACCGTCTTCGCATGGCGGCGGAACACCGCGGCTATGTCGTCGTTCTTCGGCAGGTTCTCCCTTTCTGCCCCTAACACGATCGCAGGGGCGGAAATGTCGGGAAACCGGCATACTTTTTTGCGCGCGATTGCCTTGTTCCCCGCTACGGACAGTGTAGCGGATGCGTAGGCGATGGAGGGAAGCGGCTCGGGCCGTGTCAGGTCCCGCTCGCCAACCGTCGAAATGCCGTTCGAATCTTGCGCGGCAACCGTGGGGATCTTGCAGGGATCAAGCAGATTGCCGGCTCAAATTCTAAACGAGATACCGCCTGATCAAACAGCAAAAATTGAAGACGCTTCACCATGTGAAACCAGTGCGGAACGTGCTAGAATGCCTCGCGACAGCGGTGTCCGCTTCCAGCGGGTGACGCCTTAGAGATAAGGAGGACCCTATGGATAGTTTCAACCTGATCGCAGGACTCTGTTCCATCTTGTCATTTCTTCTGGCAGCCTACGACTGGTCGCAGCGAAAACGGAAAGCGAGGGGCAAGGCGAAACGAGCACCAAAAAGGCGGTCGAGCTAGCACTCTGACCGCCTAACCAAGTCCCGCGTCACCCGCCCGGACTTCCAACCCCGCGGGCACCGCTGACACCCTGCATTATACACACCGCAACGCCCGGCGCAAGCCCGTCTTTTCGGCCGTTTGCGGTATGATGGCGTGACGAGCGAGGGCGCGAGCGCCCGGAGAGGGAAGGGCCCATGGTTGGGGAGTCGGCTGCGAAAGCGGCACTGCGGGAGCATTTCGGCTACGAGGAGTTCCGTCCGGGGCAGCAGGGCGTGGTGGAGGCGATCCTTGCCGGCCGCGACGCGCTCGCGGTCATGCCCACGGGCGCGGGAAAGTCGGTGTGCTACCAGGTGCCCGGCATCGTGCTGCCGGGGCTCGCGCTCGTGGTGAGCCCGCTCGTGTCGCTCATGGGCGACCAGGTGCGCGCGCTCCTCGACGCGGGCGTGCGCGGCGCCTACCTCAACTCCACGCTCACGCCCGGCCAACAGGCCACCGTGCTGCGCCGTGCGCTGGCGGGCGCCTACCAGATCATGTACGTGGCGCCGGAGCGCCTGGCCGACCCGCGCTTCCTCGAGTTCGCACGCGAGGCCGCCATCCCGCTCGTGGCCGTGGACGAGGCGCACTGCGTGTCGCAGTGGGGGCAGGACTTCCGCCCGTCGTACCTGGCCGTGGGCGACTTCATCGAGCAGCTGCCGAATCGGCCCGTCGTGGCGGCCTTCACGGCCACGGCCACCGAGCGCGTGCGCCGCGACATCGTGCGCCTGCTCGACCTGCGCGACCCCTACGAGGTGGTCACGGGGTTCGACCGTCCGAACCTGTACTTCGGCGTGGAGCGCATGGAGCCCAAGCGCAAGCTCGCCTGGATCGGGGGCTACGCGCTGGCGCACCCGGGCGACTCGGGGATCGTGTACTGCTCCACCCGCAAGGACACCGACAAGGTGCACGCCGCGCTCGTCGCCGCCGGCGTGCGGGCGGCGCGCTACCATGCCGGCATGCCGGCCGCCGAGCGCGCCGAGAGCCAGCGGGCGTTCATCGCCGACGACGCGCCGGTCATGGTGGCTACGAACGCGTTCGGCATGGGCATCGACAAGTCGAACGTGCGCTATGTGGTGCACCACAACATGCCCGGCAGCATCGAGGCGTACTACCAGGAGGCCGGGCGCGCCGGGCGCGATGGCGAGCCGTCCACGTGCATGCTCCTGTGGAGCGACGGCGACGTGTCCACCTGCCGCTTCTTTATCGAGCAGGAGTCGGGCAACGAGGAGCTCACCCTCGAGGAGGCCGACGCCGTGCGCGCCTCGCGCCGCCGCTTGCTGGAGGCCATGGTGGGCTACTGCCATACCACGGGCTGCCTGCGCAGGTACATCCTCAAGTACTTCGGCGAGGACGAGATGGCTCCCGCGGAGGCTCGGGGCAGGGTTCAGGAGGCTTACGTCGCGCTCGACGAGCCCGCGGGCGGCGTCGGGACTCCCGCCGACGGCTGCAACAACTGTTCCAACTGCGAAGGGGTCTTCGATGCCGTGGACGTCACGAATACGGCGCGCGCGGTCATGCGCTGCGTGCAGGAGCTGCGCGGGCGCTTCGGCAAGGGGCTCGTGGTGGACGTGCTGCGCGGGACGAAGAGCGCGAGGGTGCTGGACCTGCACCTGGACGAGGCGGCCAGCTACGACACGGTGGATGCCTCCGCCGCACAGGTTAAAGAAGTCATCGAGCTTCTGGCCGCCGGGGGCTACCTCGTCATAACCGAGGGAACGTACCCCACGGTGGGCCTCGGCCCGCGCGCCCGCGAGGCGGCGGGGGAGGGCTTCTCGCTCACCATGAAGAAGGTCGTGCGCAAGGCCGACCGCGTGCGGAGTGCCGGGGCGGGCGCCGGCCGCGCGTTCGGCGCCTCGGGCACGGCGGCCGCGTCGGGCGAGGCCGACCCGGAGCTGTTCGAGCGCTTGCGCACGCTGCGCAAGCGCTTGGCCGACGAGGCCGAAGTGCCGCCCTACATCGTGTTCTCCGACGCCACCCTGCGCGACATGTGCGCCAAGCGCCCCGCCACCGAGGACGAGTTCCTGGACGTCTCCGGCGTGGGCGCCACGAAGCTCGCCCGCTACGGCGAGGCGTTCCTCGCCGAGCTGGCGGCCTGGGGGCAAGAGGGGTAACGGGCGCCGGGCGCGTGCAGCCCGCGGGCCCGGAAGGCGCCGCGGGCTGCGAGGCGTGGTCGGCCGCCCTTACGAGGCTGCAGGGGCCTTGGGCGCGGCCGGTGCCTCCGGGGCAGCCGGCGCTTGGGGTGCGGAGCGGTCTGCCGGGGCGTCTCGGTCGACGCCCTCGGAGCCGTCGAGCGTCGCGCCGTCGCGCATGAACCTCAGGTCGATGCTGCCGCTCGTGGTGCTCGCGACGATGCGCTTGGCGGCCCCCGTCGTGCCGTTCGGGGCGCTCACGTGCCCGCTCGACGAGGAGGCCGTGGTGTCGTAGTCGGCCGCCGTGCCGGCGAACAGGGCATGGATCGACCCGCTCGACGCTTCCAGCTCGACGCCCTCCGCGTCGATGACCGCCGTCTCTATGTCGCCGCTCGAGCTGCGGGCGCTCAACGTGTTCGCGCGCACGTCTCCCAGGCTCTGGTCCCCGCTCGAAGTCCTCGCCTCGAACGAGGATGCCTCCACGTCGTCGAAGGAGAGCGAGCCGCTCGATGCCCGTGCCGAGAAGGCCTCGGCCTCCACGCCAACCGCGACGATGTTGCCGCTCGAGGTCTTCAGATCGACGCTGCCTGCGCTTACGCGCATGGCCGACACGTAGCCGCTGTTCGCCGAGAGCGCTACGGACCCGAGGCCGTCGAGGTCCGCCACGTCGATGCTGCCGCTGCTCGTCTCCACGGTTAGGGAGCCCGTGTAGCTGCGCGGCACCTTCACCACGGTGGCATGGTCTTGAAAACCTACCTTCATGAACTGGAAGCCAGCAAGCGACGTGCCTCGGCCGGTTATCGCAAGCGTGCCGCCCTCGTCGACGACGTCCACGGCCTTCTCGCTGCTGGTCCAGTACACGACCTCGATGGCGTCGCCGTCGGCCGGCTCGAAGCGCACCCCCTCGTCCCGATCGCTCACCACGATGGCCGTATGGGGCGTTTCGCTCTCCGCGTCCAGCGTAAGCGTGGTCGATGCCCAGTCGCGCGTGTCGTTCGACAGGTTCTCGAAGCGGAAGTCCGCCGCGGCGAACGCCCCGAGGGCGAGCGCTGAGCCGCCGACCAGTAGAACGGTAGCGACGATCAGGACTGCTTTACGCGCGGTTGTCATGGCTCTGCGCTCCTTCCGAGGCCGGGTATCCCGCCGCAGGTGCGTTCGGCGCGGTCGGGAAGGGGACGGTGCCCTGCGCGGCGACAGGGGAGGACGCGCCGGGGCAGGGGGCTGCGGCGTAGGCGCCGCCGGGGTAGGGCGCCCCGTACGGCGGGGCGGGCGGGGCGCCGGCGGCAACCGGCACGGCCGGCGAGCCAGGCGCGTAAGCATACGGCGGCGCGGCCGGGCCGTCCCCGCGCACCTTCTTCACGAACAGCCCCTTGATCCAGCGGGCGAACGAGTGGGTGAGCTGCACGAGCCCCTTGCTGGCGGCGAGGACGCCGAACAGGGCGAACAGCCCCAACCCCGCGGCGGCCATCCCGCAACCCAGAAGCCAGGCGGCCGTGAGCGGGTAGCCGGTGGCAAGGCACCACACCAGGCCCACGATCCCGATGGGGCCGCACAAAAGCAGCGTGGCGACGGTCGCCCACAGCGCCACGATGACCATCCAGATGGACAGGTGCACCATCAAGGCTGCCACGATCAGCGCCAGCACCAGGGGAACCCAGATGGGCGAGAACACCACGAGCAGCACCACGTTGAGCGTGCGGCTGCCGGTGTTCGCCTTGGCGATGGCCTTCGGTATGACCGGCGTCTCGGCGATGATCTGCGCGGCGATGGCTCCCACGGGCCCGAGCGCCGCCACGGCGTCGGCCTCGCTCATGCCGTCCTCCACGCGGTCGTCGATCATCTCCGAGTAGAAGGCGATCGACTGCTCCACCTCGTAGGACGGCAGCTTGCCGAGCGCGCGCCGCAGCGCGTCGGAGAACTCGGTCTTGTTCATTGTCTGGCACCTCGTTTCACGTAATCGTAGATGGAGACGACGTCGTCCCGCTCGCGCAGGAACTCGTCGATATGGCGCACGCCCGCCTCAGTGATGCGGTAGTACTTGCGCAGCCGCCCGCTGTGCTCGACGGAGTACGTCGTGAGCAGCCCTGCCGCCTCCAATCGTTTGAGCAGGGGATAGAGCGTCGACTCGGTCAGGTTCAGGATCGCGGGCACGTCTTTCACTATCTGGTAGCCGTAGGAGTCCTGCCGGTTGATCGAGGCGAGCACGCAGACTTCGAGGAAGCCTCGCTTCATCTGTGCGTCCATTGCATACCTCCTTTCGCCCGATACTATACAACGCATAGTATCGGGCGTCAACGGGTATTCAAAAAACCGATCAGCGAAAAAACTGCCGTGTCAGTTCGCCCGCTTCGCCCGTCCGCGCGCTTCGGCCTGTATTCGCATACAACGGCGGCAATCTATGTGTGTTCACCGTTTAAAGGGAATTTAAGAACAAATGTTTCACGTGAAACATGACTGATCTTCACTCCCGATGGTTTGCCGCGCCACTCGGCGGCGAAAGAGGTGGTAGGGGGTAGGTCGTGGAAACTGGGGCGTCCGGAACCTGATAAACGAAAGCACGATGCTCGGATGAATAAAAGCTCGATGGCCGTAAAAACGAAAGACGGATGATGGCCGAAAAACGAAAGACGGATAGTTGGGCAATGAAAAAACGGTTGGGAAATAATTACTTAAAAAGTTATCTTATATTTCGCGGCGGGTGCACAGGGTGCGGGCCGTTGTTTCCTTGCGTCGCCGCACCCGCAGCGAGCCTTCCTTTGCTATCATGGGCGACGTTATGTTTTCACCTGTTCCACCTTCGGTTCTGCCGGTGCTTGCCGCGGGCCGATGCGTGAAAACGAGAAGGGAAGAGCCACCCCATGACCCAACATGTAACCGAACATGATGTGCGCGACATCGCGGAGTACACGCGCATCGGCCTCACGGACGAGGAGGTTTCACAGATGACGGTCGACCTGAACGCCATCATCGACAGCCTCGCGCCCATCACCGAGTACGACCTGGAAGGCGTGGAGCCCACGTTCCACCCCATCGGCAGCCTGTCGAACGTTATGCGCGACGACGTGGAGGCACCCTCCTTCACGCAGGAGGAGGCGCTCGAGAACGCACCCAAGCAGCAGGACGGCTGCTTCCTCATCCCGTCCATCCTGGGAGAAGGGGGTGATCGCTGATGGGTGCCGCATCCGCTTCCGCGTTCGGCGCGATGGGCGCCCGCGAGATCCGCGCGGGACTCGCCGCCAAGGACTTCAGCGCGCGCGAGGTCGCCGAGGGCTCGCTCGCACGCATCGACGCTGCGAACAAGGACCTCAACGCCTTCCTCGAGACCACCGGGCAGCTGGCGCTCGACGCCGCCGCGCGCATCGACGCGGCCGTGGCCGCCGGCACGCTGGACGAGCTCGGTCCGCTGGCCGGCGTGCCCGTGGCTTTCAAGGACAATATGAACCTGGCGGGCACCCATACCACGTGCTCGTCCAAGATGCTCGAGAACTACGTCTCGCCCTTCACGGCCACGTGCGTCGAGCGCACCATCGCAGCCGGCGGCATCCCGCTCGGCAAGCTCAACATGGACGAGTTCGCGTTCGGCTCCTCCACGGAGACGAGCGCCTTCGGTCCCACGAGGAACCCGTGGGACGTCACGTGCGTGCCCGGCGGCTCGTCGGGCGGCAGCGCCGCCGCCGTGGCCGCGGGCCTGGCCACGGTCACGCTCGGCTCGGACACGGGCGGCTCCATCCGCCAGCCCGGCAGCTTCTGCGGCACGGTGGCCGTGAAGCCCACCTACGGCGTGGTCTCGCGCTACGGCGTGGTGGCCTTCGGCAGCTCGCTCGACCAGGTGGGCCCGTTCGCGCGCTCGGTGGAGGACGCGGCGCTCGCCATGAACGCCATCGCCGGACGCGACGTGCTCGACTGCACGAGCCAGGACGTCGGCACCGACTTCACGGCGAACCTCGCCGAGGGCGTGCGCGGCATGCGCATAGGCGTGGTGCCCGCGTTCATGGAGGCCAAGGGCCTCACGCCCGAGGTCAAGGCCAAGGTGGAGGAAGCCGCCGAGCACCTGCGCGCGCTGGGCGCCGAGCTCGTGGAGGTGGAGCTGCCCAACGCGCAGGCCGCCATGAGCGCCTACTACGTGCTGGGCCCCTGCGAGGCCTTCAGCAACCTGGCCCGCTTCGACTCGGTGCGCTACGGCTACTGCGATCCCGGCCATACGGACCTGAACAGCCAGTACGAGGCGAGCCGCGCCGTGGGCTTCGGCCCCGAGACGCGCCGCCGCGTGATGCTCGGCAGCTACCTCTTGTCCGCCGGCGTGTACGACCGGTACTACTATCCGGCGCAGCAGGTGCGCACGCTCATCACGCAGGACTACGCGCGCGCCTACGAGCAGGTCGACTGCATCCTTGCGCCCGTGTCGCCGCGCACGTCGTTCAAGTTCGGCGAGGTGAGCGACCCTACGGACATGTACCTGTCCGACATGTTCACCATCTCCATCAACATCGCGGGCAACGGCGGCATGAGCCTGCCGGTGGGCCTGGGCGCCGACACGCACCTGCCGGTGGGCGTGCAGCTTATCTCGCCGGCGTTCAAGGACGAGAACATGTTCCGCGCTGCCGCGGCGCTCGAGACGGTGTACGGCACGGCCCCCGTGGCGCCGGCCTTCGCCGACGGAAAGGCGGGTGAGTAGCCATGCGCAAGCTCGAAGAGGTCCTGCAAGATTGGGAGGCCGTCATCGGCCTGGAGATCCACGCGGAGCTCACGACGCTCGACACGAAGATGTTCTGCGGCTGCAAGCTGGAGTTCGGCGCCGAGCCGAACACGCACACCTGCCCCGTGTGCTTGGGGATGCCGGGCGCGCTGCCCGTGCCGAACCGCGCCGCCATCGAGTCCATCGTGCTGGCGGGCCTGGCCACGAACTGCGACATCGAGAAGCACTCGATGTTCTACCGCAAGACCTACATGTACCCCGACATGTCGAAGAACTACCAGACCACGCAGGGCCCGGTGGCCTTCTGCATGCGCGGGCACCTGGACCTCGACGTGGACGGCGCGGCCGCGAAGGAGCGCGCCGACCTGGACGGCCTTGCGGTGGGCGAGAGCCGCGGCAACGTGACGCGCACGACCGACGGCTACACCGCGCACGTGGGCATCACGCGCATCCACATGGAGGAGGACGCGGGCAAGATGGTGCACATCGGCGGCGGCGAGGGCCGCATCGCCGGCGCCACGCACTCGCTCGTGGACTACAACCGCGCGGGCACCCCGCTCACCGAGCTCGTCACCGAGCCCGACCTGCGCACGCCCGAGGAGGCGCGCCTGTTCATGCAGAAGCTGCGCCAGATCTACCTGGCGCTGGGCATCTCGGACTGCTCGATGGAGGAGGGCTCCATGCGTTGCGACGGCAACGTGAGCCTACGCCGCCGCGGGGCCAAGGAGTTCGGCGTGAAGACCGAGCTCAAGAACATGAACAGCTTCAAGAACCTCCACGACGGCCTGGCCTACGAGATCTGCCGCCAGGCGGAGGTGCTCGAGGAGGGCGGCCAGATCTTCCAGGAGACGCGGCACTGGGACCCCTCCAAGAAGCGCACCATCGTGATGCGCGTGAAGGAGACGGCCGACGACTACCGTCTGTTCCCCGACCCCGACCTCGCGCCCTACGACCTCACCGACGAGTGGATCGAGTCGGTGCGCGCCAAGCTTCCCGAGCTGCCCGACCAGAAGGCGGCCCGTTTCGAGGACGCGTTCGGCCTCACGCCCTACGACGCGCGCCACCTCGTGGAGCATCGCGAGACGGCCGACTTCTTCGAGGCGTGCATGGAACTGGCCGGCGACGAGGCGGCCAAGCTCGCGAAGCCGGTGGCTAACCTCGTCATCAACGACGTGACCGCCTACCTGAACGCGCAAGACGGCGTGAAGCTCGCCGACACGGCGCTCACGCCTGCGCGCGCTCTCGGCCTCGTGAAGCTGGTCGCCGCCGACGCCATCTCGTCCAAGCAGGGGAAGGTTGTGTTCGCCGCCATCCTCGACGAGGACAAGGACCCGGACGCCATCGTGGCCGAGCGCGGCATGGAGCAGGTGTCCGACACCGGCGCCATCGAGGCCGTGGTGGACGCCGTGCTGGCCGCGAATCCGGACAAGGTGGCCCAGTACCAGGGCGGCAAGACGGGCCTCATCGGCTTTTTCGTGGGCCAGTGCATGAAGGAGATGCGCGGCCAAGGCAACCCGAAACTCATCAACGAGCTTCTGGCGAAGAAGCTCGGCTAAAAGGATTGCGCTAGCAGACAAGGTTGCGGAGGCGCGCCAGGGGTGAGGGCGCGCCTCCGCTTTGAGGGAAAAGGGGATTCCAATGGACTTCAACGAATGGCTCGTCGGGTTCACCGGGGAGTTGAGCGGGTTTCTGTACACGTACATCCTGCTGTTGCTGCTCGTGGTGGTGGGCGTGTACTTCACCATCCGCACGAAGGCGGTGCAGCTGCGCTACCTCAAGGACATGTTCTCGCAGCTGACCGAGAAGAAGCATGTGGAGGGCGAGCGGTCCATCTCGTCGTTCCAGGCGCTCATGGTGTCCACGGCGTCGCGCGTGGGCACGGGCAACATCGCCGGCGTGGCCACGGCCATTGCGACCGGCGGCCCGGGCGCCGTGTTCTGGATGGGGCTCATGGCCATCGTCGGCGCGGCGTCGGCGTTCGTTGAGTCCACGCTCGCCCAGATCTGGAAGGTGCGCGGCAAGGAGGGCGAGTTCCGCGGCGGCCCCGCCTACTACATCGAGCAGGCGCTCGGGAAGCGCTGGCTGGGCATCCTGTTCGCCGTGCTGCTCATCCTGTGCTTCGCGTTCGGGTTCAACGGGCTGCAGGCCTTCAACGCCACGTCGTCGCTCGAGTACTACATCCCCGACTACGCTACGAACGGCGCGGCCATCGCCTGCGGCATCGTGCTGGCGGTGATGACGGCGTTCGTCATCTTCGGCGGGGCGAAGCGCATCAGCGTCATCACCTCCATCATCGTGCCCATCATGGCCGTCGGCTACATCGCCATCGCGGTGTGGACCACCATCGCCAACATCGGCGAGCTGCCGAAGGTGTTCGGCATGGTGCTCGCCTCGGCGTTCGACTTCCAGGCCATCTTCGGCGGGTTCGCAGGCTCGGTCGTGATGCTGGGCATCAAGCGCGGCCTGTACTCCAACGAGGCCGGCATGGGTTCCGCGCCCAACGCCGCCGCCACGGCCAGCGTGTCGCATCCCTGCAAGCAGGGCCTCGTGCAGAGCCTGTCCGTGTACATCGACACGCTGCTCATCTGCACGTGCTCGGCTATGATGGTGCTCGTGTTCTACGTGCAGGACCCCGAGGCCGCCGCCGCGCTCAACGGCATGCCGCTCGTGCAGATGGCGGTGAACAACTCGGTGGGCGAGATGGGCATCCACTTCATCACGTTCGCCATCTTCGCCTTCGCGTTCTCCAGCCTCATCGGCAACTACTTCTACGCCGAGAGCAACCTGCGCTTCATCAAGGGCAACAGCAGGGCGCTCTTGTTCGTGTTCCGGATCGTGTGCCTGGGCATCATCTTCTACGGAGCGGTGAACAGCTTCGACCTCGCATGGAACCTTGCCGACATCTTCATGGGCTTCATGGCTATGGTGAACCTCGTGGCCATCATGCTTCTGGGGAAGTGGGCGCTCAAGGTGCTCGACGACTACACGGCGCAGCGCAAGGCGGGCAAGGACCCGGTGTTCGTGGCGGACACCATCGAGGGGCTGCCGCCCACCGAGTGCTGGCATGTGGAGGAGCTGAAGGAGTACGGCAAACCGCCGGTGAAGGAATATCTGGACGACCAGATAGAGGTAGAGTACGCGGGGCTGAACTGACGGCGGCGCGTGTTCTTCGTCGGGCGCGTGGGCGGTGGTCTGGCGTTCCGGTAACGGAATGCCAACGCCCAGCGCCCGGCACGCCAACGTGGTAGGATGGCAGGAAACGCGGAAGCGCGCGGCTGCGCGCTCGAGGGAAGGGAGCGGCATGGCTGACGAGAGTCGACGCGCGGGCGACTGGCAGCGCAAGGACCTGCGCCAGAACGCGAACGACCTGATGGAGGACCCCAACCCGAAGAAATGGCACCAGCAGACGTTCTGGATCGTGTTCTTCCTGCTCGTCTTTTGGCCGGTGGGCATCGTGCTGGTGTGGCGCAGCGGTTGGCACGTGGTGGCCAAGGTGCTCGCAAGCGTCTACGTGGTCGTGGCCGTGTACTTCTCCTACAACATGTTCCTGACCGTTCAGGCAATGCAGGCAGCCGGCATGGCGTAGCGTCGAATTCGTTTCGAGCGGGAGCCTGTTTGTTTTCGAAAACGGTCGGTTCTGCTGCGTAATCGGTTATCGGGGCAGTGTGGGCGCTTTTATAATGGGAATGAGTCCATCCCGGTGAAAGAGACTGCCATGCTGCCTGTCGAGACGTGCCCTTCAGAATCTGTGCGATCCGATCGATTGGAAGTGCTTGCGCGATACCGCGATGCGGTAGCTTCCCGCATGCGGGCGTGCGCCTTCCTGGCTGTGGCGGTCTTGCTGGCCGCCGCGCTGCTGCCCACCCTCTGCCCGCAGGCCGCCTGGGCCGAAGGGGGTGCGGTGCCGCAGGTGGTGGGCTCGTTCGACAAAGAATCCTATGCCGCTGGCGAGGGCGCCACGGTTACGTTTCGCGTGACGAACGACGGAACGGCTGCTTGGAGCGGCGCGCGCTTGGAGGTGCGGCTGCCGCAGGGAATGAAGTTGGCCGGCGAGGGCGCGTCGACCGTTGCCGAGCGGGAGACGCTGCCTGTTGGCGAGACGCTTGAGCTGCGGGTTCCCGTTGCATTCGAGGCAGGATTTTTCGGCACGGCGCTCGCGTCTACCGGCGATGGCACGCCGGGCGCGGCCTTGGCGCTCACGGCTCTGGCGGCCGCAATCCTCGTGCTTCTGGCCGCGGGCACGCTTTCGCGCGACCGCGTGCGCGCCCGCCGGTCCCGCTCCGGCATGTCCGTTCTTCTAGCGGCGGTGCTGGTTGCAGGTCTTGCGCCAGCGCTTCCTGCCAAGGCGTTCGGCGACGAGGGCGGCTCGCCCGAACCCACGGTGTTTTTGGGGGAGGCCGTGTGCTCCTCGCCGGCCGCCACGGTAACGGCGGCGTTCACCATCCGGAATTCCAACGAAACGGCCTCCCCTGTGGCGAATGTTGCCGTGGCCGACGGGCAGGCCGTGCCCGCGAGCGCGAAGTACGCGCTGGTGGAGGTCGTTTCCGACCTTCCCTTCGCCGATGGGCTGTCCTCTGCCACCGTCAGGCTGGGCGACTCCTTCGAGGGGCTGCAGGTGACATCGGTCGAGCGCACCGGCGACAACACGGCCGTCGTTCGCGTGGAGGGCGGCGCGCCATCCGGCAGCGATGGGCTCATCGTGTTCGACGAGGGCTCCTTCACCGACGGGCGCGCCGTGGGCGGTGCCGCGGTGTCGGTGGAGGCGGCCACCCTGTCCTTCGACGCCGACGGAAGCTCTTACGGGAACGGTGCCTTCACGCTGCCGGTTTCGGTTGAGAACGGGCGCTTCGCCTGCACGGCTAGCGCGCAGGATTGGCTCTTCAGGGACGGCGCGGGGCTTGCGGCAACCTCGTTCAGCGTGGACCCCGACGACAACCGCCGGGGCACGCTCACGGTGAGAGCGGACCAGGCGATCGCGTCCGATCAAGTGGCAGCGCTGTCAGCAGCACTCGATCCGAACGCCTCGCAGCTGTTTCTTGCGCCCGCAGCGCTGGTGGGCGAAGCGGGCGCCAGCTTGGCGGCGGATGCTATCGAAGGCCGTGCGGGTACCTTGGCCGAGGCCGCGAGTGCGGTGCCTTACGGTGCGGTGGAGGCGACGGGCGTTGTCCGCAACGCCGACGGGTCGCTCACGGTGACCAGCAAAGTGACGCTCGGTGCGAAGGACGGGTCGGTGCACCTGACTGATCTGGCCCGTCAGATTATCCTGCCTGGACAAGAAAAGGAAAACGGGCTTCTGGAAAACAGCCAGGTGGAGCTCGGATCCATCTTGGACGACGGGAGAGGCTTCGACTTCACGTTCGATATCGATGCCGACACGGCGGCCAGCTGGTACGGTCCCTTCAAGGAGAGCGACCAAAGCGAGGCCGAGGCCGAGCAGCAGTTCCTTGTAGAGATCACCCAGCTCATGTGCGGCCGTGAGGTCGACCTGGTCGGCGGTGCGGTGCTAAACGCTTACGGCATACAGCAGGGCAACAGCGCGATAATCCTCTCGAATGTCTCCTCGCTCGACGAGCTGAACGGCGTAGCTGTTGCGAGCTCCTCCGAGGAAGACGCGAAAAAGGCGTTCGAGGCGCTTGAGAAGATCGTCAGCGCCATCGGATGGTTCAGCGCAGGGGGCGAAGGCGCGGCCAGCGGCATCAGCGAGCTGCTCGGCCTCATCGCCGCTATGATCGATCCGTCACCCAAGATCACGCTGCAGGACATCTACGACGAGCTGCAGCAGATGAAGGGCCAGCTGTCCCGCATGGAGACGAGCATCGACCGTATGGCGGTGGAGCTGCAGGCCGTGGACAAGCGTGCCGGGTTCGACTCGGAATGGTACGAGGTGAAGTGGCGCATCGACCACCTGAGCAGCTACGGCGGCCTGTACACCACACTCGCCAGCAAGCTGGACGCTGGCTCTGCGGATGATGATCTAGCTACGGTTATGAAGGCAAACGAGAAGCTGCTCAACCAGTACGCTAGCGCTATCGATAAGAAGGACAAGCTGCTGGGTACCACGGTGTACACCGACACGAGGAGCCTCGGCACCCTGATCCTCGGCACGGGCCAGAAAGGCATCGTGAGCGATTACTACAATTGGCTCGAAACCTACTACAACTGGGATCCCGAGACGTTCGTCGCGAAGGACGAGTACCTGGCCAGCGTCATGATGGCCTATCTCTACGGCTACGGTGCCTCCATGGCCTACCTGAACGTGAAAGCCTCGCAGGAGGATCCGGACGACCCGTTCGGCGAAGGGGACAACGCCGTATACGTCAGCTCCATGCGGGAGCTTAAGGAGCAGGCCGGGCAAGTGGTGAAGAAACTTGCCGGCGAGGTGGGAACCGACAGCAAGGGCAAGGCAACCATCGCGAAGAAATCGGCCTACCGACAGGCCACCGAACCTCTGCCGGGTGACGGTTACGCTACGGGATACGTCCGCAACCTGCTGAACAATCGCTCGTATCCGTTGGGCAAGTACATGCTGCAGGATATCTATGCGGACAAGAGCCCGAACTTCTATACCTCGGTGGAGAAGGATCGCCTGTATCCCTACACATTCAATGGCGACATCAACCTGGCCCAATTCCAGCAGATGGTGGCGAACCTGCCCCAGGTGCGCGGCCTTGGCGGAACGTATGCCGAGGTGGACAGCCTGTGGAAGGAGCTTGAGGCGCTCGGCTTCAACTTGGACGGCTGCTATGGCGGTGGCAGCAACATCGAGCATCACCCCGCTTGGTTGTACTGGCATAAGACTCCCTTGAACATGATTGCGGTGAGCGATGCCACGTACCATAAGCTGAAGGACCGCACCGCCATCGAGCATGTCCGCTCGATGACGCTCGACGTGTTCGACATGAAAACGGGTCAGGTGGTGCGCGACGTGATGGTGAGCCATCATGAGGAGCACTGGTCGTGTGGCGCTAGCGAATGGCAGTACAAGCACGACATCTACCCCGTGTGCACCATCGTGGACCATCCCTTGCATTAGGCGGGACCTCCGGCAGGCGTGCGGTTCGCGCGCCTGCCGCCTTCGGTGCCGACTCGGCGGAGCCCGACACTGCGCCATGCGCCGCATCGGCAATTCTGTGGGCTTTGCCGTCTTTCGCCGCGTCCCCCTCGCCGCTAATGCCCCTTGTGCGCTATCATTCCCTCGAAACCTGACGGAATGCATAGCAGTTAACGCGAGGTCACTTACATGGACAACATCGAAACCGGACGTGCGGCCGTGCTGGCCGGGCACGGCTGCGACGAGGACGGCCCCTACCTGCTGGTGAACGACCGCGTGCGCAACGTCCAGGTGCGCGTGAGCGTGCGGGGGCGCACGTTCTCGCTGCGCCGCCTGCCCGTGCGCCGCTGCGTGGGGCGCCACGACTTGGAGACCCATGCCAAGATGCCGTGCCCGCTGGACGTGGAGCTGCCGCCCGAGTCCAAGGTCACGGTGTGCCCGGCCTGCCAGGAGGCCACCGGGTTCAACCCCTCGTTCTACCACACGGACTTCGTCTCCCCGCAGCAGCGCGCCTACAACGCCGAGCCGCATATCGCCTATCTGGCGTACTTCTCGCCGGCGCACGTGAAGGCGGGCATCACGGCCGCGTCGCGCGGCGTCCGCCGCCTGCTGGAGCAGGGGGCGCGGGCCGGGCGCATCGTCGGGCGGTTCGACGATGCCTACGCGGCGCGCGAGCTGGAGGCGGCGCTCTGCGCGCAGCCCGGCATCGCCGAGACCATGCGCGCGTCCAAGAAGGCCGATCTGCTGGCGAACGAGCGCTTCGATGCCGCCGAGGCGGCGGCCGTGCTCGATCGCGAGGCCGCGCGCCTCGCGCAGGTGGAGGCCGTTGCGCGCGCCGGGTTCGCGCCCGAGCCGGTGCAGGACTTCTCGCCGTGCTATTTCGGCGGGCCCTCGCCCTCGTGCGACGACCTCCAGCAGCCGGATGGCGCGCGCGACGTGTGCGGCGGCCGCTGCATCGGCATGGTGGGCAGCGCCATCGTGTTCGAGCAGGGCGGCGCGAGCTTCGTCGTGTGCCTGAAAGACTGGGAGTCGCACGAGGTGGAGCTCGTGGAGAACGAGGTGCTGTGCACCTACGACTTCGCTCCCCAGCAGATGTCGCTGCTCTAGGCGAAGGCGCCGGGGCGGCGCCCGATGGGCCGTGGCCGCCCGCAGAGGGAAATTTCCTATTGCTTTATCACTCTACTGTGCTAAAGTATAGCGACGCGATGCGGAAGAGGCTGCGTGCTGCTGCAGGCGCACGGCCCAGTGGTATCATCGAGTCGAATCGCCGCGTCGCACCGGAAAACCACGAGGGAAAGAAGCGCGAACCTATGAATTACGTGACACCGGCAGGATTTCGCGATGTGCTCACGGACGAGGCGCAGCAGCGCGAGCGCATCACGCGCGCCGTGCAGGAGCGCTTCGCGGCGCGCGGCTACCTGCCTATCGAGACTCCCACGCTCGAGGTCATGGACGTCATGCGGGCGGGCGGCCGCCTGGCCGGCTCCCCGTTTCGCTTCTTCGACGCGCGCGGCGACCTTCTGGCCATGCGGCCCGACGTCACCTTGCAGGTCGCGCGCATGACGGCAACGCGCCTGGCAGGCCAGCCGGGGCCGTTCAGGTTCCGCTACCTTCAACGCGTGTTCCGCGAGGCCGAGGCGGAGATGCAGGCGAAGGCGCGCGAGCTCACGCAGATGGGCATCGAGTGCATCGGCGAGGAGGGCCCCGAGGCCGACGCCGAAGTCGTGGGCCTGCTCGCCGAGGCGCTCGACGTGGCGGGCGCGCGCGGCTACACGCTGGCGCTGGCCACGGTGGGCGTGCTGCGGGCGCTGCTCGAGGCGAGCGGGGCGCCCGCATGGTGGAAGGAGCAGGTGCTCGACGCCTACCACGTGTCGAACTTCGTGGAGCTCGACCGCCTGACGGCGCCCGCGGGCGCCGGCCCCTCTCCGGACGCGGAGCCGGGTGCGCGCGCTTCGGCGCCGCCCGTGTTCGCGGCCGCCATCCGCGCGCTGCCGCGCATCCGCGGCGGGCGCGCGGCCATCGACGAGGTGCGCGCGCTCGTGGCGCCGCTCGGCTGCGAGGACGGCCTCGATGCCTTCGCCCGCACGTACGACCTGCTGGAGGAAGCGGGCTTGGGCGAGCGCATCCTCGTGGACTTCTCGGTCATGAGCTCGTTCGACTACTATACGGGCCTCGTGTTCGAGGCGTACGCCCCGGGGCTCGGCACCCCGCTCGGCAGCGGCGGCCGCTACGACAACATGATAGCCGCCTACGGCGAGAGCCGCCCCGCCGCCGGCTTCGCGTTCTTCCTCGAGCAGGCCATGGCCGCCGCCGCGGCGGTTCCGCCGGCTTATCAGCCGGCGGAACCTGCCGACGCTGCGGCTTCCCCCGGCACCCGATCTCGCGGCGCTGCCGGAGGCTCGCGTACCGAAGTACGCTTCGCCTCCGGCATCCCCACGATCTCGAGCACCGGGGAAACCCTCGCTGACCTTGGTGGACCTGCGGACTGTCAACCTGCGCCCGGCGAACCCGCGGTTCCGGCCAGCGGGCGGTCGCTGCGCATCGCGGTGCCCAAGGGCTCGCTCAACGGCGACGCCATCGCGGCGCTCGCCGCGGCGGGGCTCGACGTCGCGGGGCTCGCGAACCCCGGCCGCCAGCTCATCATCAAGAACCCGGGCGTGGAGTACGTCATCGTGCGGCCCACCGACGCGCCGACGTTCGTGGCGCTGGGAGCGGCGGACTGCGGCATCTGCGGCAAGGACTCGCTCCTGGAAGCCGATTCGGACGTCGTGGAGCTGGTGGACCTGGCGTTCGGCGCGTGCCGCTTCGTGGTGGCCGAGCCGGCCGCCGCGGCGGGCGCGGCCGACGAGCGCTACCGCGAGCTCGGCTCCATCCGCGTGGCCACGAAGTACCCCGGCATCACCGCCGCCCACTTCGCCCGCCAGGGCCGGGAGGTGGAGATCGTGAAGCTGCACGGCAACATCGAGCTGGCGCCGCTCACCGGCATGGCCGAGCGCATCGTGGACATCACGGCCACCGGCACCACGCTCGCCGAGAACGACCTCGTGGTGGTCGAAGAGGTGCTGTCGTCGACCGCTCGGTTCTTCGCGAACGCGTGCGCGTTCCGCACCGACGAGCGTATCGTACAATTGGCCCAGGCGCTCGCGCAGGCCGTCCAGGCCGCCCCGCAGGCGCAGGACGACCCCGCGCCGCAGGCGCCGGCGAAACAAGGATAAGGAGCAGCCCATGCGTCGTGTGATACTCGAACCCGGCGAGGTTTTCTCGAACAAGCACCTGAAGCGCACCGGCGCGTTCAACGCCGCCGCGCTCACGGCGGCCACCGCCATCATCGAGGACGTGCGCGAGCGGGGCGACGGCGCCCTGCGCGACTACACGGAGCGCTTCGACGGCGTGCGCCTGGAGGATTTCCGCGTGCCGCAGCTGGCCGTCGACGAGGCCGCGGCCTACGTGGACGACGGCACGGCGCGCGCGCTGCGCCAGGCCGCGAGCCAGATCCGCGATTTCCACGAGCGCCAGCGCCAGCAGAGCTGGTTCACCGTGCGCGAGGACGGCGCGCTCGTTGGTTCGAAGGTGGAGCCGCTGGAGTCCGTGGGCATCTACGTGCCGGGCGGACGCGCGCTCTATCCCTCCACCGTGCTCATGAACGCCCTGCCCGCCGCCGTGGCCGGCGTGCCGCGCATCGTGTGCGTGACGCCGCCCGCGAAGTCGGGCATGCTCGATCCGGCCATCCTCTACGCCTGCCGCCTGGCGGGCGTCACGGAGATCTACGCGGTGGGCGGCGCGCAAGCCGTGGCCGCGCTCGCGTACGGCACGGAGTCCATCGAGCCGGTGGCGAAGATCACCGGCCCCGGCAACGCCTACGTGGCGGCAGCGAAGAAGGTCGTGTCAGGCGATGTCGGGATAGACATGATCGCGGGCCCGTCCGAGGTGTGCGTGGTGGCCGATGCCACGGCCGACCCGGCGCTCGTGGCCATCGACCTCATGGCCCAGGCCGAGCACGATCCGTTGGCGGCGTGCTACCTGGTGACGTTCGACGAAGCCTACGCCGACGAGGTGGAGCGCGCCGTGGAGCGACACCTGGAATCGTCCACGCGCGCCGAGATCACCGCGGCGTCGCTGGCCGACCAGGGGCTCGTCGTGGTGTGCCGCGACATCCCGCAGGCGCTCGAGGCCGTGAACGTCATCGCGCCGGAGCACCTGGAGCTGCACCTCGACCACGCCTTCGACCTCCTGGGCGCCATCCGCAACGCGGGCGCCATCTTCCTGGGCGCCTGGACGCCCGAGGCCGTGGGCGACTACGTGGCCGGGCCGAACCACACGCTGCCCACGGGCGGCACGGCCCGCTATGCCTCGCCGCTGTCGGTGGACGAGTTCGTGAAGAAGTCGAGCGTCATCCAGTACTCGCCGGCCGCGCTCGCCCGCGACGCCGACGCCGTCACCACCATCGCGCGGCACGAGGGCCTGTGGGCCCACGCCATGAGCGTGGAGATGCGCCGGAACCTGTTGCGCACGGGCAACGTGTTCGGCGAGGAGGGCGGCCCTGCGGGCGCGGCCTCGGGTGCCGGCGCCGTGGGAAGCGGGGGTGCCGATGCGTAGCGTGTGCTGCTCGGCCCCGCAGCTCGCGGGCCTTACGCCCTACGACCCGAAGTACCTGCCCGCCGAGGCCGTCCTCTCGGCGAACGAGAACCCGCACGACGTGGAGCAGGAGGTGCGCCACGAGATCATGCGCGAGGTGAAGCGCGTGGCCTTGAACCGCTACCCGGACCCGCTGGCCAACGATCTGCGCGACATGATCGCCGAGGCGAACGGGCTCGACCGCGACCAGGTGCTCGTGGGTAACGGCGGCGACGAGCTGCTGTTCAATATGGCGCTGGCCTGGGGCGGCCCGGGGCGCACGTTCCTCAACCTGCCACCCACGTTCTCGGTGTACGAGGCGAACGCGCGGCTCACGAACACGACGGTGGCGAACGTGCCGCGGCGTGCCGACTTCTCCATCGACGAGGAGGCCGTGCTCGCGCGCGTCGCCGAGGGCGGCATCGACTACCTCGTGGTCACGAGCCCGAACAACCCCACGGGCGAGCTGGCCGGCGAAACGTTCGTCTGCCGGCTGCTCGATGCCACCGACGCGCTCGTCATGGTGGACGAGGCGTACTTCGAGTTCTCGCGCCAGACAATGCGCCCCTATCTGGCACAGCACAAGAACCTCGTGATCCTGCGCACGTTCTCGAAGGCGTTCTCCCTGGCCGGCGTGCGCATGGGCTACCTTCTGGGCGACGCCGAGGTCATCCGCGAGTTCGTCAAGGTGCGCCAGCCGTACTCGGTGGACGCCGTGTCGCAGGCCATCGCGCGCGTCGTGTACGCGAACCGCGCGAAGTTCGAGCCGGGCATCCGCGCCATCATCGAGGAGCGCGCCCGCGTCGTCGACGGCCTCAAGCGCATCCCCGGCGTGAAGCCGTACCCGTCGGACGCGAACTACGTGCTGTTCCGCCTGGAGAACGCCGGCATCATCTGGGAGATGCTCTACGGCCGCGGCGTGCTCGTGCGCGATTTCTCGCGCGCGCCGGGTTTGGAGGACTGCCTGCGCGTGAGCATCGGCTCACGTGAGGAGAACGACGCGTTCTTGCGCGCCCTGCGCGATGCCGTGATGGGTAAGTGCGATCTGGAGGTTCCGTCGGCCTGACGGCCGCCGGAGCGGGCCGACGCTGCGGGCTTCCGCGATGCCCGGTCTCGCTGACGTTGCTGGACCAGCGAGCTTAGAGAAAGAGACGAACATGAACCAACGAACCGCCACCGTCGAGCGCACCACGAACGAGACGGATATCCGCATAGCCGTGAACCTCGACGGCACGGGCGCCGTCGAGGTCGAGACGGGCGTGCCGTTCTTCGACCACATGCTCACGGCCTTCGGGCGGCACAGCCTGATCGACCTGGCCGTGCGCGCGAAGGGCGACGTCGAGGTGGATGCGCACCACACGGTCGAGGACGCGGGCATCGTGCTGGGCCAGGCCGTCGCCCGCGCGCTCGGCGACAAGCGCGGCATCGCGCGGTTCGGCTCGCTCGCGCTGCCGATGGACGAGGCGCTCGTGCTGGCGGCCGTGGACATCTCCGGCCGCGGCCAGCTGCACTGGGCCGTGGACGTGCCGTGCGTCATGCTGGGCTCGTTCGACGCATCGCTCGCCAAGGAGTTCTTCGTCGCCTTCGCCGCGAACGCGGGCCTTACCCTGCATGTGCGCAGCTTGGCGGGCGAGAACGCGCATCACCTGGTGGAGGCTTCGTTCAAGGCCGCCGCGCGCGCCCTGCGCCAGGCCGTCGAATGCGACCCGCGCATCGGTGACGCCCTGCCTTCCACGAAGGGCGCGCTGTAGGTTACGACGGCCTGACGCTGCGGGCACCGCGAAAGCCCTCGCTGACATGATTGGCAAAGTGAGATAGGAATAGCTGAATGACGATTGCTGTGGTTGACTACCATAAGGGCAACCTGAAGAGCGTCGAGCGCGGCTTGGCGGCCGCGGGGGGCGACGTGCTCGTCACCGACGACGCTGCCGCCATCGCCCGCGCCGACGCCGTCGTGCTGCCCGGCGTGGGCGCGTTCGCCGACGCGGCCGCCACGATGGAGGCGCTCGGGCAGGCCGGCGTCGTGCGCGAGCGCATCGCCGCCGGCGTGCCGTTTTTGGGTATCTGCCTGGGAATGCACCTCATGTTCGAGGAGGGCGTCGAGGGCGCGCCCGACGAGGACGACGAGTCCTCCACGCACAACGCGCGCGGCCTCGCCGTCCTCCCCGGCGTCGTGGGCGCGATGCCGAAGCAGGACGAACAAGGCCTCTCCTACAAGGTGCCCCACGTGGGTTGGAACACGGTGCGGTTTCCTGGCGAGCGGCAGGAGGGCGAGGTCGATGGGAGCTCGCCCCTGTTCGACGGCATACCGTCGGGCACCTACTTCTACTTCACGCACGGTTTCATCGCGCCGTCGGGCCCGTTCGTCGTCGGCGAGACCGCGCACAGCGTGACGTTCCCGAGCGCCGTCCGGTACGGCGACGCCGCGTTCGGCGTGCAGTTCCATCCCGAGAAGAGCTCGGACGCCGGAGCGCGTCTGCTGCGCAATTTCGTGTCCATCGTGAAAGGGGCGTGAGCCGTGTACCTGCTTCCGGCCATCGACATCCTGGGCGGCAAGGCCGTCCGCCTCGCCAAGGGCGATTATAGCCGCGTGACCGTGTACCACGACGACCCCGCCGCGCAGGCGCAGCTGTTCGAAGAGCAGGGCGCGACGTGGCTGCACGTGGTGGACCTCGACGGCGCGCGCTCGGGCACGCCTGAGAACATCGCCATCATCGAGCGTATCATGCGCAAGACGCTGCTCAAGGTGGAGGTGGGCGGCGGCGTGCGCTCGCTCGACACCGTCGCGCGCCTGGCCGACGCGGGCGTGTCGCGCGTGGTGCTGGGCACGTCGCTCGTGGCCGATCCCGCCTTCGCCGAGGCCGCCATCGCGCAGTACGGCAAGCTCTTGTGCGCGGGCATCGACGCGAAGGGCGGCGAGGTGGCCGTGGCCGGCTGGCGCGAGGGCGCGGGCGTGGCGGCCGAGGAGCTGGCGCGCGACATGGCGGCGCTCGGATTCCGGTACCTCGTGTACACTGACATCGCGCGCGACGGGATGCAGACCGGCATCGACCCGGCCGCCTACGTGCGGATGGCCGAGGCGTTCGGCCATCCGGTGACCGCGTCGGGCGGCGTGGCCGGCATCGTCGACATCGAGGCGCTCGGCCGTGTGGCCGGCTGCATCGAGGGCGTCATCGCGGGGCGCGCCGTGTACGAGGGGGCGCTCGCGGTGGCCGACGGCGTGCGCGCCTGCGACGAGGCCACGCGCATCGCGGAAGCGGCCGCCGTGGCTGCGAATCCCTGCGGATTGTAGCGTTGAGGTTCCGGCACGGTCAGCGAGCGAGCCTCTCGCGAGCGCGGTTGCCGGGAAGGTTTGACGAAGCGTGCCTTGGCACGTGAGGAAAGCCTGGAGCGGCAAACGGGCCGCGAGAGGCCCGCGCAGCGTCGGCATGTCCGTCGTTGCGTCAGCGACGACGGAAGGACGAAAATGCTAGCGAAGCGCGTGATCCCCTGCATGGACGTGAAGGACGGGCGCGTGGTGAAGGGCGTCAACTTCGTGAACCTTCGCGACGCGGGCGACCCCATCGAGCTCGCGCAGCGCTACGACGAGGAGCGCGCCGATGAGGTGATCTTCCTCGACATCACGGCCACGAGCGACGACCGCGCCACCACCGTGGACCTCGCCAGCCGCGCGAGCGAGCAGCTGCACCTGCCGTACTGCGTGGGCGGCGGTTTCCGCAGCGTGGCCGATATCCGCACGATGATCGCGGCCGGCGCCGACAAGGTGTCGGTGAACTCGGCTGCGGTGGCGGACCCGTCGCTCATCACGAGCGCGGCCGCCGCGTTCGGCAGCCAGGCCATCCTCTGCGCCATCGATGCGAAGCACGTCGCGGGAGCGGGGGACAAGTGGGAGGTGTACGTGCACGGCGGCCGCAAGGCCACCGGCATCGACGCCGTGCAATGGGCGCAGGAGGCGGCGCGACGCGGGGCGGGGGAGATCCTGCTCACCAGCATGGACCGCGACGGCAGCCGCGACGGCTTCGACTGCGCGCTCACCCGCGCCGTCGCGCGCGCCGTGGACATCCCGGTCATCGCCTCGGGCGGCGTGGGCAAGCTCGAGCACTTCGCCCAGGGCGTCATCGAGGGCGAGGCCGACGCCGTCTTGGCCGCCAGCGTCTTCCACTTCGGCGAGCTCACCGTCCGCCAAGTGAAAGAGCACATGCGCGCCCAGGGAATACCGGTGAGACTGTAGCGCTGTCGCGCCACCGTGTCCCTGCATTTTCTTGAAAAAAGAATATTTGCTCTGGCTTTCCCTTTGACGCACATCCAGCCGATTAGCACAATCTGACGACCTTCGCGTGCAGTGGCCCTCGAAGCAGCCGCTCTACGCGCGGGGTATGCGGTGCTGTGGACAAGAAGGAGCAGTTGTCGCTATTCTGGATAAAAGATAATTAAACCATAGGCTGCTACCAGGCGTTTCGCAAACGCCGCATTCGCGACCCCTTGATTTATGCCCAAAATCTATAGACTACCGAGCCTTTTTGTCCATTATGCTTTCAATCATATATAAAATCACCGCGATCATGCGAAAAGCGCATCGCGCGTGCAGCACAATGCGCGATCACCGACTATGCGTGAAAGGAGCAGCCTGTTTACGTAGCTATAGTCGTCGAATTGAAGAACTCCGCGTTCAAGCCCGAGTTTGCGGGTAAACTGAACTTCCGCCGAGGTGCTGCCGGAAGGCTTCGCCGACCTGCTGCCGTCGACGGAGGACATCGAGAAGCGGATGTGAGAAGGCGCTAGTGCGGCAGCTGTTGCGCAATTTGCGAGCGAGGAGAAAGCATCATGGACGTCCCTGAACTGACTTACAACGCCGACGGGCTGATCCCCTGCATCGTGCAGGACGCGGACACGCTCGAGGTGCTCATGATGGCGTGGATGAACGAGGAATCGCTCGCGCTCACGATGGAGCGCGGCGAGACGGTGTTCTGGAGCCGCAGCAGGCGTGAGCTGTGGCACAAGGGCGCCACCAGCGGAAACACCCAGAAGCTCGTGGAGCTGCGCTATGACTGCGACGCCGACACGCTGCTTGCGCTCGTGCATCCGGCAGGTCCCGCCTGCCACACGGGGGAGCGCAGCTGCTTCTTCCGCGCGATGGGCTAGGCCCGCCCCGCGCCGAGGCGCTTTCCCACATCGCCTTGCTTGATGACGAAGCGTGCCCCAACCTCCATCGCAATTCCACGATATGCGGCCTGATGTGCTTGAACGATCGCGGATCATGCGCTAACATGATCGAAGTTCTGAATATCCCACCGTTGGAAAGCCATCTAACATCCAATATTCCACTTCAGGCATGCACGCGTGCGCTTGCGCGCGTTTCCAAGCAGATTTACCCATAAGCATAAGGAGGACTAGGTGAAATTCTTTCTGGACACCGCCGATCTCGCGGAGATCGAGGAGGCGGCCAGCTGGGGCGTTCTGGCGGGCGTGACCACGAACCCGACGCTCTACGCGCGCACGGGCGGCAAGCTCGCCGACTTCCACAACCATATCAAGCGCATCTGCGAGATCGTGGACGGTCCCGTGTCCGCCGAGAGCGTGGCCATGACGCGCGACGAGATGGTCCGCGACGGCCGCGAGCTCGCCGCGCTCGCCGACAACGTGGTGGTGAAGCTCCCCACCATGATCGAGGGCCTGGCTGCCACGAAGCAGCTGGCCGCCGAGGGCATCCCGGTGAACATGACGCTGTGCTTCACCGTGCCGCAGGCCATCATGGCCGCCCGCGCCGGCGCCCGCTACATCAGCCCGTTCGTGGGCCGCTTCGACGACATCTCCGAGAACGGCCTCGCGCAGCTCGAGGACGTGGTGGCCGCCGTGAACAACTACGACTTCGGCCACGACGTGGAGATCATCGCCGCGTCCGTGCGCAGCGCGAACCACGTGGCGCAGGCCGCCCTCATGGGCGCCGACATCGCCACCGTGCCCTTCGCCGCGCTCAAGAAGTGCGTGCAGCATCCGCTGACCGACCGCGGCCTCGAGGCGTTCCTCAAGGACTGGGAGAAAGTGCAGAACGCATGAGCGAGAACGAATCAGCAACCGTGGCGCCCGAGGCGCCCGCCCCGGCAGCCAAGCCCACGCGCCGCCGCTCAACGAGCGTGAACGCCGGAGCCGCCGCGAAGGCGCCGGCCGACAAGGCAGCGGAACCGCAGGCCGAGGCCGCATCCCCCGCACCGCGCACGGCCAAGACGCCGCGCAAGTCCGTCAAGGCCGGCGGCCAGGCCGCACCGCAGCAGGGCTCCGGAACCGCCAAGCGCCCGGGCCAGAACTCCAGCGGCAACAAAGGCGGCCAAGGCCAGAACCAGGGCAACCGCCAGAAGCAGAACAACCAGCGCCAGAACGCCTCCGGCGGCAAGCAGAACAACAACAACAACCGCCGCCAGCGCCGTCCGCACGACAACAACCGCGGTCCCCGCGAGGTGCAGCCCAGCGTGTCGCGCGACGATCTGGCCAAGCTCAAGGTGGCCGAGCTGCGCGAGAAGGCGGCCGAGCTGGGAGTGGACGCCGCCGGCCTCAAGAAGGCCGAGCTCGTCGAGGCCGTGTTCGGGGCCAGCGTGAAGGCCGAGGGCTTCATCGAGGTGTCCGGCATCCTGGACATCCTGGCCGACGGATACGGCTTCTTGCGCACGCAGGGCTACCTGCCCAGCGAGACGGACTGCTACGTGGGCCTGTCCACCATCCGCCGCAACGGCCTGCGCAAGGGCGATATGGTGTCCGGGCAGACGCGCCCGGCGCGCGAGAACGAGAAGTACGCCGCCATCCAGAAGGTCACGGCCATCAACGGAACGCCCATCGAGGAGTGCGGCAACCGGGTGCGCTTCGGCGACCTCACGCCGGTCTACCCCGACGAGTGCTTCCATATGGAGCACGGCAAGAACACCGTCACGGCCCGCGTCATCGACCTTGTGAGCCCCATCGGCAAGGGCCAGCGCGGCCTGATCGTCAGCCCGCCGAAGGCCGGCAAGACCACGGTGCTGAAGAACATCGCAGCCGCCATCACCGCGAACAACCCCGACGTGCACCTCATGTGCCTGCTCGTGGACGAGCGTCCCGAGGAAGTCACCGACATGGAGCGCTCCATCAAGGGCGAGGTCGTGTCCTCCACGTTCGACATGCCCACGGAGAACCACATCGCCGTGTCCGAGCTGGTCATCGAGCGCGCCAAGCGCCTTGTGGAGTGCGGCAAGGACGTGGTCGTGCTGCTGGACTCGCTCACGCGCCTCGCGCGCGCCTACAACCTGGCGCAGCCGGCATCGGGCCGCATCCTGTCCGGCGGCGTGGACTCCACGGCGCTCTACCCGCCCAAGCGCTTCCTGGGCGCCGCCCGCAACATCGAGGGGGGCGGCAGCCTCACCATCCTCGCCTCGGCGCTCATCGACACCGGCTCCAAGATGGACGAGGTCATCTTCGAGGAGTTCAAGGGCACGGGCAACATGGAGCTCAAGCTCGACCGCAACCTCGCCGACCGCCGCATCTTCCCGGCCATCGATCCCGTCGCCTCGGGCACCCGCAAGGAGGAGCTGCTGCTCGACCCGCAGGAGGCGCCGCTCATCTGGGCCGTCCGCCGCATCCTGTCGAACACGAACAGCACCGAGCGCGCCATGGACATGCTCATCAAGTCGCTCAAGCAGACCGAGACCAACCAGGAGTTCCTGCTGCGCACGGCCAAGAAGGCCCAGCACACCAAGGGCGACGCCATCGAGATCTAGCAACGGAGGACCACTATGCCCCAGGACAACAACTGGCAGCAGCAGGTGTGGCAGCAGCCCGCCGCCCCGCAGGGCGCCCCGGCCCCCCAGCCGCAAGGCTGCCCGCCGTACTACCAGCCCGAGCCGCCGAAGAAGAGCCGCGGCTGGATCGTCGCGCTCGTGGCGGTGCTGTGCGTGTTCGGCATCATCGCGCTGGGCATGTGGTCGTGCACGTCGGCCGTGTCCTCGTCGTTCGGCACGCTGGGCGCGCTGGGGTCCACGGCTACCACGTCGGACGTCGACTACCTGACCTCGGACGCGGTGGGCGTCATCGACATCGACGGCACCATCCAGTACGACGGCACGACCTGCAGCCCCGAGGGCTTGAAGGCGCAGCTCGACGTGGCCGCGGAGAACAAGCACATCAAGGCCGTGGTCCTGCGCGTGAACTCCGGCGGCGGCACGGCTACGGCCGGCGAGGAGATGGCCGCCTACGTGCGCGAGTTCTCCGAAAGCTCCGGCAAGCCCGTCGTGGTGTCGAGCGCCTCCATGAACGCGAGCGCCGCCTACGAGATATCGAGCCAGGCGGACTTCATCTACACGGCCAAGACCACGGCCATCGGCGCCATCGGCACGGCACTGCAGGTCACGGACCTGTCCGGCCTGCTGGACAAGCTGGGTATCTCCATCGAGAACGTCACGTCGTCGGACTCCAAGGACTCCAGCTACGGCACGCGCCCGCTGACCGAGGAGGAGCGCGCCTACTACCAGAACATGGTGAACCAGATCAACGAGACGTTCATCCAGACGGTCGCCGAAGGCCGCGACATGACGGTCGAGGAGGTGCGCGCGCTGGCCACCGGCCTCACGTTCACCGGCATGGAGGCTGTGGAGAACGGCCTGGCCGACGAGATCGGCACGCGCGAGGACGCCGTGGCCAAGGCCGCCGAGCTGGCCAACACGACCGCGTACAAGACCGTGAAGCTCGACAACCCGTCGTCGAGCTTGTCCGACCTGCTGAATCTGATGTCGGAGAGCCGCCTGTCGGCCGACGACCTGGCCCAGGCCTTGAAGGAGCTGGAAAACGATGGCAGCCTTGCCCGATAACGCACCAACTTTGAGCGCCGCTCCCGCCGAGGAGCGCGTCGTGTGGCCGAAGCGTGCCGTGGTCACGGCGGGCATGCCCTACGGCAACAAGCCGCTGCACTTCGGGCACATCGCCGGCGTGTTCGTGCCCGCCGACGCCTTCGCGCGCTTCCTGCGCGACCGCATAGGACCCGAGAACGTGCGCTTCATCAGCGGCACGGACTGCTTCGGGTCGCCCATCAACGAGGGCTACCGCAAGCTGGTTGAGGCCGGCGAGTTCGACGGCACCATCGAGGAGTACGTGCAGAAGAACCACGACGCCCAGAAGGCCACGCTCGACGCCTACGGCATCAGCCTGTCCATCTACGAGGGGTCCGGCATGGGCCATTCGGGCGACGTGCACCAGCTCATCAGCGGCAAGTTCATCGAGAAGCTGCACGAGAACGGGCATCTGCACAAGCGCGCCACGCTGCAGTTCTACGACGCCGAGGCGCACACGTTCCTGAACGGCCGCCAGGTGACGGGCCGCTGCCCCGTGCAGGGCTGCAAGTCCGAGCACGCCTACGCCGACGAGTGCGACCTGGGGCACAGCTACGCGCCCGAGGACCTCATCGCGCCGAAGTCGTCCCTCACCGGTACCGTCCCCGAGATGCGTCCGGTGGAGAACTGGTACTTCGACCTGCCCGCCTTCGGCGACTTCCTGCGCGAGCGGGTGGCCGCGATGGAGGCCGACCCGAACATCCGCGCCATCGTGCCGCAGGCAATAAAGGAGTTCCTGGCGCCGCCGGTCGTCTACATCAAGAACGACGCGCGCGAGGCCTACGAGGCCGTGGCCGCCGATCTTCCCGCCCACGAGCTGCGCGAGCCCGAGAAGGGGAAGCAGAGCTTCGAGATAGAGTTCGCGGACATCGACGCCCGCGACGCGGCGCGCGACGTGCTGGGGCAGGCGGGCATCCGCTTCCGCACCGGCAAGGCGCTCGTGCCGTTCCGCATCACGGGCAACATCGAATGGGGCGTGAAGGCCCCGGTCATCGAGGGGCTGGAGGGGCTTACCGTGTGGTGCTGGCCCGAAAGCCTGTGGGCGCCGATGTCGTTCACCATGGCTGTGAACGACCAGATGGGGCTGCCGCGCGGCAGCTGGCGCGACTGGTGGTGCTCGAAGGACGCCGAGGTCTACCAGTTCATCGGCCAGGACAACCTGTACTTCTACGGCGTGGCCCAGCCTGCGCTCATCGACGCGCTGCGCCCCGGCGACCTCATCATGCCGGGCGTGGCGGAGAACCCGCTGCGCCAGACGCGGCTCGTGGCGAACCACCACATCCTGTTCGGCGACAAGAAGGCGTCGTCGTCGGGCGCGGTGAAGCCGCCCACGGCCGACGAGCTTCTGGACTTCTACACGGTGGAGCAGCTGCGTGCGCACTTCCTGGCGCTCGGGCTCGACCAGAAGTCCGTGGGCTTCAAGCCCAAACCGTTCCTGGCCACCGAGGAGGAGCTTGCCGACCCGCGCGTGGCCGACCCGGTGCTCAAGGAAGGCGCGCTGCTCACGAACGTGTTCAACCGCCTGGCCCGCAGCTGCTTCTACGAGGCGCAGAAGAACTTCGAGGGCTACCTGCCGCTCGGCCGCCCCACGGAAGCCGCGCTCGCGCGCGCGAACGAGACGCTTGCCGCCTACGACCGCCTCATGCTGAAGGTGGAGCTGCATTCCGTCATGTCGCTCATGGACAACTTCATCCGGTTCGCGAACAAGCACTGGTCCGAGGGCATCCGCGCCGCCGAGCTGGAAGAGGACGACGAGGCGCGCCGCCAGGTGCTCGTGGACTCGTTCTACCTGCTGCGCGTGGCCACGCTGCTCATGCACCCCATCGCGCCCGCGGGCACCGAGAAGATCTGCGACTACCTGAGCTTCGAGTTCGACGACTTCTTCAGCTGGAACTACGACCTGGAGGACGTGGGCGAGCTGTGCAGCGCCGGCGAGATCGACGAGGGCCGCCACCGCATCCGCGAGCTGCTGCCCCGCTTCGACTTCTTCGAGAAGCACCCGTCCCAATACAAGTAACCCGAAGGCGCCGCTCACGCGGCGCCTTCCATCGCGAAAGGGCATTCATGCAGGTAGACATCTTCACTGACGGCTCGGCGCGGGGCAACCCGGGGCCGGGCGGGTACGGTGCGGTCATGCGCTTCGTGGACGGCGCCGGCAAGGTGCACGAGAAGGAGCTCTCGCAGGGCTATGAGCACACCACGAACAACCGCATGGAGCTCATGGCCGTGATCGCGGGCCTCGAGGCGCTGAAGCGCCCGTGCGACGTCACGCTGTACTCCGACTCGCAGTACGTGGTGAACGCCTTCAACCAGCATTGGGTGGACGGCTGGCTGAAGCGCGGCTGGAAGAACTCGCAGAAGCAGCCCGTGAAGAACGACGATCTGTGGAAGCGCCTGCTGGCCGCCAAGAAGCCCCATCGGGTGGAGTTCGTCTGGGTGAAGGGCCACGCCGGCCACCCCGAGAACGAGCGCTGCGACGAGCTGGCCACCGCCGCCGCGGACGGGGAGGGGCGCATCGCGGACCAGGGGTTCGCCGGGTAGGGGCCCTGCTCGTCCATCGGCGCGCGGCCCCGGCCTCGCCTTGCTCTCGCATCCGCTTGCGCTGTGATGTTCCTGTATCGATACGGTTGTGCCTTGGAAACGGCGGAGCACGGTCTGTTAGACTGTTGCTCAACGTATCGGAGCTAACGAAGCAGGTGGAGGCCCCCACATGCAGCACAGTGCAACGAAAGCGCGCGCCAAGGGCGCGCTGGCCGGATTCGTCGCGGCATCGCTCGCCGCATCCCTCATGATCCCCTCGCTCGCCTTCGCCGAGCCGACGTCCGCCGAGAAGCAGGCCGAGGCCCAGTCCGCGCTCGCCTCGCTCAACGCGATGCAGGACAAGCTGGAGCAGACGGCCATCGCCTACGACGAGGCGGTGGCGGCCCAGAAGGAAGCCGAGGCCAACCGCAACGAGGCGCAGGCGCGCATCGACGAGGCCACCGGCCAGATAGCCGATCTGCAGGACCATCTGGGA
The DNA here is from genome assembly GCF_003340385.1 of Gordonibacter pamelaeae. Lineage (NCBI taxonomy): Bacteria > Bacillati > Actinomycetota > Coriobacteriia > Eggerthellales > Eggerthellaceae > Gordonibacter > Gordonibacter pamelaeae. The sequence goes on along the minus strand of NZ_PPTS01000002.1, from coordinate 358,620 downwards.
ACCCGCGCCCGCAGTATGTACCGTACCGGCAACAGCACCCTGCTCGACCTGCTGTTCGGCTCCACCACGTTCGCGGCGTTCGCCACGAACTGGGATCTGCTCAACACCCTGAACCAGAACGATGCCGACCTCGTGCAGCAGACGAAGGACCTGCGCGCCGAGGTGCAGGAGCAGGAGGCCGTGCTCGCCGAGCAGGAGCGCATTGCCAAGGAGAAGGCTGACGAGGCAAAGCGCAGCAAGGACGAGACGGCGGGAACCATAGCCTCCATGCAGGCCACGTACGACAGCCTGAGCGCCGAGGCCGCCGCCCTGCTCGAGCAGGAGCGCGCCGCCCAGCAGGCCGCCGAGGCCGCCAAGGCCGAAGATGTGGTGAACGCCTCGATCCAGCAGGCGGCTGGCGGCAACGCGGGCAACGCCGGCAACACAGATGGCGGCAACACGGGCTACACGCCCTCGCCGTCGCCTGCACCCTCCTACGACGAGGCCATCGCCGGTACCGTGGTCGGACGCGCGTACAGCCAGATCGGGAAGGCGTACGGATACGGCGACCCGAGCTACGGCGCAGGTCCGAACGAGTACGACTGCTCCGGTTTCGTGTCGTTCTGCCTGTTGGGCAGTTACTCGCGCATGGGCAGCACCTCGACGTTCATGGCTTGGCCCACCGTAAGCGACCCCCAGCCGGGCGATGTGTGCGTCAACTCGGGCCACTGCGGCATCTACATCGGCAACAACCAGATGATCCATGCGGCCACCTACGGCGTGGGTGTCGTCATCGGTCCGGTGCAGGCGGGCATGAAGATCGTCCGCCCGTAAGCGCAATCCGGATGCAAACGCAAAGGAGGGCGGCCGACCGGCCGCCCTCCTTTGCGTTTGTGCTTGGCGCGTAGGGGCGTCGGCTCCTAGGCCACCGCGTCCCTGATGATCTTGCGCAGCTCCTCCATGCCGTCGCCCTTCGCGGACGACGTCACCACCATCGAGGCGTCGTCGCCCAGCGCGAGCTGGCGCTTGAGGGCGGCCTTCTGCTTCATCTGCTGCTGGCGCGACAGCTTGTCGGCCTTCGTCAGCGCAACGACGAAGGGGAGGTCGGCCTCGCGCAAGAAGCGGATCATGTTCTCGTCCAGCTCGGACGCCTCGTGGCGGATGTCCACGAGGGCCACCACGAGCGCGAAGGAGCGGTCCTGGTTGAAGTATCCCTCGATGAGCTCCGACCAGCGCGCCTTCTCCGATTTCGACACCTTGGCGTAGCCGTACCCCGGCAGGTCGACGAACGTCACGCCGTCGCCGTCGAAGAAGTTGATGGTGGCCGTCTTGCCGGGCGTCTGGGACACCTTTGCCAGGCCCTTACGGTTGAACAGCTTGTTCAAGAGCGACGACTTGCCCACGTTCGACCGTCCCGAGAACGCGACCTCGGGAGCCGTCGAGGGCGTAAGCTGCGCCGAGGTGCCGAACGACCGCTCGAACCGTACGTTGTTGAAGTTCATTGCGCTTTCCTTCCGGAGGGGGCTGCATGCCGGTGCGCTCGGAATAGCGGTAGGCGCCGGCCGCTGTTCCATGGTACCGGAACCGCCCCGCCCCGGAGGCTAGAACCGCCGCCCGAACGCGGTTTTTCCACGTTGCCCCCTGCGGGCGGGCGGATTGCCGGCACCGGTTCTGCGGGCACGGGCGATCTAAAAATTACCCATGGTCTACTTTCTGCCCGGCTTCCGCTATCATACCCAATAAGTTACCTATGGCAAACTATAGAGGGATGATCGAGAGGGAGGAACCGCATGAGGGAGATCGAGGCGGCGCGCGGCAACGCGGCACCCCAAGGAACCGATGCGGCCGGGGACGGCCCGGCCGAGCGGCAGGGGGCGCATGCGGTCGCGAGCTCCCGCGGCGGCGGCAGGGCCGTGCGCGCCCTGTGGGCGGCGGGCGGGTTCGCCGCTTTCGGGCTCGGGGCGCTCGGCGCCGTGCTGCCCATCGTGCCGACCACCCCGTTTTTGCTGGCGGCCGCCTTCTGCTTCGCGCGCAGCTCCGAGCGGTCGCGCGCCTGGTTCCGCGGCACGAAGCTGTACCGCACCGTGCTCGCGGGCTATATGTCCAAGCGGGCGATGACCGTGAGGGCCAAGGTCGCCCTGCTCGTTCCCCTCACGGCCGTGCTGGCCGTGTCGTTCGCGCTCATGGGCTCCGTGCCGGTGGGGCGCGCCGTGGTCGCCGTCGTGTGGGCGGCGCATCTCGTGTACTTCGGCCTCGTCGTCAAGACCGACCGCGGTCCGTCCGAAGGCGCGCTCGCGGCAGCCGCGCCGCTCGGCACCGATGGGGAAGGGGCCTAGGGCAGCCATGTTCGACAAGAGACTGCTCTCCCTCGTGCCGGCGGCCGCCAAGTTCATCGCGGCCGACGTCGTGTTCCAGTGGATCGGCCTTTTGGCCAACATCGCGCTGTTCCTGCTCGTCGGATCGTTCATGCAGGGGCTGGTGGCCGGTACGGCTCACGCCGAGGCCGCCGCTCGGCTGGCCGGCGCCTCCGCCCTGGCCATCGCCGCGCGCCTCGCATGCCAGACGCTCGCGCAGCGCATGGGCCTGGCTGCAAGCGAGGCGGCCAAGCGCGCCGTGCGCCAGGAGGTGTACGACAAGCTCGTGCGCCTGGGGCCGTCGTACCGCGAGCATGCCTCCACCGGGGAGGCCGTGCAGATCAGCGTGGAGGGCGTCGAGCAGCTGGAGAGCTATTTCGGCTCGTACCTGCCGCAGCTCTTCTACGCGGTGCTGGCCCCGCTCACCCTGTTCGCCTGCCTGGCGCCCCTGTCCCTGCCGCCTGTCGTGGCCCTGCTCGCGTGCGTGCCCCTCATCCCGGCGTCCATCATGGCCATCCAGAAGATCGCCAAGCGCGTCATGAAGAGCTACTGGGGCTCGTACACCGATCTCGGCGGCAGGTTCCTCGAGGACATCCAGGGCCTCGCCACCCTCAAGATCTACCAGGCGGACGGGCGGGCGCACGAGCGCATGAACGACCAGGCCGAGAGCTTCCGCCGCGCCACCATGCGCCTTCTGCGCATGCAGCTGAACTCCATCACCGTCATGGACCTGTTCGCCTTCGGCGGCGCGGCGGTGGGCATCGTCATGGTGCTGGGGCAGTACGCGGCGGGCGCGGTCGGGCTCGGCGCGGCGTTCTCCCTCGTGTTCCTGTCGGCCGAGTTCTTCCTGCCCCTGCGCACGCTGGGGTCGCTCTTCCATACGGCCATGAACGGCATGGCCGCCGCCGACAGGATGTTCGCCATCTTGGACGCGCCGGAGGGGCGCGACGGCACGCGCTCGGTCGATCCGGCGCATGTCGGCGTTGCGTGCCGCGGCGTAGGCTACTCGTTCGACGGCGAGCGCGCGGTGCTTGCTGACGTGGACTTCGAGGCGCCGGCCGGCAGCTTCGTGGGCGTGGCGGGCGAGAGCGGCTCGGGCAAGTCGACGCTGGCCGGCGTGCTCTCCGGCGCGAACGCGGCCTACGAGGGCACGGTGGAGCTGGGCGGCATCGACCTGCGCGACGTATCGCGCGCCTCGCTGCGCGAGACGGTCACGGCCGTGTCGTTCGACAGCTACCTGTTCAAGGGCACGGTTCGCTCCAACCTGCTTTTGGCGAAGCCCGCTGCCTCGGACGACGAGCTGTGGGGCGCCCTCTCCCGCTGCCGCCTGGACGGTTTCGTGCGCGATGCCGGAGGCCTGGACGCGCCGGTGGCCGAGGCGGGACGCAACCTGTCGGGCGGCCAGCGCCAGCGCCTTGCCATGGCGCGGGCGCTGCTGCACGACGCCCCCGTGTACCTCTTGGACGAGGCCACGTCGAACATCGATGCCGAGAGCGAGGACGCCCTCATCGCGCTCGTGCACGAGCTGTCCCGCACGAAGACGGTCATCATGATCTCACATCGCCTGTCGGCCCTGCGCGAGGCCGATCGCATCTACGTGCTGGAGGACGGCCGCGTGGCGGAGCGCGGCACCCATGACGAGCTGGCCGAAGGGGGCGGCCCCTATGCGAGGATGTGGGGGCGGCAGGCCGAATTGGAGTCCTTCGGCGGCGCTTCCGCCCCTCTCGCCGTCGACGTCTCCGAGGGCGATCCCGGCCTATCGGCGCATCCGGAAGGCTCCGCCGGCCCGGCATCCGCCCCGACTCCCTCCGGCGCTGTGTCCGCCGCGCTCCCAGAGGCCCCTTCGGCTCCCCGCCGCTCCCACCTCTCCGTCATGCTGCGCCTCGTGAGGCTCACGCGCCCGCTGCTGCCCGTCATGGGGCTGGCCGTGCTGCTGGGCGCGGCCGGCTTCGCCGCCGCCATCTTCCTCACCGTGTTCGCAGGCTACGCGCTGCTCGGCCTGGCCGGCCTGCCCCAGCCCGTTGCGGCGGGCACGGCGACCGTGCTTCTGGCGGTTTGCGGCATCGTGCGCGGCCCGCTGCGCTACGGCGAGCAGCTGTGCAACCACTACCTGGCGTTCCGCGTCCTGGCGCTCGTGCGCGACCGCGTGTTCGCGGCCCTGCGGCGCCTGGCGCCCGCGAAGCTGGAGGGCCGCGACAAGGGCGATCTCGTGTCGCTCGTCACGTCCGATGTGGAGCTTCTGGAGGTGTTCTACGCGCACACCCTGTCGCCGGCCGTTATCGCGCTCGTCGTCTCGGCGGGCATGACGGCGTTCATCGGCCTCCTCTCTCCTCTGCTGGGCGCCTTGGCTCTGGCATCGTACGTGCTGGTGGGCGTCGTCGTGCCCCTCGCGGCGTCGAGGGCCAGCGGGAGCACGGGGCGCGCCGTGCGCGACCGGGTCGGCGATATGAACGCGTTCGTGCTGGACAGCCTGCGCGGCTTGGCCGAGACGCTCCAGTACGGCCGCGCCGCGGACCGCGCGCGCGAGCTCGACGCGCGCATGGACGGCCTGGCGCGCGTCGAGCGGCACCTCAAAGGCGGCACCGCGCTGCTCATGGCGCTGGTGGGGGCTATCGTGGTCGCGTGCGGCGTGGCCATGCTGCTGGCGTCTGCCGCGCTCGTGGCGCAGGGAGCGGTCGATGCAGGCGCCGCCGTGCTGGCAACCGTCGCGCTCATGTCGTCTTTCGGCCCGGTCATCGCCGTTGCCAACCTGGGGTCCACGCTCCAGCAGACGCTGGCTGCGGGCGCGCGCGTCGTCGACCTTCTGGACGAGCGCCCGCAGACCGACGAGGTGTCCGACGGCGTGGACCTCGGCGCCTTCGACGGTGCGGCCGCGCGGCGCGTGGACTTCGCCTACGGCGGCGTGCGCGTGCTCGAGCAGGTGGACGTGACGTTGCGGCCGGGCGAGGTCGTGCGCGTGACGGGCCGCAGCGGTGCGGGCAAGTCAACGCTGCTGAAGCTGTTCATGCGGTTCTGGGACGCCCAGAAGGGCGTCGTGGAGGTGTCGGGCCGCGACGTGAGGCGCGTCAACACCGCCAGCCTGCGCAACGCGGAGGGCTTCATGACCCAGGAGACGCACCTGTTCGAGGGCACTATCCGCGACAACCTCGTGCTGGCGCGGCCCGGCGCCACCGACGACCAGCTGGCCGACGCCTGTGCGAAGGCGTCGCTCTCCGACCTGGTGGAGCGCCTGCCGCAGGGCTTGGACACGCGGGTGGGAGAGCTCGGCGACGCGCTGTCGGGCGGCGAGCGCCAGCGCATCGGACTGGCGCGCGTGTTTTTGCACGACGCCCCGTTCGTGCTGCTGGACGAGCCCACGAGCAACCTCGACAGCCTGAACGAGGCTGCCGTGCTGCGTGCGCTGGCCGACAACCGCGCCAGCAAGACCATCCTCATCGTCAGCCACCGCGCGAGCGCCGCCGCCATCGCCGACCGCACGTACTCGGTGGAGCGCAGCCGCGCGTCCTAGCGCCGGGCCGCCCCCTTCGGCGGTTGCGGCTGCGGCGGTGCGGCTACGACGCGGCTGCGGCGGTGCGGCTACGACGCGGCTGCGGCTGTGCGGCTGCAAATCGCATCTTGCGTTCGATGCGCAGGTCGGTTATACTCCTACAGTTTTTAATTACGCATGCTCGTGCGACCCGCTCCGCCAGTGGCCAACCGGAAAAGGCTGCGGAGGCAGGGGATGACCGCGGGCAGAGGACTAACGAATGGAGAGAGAAATGACGAAAGTCAGCATTCAGACGCTGCTCGACGCGGGCAGCCACTTCGGCCATCAGACGCGCCGCTGGAACCCCAAGATGAAGCCCTACATCTTCGGCAGCCGCGGCGACATCTACATCATCGATCTCAAGCAGACGCTCTACGGCCTGGACGCGGCCTACACGTTCGTGTCCGAGATCGCCCGCAAGGGCGGCACCGTGCTGTTCGTGGGCACGAAGAAGCAGGCCCAGGAGGCCGTGGCCGACGCTGCCAACAAGTGCGGCATGCCCTACGTGAACGCCCGCTGGCTCGGCGGCATGCTCACGAACTTCGTCACCATTCGCTCCCGCGTGACCCGCATGGAGGAGCTGGAGGCCATGGAGGCCGACGGCCGCATGGCGGTGCTGCCGAAGAAGGAGCAGATCCTGCTGCGCAAGGAGCTCGGCAAGCTGCAGACGAACCTCAACGGCATCCGCAACATGAAGCGCGTGCCCGACGCCATCTTCGTCATCGACACGAACCGCGAGGCCATCGCCATCCACGAGTCCCGCCGCCTGAACATCCCCGTGGTGGGCACGCTCGACACGAACTGCGACCCGGACGACGTCGATTTCGGCATCCCGGCCAACGACGACGCCATCCGCTCCGTGCGCCTGTTGGCCGACTTCGTGGCCGACGCCGTGATCGCCGGCGTGGGCGTGCCGGTCACGGCCGCCGAGATCGCTCCGGCCGACGCCGAGGCCGCCCCTGCCGCCGAGGCTCCGGCTGCCGTGGAGGCCGCCCCTGCCGAGGCCGCCCCCGAGGCTGCCGCCGCCCCTGCCGCCGAGTAGGCTGCACGCGGCGAGCCCGTCCCGCTTTCCGCGGGAGCGGGCTTTTACGAGAGAAGAGACGCGCCCTCCCCGCCGATGCGGCCCGAGGGCGCTTCCACCCCGGCACCGCGCATGCGGCGCCGTAGAGAGAAAGGAACAACGTGGCTGAGATCACCGCTTCCCTGGTCAAGGAGCTCCGCGAGATGACCGGCGCCGGCATGATGGAGTGCAAGAAGGCGCTCGTCGAGGCCGAGGCCGACCTGGAAAAGGCCGTCGACGTCCTGCGCACCCGCGGCCTGGCCGCCGTTGCCAAGAAGGCCGGCCGCGCCACCAACGAGGGCACGGTCATGGCCATCGTCTCCGACGACGCCACGACGGGCGCCGTCGTGGAGCTCAACTGCGAGACCGACTTCGTGGGCATGAACGACAAGTTCAAGGCCTACGCCGAGAAGATCGCCAAGGCCGCCCTGGCCGCCAAGCCCGCCGACCTGGAGGCCTTGAAGGCCGCCGACGCCGAGGGCGAGACGGTGGAGGCCGTGGTGACCGACGCCATCCACACGCTGGGCGAGAACATCCAGCTGTCCCGCTTCGCGCTCGTCGAGGGCGGCGCCGTGTCGTCCTACATCCACGGCGGCGGCAAGATCGGCGTGCTCGTGCAGTTCGACGTGGAGGGCATCGACCCCGCGTCCGACGGCTTCAAGGCCTACGGCCGCGACATCGCCATGCAGGTGGCCGCCGCGTCCCCGGTCGCCGCGAACCGCGACGCCGTCGACCCGGCCATCGTCGAGCACGAGAAGGCCATCTACATGGCCCAGGCCGCCGAGTCCGGCAAGCCCGAGGCCATCCAGGAGAAGATGGCCACCGGCCGCCTGGAGAAGTTCTTCAAGGAGAGCACCCTCACCGAGCAGGCCTTCGTGAAGAACCCGGACCAGAGCGTGTCCGAGTACACCGACGAGGTCGCCAAGAACCTCGGCGGCACGATCGGCATCGTCGACTTCAAGCGCTTCGTGCTGGGCGAAGAGGCGTAAGGCGCCTCATAGCCTCGGCTCACCTGCTCTTCTGCTTTCGCTGTGAAGGCCCGCTTCGTGCGGGCCTTCGCTTTCTATAATGGCTGAGTGCTGCAAACGGCGCCGAACCGACGGCGCGTGGACGATAGACGGGCGATGCCCGGCCGCCTCCGGCCCGGGCGCGAAGGACGATCCATGGCTGAAGAAATCATCATCGTGCAGGGTACGGGCGTGCTGGCCGGCGAGGTGCCCGTGTCGGGCGCGAAGAACTCGGCGCTCAAGCTCATGGCGGCTTCCCTGCTGGGGGGCGGAACCACCGCCATCCACAACGTGCCGCTCATTTCGGATATCGCCATCATGTCCGAGGTGCTGCGCTGCCTGAACGCGCGCGTTGAGCGCGAGGGCCACACGCTCGTGGTGGACACCGGCTCCGTGGACAAGTGGGAGACCCCCTACGAGCTGGTGTCGAAGATGCGCGCGAGCATCGCCGTGCTGGGCCCGCTCATCGGGCGGTTCGGCCAGGCGCGCGTCGCCATGCCGGGCGGCTGCCAGATAGGCGCCCGCAAGATCGACATGCACCTCGTGGGGCTGGAGGCCCTGGGCGTGGAGTTCGTGGTGGACCACGGCTTTTTGGAGGCCACGACGCCGCACGGCCTGGCCGGCGCGCACGTCGTGCTGGACTTCCCCAGCGTGGGCGCCACGGAGAACCTGCTCATGGCCGCCGTGGCGGCCGAGGGCACCACCACCGTGGAGAACGCCGCGCGCGAGCCGGAGATCGTCGATCTGGCGAACATGCTGAACGCCATGGGCGCGCGCGTGTCCGGCGGCGGCTCGTCGTTCATCGAGGTGGAGGGCGTGCCCGTCGAGAGCCTGCATCCCTGCGAGCACACCACGGTGGGCGACCGCATAGAGGCTGGCACCTTCCTCACCGGCGGCGCGCTCATGGGCGGCCCGGTGACGGTGCGCGGCATCGACCCGTCGTACCTGCGCATGGCGCTCATGAAGCTGGAGGCCATGGGCTGCGACGTGCAGGCCGGCGCCGACTGTATCACCGTGCGGCGCGAGGGGCCGCTCGCGCCCATCGACCTGCAGACGCTGCCGCACCCGGGCTTCCCGACCGACCTGCAGGCGCAGTTCATGCTGCTGGCGGCCCGCGCCGAGGGGACGTCCGTCATCACGGAGAACGTGTTCGAGAACCGCTTCATGTTCGCCAGCGAGCTCATGCGCATGGGCGCCGACATCGTCATCGAGGACCATCATGCCCTCGTGCGCGGCGTGGACGGCCTTCAGGGCGCCGACGTGTCCTCCACCGACCTGCGTGCCGGTGCGGCGCTCGTGCTGGCGGGGGTATCGGCCGAGGGGGAGACGCGCGTGCACGACATCCGCCACATCGACCGCGGCTACGAGGACTACGTGGGCAAGCTCCGCCTGCTCGGCGCCGACGTCGAACGCGCCGTGGCGGACGACGCGCTGCCGGCGTGCTAGCGGGGCCGTTGCATGGCTAGGCGCAAGAAGGGCTTCACCGCAGCCCAGTCCAAGCTCACGTCGCACCGCATGAGGTCGGCGATGCTCGGCACGCATGTGCCGCGGCGCATCCGCCCGGCATCGGCCCGCATGAACGCCGATGCCGTGGGCTTCTCCAGCACGCGCAAGAAGAAGCGCGCCGCGCGCGGCGTGGTGGACACGCTGCTGCCCTCCACGGCCACGCGCGAGACCTCGTCGGACTACAGCCGCCGCGTGGGGCGCCGCGACATCGCCCAGGAGCTGCAGCGCAAGGCGCGCGTCCGCCGCATCGTGGCCGCCGTCATCGCCGTCGCGGTGGTGGCCGTGGTCGCCGGCGGCGTGGGGCTGGCCACGTTCTTCGGCTCGGTGGATGGGAAGATGGGGCTGGGCGACTCCGATGCGAAGGCCGCCCTCACGGCGCCGAAAGAGGGCGCCTGGTACGCCCTGCTTGCGGCCGACCTGGGCGCCGCCACGGCCACGCAGGAGCAGGAGGGCCCCGACGCGCTCGTGCTTGCGCGCGTGGACGCTTCCTCCCGTGCGGTCGCGCTCGTCTCGATTCCGGCGAACTTGCAGGTCACGCTCAAGGATGGCAAGGTGCATCCCCTGCGCGAGGCTGCGGCGCAGGGCGATGCGGCGCTCGTGTCGGCCGTGGCCGGTTTCGCGGGCGTGGACATCGCGCACTACGCGAAGGCCGACGCGGCGGGCATCGCCTCCCTGGTGGACCATCTGGGGGGCGTCGAGGTGGACGTGACTCAGGAGGTGGACGACCCCGCGGCGGGCGACACCTACCTGGCTCCCGGCGTGCAGACGCTCGACGGCAACGCCGCCGTCACGTTCCTGCGCGCGCGGAACTTCGCGAACGGCATCGACGACCAGGCGCAGAACCAACGCGCGTTCCTGGCGTCCCTGGCCGCGCGCATGCTCGAGGACGGCGGGGTGCTGGCGTTCGCCCTGCAGCTGGATGCCGTGGGAGGCTCGTTCAGCACCGACGTCCCGGCCGTGGACGCCCTCAAGCTGGCCGGCGCGCTGGGCGGCATCGACGCCGCGAGCGTGCAGGGCGCGCTCGTGCCCGGCTACGAGTCCACGCGCGACGGCGCGACCCGCTACGTGGCGTCGAGCGACGCGTGGGCGGGCATGATGGAGCTGGTGGACGCAGGCCAGCCGCCCGTTGTGGACGAGGATGCGTACGCGCAGGTCGACCGCGGCAGCTTCAAGCTGGAGGTGCGCAACGGCGCGGGCATTACGGGCGGGGCGGCCCAGGTGGGGGAGATCCTGGCGGCCGACGGGTTCAACGTGGCCGGCACGGGCAACGCCGACAGCTCCGAGTTCCCCGAGACGCTCGTGGTGTACGACGGCGAGGAGCACAAGGAGCAGGCCGAGGAAGTGGTGCGCGCGCTGGGCACGGGCCGCGCGATCGTGGGCGCCGGCTACTACGAGTACGAGACCGACGTGCTCGTGATCATCGGCAAGGACTGGAAGCCGGTGGCGTAGCCGGGGGGCCGGCCGCGGGCGGCCCCCCGGTGACGCGGCCGGCCAGTCGGTGTCGCCCGCGTGCATTTACGCCGCCGCGCGCGTCGCGCCCGCCGCGCTATGGTAGAATCGGCACCCGAGAAACATCATTTCGACGAAGGAGCTTTTCATGGTAGACAAGAACGACGTGGCGGCGGTGCTCGAGCTCATCCGCCCCAGCCTGCAGGCCGACGGCGGCGACGTGAGGTTCGTCGACGTGGACGAGGACGGCGTGGTGTCGGTGGAGCTGCAGGGCGCCTGCAAGGGCTGCCCCATGTCCGAGATGACGCTGGCGAACGGCGTGGAACGCATCCTGAAGGAGCGCGTGCCCGGCGTGACGAAGGTCGTCGCCGTCCACGAAGGCTAGAGCGGGGGACCGGGGCCATGGCGAACTGTTGGGAGCGGCGCGGGTGCGATGACGAGATGATGTCGCGCTGCCCGCACAACACGCCCGGCGAGCCGTGCCCGGCCGACTGCCACTACGCCGCCTGCGACCGGCCGACGCACGTGGTGGCGACCGACTTCGCGGTGCTGCTCAACCCCGAGCGGTACTACGATGCGGCCGTGAAGGAGGTGTGCCGCTTCTGCGAGCACTTCCTGGAGCACGGCCCGGACCTTGCCGACGCGCCCGCGGACGGGTCGCGCGCCGGCAACCCGAACCGCTTCCTGCTGTAGGGCGGGTCGCGGCTGCCGCTTGCGCGGCGGGACGTCGTTTCCGCCGTCCGCATGCGGCGTTTGGGGTATCATGAGCAAGGCAGGAACGCGCGGCCGCCCGGGAGGGCGGCCGCGTTGCACGCAGGGCCATCGATGGAAACAGGAGGAAGCATGACCGAGCAGGTGCAGGGCACGCTGAAGGTGAAGACCGGGTTCGCCGAGATGATGAAGGGCGGCGTCATCATGGACGTCGTCAACCCCGAGCAGGCGAAGATAGCCGAGGATGCGGGAGCCGTGGCCGTCATGGCCCTCGAGCGCGTCCCCGCCGACATCCGCGCGCACGGCGGCGTGGCGCGCATGAGCGACCCCACCATGATCGAGGGCATCGTGGAGGCCGTGTCCATCCCCGTCATGGCGAAGTGCCGCATCGGGCATTTCGTGGAGGCGCAGGTGCTGCAGAGCCTGGGCGTGGACTTCATCGACGAGAGCGAGGTGCTCACGCCGGCCGACGACGAGTACCACGTGAACAAGTGGGACTTCGACGTGCCGTTCGTGTGCGGCGCCCGCAACCTGGGCGAGGCGCTGCGCCGCATCGCCGAGGGCGCGGCCATGATCCGCACGAAGGGCGAGCCGGGCACGGGCAACGTGGTGGAGGCCGTGCGCCACATGCGCACCGTCACCACCGACATCGCCCGCATCAAGGGCCTGCGCGACGAGCAGCTGTTCACGGCCGCGAAGGACTTGCAGGCTCCCTACGAGCTGGTGAAATGGGTGGCCGAGCACGGGTGCCTTCCCGTGGTGAACTTCTCCGCCGGCGGCATCGCCACGCCCGCCGACGCGGCGCTCATGATGCAGCTGGGCTGCGACGGCGTGTTCGTGGGCAGCGGCATCTTCAAGTCGGGCAACCCGGCCAAGCGCGCCCGCGCCATCGTGGAGGCCACGACGAACTACGACGACCCCGACACCATCGCGCGCGTCTCGCGCGATCTGGGCGAGGCTATGGTGGGCATCGAGATCTCGGACATCCCCGAGAACGAGCTCATGGCCGGACGCGGCTGGTAGGGGCGTTTCGTGGCTGCGTTGCGCATCGGCGTCCTAGCCCTGCAGGGCGCCTTCCGCGAGCATCGGCGCATGCTCGACGGGCTGGGGGCCGAAACGCGGCTCGTGCGCTGGCCGGCCGAGCTGGACGGGCTGGACGGCCTCGTGATCCCGGGCGGCGAGTCCACGGCCATCGCGAAGCTGCTGGCCATCCACGGGATGTACGGGCCCCTGCGCGACGCCTTCGCGGCCGGCATGGCCGTGTTCGGCACGTGCGCCGGCGCCATCCTCATGGCACGCGACATCGAGGGCGCGCGCCCCGACCAGGAGCCGCTCGCCCTCATGGACGTGCGCATCCGGCGCAACGCCTACGGGCGGCAGATCGACTCGTTCGAGACGGCGGTGCCGTTCGACGGGGTGGCGGGGGGCCCGGTGAAGGCCGTGTTCATCCGCGCACCCCGCTTCGCCGACCTGGGGCCGGGCGTGCGGGTGCTCGCTGTCGGCGACGGCGGCGAGCCGCTCGCCGTGCGCGAAGGGCGCGCGCTGGCCGTGGCGTTCCACCCCGAGCTCGCCGACGATGCTCGCGTGCATGCCTATTTCCTCGAAAGCGTGGCCGGCGCGTGACGTTCGGCCTCGGGGAAGTCTGCTACAATGAGGTTCGTTGGCGGACCCGGCAAGGCGAAGGAGCGTGAGGCACGTGAGTCAGACGATTACCTGCCCGGCGTGCGGCGCGTCCGATCTGGACGTGTGCTGCTACGACTCCATGATGGTCGTGCGCGCGGACCTCGCCATGTTCACGTTGCGCTGCCCCTCGTGCGGCGCCAAGGTGTCCAGCATGCAGACCATACCCTCCCAGCTGCGCGACGAGGTGCGGTTCGCCGCCATCGAGGTGGGCGCGGGCATGGGCCGCGAGTAACGTCACGCGCCGGCTGCGCGGCGGGGCGGGCCCGCACGCGGCGGGTTCTCCCGCCGACGTCGCAGCTCCGGCGATCGGCAAGGCAAAGGAATCCTATGCTCAACGATATCTACTGGAATCTCGACCCCGTCCTGTTCTCGGCGGGGCCGTTCACCGTGCGGTGGTACGGCATCGCCTACGTGGCGGGGTTCGTGTGCGCCGCCCTGCTCATCTGGCGGCTGGCCAAGCGCTGGCGCATCCGCGTGGACGCCGACGCGCTGCTCACCATCATGTTCTGCGTCATCATCGGCGTCGTGGCGGGCGGACGGCTGGGATACGTGCTGTTCTACGGCAACGGCCTGGAGTTCTACCTGCAGAACCCGCTCGAGGTGCTCGCGTTCAACCACGGCGGCATGAGCTTCCACGGCGGGCTCGTGGGCGCGCTCCTCGCCGGCATAGCGGCGGCGAAGATGACGGGCATCCCGTACCTCACGCTGGCCGACCTGGGCTGCGTGGCGGCCCCCATCGGGCTCTTCTTCGGGCGGCTTGCGAACTTCGTGAACGGCGAGCTGTGGGGCGGTCCCACCGACCTGCCGTGGGGCGTCGTGTTCGGCGGGGCTGCGGGCACCATGCCGCGCCATCCCTCCCAGCTCTACGAGGCGCTGCTGGAGGGCGTGCTCATCTTCGCCGTGCTGTTCATGCTCTCGCGCAGGCTCCCGCCGCGCCCGCGCGGCACGTTCCTGGGCGTGTTCCTGATTATGTACGGTTGTTGTCGGTTCGCCATCGAATTCGTGCGCCAGCCCGATGTGCAGCTAGGATATCTGTGGGGCGGTTGGCTGACCATGGGCCAGCTCCTGTCCGTCCCGCTCGTGCTCGTGGGAATCGGCGTGCTCGTTTATGCGCTTCGGATGAAGAAGCCGCAACAGGGTCTTCCGGAATTGCCACAAGGCGAGTAACATATAAGGCGTGCCATCAAGGAACGAACCTGAAGCCCGGACGGGCCCCGCGCAGGCGGCGGCTGCGGTCGGGAACGACCTCGAAGGGGGAACCATGGAGCTCAAATTCTACCATTGCCGCCATTGCGGGAACATCGCCGTCAAGCCGTTCGACTCCGGCGTGCCGCTGGTATGCTGCGGCGAGCAGATGGAGGAGCTTGTCGCCAACACCACCGATGCCGCGCTCGAGAAGCACGTGCCCAACGTGAAGGTGGACGGCTCGAACGTCCACGTCCAGGTGGGCAGCACGCTGCACCCCATGACGCCGGAGCACTACATCACGTTCGTGTGCCTGCAGACGAAGAACGGCTACCAGTTCGTGCAGCTCACGCCGGAGGACGCCCCCGTGGCCGACTTCGCCGTGGCCGAGGGCGACGAGCCGGTGAAGGTGTACGAGTACTGCAACATCCACGGCCTGTGGGCAGCCGAGCTCTAGGGACCCCGCCTCTCAAGCCGCATCGAGCGCCCGTCCCGCACCGCGCGGGGCGGGCGCTCGCACGTTTCCCTTTGTGAAGCTCCGCTTCCGATTCGGCCGCCGCCCGGACGCGCGGCGGGGTTCGCGGTATCATGCAACGTGAAGGGCCCGATCGGAGCACCGCATGGCGGAAGGAGCAGCATGGCAAGGCGCACGAAGATCGTTTGCACGCTGGGCCCGTCGGTGGACGACGAGGCGTCGCTGCGCGTCCTGCTGGGGGCGGGCATGGACGTCGCGCGCTTCAACTTCTCGCACGGCTCGCACGACGAGCACCGCGCGCGCATGGAGCGTTTGCGCAAGGTGCGCGGCGAGCTGGACTCGCCCTGCGCCATGCTGCTCGACACCCGCGGGCCGGAGATCCGCACCGGCCGCCTGGCGGGCGGCCGTCCGGTGGAGCTTGCGGCCGGCAGCCGGATCGTGCTCGTCGAGCGCGCGGTGGAGGGCACGCCCCAGCTGGTCACGCAGAGCTGCCCGGGCCTGGCCGCGGCCGTGGGGGAGGGCACGTCCATCCTCGTGGACGACGGGCTTATCGAGCTCGAGGTGGAGGGCGTGGACGGCACCGACATCCGCTGCATCGTGAGGAACACAGGCACGCTCGGCGAGCGCAAGTCCGTGAACGTGCCGGGCGCAGCGCTTCCCCTGCCGGCGCTCACGGACCAGGACCGCGACGACCTGCTGTTCGGTATCGGGCAGGAGGTCGACTTCGTGGCCGCGTCGTTCGTGCGCGACGCCGACGGCGTGCGGGCGGTGCGCCGGTTCTTGGACGGGCACGGCGGCGAGGGCATCAGGATCATCGCCAAGATCGAGTGCTCGGAGGCCGTGGAGAACTTCGACGCCATTTTGGAGGTCGCCGACGGCATCATGGTGGCGCGCGGCGACTTGGGCGTGGAAGTGCCCGCCTGGCGCGTGCCCCACATCCAGAAGAACATCATCCGCGCGTGCAACCGCGCGTCGAAGCCCGTGATCACGGCCACCCAGATGCTGGAGTCTATGGTGCGCAACCCGCGCCCCACGCGCGCCGAGGTGGGCGACGTGGCCAACGCCGTGTACGACGGCACCGATGCCGTCATGCTGTCGGGCGAGACGGCGTCGGGACGCTACCCGGTAGAGGCCGTGCGCATGATGGCGCAGGTGGCGGAGGCGAGCGAGCCGTACCTGCACGACGAGGCCGCGCCCGACCGCAGCCGCGAGCACGCGCGCGTGGCCTTGGCCGTGGGCATGGCGGCCGTGCAGGCCGCCGAGACGCTGGGAGCCTCGTGCATCGTGGCGCCCACGATGTCGGGGCGCACGGCGCGGCTCATGTCAAACCTGCGGCCGCGCGTGCCCATCTACGCGGTCACGCCGTTTCCGCGCGTCATGCGCCAGCAGCAGCTGAGCTGGGGCGTCACGCCCATGCTGGGCGACGTGCAGGGCGACATGCAGCACGTGGTGGAGAACGCGCGGGCCAAGGTGCGGGAGCGCGGCCTGGTGGAGCCCGGCGACATCGCCGTGTTCACGGCGGGCGACCGCGCCACGAGCCCGCTGGAGGACGTGGGCTGCGGGCGCACCGACGCGGCGGCCACGAACGCGCTGTACGTGGTGCAGATCCGGGAGGACTAGGACGCGCGGGCGGGCCCGGTTCGCGCCGAGGGCGCGGGCTGCGGGCGCGCCTGCAGACGAGGGGCCGCCGCGGGCGGCCGGACAAGGAGCAGGACATGGGCTTTTTCGACAACGCGCAAGAAGTGATCGACCGCGGCGTCTCGGTGGCGAAGGGCGCCGTCTCGGGCGTGGCCGTTGAGCAGCAGGGCTTCGTGAAGGGCTTCGTGCGGCTGTGCAACGACGGCTGGGAGCAGGGCTGGCACGAGCGCAACGGCGGCAACGCGACGTACCGCCTCACGCCGGAGGACGTGGCGTCGTGCCGCTCATTCTTCTACGACACGGCCAGCTCGTGGGTGCCGCTGGGGCTTGCCGCGCCGGGCATGCGCCGCTCGTTCTTCCTGGTCACGCGCGCCGGCGCGTTCATGCGCAACGTGGCGCTCGACCCGGACGCCACGCTGGGCATCGTGGAGCTGAACGACGAGGGCGATGCCTGGCGCATCGTGTGGGGCTTCAAGGAGGGCGGCATGCCCACGAGCGAGCTGGCCAGCCACGTGCTCATCCACGAGAAGCGCGCCGCCGCCACGGCGGGCGCGGCCCGGGTGCTCTACCATGCTCATCCTGTGAACGTGGTGGCGCTCACGGCCGTGATGCCGCTCGATGCGCGCACGTTCACGCGCGCGCTCTGGAAGGCCATGACCGAGTGCGTGATCGCCTGCCCCGAGGGCCTGGGCGTCGTGCCGTGGATGGTGCCGGGGGGTGCGGACATCGCCCGCGCCACCGCCGAGCTCATGGGGCGCTACCCGGCCTGCGTGTGGGCGCAGCACGGCCTGTTCTGCTCGGGCGCGGACTTCGATGCCACGTTCGGCCTCATGCACACGGTGGAGAAGGCCGCCGCCGTGTACGCGCAGGCGCGCCTGCTCAACCGCGGCAGCGACGCCTTCCCGAACACGATCCCCGACGCCGGTCTGCGTGCCATAGCGGAAACGTACCACCTGCCGATCAACGAGGAGTTCCTGGAAGGGTAGGATGCCGCCGTGCGCTGCTGTGCGTGCTGTGCGCGTTGCCTGTTTTCCCCTCGCATGCGCGTTTCAACTGTGCTATCATGCAAAGGCTTGTCTTCGCCTTGGTCGGAAACCAAGGCCTGTCTAAGGAGAACCAAATGAAACAGGGAATTCATCCGGAATACGTCGAGTGCACGGTGAAGTGCAGCTGCGGCAACACGTTCACCACCATGTCGACGAAGCCGGAGCTGAAGATCGACATCTGCAACGTGTGCCACCCGTTCTACACCGGCCAGCAGCGCTTCGTGGACACCGGCGGACGCGTGCAGCGCTTCGCCGACAAGTTCGGCTCCGCCAAGGAGACCGTGGCCGAGCGCGAGGCCGCGAAGAAGGCCGCCAAGGCCGCAGCCGTGGCCGAGGCCGAGGCAAAGCGCAAGGCCGAGCGCGAGGCGAAGGCCGCCGAGAAGGCCAAGCGCGCCGAGGAGTTTGCCAAGAAGGCCGAGCGCGACGCCGCCAAGGCCGCCGAGGCCGAGGCTGCCGCCCCTGCCGAGGATGCCGCTGCCGAGGCCACGGCCGAGGAAGTCGCCGCCGTGGACGCCCTCGTGGAGGCTCCGGCCGAGGAGAAGGCCGCCGAGTAGCGCGCAACCGAGATCCGGTACGAAACAGGAACGCCCGGCCGATGGCCGGGCGTTCCTGTTTCGGGGCCCGGCCATCGGCCGGGCGCTTCTGCTTCCGAAGGAGGGGGGGGGAAGCCGTTTACTTCGCCTGCGCGTGCGCGGCGATCTCGTCGAACTCGGCCTGCGAGAGGTCGTAGCCGTAGAACGTCTTGAAGTAGCCGGCCACGGTGTCGTACATATCGTCATCGTAGTGGTCGGGGTACAGCAGGCGGGGCAGCCACTGCATGCCCAGCACCTGGTTCACGGTCGGGGGGTTGTTGAGCCAGCACCACGGCGCGCCGGGCACCTCGTAGTAGTTGCCGCTCTTCACGGCCGAAAGGTCGGCCCAGGCCGGGTCGCTGCCCACGGTGTCGTATATGCTGCCCTCCTGGAACAGGATGAGCTCGGGATCCCAGAGGGACACCTGCTCGAGGCTCACCTCGGTGCCGCTGCCGCTGCCCGACACCTTGCCCAGGTCGGCCACGTTGTTCGCCACAAGGTCGACGACCTGGCCCTGGTAGGAGTTCTTCGCGATGGTGTTCGTGCCCGCGTCGCCCAGCAGGTAGGCCACGCGCACGCGCTGGTCCTCGGGAATGCCCGCCATCACGGACACGGTCTCGTCGTAGGCGTTCTTGCAGTAGGCGGACAGCTCCGCGCCGCGGTCCTCCATGCCCAGAAGCTCGCCGAGCATCTCGTAGGCGTCGCCGTAGGTGTCCATGGTGGTCTCGACGAACACGACGGGGATGCCCAGCTGGGTCTGCAGCGTGTCGAGATCCTCCTTGATGCCGTCCTTGGCCTCGCCGGTGTCGATGAGGATCTGCGCGCCAGCCGCGGCCACGGCCTCCTTGTTGAGGTCGCCCTTGGCGCCGAACGCGGCGCCGGTGACGGGCAGGTCGGCGTAATCGCCGCCCAGGTACTTCGCCTGATCGGCGGTGAGTTCCTGCGAGAGCGTGGCCAGCTTGTCGGGGGCCATCGTCAGCAGGACCTGCGTGGCGGTGTGGCCGGCGGGGGCGATGCGGTCGATCTGGGCGGGAACCTCCACCTCGCGCCCGGCCGAGTCGGTGAACGTGCGCGTGGCGCTCTCCGCCGCCTGGTCGTTCTTGGGGGCGTCGCCGCCCGACGCGCCCTCGCTGCCGCCGCCGGAGCAGCCGGCGAACGCGAACGCCAGCCCCAGGCAGAGCGCGCAGGCGGCCAGCAGCCGCACGAGGCGCGTGCGTTTCAAAGTCCTCGTTCCTTCCATGTTCCTTCCTTTCCTTCCGTTCCCTTTTCCTGGAACCTATCGCCGTATCTCGCGTACGGGCACGCAGACGCGCACCTTGTCGCCGTAAAGGGAGTTGACCTCCACGTCCACGCCGTAGATGGTGCTCACCAGCTCGCGCGTGATGACGTCCTTCGGGTCGCCGTGCGCGAAGACGCGGCCCTCGTGGATGACGAGGGTCTGGTCGGCGTAGAGGAACGCCTGGTCGGGCTGGTGCGTGGACTGCACGATGCTCAGGCCCTCGCGGGCCAGCTGCCGCACGCACGACAGCACCCGCACGGTGTTGCCGTAGTCGAGCGCGCTCGTGGGCTCGTCCATGATGATGGTGCGCGCGTTCTGCGCGATGGCGCGCGCGATGAGCACGAGCTGCTGCTCGCCGCCGGAGATCTGCGTGTAGGGGCGGTGGCCCAGGTGCGCGATGCCGATGCGCTCGAGCGCGTTCCACGCCTGGTCCACCTGGCCGCGCTTCGGCGTGCCGAACAGGCCCACGCGGCCGCCGGCGCTCATGAGCACCACGTCGAGCACCTCGTAGTTGTACACGGGGGCGTGCGACTGGGGGATGTAGGCTATCTCGGAGGCGCGGTCGCGGATGGACAGGGCGCGCAGGTCCTTGCCGTTCACCGTGATGCCGCCCTCCCAGTTCCTGTTCAGGCACAGGATGCAGCGGAACAGGGTGGACTTGCCCACGCCGTTCGGACCCAGCACGTTCACCAGCGTGTTGTCGGGGATGGAGAACGTCAGGTCGTGCAGCACCTCGCGGCGCCCGTACGAGAAGCTCAAGTGCTCGACGTCGATGCTCATAGCTGCTTCTTCCTCGTGATGAGGTACAGGAAGAACGGCGCGCCGACGAAGGCCGTGAGGATGCCGATGGGTATCTCGGAGGTGGTGGCGAGGCGCGCCACATCGTCCACGATGAGCAGGAAGCTGGCGCCCATGAGCATGCTGGCCGGCAGGAGCTTGCGGTAGTCGCAGCCGATGACCATGCGGGCGAAATGGGGGATGACGAGGCCCACCCAGCCGATCATGCCCGTGACGGCCACGCTGGCCGCCGTCACGAGGGTGGCGGCGAAGATGACCACGATGCGCACGCGCTGGGCGTTCACGCCCATGGTGGAGGCCTCGTCATCGCCCATGGTGAGGATGTTGATGCGCCACCGGAGGGCGAACAGGGCCAGGAGGCCGGCTGCCATGGGCGCGGCCGCCATGGCCAGGTCGGCGGGCTTCGCTCCGGTGAGGCTGCCCATGAGCCAGTAGGTGATGGCCGCCAGCTGGTCGGTGGGATCGGCGATGAGCTTGGTGTAGGACACGGCCGCCTGCAAAAGCGAGCTCATCATCACGCCGGCCAGCACCACCACCATCATGTGGTTGCCCTTGGCGCGGCTGCTTACCAAGAGCACCAGCAGCACGGTGACGATGGCCGCCGCGAACGCGAATGCGGAGATGCCGAAGGCCCCGAGCCCCAGGAGGATGGCCACGGCCGCGCCGAACGCCGCGCCCTGCGAGGCGCCCAGGATGTCGGGCGAGACGAGCGGGTTCTGGAACGTGCCCTGGAACGCCGCGCCGGCGGCCGCGAGCGAGCAGCCCACGAGCAGGGCGAGCACGATGCGCGGCAGGCGCACCTGGAAGAACAGCGTCTCCTGCTGGGAGGTCCAGAACGGCTCGATGGGCACTACCTGGCTCGCCAGCATGCCCCCGGCCTCGGCCGGCGTGATGGGGAAGCGGCCGAGCATGAGCGAGGCGAGCGTCGCGACCACCACGAGCACGCCGAGCGCCACGAGGACGATGGTCGCGCGGCGTCGCTGGTTGCGCGAGGCGCACCGGGCGGCGTGGGCATCGTCGCGGGAGGTTTCGCGAGAGGCGTCGCACGTGGCGTGGCGGGCGGCTTCGTCCGCGCGCCGAGGGGGTGCCCCCTCGGCGCCTCTGATGCTTCCAGCATCAGAGGCGCCCTCATCCCCCCTGAAGGTCTGCTCAAGAGCCCCGATCGTTCCCGCCCCCTATAACCTGTAATAAGAATAATATTTGAAACAATATATCCTAAAAAATGAATATTATCAATTGGGAATATATAAATCGAGGATCAGGAAAACGGGTGGGCAGTGTGAACGATGGAGGAGAGGGGCGGTTTCCGATGCCCTGGACGGCTCTCCCAATATAAAGGCTGCCGACCGAAATACGGAACGGATGTTTCACGTGAAACATCCGTTCGGTGGCTGTGCATGTGTGCATGATTTTTTCATTTGCCTGGCGATGGGCTTCGCCGAGGGGTGGGTCTGATCCGTCTACGCCCCTGGCCGGGTGATGGACATCATCTGCAGCGCCTCGCCGAAGAACTGGCCGGCGCCGTTCTGGACGGCGAAGCGGGCCTTGTCCGGGTCGGCCACCACGCTGCCGGCCAGCATCTCCACGCCCCAGTCGAACAGGAAGGGCGACATGACCACGCTGGGGCCCACCATGACGGTGGTGCCGTTCTTCGTGAGGTCGAGCAGGCGCGGGGCCGTCTTGTTGATGATGGTGACGCCGGTGATGAACGTGTAGTCGCTTTTCGGCAGCACGTACTCGCAGGCGGGGTCGGGCGTGTCGAGGGCCTGCGTGCAGTTGCGCTCCAGCACGGTGAGGTCGGCGTACTCGGCGATGCGGTCGACGTGCGGGAAATGGCCGATCACGGTCACGCGGGCGCGGCCGTCCCCGCCGCGGGCCTCCCCGGCGGCCTCGATGCGCGGGCGGTACTGCTCGAAGGCGTCGCGCGGCGGCACGCCTCCGCGCGAGCCGCGCTCGGAACGCTCGACGGGCGGGTCGTACACGGCGCCCAGCGGGTCGAGCAGGGGCTTCTGCGCGTAGTAGGCGTTGAGGGCCGCCACGCCGAGCGTGGCCTCCTCGAAGCACCACGACTTCGCCAGCTCCGCCACGGCGCGCAGCGGCAGGCCGCGCAGGTCCATCGTGTGCTTGCGCTTGGCGCCGCCCTTGCAGGTGAAGCTGATGCCCATGCCGCAGTCCGCCTCCACGTAGGACCAGTGCGTGCCCAAACAGTAGTCGCGGACGACCAGGTCCTCGGGAACGTGCCCTATCAGGTGGTTGTAGAACTTCCACGGCGTGTCGTGGCCGTGCGTGCCGGGGAAGCTTATAGCGTCGTTGCCGGGGTTGTTCGCGCAGCAGTCTTTCTCGGGGCATCCCATGGTCGTACCGTCCCTCTCTCTCGTGCGGAGCCGCCGGACGGGCGTCTCCTTCGGGGCCGTTCACGGCGGCCCTGTCCGTATCTTCAATAGAGTATAATACAGAATCAAGGAGAAATAAATGCAGGGCGAGGGCGACGCGAGGAAGGGGATGCGATGCTGTTCATCTTGACGGGGGACGTGCAGTCGGGCAAGACGCGCTGGCTCGAGCGTCTGGTTGCCGAGCTGGCGGCCGACGGCGTGGAGAGCCGCGGCGTGCTGGCGCCCGGCGTGTGGCGCCCGCGCGCGGACGGGGACGATGGCGGCCTGCGTCCGCCCGGGTCGGGAGAGGGGGCCTACGAGAAGCTGGGCATCGACAACGTGCTGCTGCCCCAGGGCGAGCGCCTGCGCTTCGCCCGCCGCCGCGACCTGGCCGAGCGCGACGGCCAGCTGAACCCGGCCAGCCAGAGCGCGGCGGCGCAGCTGGCATGGGAGATACCCGGGGAATCCCTCGCACGTGTGAACGCGCACTTCGAGATGCTGGCGAAATCAACCCTTCCCGAGCAATGGACGTCCGATGGCGCTGCGGTTTCCACGCGCTCCGGACAACGGGCGCCCAACGCTGCCGTGAATTTTCCGCATTCCGAAAAACGGTCGCCGGATGGACGGCCGTTCGAAAAAGCGGCAAGTGTTTCACGTGAAACATTTGTTCGTGAAGAAGGCGAGGGAGGTGCGCCCGCGCCCGTGCGCCCTTGGCTGCTGGTGGTGGACGAGCTCGGGCGCTTGGAGCTGGAGCGCGGATGCGGGCTGACCGCCGCGCTGGACCTGGTGGAGCGGGGGCCGGTCCCCGGGTGCCCGCATGCGCTCGTCGTGGTGCGCGCGCGGCTGCGCGATCGCGCCGAGGAGCGCTTCGCCGCGGCATGGGGCGGCTGCGAAGCGCTCGCGCCCGGCGACGGGGCGCGCACGGCCGTCCGCCGCGCGTTCGGCCTTGCTTCCCTTATCGATAACGAGTATCATTAGGTTACAGAGAGGCATCCGAAGGTCTTATCGCAAGCCGGGCGCGTGCGCGCCGCGGCGGAAAGGCGCACCATGATCGATCAAACCGCGTTCTTCAGCCTGAGCTACGGGCTCTACGTGATCTCGTCGAAGGACGCAGGCCGCGCAGCCGGTTGCGTGGCCAACACGTTCCAGCAGGTCACGTCGTCGCCGATGCAGGTGAGCGTGGCGCTGAACAAGGGGAATGCCACCACGGGCGTCATCCGCTCGGCGGGCCGCTTCTCGGCCACGTGCCTCGCGCAGGACGTGCCGATGGAGCTCATCGGCACGTTCGGCTTCCACTGCAGCGATGATCTGGACAAGTTCGCCGCCTGCGAGCATGCCTTCGATGCCGCCGGCCTGCCCTACGTGGCCGAGCATGCCTGCGCGCACTACTCGGCGCGCGTGGTGCAGGAGGTCGACCTGGGCACGCACGTCCTGTTCGTGGGCGAGGTGGAGGAGGCCGAGAAGCTCGCTTCCTGCGAGCCTATGACCTACGCCTACTACCACCAGGTGAAGGGCGGCAAGACCCCGCCGAAGGCCTCGAGCTTCCTGCCCGACGCCGCCGACGCCCCCCTGCCGGCCGACGCCCCCGCCGAGGCGGCCGCCGAGCCGGGCCGGCCGAAGGTCGCCTGGCGCTGCACCGTATGCGGCCATATGGTGTACGAGGACGAGCTCCCCGACGACTTCGCGTGCCCCGTGTGCGGCGTGGGGAAGGATATGTTCGAGCGCGTGGAGCTGTAGCGCTCGCGCAAGCGGAATGCCCCCGCAAGGGCGGCTCTGCCGGAGGCGAGCCGCCCTTGCGGCGAGAGACCCCCTCGAACCTGCTCCCGTCGGGCGCTCACACCGCGTACTTGCCGAGATAGTGCCGGTGCTTGTACCTGATGAGCGCGCGAAGCCGTTGCACATAGCCGTACTGATCGGAGCTCTTCTGAAGGCCCGCGTTCTCAAGCACGCCCACGAAAAACCAGTGAGGCGGGTTCAGATCGAGCGATATGATGCCCTCGGCCTCCTTGCGAATCGATTGGGTGAACGTGTCGCTGAAGGTTACCGCCTTGGAATTTCGCACCAGGGAGTTGATTCGCTCGATGTTGGTGCTGTGCAGGACGATGGTCGGCGCTTCGCGGTCGGGGCCTTGGAAAGCGCGCTTGACGAATTTGTTGAGGACCGGCTCGTTGAAGTAGGCAAGCGACAGGTCCGACATCTGCCGAGGCGTGATCTGGCCGTCGGGGAACTGCGGGGCCAGGCTTTTCGGCGCCTTGACGGTAATCCGCATGGTGAGGAAGGGGGTGAAGGTGAGGTAGGGGAATGCGTCGAGCTCCGCAACGTCCTCTTGGAGGATGTTGACCAGGCCGAAGTTGGTCTCCCCGCATTCGATGGCCGCGATGATCTCGTTGAGCTCGCATTCGCTGACGGAGCAGTTGTCCAGGCCATGCTCGCCCAGCTCCTCGTCCAGCAGGTTGAAGATCGCGTTGCATACGTACGAGGTTGCGAACACGTTCACGGTCGCGTCCGTCGCTGAGGGCCCGACCTGCATCTTGAAGAAGCGCTCGCGGGCGCGGTCGTTCTGCCTCACGATCTCCGTTGCGTGCGACTTAAGTATCGAGCCCTCCTCCGTCAGCTCGATCCCCCTGCCCTTTTTCCTGAAGAGCACGACACCCGGCTCGCTTTCGAGTGCGCGCATCGCCTTGCTCAGCCCCTGCTGCGAGATGAAGAGGTTGCTGGAAGCTTGCGAGAACGATCTGCATTCGGCTATTTCCAAGAAGTACTCGAGGACCTCGATGCGCATACCTATCCCCTTACTTTGGCTTATGGCATCTTGAAAGCGTTGGGTGCGTTGGGCTCGGGCAAGTCCATTGTATCGGGTATAGCCAAATATTCAAACGACATTCGGTTGGGCCAACCAGATACGAAAAGTTGTCGAAAAAGTTCCACCCTCACATTGACGAAGCCCTTGAGCTGGTGTTAAGCGATTCTCTCCCTCGCCTCCGCCTTCCTCGCGGCCGTCCGAAACGGAAACCTCAGGTTTGCCTGCCGGGCGAGCGAACCCTGTTGGATTGTTCTGCAAGAAGCCCGTACAATCATAGCCATCGATCGAAGCGAAAGCCGATCCGGCCCCGCTCACCTGGCCGGCGGCTATGAGCGAAGAGTCCCTCAACGCGAAAGAGAACCCGTTAGGCGGGTTGGATTCGCGCACCCTTTTTCGGGTTTGCGGTGCAGCGTTCCCGCTATCGCCGATCAGCGGGGACGCGAGGCGGCTCGGGGCGCTTCGGTTGGGGAACGGGGCCTTGCGCCCCTCGGATGCACGGGCGAGGAAGGGGATGAATTCACTATGGGCTACAGCAAGGGAAAGAGGGTCTCCGCGGCGGTCGGCGTGACCCTTGTTTTGGCGAGCGCCTCGGGAGGGACGTCCGTCATGAACGCGATCGTGCCGTTTCTGCTCGAGGGCATGCAGGTCAACCTCACGACCTTCATGATAGGCCCGACGGTGGCGACGATACTCTCGTTCGCCATGAGCGCGATAGGGGTGAAGATCATCGACATCATCTCCCCGAAGTGGTGCATGCTGATCGGCTCGGTATGCAGCGCGCTCACCATGTACATGGTGGGGACCGCGACATCGTTCGTCTTCTGGATCATCGCGAACATCTTGAACGGCATCGTGCTTGCGTTCGCCACGTATGCGGCGGCGGGCGGGGTCATCGCGGTGTTCTACGGCGAGAGCACGCAGAAGGCGTTCGGCGTCGTGGGAGGAATGACGGCCCTGCTCGTGGCCGCCTGGATGGCCGCCACCTCGGGCCTGCTCCACATCATGCCGTACTCCCAGCTCTTCACAATCTACGCCGTCGGCATCGTGGTGGTCGGCGTCTTCTGCAACCTCGTGCTCATCGGCAAGGTTCCCCGCCGCAAGGCCGCGTCGAAGGCGCAGCCCGCCGCCGGGGCGGAGCAGGGTGACGCTGCCGCACAGGATCTCCCCGGATACACGTTCGGCGAGACGCTGAAGAAGGGCGCCTCCATCTACTTCTTCCTCATCGCGATGTTCCTGGTAGCCTGGTGCGCCTCGGGCATAACCTCGTACGCGAGCGTCTACTACACCTCGTTCGGCATGGCCGCCACCACGGCAGCCGCCATGCTCAGCCTGTACTCGTTCGCCGCGGCGTTCCTCAAGCTCGCCTCGGGCTTCATCCTGAAGAAGATCGGCGCGAAGGCCATGAGCATCGTGATCTACCTCGGGTTCGCGGCGGGCATCGTGTGCCTGCTCGTCTGGAGCCAGACGCAGCTGTTCCCGTTGGCGATCGCCGGCATCGTGCTCTGCGCGTTCATCTCGTACGCCACGATGATCCCCGGGCTGTTCGTGCCCGACCTGTACGGCATGAAGGACTACACGGGCATCAACTCGGCCGGCGTCGCCGGATACTACGCGGGTGCCGTCACCGTGCTGTTCGGCCTGTCGATCGTCATCGGCTTCCTCGGCTACTTCAACGCCTTCGTCGTGCTGGCAATCGCGGCGCTGGTGACGATGGCCTTCATGCTCGCAGCGGTTGCAACCAGCCCTATGAGGGGCATGAAGGGGAAGGAGTGATGCGCAGGGCGGTTTCATGAAGGGGGACGGCCGCGGGCGGGCATCCGAAACCGCGCGCCCGCGGAAAGCAAAGGAACGAAAGGAGAGGAAATGGCGCTGAAGAAAACGCGAACCATGTGCACGACGTGCCACGCACGCTGCGGCGTCCTGGTCTACTCGGACGAGGACAACCGGATCGTCAAGATCGAGGGCGATCCCGACAACGTCAAGTCGAAGGGCGTGATCTGCGGCTCGGGCATGTCCGAGCGCGAGATCCACAACAACCTGGAGGGCCGCCTGCTCTATCCCATGAAGCGCGTGGACTGGGACCCCAAGGGCGAGCGCAACCCCGAGAACCGCGGCAAGAGCGCGTTCGAGCGCATCAGCTGGGACGAGGCCATGGATATCATCGCCGACGAGTGCCTGCGCATCAAGGAGGCGTACGGCCCCGAGGCCATCATCACCGGCCAGGGCACGGGCCGCGTGGCGAACCACTGGCACTGCCGCATCAACTCGTCGCTCGGCCTGGAGGGCTGGAGCCTCGTGCCCACGCACGTGTGCCTCATGCCGCACATCCTGCCGAACGCGTTCACGCTGGGCGTGTTCAGCTCGGCGGCCGGCGACATGCGCAACGCCCACTGCGCCGTGCTCTGGGGGCAGAACCCCGCCATGGAGACCGCCTGGTGCAAGGAGGTGTTCAAGAACCAGGCCGCCGGCATCACGAAGCTCATCGTCATCGACGTGCGCTTCCAGGATATGTCCAAGCACGCCGACGTGGCCCTGCAGCCCCGTCCCGGCACCGACGCCGCCCTCGCGCTGGCGTTCATGCACGAGATCATCGAGCATGGATGGTACGACCCCGAGTTCATCGAGAACTGGACGTACGGCTTCGACGAGCTGGCCGAGCGCGTGAAGGACTGGACCCCCGAGCGGGCTGCCGAGATCTGCCAGGTGGATGCCGACGACATCCGCCTTGCCGCTGAGTACATGGGCAACTGGGGCCCGGTGGGCATGTGCATAGGCCTCGGGCCCGGGTGCATGCACACCAACGCCATCCAGAACGGCCGCGCCATCGCCTGCCTGCAGGGCATGCTCGGCTACCTGGACGTGAAGGGCGGCATCCCCGTGCCCCTGTCATTCTCCGTCATGCTCGACGACAAGATCACCCTCTGGGACTCCCAGAAGGACCCCGGCCGTCCCGAGCTGTTCACGTTCGGCGGCGAGGAGCATCCGCTGTACAAGTCGTTCGGCCGGTCGAACGACCCGCACGCGGTGTTCAACGCCATCATCACGGGCGAGCCGCGTCCCGTCAAGGCGTACATCGCCATCGCGAACGACCCGCTCCTTTGCTACGAGAACACGAACCTCACGTACCAGGCCATGACCTCGCCGAACCTCGACTTCGTGTGCGTGAAGGACTTCTATATGTCGCCCACGGCCAAGATCGCCGACCTCGTGCTTCCCTCGGCCGACTGGTCGGAGCGCTATTCCTACGACGAGGAGCTCGACGGCAACTTCCTGTTCACGTTCGACAAGGCCGTGGACGCGCCGGGGGAGTGCTGGTGCGACTGGCAGTTCTTCCTCGAGTGGGGCAAGCGCATCGACCCCGACAACTGGTGGTGGAACGACGTCCAGGAGATGGTGCTGTGGCGTATGAAGGAGTTCTACGGTTTCGATCTGACCTGGGACGAGTTCCAGTCCGAGAAGTACCGCTCCACCGAGCCCGGCGGCAAGCAGGGCGAGGTCGTGGAGAAGAAGTACGAGAAGGGCCTGCTGCGCCCCGACGGCTCGCTGGGCTTCCCGACCCCGTCCGGCCGCATCGAGTTCTGGTGCGAGTCGCTCGCCGCGTTCGGCTACGACCCGCTGCCCGACTTCGAGGAGCCGGCCGAATCGCCCGTTTCCACGCCGGAGCTGGCGGAGGAGTACCCGCTGGTCGTGGTCACCGGCATCCGCATCTACTCCTTCTTCCACTCGGCTTGGACGAACACCCCCGCCCAACGCAAGATGTACCCGGACCCGTTCGTCATGATCCATCCCAACGATGCGCGCAGGTACGGCATCACCGACGGCGAGTGGGTGACCGTCGAGTCCCGGGTGGGGCATATGATCTCGAAGGCCTACGTCACCCGCGAGATCAAAGAGGGCGTGGTGGGCGTGCCGCGTCCCGGCTGGCGCGACGAGTGCAAGGAGCTCGGCCTTCCCGGATACGGCTGGGACAAGGCGAACGGCAACGTGCTGATCCCCTCGACCCCGGCGGAGCCCGGCTACGGGGCTACCCCCATGCGCTCCTCGCTTGTCAAAATCTATCCTGGAAGGGGTGACCTGTAATGAAGAAGCGCGTGAACGGGGAGGGCATCGCCCTTCTCCATGACCTCGACGACTGCACCGGCTGCTTCGGCTGCGAGGCCGCTTGCCGGGAAACCTGGCGCTATCCCTACGATGAGGATTGGATGCGCGTGATACGACGCACGCCTTTCGTGGTCGATGGGAAGCTGCGCACCTACCATGTGGTGGCCCCCGTGCTCGACAAGTGCGCCGCCTGCTATGCGAAGGACCCCGATCCGCTGTGCGTGACCGGATGTCCCGGCCAGGCGTTGAGGATCGGGATGACCGAGGCCTTGGGCGCGCAGCCGGCGGAGGTCGCGCTCGGCTTCTCCATCTACGCCTTGGCGGCGGGTTTCGCAAGCCTGGTGGTAGGGGACGTCATCAACAAGATCAAGCTGCGCGGCTCCATGCTGTGCTCGGCGGTGCTGTTCTCGGGAGGTTTCCTCATCCTGGGGCTCATGACCGAGATCTGGCAGGTGTACGTCGCCTACGTGGTCATGGGCGTCGGCTCCGCCCTGGGCGGGATGGTCATCCTCTCCGGCATTCCCAACAATTGGTTCAACAAGCGCCGCGGCATAGTCACGGCCATCATCTGGTCGGCCATGTTCCCCGGCTCCCTGGTCGTCGGCCAGATCATACCTGCGGCCACAGCCTCGGGCAACTGGCAGATGGCGCCGTTCGCCCTCGCCGGCATCGCCTTCGTCGTCCTTATCGTGGGCGCGTTCCTGCTCAAGTGGCAGCCCCAGGAAGTGGGCCTGCTGCCCGACGGCATGACCGAGGAGGAGGCCGCCGCCCAGGCCGAGGCCGCCGGTGCGGCGAAGCTCGTCGGCCTCACGCGCGGCGAGGCGCTGAAGACCACGACGTTCTGGTTCATCGCCATCGCCTTCGCCCTCATCGGCATCGGCGAGCAGGGCCCGTTCCAGAACTTCCCCGCCTACATCGTGGGCAACGGCTTCGACCTTGCCGTCGCGGGCGCGTTCATGAGCGCCATCTCGCTCTCCGGGGTGGTGGGCAAGCTCGCCTCGGGCGTCATCATCGACGCCGTCGGGCCCCGCATCGCCTACTGCATCCTCAACTCGCTCGCGGTCGTCGGCCTCGTGCTGATCATCTTCGTGGGCGACAACATCGTGCTGCTGTTCGCGAGCTCCATCCTCTTCGGCGTGGCCCTGAGCTCGTCGGCCGTGTGCTTCTCCACGGCTACCGCCATGTACCTGGGGCCGAAGCATTTCGGCGCCATCTACGGCTTCGTGTTCCTGGGCAAGCCCATCTGCGACGCCATCGGCGTGCCGCTGGTCGCCGCGATATCGGGGACGGCGCTCGGCTTCTCCGGCGCGTTCGGCATCTGCGCCGTGTTCGTTGCCGGCTCGACCATCTCCATGTTCATGGTGCGCAAGAACAAGAAGCTCGTCCAGATGGAGGAGGAGGCCGCCAAGGAGCTTCAGGCGGAAGTGGCGGCCCAATAGCTCGAACGCCCCCGAATTCGCGCTTCGGGCTCGACCGGGGGCCTGGAAGAAACCACGTTTGCAAGGAGGTTGACCATGTGCTTCAGACCAGCTGCCGCCGCTTCCGGCGGACCGGTTAAGTGCCCCAAGTGCGGCGCTTCGGTGTCGGCGTCCGCCGACGCCTGCCCGAGCTGCGGCGCCGTTGCCGCAGGGCCGGCCAAGCCCGCACCGCCCGGCGCGCCCGGCGCCCCCAAGGCCCCCGGCCCGCCGAAGGCTCCGGGCCGGCACTAGCGGTTGGAGGGGCTGAAGGAGGCGCGGGCACGGTCCGGCGAGAAGGAGCTCGCCGGACCGTGCCTCCGAGTCGATCGATGCCCTTGGCGGCGCATCGGGGAGGGAGAAGGCGATGGCCTGCGGATTCGCCTGCGAGCTGTGCGGGAAGTGCAACGGCGAGAACAAGAGGAGGGCTGCAGGGGGCGGCTCGAGGCTCGTCACCCAGCCGCGCGGCCTGTGCGACGCGTGCGGCACGCTCAACAAGCCGTCTGCGAAGGTGTGCGCGGAGTGCGGATGCGAGCTCAAGGTTCCCGAGCGGAAGGTCCACGTTCCGGGGCTGAACAATTCGGACAACGGGTAGGTGGGGCACATGCTCTCCGAATCGCCGCTGGCACTGTGCTCGACGTTCTCCCTCATAGGGGCAGGCGCTTTCATGGTCCTTGCCGTTCTGCCGAACGGGCCGCTGCAGCGGCAGGGGGTCCGCAGAAACGTGGACGTGCTGTGCGCCATGCCCTGCCTTGCCGTGGTGCTCGGTTGCAGCCTGCTTCGGCTTCCAAGACCAGAGCGCCGCCGTGGCCCTGCTCCGCGACCACGGCGGCGCGGCGCTAATCCTTGCCGCCGTGGCGGACGTGCTGCTGGCGTGCGCGGCTGTGGCCTACTGCCTCTGCGTCAACCTCGGGAAGGACGCAGAGGGCCGGCGGCGCAGGGCGCTGCTCCGTATCGTGGGCGCGCTCGCCGCGCTGTTCTCGTGCGCGTCGGGGCTCGCCCACCTGGCGGTGCCCGAGCCGTCTTGGGCGACGCTCGCCACGCCGCTGCAGATGCTCGGCTTCTCGCTGCTCGGCGGCTCCGCCCTCGTCGTGCTGATGCTCGAGAAGGCGGGCGCGTTGGACGACCCCTCGGTGAAAAGGCTGCTGACCGTTGCCGCCGTGCTGGGCGCCGTGCTGGGCGTCGGCGGCTTTTCCGCCCAGGTGCTCGCCGTCTCGGAGATGGCAGGGGCGGCGGGCGCGGGCGCCGACCTTGTGCGCGCCGCGTCGATGCACATCGCGGTGGGCGTCTTCTGCCTTGCCGCGACGCTCGTTTTCGGGGTCATGGCCATTCGCATGAAGGAAACGGGCTTCCACTCAGTCATCGCGGTTGCCAGCGGCTTCGTAGGCGTGTCGTGTTCTGCCTGCGCCTGGCATTCTACGCCTTGCAGCTTGCGGGAGCCGCCTAGCTGGGAGGCGGAAGAGAGGTCGGGAGGGGTTCCACGTGGCGAGCGTCGGCATAGACATAGGGTCGAAGACGATCAAGGTCGTCGTCTTGGATGGGGAGGGCGCCGTGGTCCATTCGGTGTACCGGAGGCACCGTGCGGACGTCGCGTCGACGCTTGCCAGGGCGTTGCACGAGCTGACATGGCGCTTCGGCGACACCGTGGGCACCGTGGGCGTCACCGGCTCCGCCGGCATCGGGATCTCCGGCCTGCTCGGGCTTCCGTTCGTGCAGGAGGTGGTCGCCACGACGACGGCGGTGCGCAGGGAGTATCCCCAGGCGGACGCCATCGTGGAGCTGGGCGGCGAGGACGCGAAGCTGGTGTACCTCACCCACGGGCTCGAACAGCGCATGAACGCCACCTGCGCAGGCGGTACCGGGGGTTTCATCGACACGATGGCGTTCATGCTGGGCTTGAGGACGGAGGAGCTGAGCAAGCAGGCGCTCGGCGCGAAGCGCACCTACCCCATCGCGTCGCGTTGCGCCGTGTTCGCCCAGACGGACGTCCGGCCGCTGCTCAACGAGGGGGCGCGCACGGCGGATATCGCGGCGAGCGCCTTGGAGGCCGTAGTGCGCCAGACGCTCGGAGGGCTTGCCTGCGGGCGCCCCATCGAGGGCACCGTCGTGTTTCTCGGCGGCCCTTTGGAGCACATCCCCGAGCTTGTGAAGCGGTTCCGCTCGGCCTTGGGCCTTGCGGTGCGGGACGGCATCAAGCCCCCTGACGCGCACCTGTTCGCCGCGCGCGGCGCGGCGCTGCACGGTGCGGAGGCTTTCGGCGACCGCGATGGCGCGGACGTATCGCTGGTGGTCCTCGAGGAGCGCCTGTCCTGCCTGCCTGCCTTCGCGGACGACTTTCCCCGGCTGCCCCGCCTGTTCGCGTCCGAAGGGGACCTCGCCGCCTTTCGGGAACGCCACGCCTCCTGCACGATGCCGCGCACGAGGCTGTTCGACTGCGAGGGCCCGCTCTACCTCGGGCTGGACGCCGGGTCGACGGCCGTCAAGCTGGCGGTGCTCGACGAGGCGGGGCGCCTCGCCTACGCCGATTGCCGTCCTCCCCGCGGCGAGGTGCCGGAAACGGCTATCGCCATGCTCGGCGACTTCCATGCCGCCGTGCCGCGCGGCGCCGACGGGGAGCCCTACGCCTACGTGGCCCATGCCACGGCCTGCGGGTACGGGGAGAACCTGCTCAGGGCGGGGCTGGGACTCGATTCCGGGGTCGTGGAGACGCTCGCCCACGTGCGGGCCGCACGGAGCTTCAGGCCGGATCTCACGTTCCTGCTCGATATAGGCGGCCAGGACATGAAGGCCGTCTGGGTGCGGGACGGGCGGGTGCTCAACGCCGTGCTGAACGAGGCCTGCTCCAGCGGATGCGGGTCGTTCGTCGAGGGGACGGCGCATTCGCTGCAATCGTCCCCCGAGGAGTTCTCCGAAAGGGCTCTCTTTGCCGAGTCGCCCG
Organism: Gordonibacter pamelaeae; assembly: GCF_003340385.1. Taxonomy (NCBI): domain Bacteria; kingdom Bacillati; phylum Actinomycetota; class Coriobacteriia; order Eggerthellales; family Eggerthellaceae; genus Gordonibacter; species Gordonibacter pamelaeae. The sequence goes on along the minus strand of NZ_PPTS01000002.1, from coordinate 324,684 downwards.
TCGACTTGGGAACCAAGTGCACCGTCTTCATGGCCTCGCGCGTCCGCCACGCCCAGAAGAGCGGCGTTGCCGTGGAGGACATCGCCGCCGGCATCGCGTACTCCGTCGTGCGCAACGCGCTGTTCCGCATCATCGGCCTCGATCGGCTCGATTCGCTCGGCGGCTGCGTGGCGGTGCAGGGCGGCGCGTTCATGTCCGATGCCGTGCTGCGGGCGTTCGAGCTGGTGAGCGGGAAGGAGGCGGTCCGTCCCGACACGGCGCACCTCATGGGCGCCATCGGCGCGGCGCTCACCGCGCGGGAGCGGGCGCACGCCGCCACCCGGGAAGGGGAGGACGCCGTGCGCAGCAGCCTTGCCGGCCGCGAGGAGCTCGACCGTCTCCGGCCGACTCGCAGCAGCCGGCGCTGCGAGGGCTGCGGGAACGGCTGCCTGCTCTCGGTGGTCGACTTCGGCGGCGGGCGCCTGTTCGTGGGCGGCAACCGCTGCGATCGCGCGCACGGCATCGTCGGTGCGCGCCGCGCCTCGACGCAGGACGGCAGGCGCCCGCCCAATGCGGTCGCGCTCGAGCGCGGGCTGCTCGCGCGGTTCTCCGGGTCGGAGGGTGCGGGGCCCCGCGCGCGCCTGCGCGTGGGCATCGTGGGCGCCCTTGCCGGGTATGCCCAGATTCCGTTCTGGCACACGGTCCTCGCGGCACTCGGGTTCTCCGTCGCGGTGCCCGACGACGGGCGCGCGGAGGAGAGCGGGGCTGCGCGCGAAGGTGCGGCCACCATCCCCTCGGAGAGCGTCTGCCATCCGGCGAAGCTCGCGCACGCGCGCCTGTACGACCTCGTGCGCAACGCGCGTGTAGACGCGGTCTTCATGCCTCGCCGCGTGAGGGGGAGGAAGTGCGCCGTGGCGTGCGGCTACGCGGACGCCGTGGCCGACTGCGCTCCCATTCTGCGCGACGAAACTGCGGCGCTCGTCTCGCCGATGCTGCGCACCGGGGAACCTGCCGCCCTTGCAGACGATGTGGAGGATAGGGCGGCCCTGCTCGCAAGCCTGAACGCGGTGGTTGAGGCGGCGGGCCTGCCGGCGGTGGCGGATGGGGAGCTCGCGGAGGCGATCGCCGCCGGGCTGGCGGCCCAGCGGCGGTTCGAGCGGACGGTGGGCGAGGCGAACCGGCGGGCGCTGGCGTGGGCCCATGCGGCTGGCCGGCGGGGCGCGGTCCTGGGCGGCCGTCCCTACCATGTCGACCCCGCCGTCATGCACGGCATCGACGGCATCCTGGCGGGCCTGGGCTTCGCCGTGCTCTCCCCGACGGCGCTAGACGCGCCCCGCGAAGGGTTCGGGGAGCGTGCGGGCGCGTGGGAGCGGCCTTCCCGCCTCGAGCGGCTCGCCGGGTTGGTCCTCGCGGACCCGGCGCTCGAGCTCGTGTGTCTCCAGTCGTTCGGTTGCGCCTACGACGCGGTGGCCCTGCCCGTCGTGCGCGGGGCCCTGGAGGCGGCGGGCAGGTCCTTCACCTCGCTCAAGATCGACGGCATCGCCGACACGGCGCACATCCGCATCCGCCTGCGCACGCTCGCCGAGGCGTGCGCAGGCGAGCCTGCCGGCCGGGCGGTCGGGGGGAGGTGCCGCACCGCCGATGCGGCACCTCCCGAGCGCGGAAGCGGCCTCCCTGCGCATTGGGGCCTTCTCGGGCCCTTGGGGAAGGCCGATGCCGACACGGCGCTGGGCGCGGTTCCCGACGGCGTCTGCTTCGTGGCGAGGGTGCTCGCCGGCAGGCTGATCCGCATGGCGCGGGAGGACGGGGACCTGGACGTCGTGGAGATGCCGGAGGTTTGCGAGAGGTGCCTGCTGGAGTCCGTCCCCGAATTGGCAGGCCGCGCCGTCGGGCGCCGCATCGCCGTGCGCTGGACGAAGGCGTGGCGCGCCCCTTCGCCCGCCGCTGCCGGCGAAGGGGCCCGGTGCGCATCGGCACGTCCCCGCATCGGCCTTCTGGGGAACGCCTTGATGGTGTTCGAGCCCTTCATGAGCGACGGCATCGTCGGCCTGATAGAGGGGGAGGGGTGCGAAGCGGTCCTTCCGCGCCCCGAGGGATTGATGGCCGACGACGTGCGCTACCTGTCCGAGCTCGACCGCTTCGCCGGACGGGGCGTCGACCATGTGATCTACCTGCAGGCGTTCGGGTGCCTCAAGGGCCACGTGCAAGCCCGTGGAGCGCTTCACGGGCTTGCGGGCCGGTATCCGGGCATGCCCGTCACCGTGATCGACTGCGACCCGGAAGCCTCGGCCCTCAACCGCGAGAACCGGGCCCTCCTCGCGATCGCGGCCGCCAAGGAGACATGCTCCGGCGCGCCGTCCGGCGTCACTTGTCCCAGGCGATGAACGCCCAGGTGATCTTACGGGGCTCGCGCAGGGCGAGGCGCTTCTCGGGCTCGCCCTTCCTGTCGGGCCGGCCGGCGCGGGGGTTCTCCACCAGGTTGTCGGCGAGCCAGGGGCGCAGGCGCGCGAGGGCGGCGTCCCGCTCCGCGGCGGAGACGAGGGCGCCTGCGGCGTCGTCCACCATGCGGGAGAACGTCTCGTAGGCCTCCTCGGGCGTGTCGAACGTGTCGGGGCGCGTGCTCTCGATGTAGGACACCTCGGGCTTCAGGCCCTCCTCCGCGAGGATGGCGAACGCGTAGAGGTAGTCGCGCCCCAGCTGGTTCTGCAGGCCGACGGCGGTGAGCACGCGCTCGTCGGTGCGCGGCGAGCCCCCGGTGGGCAGCGTGATGCACACGCGGCGGCGCGCCGCGTCGGTCAGGCGCATGAGCGAGTCCTTCAAATCGGCGGTGGCGATGGAGCGCGAGGCCACGGCCACGTCGACCGAGCCGGGGAGCACGCCGTGGGCGGCCCAGTCATCCTCCCAGCTCATGAGCTTGGGCGTGACGGATGCAATGCCGCGCTCCGCAAGCTCGCCCTCCAAGACGCCCAGCATGCCCCGCGAGAAGTCGGCGGCCACCACGAGGTGCCCCGCCGCGCCCAGCGGCATAGACAGCGCGCCGGTCCCGCAGCCCATGTCGAGCACCGATTCGCCCGGCCGGATGGCCGCCAGCTTTAGGAACCGCTCCACGTAGGGGTTCGGGGCGTCCTTCGAGCCGAACGTGGCCGCGCGCTTGTCCCAGTGCGAGGCGTCGTCCGCGGCGCGGCGGGCCTTCTGCAGCTCCTTCCACTCCTCGTTCCAGTCGCGGGTGGTGAGCAGCGGGGTGAAGGCGGCTGCGGGCTTGTCGGGGCGGGAACCGCCGGGCGTTTCGTGGATGGAATTTTCGACCATAGGGAAGCCTTTCGCATCGCGGGTTCTCGGCATCGGTTACCATACTAGCGAAAGATAATGCCGAAACGAGCCGCATCGCCAAATTTATCCCGAATTGAGGAGCATCCGACCCATGCACGTCGAACTGCTGTACCACACCCCCGACCCCGAGCGCGCCATCGCCACGGCGGCGCGCCTGTGCTACGCGCCCGTGGGCGCGGCCGAGCTCATGGAGACCATGCCCGAGGAGCGCGTGCAAAGCGTGCTCTCCACCATCATGGGCAGCGGCCACTTCTCCACGCTCGAGCACGCCAGCTACACCTTCGCGGTGGACGGCGTGTCGCGGGCGCTCACGCACCAGCTGGTGCGCCACCGCATAGCCAGCTTCAACCAGCAGAGCCAGCGCTACGTGAGGTTCTCGGACGGCGTGGCCACGGTGAAGCCCGAGAGCGTCGCGGCGAGCGAGGAGGCGAGCGCGGTGTTCGACAGGGCGATCGACGCCGCCGTCGAGGCGTACGGGAAGCTGCTGGAAGCGGGCGTGCCGGCCGAGGACGCGCGCTACCTCCTGCCGAACGCGGCCGAGACGAAGATCGTCATCACCATGAACGTGCGCGAGCTGCTGCACTTCTTCCGCCTGCGCTGCTGCAACCGTGCGCAGTGGGAGATCCGCGACATGGCGCACCGGATGCTCGAGCTGGCGCGCCCCACGGCGCCGTTCATCTTCCTAGACGCCGGCGCCCCCTGCGTGGGCGGCGCCTGCCCCGAGGGAAAGATGGCTTGCGGGAACCCGTATCCGCGGGTGACGAGGGGCTAGCATGGGCGAAGAGAAGAGCGACCTCTCGCGCGCGTTCTCGGAAGACGGCGCCCGCAAGACGCACGTGGGCGGGCAGGCCCTCATCGAGGGCATCATGATGCGCGGCAAGTACAACTGGTCGGTGGCCGTGCGCGAGCCTGCGGGCGAGATCTACGTGGAGGAGCACGACCTGGCGAGCGGCCGCAAGAAGAACGGCTGGCTGCACTGGCCGCTCGTGCGCGGCTGCCGGGCGCTCGTGGAGTCGCTCGTGCTGGGGTTCAAGGCGCTCGAGATCGCCGCGGAGCATGCGTTCGCGGAAGAGGGCGACGAGGCCGAGGAGTCGGGCGAGGGACCTTCCCGCGACCGCGCCGGCTCGCCTGCGCGACGCCCCGCCGGCTCGGCGGGCGCCCCTGCGGGCGGAGAGGGGGAGGCGCCGGGCGCGGCGGGGGCGTTCTCGTGGAAGGACGACTTCGGGCGGCCGGACACGATGATCGACGCCCTCGGGGCGCAGACGACGCTCGAGGTCGTCGGCGGGCCGGATGCCGCAGGCGGCGAGGGCGCCGGCGCCCCGTGCGACGAGGGCGCCCCCGAGGCCGAGAAGAAGTCCTTCCTCGACCAGGAGGCGGAGTTCGGCAAGGGGGCCATGGCGGTTTCCATGGTGCTGGGGCTCGTGCTGGGCGTGGTGCTGTTCATCGTGGCGCCCGCCTTCGTCACGAACCTCCTGGTGGGGGAGTACGACCAGAACACCGTGCTCTGGAACGTCGTGGACGGCCTTCTGCGCGTGGCCGTGTTCGTGTTCTACCTCTGGCTCATCGGGCGCATGGCCGAGATCAAGCGCATGTTCGGCTACCACGGCGCCGAGCACAAGACCATCCACTGCTACGAGCACGGCCTGCCGCTCACCCCCGAGAACGCGCGCAGCTTCCCGCGCCTGCACGTGCGCTGCGGCACGGCGTTCCTCATCATGGTCATGATCATCGCCATCCTGGTGTACACGGTCACGCCCATCAACGGGCTCATCGCGGCCTGGGGCGTTCCCGACGGCGCGCCGAAGCTGGCGCTGGTCATCCTCGTGCGCATCCTGCTCATGCCCGTCATCGCCGGCATCTCGTACGAGATCACCGTGCGCTGGGCGGGCAGCCACCCCGAGAACCCGCTGGTGAAGGTGGTGCTGTGGCCCGGCATGCAGATGCAGTACCTCACCACCAACGAGCCCGACGACGGCCAGATAGAGTGCGCCATCGCGGCCATGCAGCGCGTGCTGGAACGCGAGGAGGCCGAGGCGGCGAAGGTCTCGGGCGCGCCGTCCTCAACGCGCGGGGGAGACGGGATGGAGCAAGCGGAACCTGCCGTCTGATCAGGGATCCTGCCCGCAGGTCGGGTGGAGAGAGGGAAGACGATGAACGTTGTGCTCAAGAACAGGCGCGGCATGGTGCGGTCCGGTTGGATCATCGCGCTGTGCCTGCTCGCCTATAACGCCCTCATCTACTCGCTCACGGACTGGGCCGGTGCCGCGTTGGGCGCGGCCGCCGATGCCGCCAACCTCGATGCCGCATCGTATGCCGCGTTCGTCGAATGGATGAACGGGCCCGAGATGTACCTCGCCATCCAGTATCTGAACGAGGCCGTCTTGCTGGTCGTTCCCCTGGCCGCATGGAGGCTTATGCGGTACCGTTGGCAGGATATCGGGCTCCGGGATTTCCGCACCCGGCTCAAAAAGGACGGCGTCGCAGGCCTGGTGCTGGGCTCCGCCCTGTGCACTGCCATATTCCTGCTGCTGCTCGCCACGGGAAACATGGTGGTCGAAGGGCTGAACTCCCCGCTCTCCCTCCCGCTGCTCGCCTGGGCGCTGCTGTTCGTGTTCGTGGGCGTTGCCGAGGAGGTCATGTACCGCGGGTTTATCATGTCGGTGCTGCGCAGGACGAACAGCAAGGTCTTGGCGATAGCCGTGCCGTCGCTGATGTTCGGTGCGCTCCACCTGACCAACCCGAACCTCACCCCGCTCTCCGTCGTCAACGTCATGCTGATCGGGGTGGCGTTCTCCGTCATGTACTACAAGTCGGGCAACCTGTGGATGTGCATCGGGTACCACATCGCGTGGAACCTGTTCCAGTCGGTGGTCTACGGTATGCCGGCAAGCGGCGTGGACGTTCCCTCGATCGTGGTGGGCGGCTACCCGGTGGGCAACCTGCTCAACGGCGGGGCCTTCGGGATCGAGGGCGGCGTGCTCGCCACGGTCGCTGCGCTCCTGGCGCTGGCGTACGCCCTCTTCCGCTACCGCGCTTCCCGCTATCGTTTCTTCGAGGAGGCGGGGAAGGAGGGGTGACGCCCCTTTCGCGCCCCCGGCGTTTGCCTCCGCTCGGCGAGGACGGGGCGGAGCCGCCCTCGCCGACGTGAGAAAAATGCTTGCCCCCCCCCCCTGACTGCTACACTGTTGCGGAACCGTTTCCGATCCGACTCCGAAAGGCGGGCCGATGGAACCAGCCATCACCGTTACGAACTTGCGGAAGACCTTCAGGCTCTCCGCCAAGCAGCGCAAGCTCGAGCGCACCGACGCGAGGACGAAGACCGCCGTCGACGGCCTCACGTTCGAGGTGCGCCGCGGCGAGATCTACGGCCTCTTGGGCCCGAACGGCGCCGGCAAGACCACCACGCTGCGCATGCTGGCGGCGCTCGTGAAGCCGGACGAGGGCAGCGCGTTCGTGGAAGGCGTCTCCGTGGTGGACGACCCCATGAGGGTGCGCGGCATCATCGGGTTCCTGACGAGCGAGCTCAAGCTGGAGGAGACGTTCTCGCCGGACTACCTGTTCGACTTCTTCTCGGAGCTGCACCACGTGGAGCCGGCCGTGCGCGACGCGCGCAAAAAGGCGCTGTTCGGGCGCTTCGGCATCGACCGGTTCGCGCAGACGAAGGTGGCCGACCTGTCCACCGGCATGAAGCAGAAGACGTCGCTTGCGGTATCGCTTGTGCACGACCCCGACGTCATCATCTTCGACGAGCCCACGAACGGCCTCGACGTGCTCACGGCGAAGGTCGTGACCGACTTCCTGGCGGAGCTGAAGGGCCAGGGCAAGACCATCCTCTTGTCCACGCACATATTCAGCCTGGTGGAGAAGGTGTGCGACCGTGCCGGCATCGTCATCGGCGGACGCATGGCGGCCAGCGGCACCCTGCCGGAGCTCACGCAGGGACGCTCCCTCGAGGACGCGTTCTTCGACCTGTACGCCGCGAGCGTGGGGGAGGCCTCATGAGAAGCAACGTGCTTACGATAGCCAAGAAGGAGCTGGCGAGGTTCTTCAGCAACAAGGCGTCGGCCTTCGTGTCCATCGCGCTGCCCGGCCTGCTCATCTTCGTCATGTGGACCGTCATGGGCGACGCCATGGGCTCCCTGTTCTCGCCCGACGAGGGCAAGCGCCCCGTGGTGGCCGCGGTGAACGTGCCGGCGAGCATCGAGGCGCTGGCGCCCGAGGGCGGCATCGACGTGGTCGACGAGGCGGCCCTGCCCGGGCCCGAGGAGATGCGCGAGCGCATCGGGCAGGGCGACGTGCAGGCGTTCGCCGTGTTCCCTGCCGGGTTCGACGAGGCCGTGGCGGCCTACGACCCGGCATCGGGCGAGCCGGCTCCGCAGGTGGAGGTCTACTACGACTCCACCGACCCCAACTCGTCGCAGGCGTACGCGGCCTTCACCGGCCTGCTCGACGCCTACGAGTCGTCGCTGGCGAACCGTTTCGACGTGAACGCGGGGCAAGGCGCCTACAACGTGGCCGCGGAACGCGACATCGCCGGCTCGCTCGTGGTGTCCATCGTGCCCATGCTGCTGCTCATCCTGTTGTTCACCAGCTGCATGAACATCGCGGCGGAGTCGGTGGCCGGCGAGAAGGAGCGCGGCACCATGGCCACGCTCTTGGCCACGCCCATCAAGCGGCGCGACATAGCGCTCGGCAAGGTGCTGGCCATCACCCTTATCGGCCTGGCCATCGCCGCGTCCAGCATGCTGGGCATCTTCGCGGGGCTGCCCGGCATCATGCAGGGTGCGGTGGACATGAACGTGTACGGGCCGGCCGACTACCTGCTGCTGGTGCTGGTGGTGGTGTCCACCACGCTGCTTGTGGTCATGCTCATCACCGTGGTGTCGGCCTTGGCCAAGACCACGAAGGAGGCGGGCATGTACCTGACGCCGCTCATGATCGTGGTCATGCTCGTAGGTATCCTCGGCATGTTCGGCGGCGGTGCGCAGGAGGATATCTGGTTCTACCTCGTGCCGCTCTACAACTCCGTGCAGTGCATGATCGGCATCTTCACGTTCGACTTCCAGCCGCTGAACGTGGCCGTGTGCGTGCTGGGCAACCTGGTGTACACGGGCGTCGGCGTGCTCGTGCTGCAGCGCATGTTCAACAGCGAGCGGCTGATGTTCGCACGCTAGGCCGTGCGCCGGTTTCGCGCGCATTCCCGCCGATTTCGCTATCGTCAGCCTTCCGTAACCTACCCGCCATCTGGGGCGATGACGTGCATGCTAGACTGGTCGATGCACTTCGTCATGAAATCTTGCAAGACCGCGGCGCGCTGACGATCGCGGCCTTTCACGCGGGAAACGGGAGGCTCCGACGGTGGGAAGCGCGATATCGGTCAAGGACATACGCAAGAACTTCGGAACGGTCGAGGCGCTCCGGGGCGTGTCGCTCGAGGTCGACGAGGGACAGAAAGTGGTGGTCATCGGCCCGTCCGGCTCGGGCAAGAGCGTGCTCATCCGCTGCATCAACGGGCTGGAGACGCCGGACTCCGGCTCCATCACGGTGGAGGGCATGGATCTCGCCGACCGGCATGTGAACGCACGCGCCCTCGCCCGCGACGTGGCCATGGTGTTCCAGAGCTACAACCTCTACCCGCACAAGACGGTGCTGGAGAACGTGACGCTCGCCCCCATCAAGGTGCTGAAGGTGCCGCGCGAGCAGGCCGAGCGCGACGGCCGCGCCTATCTGGACCGCGTGGGCCTGTCCGACAAGGTGGACAAGTATCCCGACCAGCTCTCCGGCGGCCAGCAGCAGCGCGTGGCCATCGCCCGTGCCCTCAACATGCATCCCAAGATCATGCTTCTGGACGAGCCCACGAGCGCGCTCGATCCCGAGATGGTGCAGGAGGTGCTCGACGTCATCAAGTCGCTCGCCGAGACCAGCATGACCATCGTCATGGTCACCCATGAGATGGGCCTGGCGCGCGAGGCGGCCGACACGGTGGTGTTCATGGAGAACGGCCTGATCGTCGACCAGGGCACCCCGCACTACCTGTTCGACGAGACCGACAACGCCCGCGTCAAGAGCTTCCTGTCGAAGATCCTGTGAGGCGGCCATGATCACGAGACGCACCTTCATTCGCACGTCGGCGCTGGCCGTGGCCGGCCTCGCGCTGGCCGGCGGTCCGATCGCCCTCGCGGGCTGCGCGCCCGACGGAGACGTGCTGCGCGTGGGCACGAAGATCGACGTGCCGGGCTTCGGCTTCCAGAACCCCGAGACGGGCAACATCGAGGGCATGGAGGTGGACATCGCGCGCGAGCTGGCCAAGCGCATCAAGGGCGACCCGAACGCGCTCCAGGTGACCGGGGTGAACGTGACCACGCGCGGCGCGATGCTCGACAACGGCACGCTCGACGCGACGCTGGCCACGTTCACCATCACCGAGGCGCGCAAGAAGAGCTACAACTTCTCGCGCCCGTACTACACCGACCACATCGGCGTGCTGGTGAAGAAGTCCTCCGGCATAACCGACCTGGCGGACCTCGACGGGAAGACCGTGGGCGTGGCGCTGTCGGCGACGACGCGCGACAAGCTGACGGCCGCCGGCGACGAGATCGGCATCCATATGAAGTTCGCCGAGTACTCGACGTATCCCGAGGTCAAGATAGCGCTCGTCACCGGGCGCGTCGATGCCTTCTCGGTGGACCGCTCCATCTTGAACGGCTACGTGGACGATTCCACCATGCTGCTGGACGCGCAGTTCGCGCCGCAGGAGTACGGCGTGGCCACGAAGAAGTCGAACACCCAGCTGGCCGACCAGATCGATGCCGCCATCGGCGCCATGTCCGACGACGGCACGCTGCGCTCGCTCCAGGAGCGCTGGGGGCTCGTGGACGACGCGCCCGCCGGAGACGGGAAGGACGGTGGGCAGGATGCTTGACATCTTCGCGCCCTACAAGTGGGAGGCGCTCTTCCAGCGCTGGCCCGACATCCTGGCCGCGTTCGGCACCACGGTGGGCATCTCCGTGCTCGCGCTCGTCATCGCGCTGGCGCTTGGCATCGTGTTCGGCGTGCTGTCGGTGTCGCGCATAGCGCCTTTGCGCTGGGTGACCCGCGTGTACGTGGAGGTGGTGCAGAACGTGCCGCTGCTTCTGCAGGTGTTCGTTTTCTACGCCATCTTCCCGCTGCTGGGGTTCTCCCTCGCCGCGTTCTGGATCGGGGTTCTGGCCATCGGCATCTACCATGGCGGCTATATCTCCGAGGTGGTGCGCAGCGGTATCGGCTCCATCCATCGCGGGCAGTTCGAGGCGGCGAAGAGCCAGGGCTTCTCGTACTGGCAGTCGATGTTCGTGATCATACTGCCCCAGGCCATCCGCATCATCATGCCGCCTTTGGCCGTGCAGGCGGCGAACCTCGTGAAGAACACCTCGGTGCTGGCGCTCATCGCGGGCGGCGAGCTCATGTACTTCTCGAACTCGTTCGCCGGCGCCACGAGCTACTACGGCCCCGTGTACGTGGTGGCGGCGCTGCTGTACTTCGTCATCTGCTTTCCGCTGTCGCGCCTGGCGCTGTACCTCGAGCGCCGCACCCGCGCGCACCGGCATCTGTCCACGGGCGACGCGACCGAGGAGCTGGCCGAGGATGCGCTCGAGGTCACGCCGGGCACGCACGACATCACCGGGCGCGCGGCGGCCGACGCGCTTGCCGGCGGCGTGGGCACCATGTTCGAGACGGTGGATATAGCCCCGGCCCGCCAGGCCCCCTCTCCGCGCCACCCGCTGCACGTGCTGGGAGACGAGGCGGACGGCCCGGCCGAGCGCGGGCCGATGGAGCAGGCGTACACCGGCCGTGTGGCCGCCGAGATCGCCGACGAGATAGGCCGCGAGATAGCGCAGGAGATAGCCGAGGAATGCGGCGACGACGAGGCCTGCGCAGCGCGCGCGATGCGCACGAAGGCCGGACGCGTGAAGGCTCACCGCCGCCTGGAGCGCCGCGCGGCCGCCCGCCGCGGGGTGGAGAGCACGGTTGCCGGCAAGGCCGAGGCCGGCGCCGCCGCGCCCGCGTCGCCGGATGCCGTGGCCGAGGGCGTGCGCGACCTGGGAGCGAGGCGCTCGCCGGAGGCCGACGAGGCCTTGGCCTCGCGGGCCGAGACGGCCACGAGCGACCGCATCACCCGCGACGTGCGCAAGCGCGTCGACGGCGGCGCCGCGTTGGAGGCCGATGCGCAACGTGCTCCCGTCGAGGCTGCTGGCGCGGAGGGCGGGCGCACGGTGCATCGCCAACGTGCCGACGCGCACGACGAGGCCGAGCTGGGAGCGGAGGCCTTCCTCGACAACGACTACGTGCCCGGCGAGCTGGACGCGCCGGCAGAGCGGCCCGCCCACGTGCGCGCGCCGCACGACGAGGCCGACTTCGACGCCGAGAGCGAGGATGCGGCCGCGCGCCAAGCTCGGCGCGAACGTCGCAGCGGCGACGAGGAGGCGAGGGAGTCCAGCGGGCCGGAAACGGTCGTGCCCGAAGACGTGGACATGGAGGCGTTGGCCGGCATGGCCGCCCGCGCGGCCGACGATGCCGCCGCGCGTATGGAGCGCCTGCGGCGCGAGGGCCTCGAGGGCCTTGGCAAAGACGAGCGAGGGGAGGGCAAATGAGCGACATAGCCGCCCTATTCACCTGGGTGAACATACGATTCCTGCTGCAGGGCCTGGGCATGACGCTGCTGATATCCGCGCTGGCCATCCTGTGCTCGGTGGTGCTCGGCGCCGTCATCTCGGTCATGCGCACGTCGAACAGCCGCGTGCTGCGCGGCGTGGCCACGGTCTACATCGAGATATTCAAGAACACCCCGCTGCTCCTGTGGATCATGTTCACGTTCTTCGTGGCGCAGCTGCCGCCCATCGGCGCGGCGGTGCTCGCGTTCACGCTGTTCACCAGCGCGAGCGTGGCCGAGATCGTGCGCGGCGGCCTGGCGAGCGTGCCGTTCGGCCAGTACGAGGCCGCGAAGTCGCAGGGCTTCTCCACCGTGCAGACGTACCTGCTGATCATCCTGCCCCAGGCGCTGCGCAACATGGTGCCCGCACTGCTGTCGCAGTTCGTCACCACCATCAAGGACACGAGCTACCTCTGGGGCGCCATGGCGCTGCAGGAGCTCATGGGCCGCGGCATGATACTCATGAACAGCTACAACTCGACGGTGCAGATCTTCGCCATCTTCGGCATCATGGCGCTCATCTACTTCGTCGTGTGCTTCACGCTCTCGCAGATCGTGCGCGCCTATCAGCGCCGCCTGAAGGAGGCGCGCACGGCGTAGGGGTGTGACAAAAGGACGGGGATAATGTCACATTCCTGGAAGTTTCGCAGGGTCGTACCGCGTCGAGGAATGTGACATTATCCCCGTCCTTTTGTCACACCTACTGTGCGAGCGCCAGGTACGGCAGGTACGCCTGCGCGCTCTCGGGGACGGCGAGGGTGACGTTCTGGCCGTAGGCCGAGATGGTGACGTAGCCTGGGTCGTCGTAGGTGGTGATGGTGCCGTCGATGCCCGCGTACGACCCGTCCACGGTGCCCGACTCCACGGCACCCGCGGGCAGCGCGGCGGCCTGCCAGCTGTCGATGTCCAGCTCGGCCACGAGCGCGTCCACCTGGTCGGCCGTGAGGCCGGTTGCGGCGGCTATGTCGTCCTTGCGTTCGTCGATGGCGCTCTTCACCTGGCCTTTGAGGTCGGTTGCGTCCATGGCGGCGTTCGCGACGGCGGCCTTGGCGCCCTGCGCCGCATCGCTCACGGGGCCGAGCGAGGTGTTCGAGAACACGACGACGCCCACGCCGACGAGCACGACGACGGCGAGCAGGGCGAGAAGCGCTCCGAGGACTTTCTTCATGAGGTGCCTCCTTGCGGTTTGGATGGCCTGCGCGGCGTGCGGTGCGCCGTGCGGCGCTGCTGCGCGGTCGCGCGGCTGCGGGCGGTTCCGCCGCTGGTGCGTTTCGTGGTCGATGCGCGCGGCGGTGGGTGTCGTGGTTCGGCGGCCTACCCGAAGGATAGCCTACCCGAGAATCGCCCGGTTCACGAAACGCCCGCAGCTTCTCCAACGCGCGGTAACGAAATCCCCATCGCATTTCCCGAAGCGGTTCGGCGTCCCTCCGGGCATGCAGTACGCCGTCAGGGATTTCTGCAGCGGAGCGAAAACCGCAAGATTCGTGCGCCGATCGTGCGAGGATTCGGCAAGAAACAGGCGGCTGCCGCGCAAGAAGCGCACGGCCGGATCGCGCGAAACGCGCAAGGTTCCCGCGGTTTTGCGACGGTCGGCTCACGGTCGCCGCGCAAGGTCGGCGCTATGATCGGAGGAGGATTGCGAGAATGGGCGGCAGAAGGCAAGACGGGTATAAGACGGGATGGTACTTGCGAATATAACATATATGTTATATATTGTTCGTACCCTCGCAAGGGGGAGAAATGGAAGAGTTCGAGGTTGTTTTCTACCGAAGGCCGAACGGGACGACGCCCATGGACGAGTTCCTCGAATCGCTTCCCCCGAAGCTGAACGCGAAGGTGCACCGCGACCTCGGGGCTTTGCGCGAGGAGGCCCATAGGCTGCGCGAGCCGCAATCGAAGTGCATGGGAGGCGGGTTGTTCGAGCTGCGCAGCAGGCAGGGCGACGACATCGCGCGGTCGTTCTACTTCTTCTTTTCGGGCGACCGCATCGTCGTGACGAACGGGTTCGTGAAGAAGACGCGGAAGACGCCTTGCAGGGAGCTCGCCCGCGCGCTTGCCTACAAGGCCGATTGGGAAGAGAGGTTTGACAATGGATGATCTGGACAGGAGCCATCAGAAGTACATGCAGGACCCCGAGTACGCCGCCGAGTACGAGCGCTTGGAGCCGGTGTACGACATTATCAGCGCGATCACGCTGGCGCGCGCCGAGCAGAACCTCACGCAGCGCGAGCTCGCAGAGCGCTGCGGCATGAGGCAGAGCGCGTTCGCCCGCCTGGAGTCCGGCAACGCGAACCCCACGCTCAAGACGCTGCAGCAGGTGGCAAAGGGGCTTGGCAAGAAGCTGCGCATCAGCTTCGTGTGACGCGAAGCCGCCGCGTCCCCTCGGCGCTGCGCGACCCGCTGGTTCCGCACTCGCTTCAAGATACGTAATTTTCGCCGCAACCGCCGCAAATCGTGTATGCTGGCGTCTGTTGCGCCCGACGACGGGCCGCGCGCCGCCTTGCCGCGGCCGCGCCTGCCCGAGCGCGCCATCCCCGCACACGTTAATAAACGAATGGGGCATCGTGTGAACGCGATCAGGCCGCGGGAGGCGGCCGGAAGAAGAGGAGGAACCGCGTGAAGCTGGTGGTAACCGAGAAGAACGACGCGGCTCAGAAGATCGCCGACTTGCTCGGCGTCAAGAAACCCAAGGCGGACAAGGTGTATTCCACGCCGGTGTACCGCTTCGACGTGGACGGCGAGGAGTGGGTGACCATCGGCCTGCGCGGCCACATCCTGGAGCCCGATTTCACCCCGACCATGGTGTACAAGAAGCGCGGCGGCTGGCAGGGCGTCACGGAGGAGGGCGAGACCTTCCCCGCGCAGCTGCCCGCGACGCTGCCCAAGCCCCCCTTCAAGAAGAAGAAGCCCTTCACCGAGGACGGCGTGGAGCTCAAGGCCTGGAAGATGGACGCGCTGCCGTACCTCGTGTACGCGCCCATCAAGAAGCAGCCCAAGGAGAAGGAGATCATCCGCTCCTTGAAGAACCTGGCGAAGAAGGCAGACTCCATCATCATCGCCACCGACTTCGACCGCGAGGGCGAGCTCATCGGAAGCGACGCGCTCTCCTGCATCCAGGAGGTGAACCCCGACGCGCCCGTGTCGCGCGCGCGGTACTCGGCGTTCACGAAAGAGGAGATCACGCACGCCTTCGACAACCTGGTTGAGCTGGACGTGAACCTGGCCTCCGCCGGCGCCTCGCGCCAGGACATCGACCTCATCTGGGGCGCGGTGCTCACGCGCTACCTCACGCTCGTGAAGTTCGCCGGCTACGGCAACGTGCGCTCGTCGGGCCGCGTGCAGACGCCCACGCTCGCCCTGATCGTGGCGAAGGAGCGCGAGCGCCTGGCGTTCGTGCCCGAGGACTACTGGGTGATCCGCGGTGCGTTCGGCACCGATCCGGACGCCTTCGAGGCCCCGCACGCCACGGCCCGTTTCAAGGTGGAGGCCGAGGCGAGCGCGGTCATGGCGCACGTGGAGGGCGCGACCACCGCCCGCGTGTCGGGCGTCGAGAAGAAGAAGCGCACGGTCCAGCCGCCAGCACCCTTCAACACCACCTCGCTCATGGCCGCCGCGTCCGCCGAGGGCCTCTCGCCGGCGCGCACCATGCGCATCGCCGAGAGCCTCTACATGGACGGCTACATCTCGTATCCCCGCGTGGACAACACGGTGTACCCGAGCTCGCTCGACCTCGCCGAGACCGTGCGCGCCATCTCCGGCAACCCCGCTTACGCGCCCTACTGCAAGGAGCTCCTGGCGAAGGGCGAGCTCAAGGCCACGCGCGGCAAGAAGGAGACGACCGACCACCCGCCCATCTACCCCACGGCCAAGGCCACGCCCGACGACCTCGCGCCCGCCGACTACAAGCTGTACAACCTCATCGCGCGGCGCTTCCTGGCCACGCTATCCGAGGCGGCCGTCGTCGAGGGCACCAAGGTGTCGCTCGACGTGAACGGCGAGCCGTTCGTCGCAAAGGGCGATGTGCTGTCGAAGCCGGGCTTCCGCGCCATCTACCCGTACGGCCTGAAGAAGGACGAGCAGCTGCCCGCGCTCGCGGAAGGCGAGACGATCGCGTTCAACGGCGCCGTCTGCACGAAGAAGCAGACCGAGCCGCCCGCGCGCTACAGCCAGGGCAAGCTCATCCAGGAGATGGAGAAGCTGGGGCTGGGAACGAAGTCCACGCGCCACTCCATCATCGAGCGCCTCTACGCGGTGAAGTACATCGTGAACGACCCCATCGAGCCCAGCCAGCTGGGCATGGCGGTGTGCGACGCGCTTGACAAGTTCGCGCCGCACATCACGCACCCCGAGATGACGGCCGAGCTTGAGGAGGAGATGGACAACATAGCCGAGGGCCGCACCACGAAGGCCCAGGTGGTGGACACGTCGCGCAACCTCCTGTCCGACCAGCTGGCAAGCCTCCTCCCGCATTCGGAGGAGGTGAAGGACGCGCTCGCCGACGCCGTGGCCGCCGACGCCTACGTGGGCCCGTGCCCCAAGTGCGGCAAGGATTTGCAGTTGCGCGCCAGCCAGAAGACGCGTGGCATGTTCATCGGCTGCGCCGGCTGGCCCGACTGCGACGTCACCTACCCGCTGCCCAAGGGCAAGGTGGAGTCCGTGCCTGAGCCGTGCCCGACTTGCGGCATGCCCCAGGTGAAGGTGACGGCCTTCCGCAGCAAGCCGCGTACCATCTGCATCGACCCGAACTGCTCCACCAACAAGGAGCCCGACGTGATCGTGGGCGAGTGCCCCGTGTGCAAGGAGAAGGGCAAGCAGGCGAACCTCGTGGCGCAGAAGAACCCGCGCACGCTCAAGCGCTTCATACACTGCGAGAACTACGAGGAGTGCGGGGTGGGCTACCCGCTTCCGCAGTACGGCGCGCTCCAGGCCACGGGCGAGGTGTGCGAGCACTGCGGCGCGCCGATGGTCATCGTGACCACCGCGCGCGGGCCCTGGAAGCTCTGCCCCAACTTCGACTGCCCCGGCAAGGAGCAGGACGAGGAGAAAAAGGGCGCGTCGGGCGCGAAGGGGGCCGTGAAGAAGGCCCCGGCCAAGAAGGCGCCCGCCAAAAAGCCCGCGGCGAAGAAGGCTCCCGCGAAGAAGCCGGCTGCCAAGAAGGATTCCTCCGACAAAGCCTAGCGGCCGATTCCCGATCGATCGTCTGGTCGGCCCTGACCGACCTCGACAGCGCAGCCCCGCGGCTGCGCTGTCCTGTACCTGCGCATCGACCGGTCGGCCGGGCGAAGGCTTCGGGCTCTTGCCGCACACTTTTCACCAGTTTTTTACGTTGGAAGGCGGGTTTTCCGACCTGTGAAGCCGGACAGGCTATCAGCGTTGACCGTTTCCCCTGATCGCGTTTCCTTGCGGCGAAGTCTCAAGTGCCAGAGTGCAGAAATCTGGTGAAAAGTGTGCCTCGCGGTTCCGCATCACCAACTGCGACGTGCCGTTTCGCTGGAGATGCGCGCCTTTCGGTCGCCGCCGGCAGTGCGGGGCGCTACAATGCGGGGCGCAGAACCTGACTTCGAAGGAGAGCAATCACATGCCCAAGGTAACCATCGTCGGCGCCGGCAACGTCGGTGCCACCGCCGCCCACATCATCGCGTCCAAGAACCTGGCCGACGTCGTGCTCATCGACGTGGCCGAGGGCCTGCCCCAGGGCAAGGCGCTCGACATGATGCACATGCGCAGCGTGGAGAAGTTCACGGTCAAGGTGGCCGGCACGAACGACTACGCCGACACGCGCGACTCCGACGTGGTGGTCATCACCGCCGGCATCGCCCGCAAGCCCGGCATGACCCGCGAGGACCTGCTCGGCGTGAACGCCGGCATCATGAAGTCGGTGATCGGCCAGGCCAAGGAGGCGTCCCCGAACGCGGTGTTCATTTGCGTGACGAACCCGCTCGACGTCATGACCACGCTGGCGTTCCGCGAGAGCGGCCTGCCGGCGGAGCGCCTCATGGGCATGGGCGGTGTGCTGGACTCCTCGCGCCTGTCGTTCGCGGTGTGCGAGAAGCTCGGCTGCGAGCCGGCGGCCGTGGAGGCGTGGGCCGTGGGCGCGCACGGCGAGGGCATGGTGTGCTGGCCGCGCTTCACCACGGTGGACGGCACCCCCATCACCGAGCTCATGGACGAGGCGGCCGTGGCCGAGGTCGTGCAGCGCTGCGTGAAGGGCGGCGCCGAAGTCGTGGCGCACCTCAAGACCGGCAGCGCCTACTACGCGCCCGGCGCGTCCATCGCCAAGATGGTGGAGGCCATCCTGGGCGACACGCACGAGATCATGAGCGTGTGCGCGCACATCGACGGCCAGTACGGCATCGACGACCTCTACATGAACGTGCCCGTGCGCTTGGGCCGCGACGGCGTGGAGGAGGTCGTGGAGTTCGACCTCGACGACGAGGAGCTCGCGGCGCTGCGCGCGTCTGCGGACAGCGTGCGCGCGGGGTTGGCGAACCTGCCGGAGTAAGTGCGAAGTGGCGCGGCGAAGGATTGGGATGCGTGTCGTGCATCCCGCATCCCAATCCTGTGCCAGTTGTCCTGCACCAGGCATTCCGCGTTGCACCCCCTACGACGCCCGCTTCCAATCCTTTCTTCAGTCCTAGCTCCACTTGCCCTTCGGGCGCGGAGGAAGGCTTCGGGATGCGCGCGTCCTGCGCCGCGCCGATGGCCTGACGCGTCCTTGGCGAATCGGCGCGGCGTGCGTTAGCCGGCCGCACGCCGCCCCCGCGCCAAAGAGGGGGCGTGGGACAGTGGGGAAGCGCCCGTGTCGGGCGCTTCCGTTTTCAAGGAGGATGTTCATGCTGATCGAAATAGATGCCGAGCGCTGCATCGGGTGCGGGCGGTGCGTTGCCGACTGCGTGGGGTCGAACCTGCTGGTTGAGGATGGGACGGCGCGCGTGAAAGGCCGCTGCATCCTGTGCGGGCACTGCGTGGCCGTCTGCCCGACGGCGGCGGTGTCCATTCCGGGTTACGACATGGCCGACGTGGAGCCGTCTGCGCCGGCGGGCGAGACGATCGACGCCGCCGACCTCCTGCGCGCCATCAAGTCGCGTCGCAGCGTCCGTTCGTTCAAGCCGGAGCCGGTGGGACGCCAAGAGCTCGAGTTCGTGCTGCAGGCAGGTCGCTACACGGCCACGGCGAAGAATGCGCAAGGCTGCCGGTTCATCGTGGTGCAGGACGGCCTCGCCGAGCTCAAGCGCCTCGTGTGGGATGGCATCGGGGATCTGCTCGCGCTGCCGGCCGAGGAGAAGCCGCGCTGGGCGAAGCTCTACAAGCCGTTCCTGCGCGACGCGCAGGCCGGCAAGCAGGACTTCCTGTTCCGCGACGCGCCGGCCGTCGCGTACGTGGCCGCCGAGCGCGCCGACGACGCGGGCCTGGCGGCGCAGAACATGGAGCTCATGGCCGCCTCGCTCGGCCTGGGCGTCCTGTTCAACGGCTACCTCTGCCGCGCCTCCGAGGAGCTTCCCGCCGTGCGCGCGTTCCTCGAGGCAGGGGAGAAGCCGCTGCAGATGTGCCTGCTGCTCGGCTACCCCGCCGTGTCCTACCCGCGCACGGCCCCGCGCCTGCCGGGCGACTTCGTGGTGAAGTAGCGCGCTCCGGCCTGTTCGAAACGCGCTGGGGTCGGGCGCGGCCTCACCTCACCTTCAGGACGATCTTGCCCTTGGCGCGGCCGGACTGCGAGTAGTCGAGCGCCTGCTGCGCTTCGGCCAGGGGAAACACCTTGTCCACGACGGGCACGAGGCGGCCTTCCTCGTAGAGCCCCGCCAGGACGGCGAGCTGGCGGGCGTCGGGCCGCACGAAGATCATGTTGTACGTCACGCCGTAGCACTTCTCGCGCAGGGTGAGGGGAAGCGACGCTGCGCGCAAGGCCTCGGTCTTCCAGAAGCCCAGGTGCTGCGCCTTGCCGAAGCGCGCGTTGGGCGTGCCGTTGAGCGACACAACGCGCCCGCCGCGCCGCAGGATCTTGAACCCCTCGTCCAGGCTCTTGCCGCCGAACACGTCGTAGAGGCAGTCGTAGCCGTGGAGCACCTTCCAGAAGTCGACGGCGCGGTAGTCGATGACCTCGTCCGCGCCCAGCCGTTCCACCAGCGCCCGCCCGCGCTCGCTCGCCGTGGTGGCCACGTAGGCGCCCATGACCTTCGCCAGCTGGATGGCGAAGGTGCCGATGCCGCCCGCGCCCGCCTGGATGAGGATGCGCTCGCCGGATCGCAGGCCCATGAGCTCGTTGAACGCCTGGTAGGTGGTCAGGCCCACGAGCGGGACGGAGGCCGCCTGCTCGAAGTCGAGGTTCTTCGGCTTGAGCGCGATGCCCTCGGCCTTCACGGCGAAGAACTGGGCGAACGTGCCCACCATGGTGCGGCGCGGCAGGCCGTACACCTCGTCGCCCACTTTGAACCGCGTCACCTGAGAGCCCGTCTTGACGACCGTGCCCGCGAAGTCGAAGCCCAGGACGAGCGGCATGCGGTAGTCGATGAGCAGCCGAAGCACGCCGTCGCGGATCTTGAAGTCAACGGGGTTCACGCTGGCGGCATGCACCTCCACGAGCACCTCGTCGGGCGCGATGGCGGGGATGGGCAGCACGAACTCCTCCAGCTGCTTCTGGTGGTAACGGGATATGCCCATCGCCTTCATCATGGTGGTCATAGGATCCTCCTCGCGTGATGCGGATGCTTGCGGAGGATCATGGTAGGCCGTGCGGGGGCGGTTTGCTCACGTCGGCAGGCTCCGGTTGCCGTGGCGTTGGGCGCCCGTATGGCCACGGGGGGCGGCGCGGCCCGGTTCAGCCTTAGTGAAAGAGGGTATGGTGTAAGGGTTTTCGAGGTGTGCTCCCGCTTTAGGCGCATCGCAAAAAAGTAAAGAACTCTTGACATTCTGACATGAACGAGGCATACTGCGAAATGTCAAGAGTTCTTTACTTTTACGAGAGGAGCCGATCATGGACGAGATGGAGAAGTCGATCAGGACGAAGTCCCAATCGCTGGGGTACAAGTTCGCGGTCCTGCTGCTGGCGACATGGACGCTCGTCAACCTGGTGCTGTACGTGGCTGCGGGGCGCGCGCACGACATGCTGCCCACGCTCGTGCTCATAGCCGTGCTGCTGGCGCAGGGCTTCTCCGAGGAGTCCATGAAGCGCCGCATGGTGGAGGGCGACGACGAGTACCATGAGCCCAACCGGACGGTGCGCATCGTCGTGGGCGCGTTGGGCGTGGCGCTGGTGACGTTCTTCGCCGGCTTCTTCGCCCTGTACGCGGCGTAAGCGGGCGGCACCATGCGCAACGACATCAAGCGCCTGCGCAAAGCGCTGGGCCTGCGGCAGGAGGACCTGGCCCAGCGCTGCGGCGTGAGCCGCCAGACCATCGTGGCCGTGGAGAACGACAAGTACGACCCCACGCTGCCGCTCGCCCTGCGCCTCGCCCGCGAGCTCGGCACGACCGTGGAGGAATTGTTCCACCTGGAGTGACCGCTCGGGTCGGGATCCTTGCAGGCACGTCCCGGCAACGTGGGAGGCGGATCGGGCGGGTTGCGGTATAATTCATCCCCATGGAAACCATCATCACGAAATCACAGGTCGCGGACGCCGTCTACGCGGCCATCCCGCGGCTGGCGTGCGAGCTGCCGGCCGACATCGAGGCGGGGATCGCATCTGCGCGCGCCGCGGAGGACAACCCGCGCGGGCGCGCCGTGCTCGACCAGCTGGCGGAGAACGCGCGCATCGCACGCGAGGACCGCGTGCCCATCTGCCAGGACACCGGCACGGTGTGGGCGAGCCTCGAGATAGGCCCCGACGTGCTCGTGCGCGGCGACGTGCTCGCCGACGTGGACGACGCGGTGGCCCGCGCTTACGACGAGGCGCGCCTGCGCAAGTCGGTGGTGCGCGACGCTGTGCTCGACCGCGCGAACACCGGCGACAACACCCCCGCGTTCTGCGACATCCATCCGGTGGACGAGCCGGGCGCGGCGCGGCTGCACCTCATGCTGAAGGGCGGCGGCTCGGACAACGCGAGCCGCGTGGTCATGCTCGTGCCGGGCGCCGGCAAGCAGGGCATCGTGGACGAGCTTACGCGCTGCGTGCGCGAGAAGGGCGCGAACGCCTGCCCGCCGCTCGTGGTGGGCGTCGGCATCGGCGGCACGTTCGACAAGGTGGCGGGCCTTGCGAAGCGGGCGCTCATGCGCCCGGTGGACGAGCCGGCGGCCGACCCGCGCGTGCGCGCGCTCGAGGAGGAGCTGCTCGCGGCCGTGAACGCCACGGGCGTGGGCCCCGGCGGCCTCGGCGGCAAGACGACGGCGCTCGCCGTGCGCGTGGCCACGGCCCCCTGCCACATCGCGGCGCTGTCGCTCGCCATCAACATGGGATGCTCCGCCATGCGCCGGTGCACGATCGACCTTGCGGCGGAAGGGGGCGCGCGATGAACGGCGAGCCTGTCCGCCTGTCCCTGCCTCTCGACCGCGCGCGGCTCGCCGAGCTCCATGCGGGCGACGCGTGCCTGCTCACGGGCCCCCTGTACACGCTGCGCGATGCCGGGCACGTGCGCCTCATGGCCGAGCTCGAGGCCGCGGACGGCACGCTGCCCTACGACCTGGACGGCCAGGCCATCTTCTATGCCGGTCCCACGCCCGCGGCCGCCGGCCGGCCGTTCGGCGCGGTCGGGCCCACCACGGCCAGCCGCATGGACTTCGCCGCCCCGGCGCTGCACCGCGCGGGCGTCGCGGCCACGGTGGGCAAGGGGCGCCGTTCCGCCGAGGTGCGCGACGCCTGCCGCGAGACGGGTTCCGTTTATTTCGTGGCGTGCGGCGGCGCTGCGGCCTACCTGGCCAAGTGCGTGGCATCATCGGAGACGGTGGCGTACGACGACTTGGGAACCGAGGCGCTGCGCCGCATCGAGGTCGTGGACTTCCCCGTGTTCGTGGGCGTGGACGTCCAGGGGCGCGACGTGTACGACCTCGCCTGAGCGCGCCGCTTCCGGCGCTGACCGTTAGGATCGAAAAGACACCGTGACGCAGGAACTTGCCGAAAACGATGCCCCGCGCGGCATCTTCATAACGTTCGAGGGCGGCGAGGGCGCCGGCAAGACGACGCATATCCGCTTCCTGTCCGAGAAGCTGTGCGAACGCGGCCGCGAGGTCGTGCGCCTGCGCGAGCCCGGCGGCACCGCCGTGGGTGAGGAGCTGCGCGCCGTGGTGCTGGACCCGAAGAACGACAACCTCTCCGACGAGGCCGAGCTGCTCATCTACGAGGCCGCCCGCGCGCAGATCGTGGCGGAGGTCATCCGCCCGGCGCTCGAGCGCGGCGCCGTGGTGCTGTGCGACCGCTTCGCGGACTCCACCATCGCCTACCAGGTGCACGGGCGCGGGCTGGACGCCGCCTTCGTGGGGCAGGCGAACGCGTTCGCCTGCCAGGGCATTTCGCCCGACCGCACCATCCTGCTGACCACGGGCGGCTCGGCGCGCACGGGGCTCTCGCGCGCCACGCACCGCGGCGCCGACCGGCTGGAGCGGGCGGGCGAGGAGTTCCACACGCGCGTGAACGAGGGCTTCCTGGACATCGCGCGGGCCCACGCCGACCGCGTGCGCGTGGTGCAGTCGGCCGCGCGGAAGTCGCGGACGTCGGAGCTCGTGTTCCGCGAGCTGGCCGACCTCTTCCCCTGGATGGCGGACGTCGTGGACGACCCGTCGTACTTCGCCCCGCTCGACGTGCGCCGCCCGCGCCCTCAAGGAGCGCGCGGCGGTTCGGGCCATCGCGGCGGCAGCAACGGCAACAACCGTGGCAGCGGCGGCACCCGCAACGGCGCCGAGGGCGGCGCGAAGGGGAAGGGCGGCAACCGCGGCAACCCCGGAGCGAAAGCCGGCCGCAACGGCGGCGACCGGGCCAGGCAGGGGAAGCCCTCGCAGGGCTTGGACGGCGGCGCCCCGCGCGGCAAGGGCCAGGGGAGGTAGGCCGTGGCCGACGCCTTCGAGAACATACTCGGGCAGCCGCAGGTGCGCGAGTTCCTTCGCGCGAGCGTGGCGAGCGAGCGCGTGACGCATGCGTACCTGTTCACGGGCCCGGCCGGCTCGAACAAGACGATGGCCGCCTATGCGCTGGCCCAGGCGCTGCTGTGCCCGAAGGGCCCCCACGGCCCACGGGGCGGCGAGTGCGGCGCCTGCGACATCTGCCGGCGCGTCAAGCGCAAGAAGCACCCCGACGTGCGCTACTTCGCGCCCGAGGGCGCCGGCGGCTACCTGGTGGACCAAATCCGCGACATCGCGGCCGACACGGTGCTCGCGCCCATCCAGGCCGACCGCAAGATATACATCCTCGACCGCGTGGACCTGCTGGGCGTCCAGGCGGCCAACGCCTTCCTGAAGACGCTGGAGGAGCCCCCGTCCGACGTGGTGCTCATCCTCTTGGGCCGCACGCGCGAGAGCGTTCTGCCCACCATCTTGTCGCGCTGCCAGGTGGTGCCGTTCCGCCACATCCCGGCCAGCGAGGCCGCCGGCATCCTGGCGCAGAACACGGGCGCGTCGCGGGAGAAGGCCCGCATCGCCATCGAGGCGTGCGACGGCTCCATCACGCGCGGCATCGAGTTCCTGAAGTCCAACGAGCGCCTGGCGTTCCGCGCCCGCGTGCTCGAGGCGCTGGCCCTGCTGCGCAACGCCGACGACTGGGACCTCGTGGGCCAGGCGGGCGAGCTCGTGGTGCTGGCGAAGGCCCCGCTCGACGTCGTGCGCGCCGCGCAGGAGGAGGAGCTGGCCGAGAACGCGGACTTCCTGGCGAAGTCGGCCATCCGCCAGATAGAGGCGCGCAACAAGCGCCAGCTGACGGCGAAGAGCCTCGAGTCGCTGCGCCAGCTCACGGCCATCATCCGCTCGTGGCTGCGCGACGTGCTGGCCGTGTGCGCCGAGACGCCCGAGCTCGTGATAAACGTGGACGCCCGCGGCGCGATAGAGGACGCCGCACGCGCCACCGACGAGGCCCGCGTGGCCGCCGCGCTTTCGGCCGTGCGCCGCTGCGACGAGGCCATCTCGTATAATGTATCCCCTGAGACATGCATCGACGCGCTGCTCTTCGAAACAAGGGACGCGCTCTACCGCCCCCGCCCGCCCGCGGGCGCCGGGGCCGTGAGATAGAGAGGTATCGGCAATGGTTCGCATAGCGCCCATCAGGCTCGCCTACAACCCCAAGACGCTCTGGTTCGACCCGGGCGACCTGGAATTGAAGAAGGAGGACCCCGTCGTGGTGTCCACGGCGCGCGGCCTGGAGTTCGGCCGCATGGCCGATGACGTGTTCGAGGCCGACGAGGCCCAGGTGAAGAAGCTGAAGACCGCGCTCAAGCCGGTGAAGCGCCTCGCGAGCGAAGAGGACGTCGCCCGCGCAGAGGAGATGTGCCGCCGCTCGGAGGAAGCGCTGCCCGTGTTCAAGCAGATGGCGGCCGAGGCGAGCGAGGACATGCACCCGGTGTCCGTGGAGTTCCTGCTCGACGGCGACAAGGCCGTGTTCTACTTCGAGGCCGAGGAGCGCGTGGACTTCCGCGAGCTCGTGCGCAAGCTGGCCGCGCACTTCCACGTGCGCATCGACATGCGCCAGATCGGCGTGCGCGACGAGGCCCGCATGGTGGGCGGCCTGGGGCATTGCGGCCAGGAGCTGTGCTGCAAGCGCCTGGGCGGCGAGTTCTGCCCCGTGTCCATCCGCATGGCCAAGGAGCAGGACCTCTCGCTCAACCCGCAGAAGATATCAGGCGTGTGCGGCCGCCTCATGTGCTGTTTGCGCTACGAGTTCGACGCGTACAAGGATTTCAAAAGCCGTGCCCCGAAGCAGAACTCGCAGGTGGAGACGCCGGCTGGCATGGCGAAGGTCGTGGACTTGGACGTGCCGCGCGAGATCGTGTCGCTCAAGGTGGAGGGCGAGAAGCCGGTGAAGGTGCCGCTCGCGGACTTCGAGCCGCCCGACGAGGGCAGCAACCGCCCGAACCGCGTAGGGCAGGACGCCTGGGACGAGGCCACGACTCAGGCGGTGATCGGCGTGGCGGGCGAGAGCTCCATCTTCGCCACCTCGCAGCTGACCGGGTCCGACAAGCTGGCCGACCCGAAGGCCGTGCGCCGCACGGGGTCGGGAGGCAAGGGCAGCTCGAAGGGCCGCGGCGGCGCAGGGAAGGGCTCCGGTTCCGGTGCGGGAACGGGCGGCGGCTCGGCCGGCTCCGGCAACGAGTCGCGCAAGCCGCGCCGGCGCCGCTCCACGAAGGTGGCGGCCGACGGCACGGCCCAGCCTGCGACGACCGAGGAGTCGCCGTCCAAGCGCAAGCCGAGGCAGGGAGGCGCGACGGCCTCCGGAGGCGGAAAGAAGCAGGGTTCGAAGAAGGGCGGCAGCGGCGCCCAGGGCGGCGGCAACGGCGGCAAGAAGGGCTCCGGCTCCCAGAACGGCCAGGGACGCAATGGCGGCGCGCCGACAGGCGGCGGCCGCGGCGGCGCGGACAAGAACGCCAAGAAGCAGGGCGCGAAGGGCGGCCAGGGCGCTGCCAAGCAGGGCCCGCGTCCCGGCCAGCGCTCGTCCGGCCTGCGCCAGCAGGGCGCCGGGGCCTCCGCGTCGGGCGCTCCCGGGGCCGCGCCGGGCGGCGAGGGCGGACACCGCCGGGCGCGCCGCCGCAGCCACAAGGCCGGCGGCCCGCAGGAGGGCCAGGGTGGCGCCGCGGGCGGCAAGGCCGAGTAGCCGGATGCTCGGGGAGGCGGCCCGCACCCTTGGCGGTGCCGCCGGGACGCTGCCGGCACCGGAACGCTGACGGAACGCCGCATGCTTGAGGAGGATGCATTGAAGCTCGATTACGCGCTGCTCACGGACCTGTACCAGATCACCATGGCGCAGGGGTACTGGGAAAGCGGGAAGGGCGCCACGGAGGCGTGCTTCCATATGTACTTTCGCGATTACCCGTTCAAGGGCGGCTACGCCGTGGCCTGCGGCATGGCCCAGCTCGCCGAGCTGGTGGAGGGCTTCGCGTTCTCCGAGGAAGACCGCGCCTACCTGGCGTCGCTCGACGCGCCGGGCGGTGGAAGGCTCTTCAAGCAGGAGTTCCTGGACTACCTGGCCGGCTACCGCCTGTCCGTGGACATCGACGCGGTGCCCGAGGGCACGGTGGTGTTCCCGCACGAGCCGATCGTGCGCGTGTGCGGCCCCATCATGGACTGCCAGCTTATCGAGACGGCGCTTCTGAACTGCGTGAACTTCGAGACGCTCATCGCCACGAAGGCGGCGCGCGTGTGCCAGGCGGCCCAGGCGCCCGTGGCGGAGTTCGGCCTTCGCCGCGCCCAGGGCGCGGCAGGCGGCCTCTGGGCGAGCCGCGCCGCCGTGGTGGGCGGCTGCGCGTCCACCTCCAACGTGCTGGCCGGCAAGCTGTTCGGCATCCCCGTGTCGGGCACGCATGCGCATTCGTGGGTCATGTCGTTCCCCGACGAGATATCCGCCTTCCGCGCCTACGCCGAGGCGTTTCCGAAGAACTGCATCCTTCTCGTGGACACCTACGATGTGGCCCAGGGCGTGAGAAACGCCATCACCGTGGGGCTGGAGATGCGCGCGCGGGGCGAGCGCCTGGCCGGCATCCGCATCGACTCGGGCGACCTCGCATGGCTCGCGAAGATGGCGCGGCGCATGCTGGACCAGGCGGGGCTCTCCGATTGCGGCATCGTGCTGTCGAACGACCTGGACGAGTTCACCATCCAGTCCATCCGCGACGAGGGGGCCCAGGTGATGTCGTGGGGCGTGGGCACGAAGCTGGCCTGCGCCTACGACCAGCCCACGCTGGGCGGCGTGTACAAGCTGTCGGCCACGCGCGAGCCGGGCGAGCGGGAGTGGACGGACCGCCTGAAGATCTCGGAGTCCGTGGGCAAGCTCACCACGCCCGGCGTGCTGGACGTGCGGCGCTACTTCTACTGCGACAACGGGCGGCTGGCCGGCGACATGGTGTTCGACGTGAACGCGCCGGGCGACCAGAGCCGCGAGGTGATCGTGGACCCCGCCGACGATCTTAGGCAGAAGAACCTTGCGGGGCTGTGCTCCAAGACGCTGCTCGAGCCGCTGGCGCGCGACGGCAGGACGGTGCTCGACGCCGCCGGGCGCGACGCGCAGGCGGCGCGCGCGCGGGCGCAGAAGGGGCTCGCGCTGCTCGACGAGAGCCAGAAGCGCATGCTGAACCCGCATACCTATCCTGTGGGCCTCGAATATGGTCTTTTTGAGCGCCGCCGCGAATTGGTTGCCCGCATGCGCGGCATCGCGTAGTTTAATGGGAGAACGATAACCTCGCGCCCCGTGCGCCCTAGCCCAAGGTAACGTGCCATGATCAAGATACTCACCGATTCGGTCGCCTCCATCCCCGCCGACGCTGCGCGGGAGGCGGGCATCGACGTCATAACGCTCTACGTGAACCGCGACGGCCGCGAGCTGGCCGATGCGGACATGGACCTGGACGCGTTCTACGCGGACATCTACGATATGGTCGACAACATCCCCACGTCGAGCCAGCCCTCGCAGGCTGCGTTGGAAGCGGTGTTCGAGGAGGCCGCGCAGGCAGGCGACGAGGTGCTGGGCGTGTTCATCTCCACGGGCCTCTCGGGCGCCTACGAGGGCGCGGTGCGCGCCGCGCGCGCCGTGGCCGCCCGCAACATCGGCTTCTCCTACGCGCTCGTGGACTCCAGCTCGTGCGGCTACGACGAGGCGTGGCCGGTGTTCGACGCCGTGGCCGCCCGCGCGGCCGGCGAGGACCTGGAGGGCTGCACGCGCGCCGTGCTGAAGGGCATCGAGTCCACGCGCTTCTTGTTCACGCCCGAGACGCTTACGTTCCTTCAGAAGGGCGGGCGCATCGGCAACGCGGCGGCGCTTCTGGGCAACCTCATACAGCTCTCGCCCGTGCTCACGGTGAGCGACGGCAAGGCCACAACCCTCGCGAAGGTGCGCACGCGCAAGAAGGCACTGGAGAAGATATTGGCCACGTTCAAGGACGACGTGGAGAAGCACGGGCTGAAGAACGTGGTGGTGCACTACATCGGCGACAAGACGCCGGCCGTGGCGTGGGCCCACGAGGTGGTGGAGCCGCTCTTGGGCCGCACGGTGCCGGTGCTGCCCGTGAGCCCCGTCATCGGCCTGCACGTGGGGCCGGCGGTGGGCATCGCCTACGAGTGCGCGAGCGCGCTGGCCGGCAAGCTCACGGCCCCGGTGCAGGCGCGCCTGTGCACGTCGTGAGCGTGCCGGCCCGCCCGATGGACGAAACCGTATTCGACAAGGAGGCCGACGCCCCTATGCCGCATTCCTGCAACCTTATCATCGACTCGTGCTGTGACCTGCCGTTCGAGACAGTCGACCGCGACGGGGTGGAGCTCATCGAGTTCCCCTACGTCATGAGCGACGGGGAGCACGCCGACGACCTGTACCGCGCATCGAGCGCCCACGACTTCTACCAGGCCATGCGCGACGGTGAGGAGCCCACCACGGCGCAGGTGCCCGTGCCGGTGTTCCGCGCAGCCTTCGAGCGAGCCGTCGAGAGCGGCGTGCCCACCGTGTACCTGAGCTTTTCAAGCGGGCTGTCCGGCAGCTTCGACGCGGCCGTGCTCGTGCACGGCCAGATCATGGCCGAGCATCCCGATGCGGAGCTCTACCTGGTGGACACGCACCTGGCCTCGGTGGCGGAGGGGTTGCTGGTGCACGAGGCGCTGCGCCAGCGCGACAAGGGCCTGACGGCGCGCGAGCTGGCCCAATGGGCCGAGGAAGCCCGCTACTTCGTGGACGCCGAGTTCATGGTGGAGGACCTGGATGCGCTGCGGCGCGGCGGGCGCATCCCGGGCTCGGTGGCCTATGCGGGTTCCAAGCTGGACGTGAAGCCCATGCTCACCATCGCGCCGGACGGCAAGCTGTCGCTGGCGGGCGTGGCGCGCGGCCGCAAGAAGGGCATCAAGCAGCTGGCCGAGTACTACCAGAAGCGCGTGGCGGAGAGCGTTCCCGGCCAGTGCGTGGTGGTGGCGGGCGCCGACTGCCCGAAGGACGTGGGGCGCCTCAAAGAGGCTCTGGGCAAGGTGGACGACTCCATCCTGTTCTTGGAGAGCAGCATAGGGCCCGTCATCGGCTCGCATGTGGGGCCGGGCATGATAGCCGTCGTGTTCTGGGGCGGCGACAAGCGCGAGGACATGTCGGTGGCCGACCGCATAGCGCGCAAGGTCAAGCAGGGATAGGCGCCGCCGAGGCGCGCGGCACGCATTCGAGAAACGACGCCCGGAAAGGGGCTGCTCTTATGGACAAGCGGTATGCATTTATCGGGAACGAAGCGGTGGGCGACGTGGTGCGAGAGCGCCTGGACGCGGCAGGCTGGACGCGCACGGCCGACGTGGCGAGCGCCGGCATGGTGGTAACGTACTGCACGTCCCAGACGGCGCTTGAGGACGCGTACTTCGACGAGAACGGCATCGTGCAGGCGGCGTCGCCGAATACGGTGCTCATCGACCTGTCGGCCTCGACGCCGAGCTTCGCGCGAGAGCTGAACGCCGTGGCCATCGTGAGCGATTTGGCGGCCGTGGAGGCGCCGCTCGTGGTGGCCGACCCGATGCTGTCCGACGCCCTCTCCGACCGCGACAACCTTATGTGCCTGGTGGGGGGCGAGGAGGACGACGTGGAGGCGGCGCGCCCCGTGCTG
Source organism: Gordonibacter pamelaeae (assembly GCF_003340385.1). Lineage (NCBI taxonomy): Bacteria > Bacillati > Actinomycetota > Coriobacteriia > Eggerthellales > Eggerthellaceae > Gordonibacter > Gordonibacter pamelaeae. Next base: position 294,006 of record NZ_PPTS01000002.1, on the reverse strand, counting down.
GACGCGCTCGTGGGCACCGTGCAGGAGACGGGCGGATCGGGGTCGGCCCAGCTGGCGCGCGCAGCTTACACGCTGCAGACGTCGGCGCAGATCATGTCGGCTATCGAGGCCGACGCGCTCTACCGCGCCGTGCAGCGATCGTCCGCCGCGTTCGGCGCCACGTTCGGGCGCGCGGGCGCCACGACGCCCGAGGCCGAGCAGGTGCTCGCGGCCGTGAACGCCGGGCGCTTCGACGGCGCGTATACCGTGGAGATGCTCATGTCCGAGCTGTCGGCCGCGCTCATGGCCGCCGACGACGTGGACCTCATCCTGCCGCAGGCCGAGGCGTGCCTGCACCTGCTGGAGCTTTTGGCCGTGATCGGCGGCGCCGACAAGGCGCCCTCGGCACTGGCCCTCGTGTACGGAGAGGAGGCGGCCTGCGCCGAAAACGGCTTGGATTGGACGCGCGCCGAGCAGGCCTACGCCTCCGAGGAGGCGGGGGAGGACTGCGACTATGACGACGACGGCGGCGACGGCGACGGTGGCGACTTCCCCGGTGGCTTCGGAGCGTATTCGGCGAATTGAGCTCAGCCGTTCTGACGAGCGACGGAACGGGCCGACGCTACGGGCCGCCCTCGTACCCGATCTCCGCTCCTTCTCGCTTGCGCCTCGCGAGAAGCACGTGCGGCCGCGATACGGGTTGACCTTGGGCGCGAGGACGGCCCTCGCTGACTGATTTGGATCGGTGGGGATATGAAGCACAACCTTTCAACCTCCTGCGACCTCTGCCCTCGCCGGTGCGGGGCGGATCGTGCGGCGGGGGAGCGCGGGGTTTGCGGGGCCGACGATGCGCTCGTGGTGGCACGGGCGGCGCTGCACTTCTGGGAGGAGCCTCCCATCAGCGGCAGCCGTGGCAGCGGCACCGTGTTCTTCGCGCACTGCCCCCTACACTGCTGCTACTGCCAGAACGCCGTGATAGCCGCTGGCGAGGCGGGGCGCGCCGTAAACGTGGACCGGCTGGCGGAGATGCTCTTGGAGCTGGAGGCGCAGGGCGCGCTGAACGTCAACCTCGTCACGCCCACGCACTACGCCCCGCAGGCGCGCGCCGCCGTGGCGCGGGCGCGTGGGCGGGGGCTGGCGCTTCCCGTGGTGTGGAACACCTCGGGCTACGAGACGGTGGCGGCCGTGCAGGCGAACGCAGGTACCGTGGATGTGTACCTCGCCGACTTCAAGTACGCCGATCCCTTGCTGGCGGTGCGTTACTCGAAGGCGCCGGACTACCCGGATGCAACGCTGGCCGCCCTTGGCGAGATGGTGCGCCAGACCGGCGCCCCGGAGTTCGACGAGGTGGACGGGGATCCGCGCCTCGTTCGCGGGACGGTGGTGCGCCACCTCATGCTGCCGGGAGCCCTCGAGGACTCGAAGCGCGTCGTGCGCCTCGTGCACGAGCGCTTCGGCGACGACGTGCTGCTGTCGCTGATGAACCAGTACACGCCGGTTCTGGCCGATGCGGCCGCCGCGGGCGACGAGCGCGCCGCGGCGGCGCTGCACCGCTGCCCAGAGCTTGCCCGGCGCGTCCCGGACGAGGACTACGAGCGCCTGCTGGACTACGCCGATGCGCTGGGTGTGGAGGACTACTTCTGGCAGGAGGGCGGCGCGGCCGAGGAGAGCTTCATCCCCCCGTTCGACCTGACGGGGGTGTAGGGGAGACGGCCACAACAAGGCGCGCGGGGAACGTGCGCTCCGCCGACGCCATCGCGCCGGTTCGACAAGGACGTGGCGTGCGAATGGCGCGGCCGAAGATGTTCGTTTTCGCATGTCTTCGGCCGCCCTTGGGAGGGGCCGAAGACATGCGGAGGCAGCGGGTGAAATAGCCCCTATCTCACATCCTCACCAGCTCGTACTTCCGCGTTCCCAGGCCGATCTTCTCGGCGTGCTCTAGGCAGGTGCGCCATTCCGACTCGGGGGTGGAGTTGGCGAAATGGTCGCCCGAGGGCTCGAAGCCGGGCGTGGCCAGGTTGTCCGAGAGCTTGCTGCCGGGGAGGGGGGAGGCGGCCAGACAGGCGTCGACGCAGGCCTGGTCGAGGGCGAGCGGGTCCATGGAGGCGAACATTCCCAGGTTCGGCAGGATGGGGGCGTCGTTCTCGGCGTGGCAGTCGCAATGGGGCGACACGTCCACCACGAGCGAAACGTGGAGCTGCGGCCGGCCGTCCACGACGGCCTTCGCGTACTCGGCCATGCGGCGGTTGAGGTCGGCGTTGGCGGCGTCCTGCGCGAAGTCGATGGCGTCGAAGTTGCAGGCGCCCAGGCAGCGCCCGCACCCTACGCAACGTTCCTTGTCCACGCCCATCTTCCGGGCGGCCTCGTCGAACACGAGGCCGCCGTTCGCGCATTCGGGCAGGCACTTCTTGCAGCCGCGGCACTTCTCCCCGTCGATGTCGGGCTGGCCGTTGCTGTGCTGCTCGGTCTTGCCGGCGCGCGAGCCGCAGCCCATGCCGATGTTCTTGATGGCGCCGCCGAACCCGGTGAGCTCGTGGCCCTTGAAGTGCGTGAGGCTCACGAACACGTCGGCGTCCATGACGGCGCGGCCGATCTTCGCCGCCTTCACGTACTCGCCGCCTGCCACCGGCACCTCCACGTCGTCGGTGCCCTTCAGGCCGTCGCCGATGAGGATGGGGCAGCCCGCCGTGAGCGGCGTGAAGCCGTTCTCCCATGCGCATTCCAGGTGCTCGAGGGCGTTCTTGCGGCTGCCGGGGTACATGGTGTTGCAGTCGGTGAGGAACGGCTTGCCGCCGAGCTCCTTCACCACGTCCACGAGGGCGCGTGCGTAGTTCGGGCGCAGGTAGCTCACGTTGCCCAGCTCGCCGAAGTGCAGCTTGATGGCCACGAACTTGCCTTCGAGGTCCAGGTCGGCTATGCCCGCACGGCGGACGAGCTTCTTCAGCTTCGTGGGCAGCCCGTCGCCGAACGCCTGCGTGCGGAAGTCCGTGAAGTACACCTTGGCCGGTTCCATGGGATCCTCCTTCTAGCGGCTCGCCGCCGCACCGTGCTGTTCTCTCGTCGGGTTCCATGATAGCGCCTCGCGGGTTCCGGGGAAACGCCCGGCTGCGGGAGACGCTGTCGCAGCTCCCCCTCCTTCAGCCGCGCCAGAGGCGCTCGGCTTGCGGGGCGGCGGCGCGGGCCAGCTCGGTGCCGGGGAGGTCCTCGTGCATCTCCAGGATGTTCTTCCACAGGCGCTTGGGCATGAACTGGCGGCGGAGCTCCGGGTTGTAGCGGGCCTCCACGGCGACGGTGCGGTAGAAGCGCTTCCAAGCTGCCTGCATGAGGTTCTCCTCCGCGGCGCGGTCGGGCACGTCCAGCTCGTCGGTGCGCACGAGGTACCAGTCGCGCCCCTCGTAGACGCCTGCCAGGTGGTGCACCTCGTCGTAGATGATGAAGGGCTGCGTGTTGAAGCGGCCGGCGAACCAGTCCATGAGCAGCGGCACCACCGAGGCCTTCGGGTTGCAGCGCGCGAGCCACACGCCGTTCTCCAGGTGCTCGAAGCGCAGGAACTGCACCATGTGGTGGCGCTCGTTGCCCACGGAGCGCACGAGGCGGTGCAGGGGCTCCACGGCAGGGTGGGCGAGGTCGTTCAGCACGCTGCCGCGCGCCTTTCCCGAGCAGCCGAGGGAATCGGTCGGCTGCGACGAGGCCATGGGGCCGCTGCACGATCCGCGCCGGCGGCATCCCGTGCAGTCGTGCGGGCGCTTGGCCGCCATGGCGTAGCGCACGAAGCGGTAGACAACGGTGCCGGCACTCGGGTCGTCCGAGAGCGAGGCGCGCATGACGGCGTCGTAGGCGGCGTGGCCGCAGACGCGCTTGATGCCGCGCTGGACGCGCACGGCGCGCTCCATGTCCGTCTCCACGAAGCGCACCGTCTGCCCGAGGCGTGGCTGGAGCGCGGCCTGCGCCGTGACGTCCTGCGGGTCCTCGCGGCGCACGTACGCCTCGAACACGGCCGACAGCAGGCCTTCCAGCGTCCCGTCGTAGGCGTAGGCCACGTTGGCGAGCGGCTCTTCCGGCGTTGCCGGCCCATGGGGGGCATCGCCGGCTGCGGCGGGCTCCCGTCCCGCTCCCGTCGCAGCCAAAGCGGCCGAACGGTTGCGCGCCCCCTTGTCCGGGGCGGCCGAGCGGCCGGAACCGGCCTCGGCCGCCGCAGCTCCCGAGGGCCGTTCGAAGCCGGTTCTGTGGTCGGTGCTCATGCGCAGGCCGCCTCGGGTTGCTCGAGGGCGTGCTGCCAGCCAAACGCGCCGTCGGCATTCCCGCGGCGCTGCCCGTTCGCCGCGTTGTCGTGCTGTCCGGCAGGCGCCGTTCCCAGGCGCTCGCCGGCCCCCGCGCCCAGGTGCCCGCGGGGATCGACACCCGCGCCCTGCGCGATGCGGGCCTTCTCGGGCGTTTCCACGCTCTCGAACAGGCTCAGCTGGCCGGGGATGGCCTTGTCTGCGCGACGGCCGTGGCCACCGCCCTTCGGCGTTGCGGCTAAATGCGCCCGCAGGCCCTCTCGAGAGAAGTCCGTTCCCTGGCCGGCGTAGCTGCCGTTGCAGGTGATGAAGAAGCGCGCCCGCTTGTAGGCGATGCCCAGCTTGCGCAGCTCGCGCTCGCCGAGCGTGGTGGAGTGCCGGGCGCGCATGATGGAGTGCGCGCCCTTCACGCCGATGCCGGGTACGCGCAGCAGTGCCTCGAGCGGCGCCTTGTTCACCTCCACGGGGAAGAAGTCCAGGTTGTTGAGGGCCCAGTTCGCCTTCGGGTCGACCTCGGGGTCCAGGAACGGGTGCTCCTCGTCGATGATCTCGGTGACGTCGAAGCGGTAGAAGCGCAGGAGCCAGTCTGCCTGGTAGAGCCGGTGCTCGCGGTTGAGCTGCAGGGCGTCGGTGCCGGGCAGGCGCGCGTCGTCGTTCACGGGCGTGTAGGCGCTGAAGAACACGCGCTTGAGCGAGAGCGTGCGGTAGAGCGCGGCCGAGAGGTTGAGTATCTGGAAGTCGCTCTCGGGCGTGGCCCCCACGATCATCTGCGTGGACTGGCCGGCGGGCACGAAGGCCCGCTCCTTCTTCTTCGGCTTGACCGCCTTCATGTAGGTCGTGTTCTTGCGCACGAGCGCGCGGGTGTCCTTGTCCACGGCGATGTTGTCGCGGATCTGGCGCATGGGGGCGATGATCTGCTGCTTGTTCTTCTCGGGGGCGAGCAGGGCCAGGCTCTGCTGCGAGGGCAGCTCCATGTTCACGCTCATGCGGTCGGCCAGATGTCCCAGCTCGTCCACGAGCTCGGGTGAGGTGCCGGGCACGGCCTTGGCGTGGATGTAGCCGCGGAAGCCGTGCTCGCCCCGCAGGAGCGACAGCGTCTGGATCATGAGCTCGGTGGTGTAGTCGGGGCTCTTGATGACGCCCGAGCTTAAGAACAGCCCCTCGATGTAATTGCGACGGTAGAATGCTATGGTGAGGTCGGCCAGCTCCTGCGGCGTGAAGGCGGCGCGCCTCACCTCGTTGGAGCAGCGGTTCACGCAGTAGGCGCAGTCGTAGACGCACACGTTGGTCATGAGCACCTTCAAGAGCGTGATGCAGCGCCCGTCCGCCGCGAAGCTGTGGCAGCATCCCGCCGCCATCGTGTTGCCCAGCTTCCCCTTCTGGGCGTCGCGGTCGATGCCCGAGGAAGTGCAGGCCACGTCGTATTTCGCCGCATCGGCAAGTATCTCCAGTTTGTCGATCAGTTCCATACGCACGCCCGTTCGCCAGATCAAGTGTTCGCGAGAATATCTGTTCGCTTAGTATGGGCGAACGGATATTCGTTGTCAAGATGGGGGACGCTTCTTCCCGAAACGGGCAGGATGTCGTACAATACGCAGGCACGACAATTCTTATGCCAGTGTGGCGCAATGGTAGCGCAACAGTTTTGTAAACTGTGGGTTGCAGGTTCGAGTCCTGTCACTGGCTCCAGGAAACAGCAGGCCGGAGGGCACAGCCCCCGGCCTTTTTCGTCGCCGTGCGGCTCGAGGGGTGCGGGTGGCTGCGGTCTGCTCGGGTACGGCTTGCACGGTTGCGGTCGGCCCGGGCATGGCTCGCTTGGCCGGTCCGGCTCGGGCGGGCGATGCCGGGTCGCGGCGATGCCCGGATCGAGGCCATTTCGTCGCGGCCTGCGATGCGCCTGCGCTGCCGTTAGCGCAGGCGCGCTCCCACCAGGCGCTTGAAGGCGGCGGCGTTGTCGGGCGACACGTTGATGGCGCGCACCGGGCGGCGCGTTCCGGCGAACGTGCGGACCTCCAGGGGCTCGGAGAGCTCGATCCAGCAGGGCGGGGCGCCCATGACGCCCAGGTCGAGGCGCTCGCGCTTGGGGACGTCGGGCGCGGCGGCACCCACGCCGGTCACGAGGTGCAGCGGCACGTCCTCGCAGACGAAGGCGGCCCAGCGCACGGTGAGCGTCTCGTCGTCCACGAGCAGCGGGTTCAGCACGCTGGCGCGCGCGGCGGCCACGAGCCACAGAAGGGCGTACAAGGAGGTGGCGGTGAGCAGGCAGGCCGCGATCGTGCTCCACTGCGCCACCAGCAGGTGCACGGCGAACGCTTCCACGGGCAGCAGCGCCGCGATCACGCCCACGAGCGCCAGGAAGCCGCTTTCCCTATGGTAGCTGAACGCGTGTCGGCCGACGGGCGCGTCGGGGCGGGCGCGCCACGAGAACAGGGCGTAGTACCAGGTGGCACCTTCGATGCCTGCCAGATGCGCCGCGCGCCCACCCGGCGCGAGGACCTTGAACGCCTCGGCGAACCAGTCGTACGGGCGCGTGGAGGCGCCTCGTGCGGCGCGGAAGGCGCGCACGAGGCGGCGCGCCTCGCAGGCGATCACGGCGGCGTCGAGCGCGAGGGCGGCGGCGAACAGGGGCGGCAGCAGCGAGAACGTGCCGGCCGACCCCGCCGCCGCGGAGACCGCCAGCGGCGAGAGCAGCCCCGGCGCGACCAGCTGGGACGCCGCGAGGTACCCCGCCCACACCACCGGCAGCACGGCCAGGGGCGTGAGGCCGCGGCGGCGCACTACCAGCAGGTAGAACGCGGCGGGCACGCACACCATGAGGTCGAACGGCACGGCCACGTTCACGGCGAACGCGTGGGCCGAGGCGGGCACGGTGGTCGCGCACGCCAGGTCGACGGCGTAGAGCGCCAGGACGACGGCGAGCGCCAGCAGCAGGCGGCGCGCTCCGAGCGCACGGACGGGAGCGGCGGATGCGGTGGGTTCGGGGAGGTTCGAAGAGCGGGCCATGGCGTCTCCTGTCGTCGGCGGGAGGGCGTGTCGCGCGATGCGGGTCCATGATAGCAGACGGGCGAAGAGGGGACCGGGCCGGCTGTCGCCGGAGGAGCGGGCGGGAGTGAGCAGGAGGGGGAAGGGGGCTGGGGGTGCCCCCCCCGTTTCAGCCGGTCGCAGGGGAGGGCGGCAGCGCGCGCTGGTGGGCGCAGCGTGACATGCCGGCCTTGCGCGTCGGTCTTGCCCGTCTGCCTCGCATGCGAGGCAGACATGGCTCGGGGGCGCCGGCCTCGGATGCGGGCCCGGCGCGCTACGGGCTTGGCGGCTCTCCCAATGAAAAAACCCTCCTCGACCCCTTCTAAAAAATAGTCAACGGGGTAGCATGATCTCCAATCCGTTGACCGAGCGGTCAACGGCCGCAGAGCGGCAGGAAGGGAGGCGGCGGCAATGAGCGCAACGGACGATAGGGGGCATGCGGACTTCAGCAAGTTCGAGAGCCTCCCCGAACAGCGACGCGAGGCTATCGTCAACGCCGCCGTGGAAACGTTCGGTCGATGCGACTACAAAAGCGCTTCGACCGAGGACATCGCACGGCGCGCTGGCATCTCGAAGGGTCTTCTGTTCTTCTACTTCAAGAGCAAGAAGGAGCTGTACCTCTACCTCATGGAGCACCTCATGGAGAAGGTGTCCGATCTGGTGGTGGACGACGGATTCTACGAGATCGACGATTTCTTCGATCTGCTCGTGTACGCAGCTGAAACCAAGCGCAAGGTGCTTTCGCGTTTCCCCTACCTGCTGGAGTTCTCCGTCCGGGCCTTCTACCCGGAGCACAAAGACATCAAGGACACGATGGACAGCTGGACGCAGAGGCAAATCGACCTGATGTTCTCCGCGTACTTCAGATGCGTGCGGTTTGACCGGTTCCGCGACGACATCGACCCGAAGTACGTGCTCGACCTGCTGATTTGGCTGGCTGACGGCTACCTGCACCAGCAGCGCGCCCTGCATCAGCGCCTCGACATGGATGCGATGCTGGACGAGATGTACCGCTGGTGCGACATGCTGAAAGCCTATTCGTACAAGGAGGAATACCGATGAGCGCAACAATCGGCCCCGCGATTGCGATCGAGGGGCTCAAGAAAGATTACGGAAGCGGACGCGGCGTGTTCGGCGTGTCGTTTGCCGTGGAGCGGGGCGAGGTGTTCGGCTTTTTGGGACCGAACGGCGCCGGCAAGACGGTGACCATGCGCAACCTCATGGGCTTCATCCGCCCTGATGAGGGAACCGTGAACATCAACGGCCTGAACTGCTTCAGCCAGCGCGCCCGCATCCAGGAGCACCTGGGCTACCTGCCCGGCGAAATCGCCTGCATGGACGAGATGACCGGCACGGCGTTCCTGGAATTCATGGTGCGCATGAAGAAGCTGCGCGACCGCACGCGCATGGAACAGCTGATCGAGTACTTCGAGCTGGACCCCGCGCGGCGCATTCGCAAGATGTCGAAGGGCACGAAGCAGAAAGTGGGACTGGTCTGCGCGTTCATGGCCTCGCCCGACATCGTCCTGCTCGACGAGCCCACGAGCGGCCTCGACCCCCTCATGCAGAGCCGCTTCATCGACCTCGTGCTGGAAGAGAAGCGCCGCGGCACCACCATCTTGCTGTCGTCGCACCTGTTCGAGGAGGTTGAGCGCACGTGCGATCGGGTGGCGTTCATCCGCGGGGGCAAGCTGGCCGCCGTAGAGCGCATGGACGACGTGCGGAAGTCGCGCAAGCGCATGTTCGTCGTCACGTTCGCCGACGAGGCCGCGCGCGACCGCTACGCGGCGGCCCACCGCGATACCGGTGTCAGCGTGCAGAAACAGGGGACGACCAGCGTGGAAACGGCCGTGTCCGGCAACCTCGACGCGTTCGTGAAGGACCTGGCCGCGAACGAGATCGTCGATCTCACCGTGCGCGAGCAGACGCTCGAAGAGCTGTTCATGCACCTGTACGGCACCTTCGGCGACGCGTCGAACCGCAGGTCGGGGTTGAAAGGAGGCTCCCATGAATAAGACGCTGTTCGCGAAGGAGCTGCGCGCCAACCTGTTCGTCAGCGACATCATCGCCGCGGTGCTGGCTATGTACATCGGCATGATCGTGAGCATGTTCGATCCCGAGCTGGGCGAGAGCCTCGATCTCATGATGCAGAGCATGCCCGAGGTGTTCGCCGCATTCGGCATGTCGACGCAGGCCACCACCCTTATCGACTTCATGCTGAACTACCTGTACGGGTTCCTGCTGACTATCTTCATCCTCGTGCTGATCCTGATCATGGTGAACAAGCTGATGGTGCGCTACCTCGATCGCGGCGCGATGGCGTACCTGCTGGCAACGCCGAACAGTCGCACGCGCATCGCATGCACGATGATCGGCGTGATGGTGGCTATCCTTGCCGCCCTCATGGTGGCGGTTACGGCGCTCGAGGTGGGATTCGCCGAGACTCTGTTCCCCGGCGAGCTGGACATGCAGGCGTTGTTGCAGGTGAACGCGGGGCTGTTCGCGCTGTGGCTGGCTATCGCGGGCCTGTGCTTCCTGTCGGCCTGCCTGTTTTCGAACGCCACGGCGGCTTTGTGGGCGGGCGGCGGTCTTTGCATCCTGCTCTTCCTCATGCAGATGGTGTCGAAGGTGGGCGACAAGTTCGAGCTCCTGGAGAACGTCAACCCCTTGACGCTGTTCGACTATTACGGCTTGGCCGCAGGCGACGCGTCGGCAGTCGGCGGCGCGATTGCGCTGGCCGCGAGCGCGGTGGCGCTGTTCGCTGCGGCAGTTGCGGTGTTCGACCGGCGCGACTTGAGCATCTAGCAGATTCGAGGGCGTGACAGGGGGCGTGACAGGGGGACGGGGATAATGTCTCATTCCGCGATGCGGCAAGGCTTCGGCAGACGTATTGGAATGAGACATTATCCCCGTCCCCCTGTCACGCCCCGTCCCCCTGTCACACCCAGGCGAAGCTCTCCGTGCCGGCGCCCACCTCGAAGTGGTATTTTGCGATGCCCAGGTCCACGGCGGTGTAGGCGCCGGAGAGGGTTTGGGCGCGCACCGTCTTGCCGTCGGGCAGCAGCTCGAAGCGGAACTTCTGCTGGTTCAGGGCCGTGGGGGCGAGCAGCGCCGCCCGCACGCCGCGTTCGAACCATTCCGGCGGCTTCCCGGCCGCACGGCTCACGTCCTCGGGTGCCTTCGACTTGCGCGGTCTGCCCTGCGTGGCGCCGTAGCCGAGCGCCAGCGCGCAGACAAGCCTCTCTTCCGGCCCGGCGAGGCGGCGGACCTGCCGCTTGCTGAACGTGAGGGCTGCCCAGCACGTGTTCAACCCGAGCGCCTGGGCCGCGAGCACGAGGCGCTCGCCGTAGTAGCCCGCGCGCCCGTCCAGGTCGTCGGCCGTTTTCCCGATGATCGCCACGTAATTGCGCACGTTGGCAAACTTCCCGTAGCGTGCCAGCATGCTGGAGAACGCCCGCGGCTCGTCGAGCACGACCTGCATGCGCAGGCCGCCCTCGCGGTTGCAGGCGTCCAGCTCGTCGCACAGTGCGGCGAGCACCGGGCCCTCGATACGTTGGCCGGTGAAGCTGCGCACCGAGTGGCGGCGCTCCATCGCCTCCTCGACGGTGCAGAGGGGGAGGGCGCCGCCTGAGGGGGTCGTGCGATCCTCGCACGCCGCAGCGTCCTCATACGCTCTCCCGGGCATGTCCTCGTCTTCGCGGGCGCCGCCGGGCCCTTCTTCGACCTTCTCCATAATGCCGCGCTTCTTCTGCTCGTGCGGGTTCGTTGTCATCGCTGCACCTTTCCTTCGCTGTCTTGCAGGTAGCCTTCGAGGTTGGCCTGCTGTACCAGCTCGTAGACGCGGTCGACGAGCTGCTTGAGTTGCGCCCACTGCGCGTCGTCGGCGGCAATGTGGTAGAAGTTCATGGTGCCCGCGCGCCGAAGGGCGATGATGTTCGCGTCGCGCAGGATCTTCAGGTGGTGCGACACGGCGGGGCGGGAGAGGTGCGTGCGCACCGTGATCTCGCCCACGCGCAAGCCGCACTCCTCGGCCTCCAACAGCGCCATGATGATCTGCTGGCGCGTCTCGTCGCCCAGAGCCCCGATGATGCCCCGGCACTTCTTGAACCCCTCTGCGAGGTCCTGCCTGCTCTGCGCCCATTCGCGTTCGTCCATCGATGCTCCTTCGTCCATCGCGTCTTATACGGTTCGATTGTTCGAACCATTAAACCATGAAGAGGCTGCTCGCAAGGCGGGGGAAGGCTGGCGTTTTCCCTTGGGAAAGAAATTCGAGACGGAGGCCGGGGCCCTCCGGTTCCGCCCTGGCTCTTACCGCCGAGTGCCCCGTGACCGCTGGTGCGCCGCCGACCCCGTACCGCCGGCGCTTGCACCGGCCGTCGCGCATGACGCGCGGGCATTCGTTTCGCTACGGGTCGATGCGGGCAATTGCGCCGGGGTGCCGGGCATGGTTGCATGGGCGCATGGGATTTCGCAAGACATACGTGGACGTGGTGGCGAACATCGACGTGGACGGGCGCGTGACGCCGCTGTCCATCCGGTGGCGCGACGGCCGGACGTTCGAGATCGACCGGGTGCACGAGGCCATCCGGCGCGCGTCCACCCGGGTGGGCGGCACGGGGATACGCTACCTGGTGACGGTTCACGGCCGCGACAAGTACCTGTTCTTCGAGGACCCGCGCTGGTTCGTGGAAGAGGTCGTGCCCGAGAACGAGGGGAGCGCCCCGCTTGCGGGCGGGGCCCGCAAGCGGTAGAATGCCTGCGGGAATGAGGTTCTCCCTAAGCCGCTCGAAGGCTTGAACCGCGTAAAGCTGATGACTTCTGCAAACGGACTCCCCATGGGGGAGCGCCCGCGCGCGGGTCGTCGGCTTTTTTCATGCCGCGCGGCCGGCGGGGGAGGGTGTGTCGGAAAGGATGGGATATGGCAGCGGTGCTCTGGGTGGGCGCCGGCGGGTTTCTGGGCGCCGTCGGGCGCTACCTGCTGGGGCTCGTGCCCTTCGAGGGGGACTTCCCCCTTATGACGTTCCTCGTGAACTTCGCCGGTGCGGTGGCCATCGGCGCGATAACCGAGGTGGCGGGTGCCACGTCGGCCCTGTCGGCCGAGGCGGCGCTCTTCTTGAAGACGGGCGTGTGCGGCGGCTTCACCACGTTCTCCACGTTCTCGCTGGAGACGCTCGCGCTGTTCGAGGGCGGCAAGTACGCGACGGCCGCGCTCTACGCCGGCGGCAGCCTTGTTGCCTGCGTGTTGGGCGTAGCGGCGGGCAAGCTTGCCGTGCGCGGCGCGCTGTCGCTCGTGCAGCTCATCGGCGCACAGGGCGCCTGACGGAGCGGGAGGCGCGTTGGACGCGCGGCCGGCCGGCGCGCTTCACGCCGTATCGCCGGCCTCCTGGGCCTCCACGATGTCGATGAGCTCCTGCTGCGAATGAATGCCCATCTTCTGGTAGATGTGGTAGGTGCGCGTCTTGACGGTGCGCTCGGCCACGTAGAGCTGGTCGGCGATATGGCGCGCGTTGCGCCCCTTCACCAGGTAGAACAGTATCTCTCCCTCGCGTGGGGTAAGGTTGAAGGCGCGGGTCGCCTCGGCGCATTTGTGCTTGTAATGCTGCTCCACCACCGCCTCGGGGTCGGTCTCGGGCTCGGACATCGGGGCGGGAGGCGCCTCGACGGGCTCGGGCTCCTCGGCCACGATAGCGTACTGGTCGGGCCTGACGGTGGCGACCACGATGTAGGCGCATACCAGCATGATGAGGACCATGGCCGCCACGGTGAGCCAGCCCTTGCCGAAGTCCGTGGCCACGAACGCGCCGGCGAACCAGCCGAGTGCCTGGCCGAGGACGATGAAGAAGCGTCCTCTCGCGAAGCAGTAGCACGGCGAGATGGACAGCAGCGTGCCGCGCAGCGACAGCACCGTGGCGTTCGTGTAGTCCAGCAGGTACAGGATGACGAAGAGCGGCGGCGCGGCGACGGTGTTCCAAGGCGCCTGCAGGAATCCGGAGAGGATGAGCCCGCACACGAGGAAGGGCAAGAGCACGAGCTGCACCCTTCCCATGGCAAGGAGCCGGGGCGCCTTCCGGCTCAGGAGCAGGAAAATAAGCGCGACGCAGACGAACGCCGCGCCCATGGTGATGGGCGGCAGGACGCCCTTGCTGATTCGCGCGACGACGAGCCCTGCTATCACGCCGCACATCATGCCGTCGACCAGCATGATGTAGGAGCCGTTCGGGCTGTACCGGCTCGTCTCCGCCAGCCAGCGCTCGTCGCGCTCGCTCGTGAGCTCGGTCGTGCTCGGCGGTGAGGCTGCGAGAAGCGCGAACGAGCTCGCGCACAGCAGCAGGAACGCCGTGATGGCGGCAGGGCCGGGCATGGCCAAGACGCCGGCCACGATGCATCCTGCCAGTCCGAACGACCATAGGTTGGCTGCGCGGATGCGCTCCTCGCCAAGCGAGCTGCGCACGTCCGCCCAGACGCACGAAAAGTAGGCGCCCGAGGCGCCGAACACGGCCCAGAGCGCGAACTGGAGTACCAGGGGAAGTGCGAACGCGAGCACCGTCTCGAGCAGGACGATACCGGGCAACAGCAGCTGCAGGGCCAGGAAGCCGGTTCGCACCCGGTTGGAGGAGACGAGCTCGTTGCGACCCTTGCAGCGCGTGACGACGAAGTGGAAGCCTGCCATGGCGGCGAACATCGTGCCGTGGGTGAGGCCGTGCATGACGGGCGTGTTGGTTGCGACCGTGGCCAGCAGCGGGCTGAAGGCGGCAAGCAGCACGGACGCGGTGAAGAGCGTGAACCCCGCGATCCCCGCCAGCTCCCGCTCGCTGTAGCGGTTCGCCTTGCGATTTGCATGCCCCTTGGTGGTTTCGGCCATGGTCGCGTATCCCCCCTGATTCCACGTACCCATGCGAAAGCCGGCGCGCGGCTCGGCTTGGGAGGGCCCGCCCTCCGATGCGCTGCTCCGCAGGTTTCGGATATATCGTATTCTATCGCGTGCGGTATGCTATCGAGAGTACGTTTTCTCGTTTCGATGCCGCTGGAGCCGATTTAATCCTCTGAGTAGCAAGACAAAAACCGTCCCCGTGGCAATTATGGCCAAGCGACGGGCGGATGCCCTGCGGCGCGCGAGGGGTGCGGTCGCAGGCGCGGCCTCCGTCGGTCCGGCGGCAGGGCCCGTGCTGCGTTGTACTCGGCGACGCAAGCGGCCCTCGGCGTAAAGGGGAAGGCGCCATGAGAGAGACGTTTCGCAGGTTCTTCGCCTATTTCAGGATCGAGCACGCGCTCGTGCTCGTGCCCGTGTTCGGGTTCGCGGTGTACGACAGCGTGTTCTCGGCGTTCTCGTCGATTCTCGGCGTGCTGGGCGACGCGTATCCGGACGTGCCGCGCACGATGGTGCAGATGGTGCTCTCGGTGCCGCCCCTGGTGAGCATCCCCGGAACGCTGTTATCGGGGTTCTTGTCCTCGTACGTGCGCAAGAAGCGCATCGCGGAGTTCGCGCTGGCGGTGCTGTTCGTCGGGGGCATGATCCCCGCAGTCTTGCCCGAGCCCAGCATCTTCGCCCTGTTCGCGTGCAGCGCCTGCGTGGGTCTCGGGCAGGGCCTCCTGCATCCCATGGCGAACGCTTTCATCTGCCAGACCTGGGACGACGACGGCGAGCGCAGTCGCGCCCTCGGGTTCAAGCAGGCGTTCAACTTCATTGGGGAGGCGCTGGTCGCCCTGCTCGTGGGGTTCTTGGCGCTTTCCCATTGGGGCAACGCGTTCCTCGTGTACCTGGGTGTGATACCCGTGTTCGTCGTAGCCCATATCGCGCTCCCCGAGGGCGGCCTGGACAAGCGGCTCGTCGGCGGGAAGGGACGTGCGGCCGGTTTGGGAGAGGTATTCAAGCCCCGCGCCGTCTACCTGTTCGCCCTGTTCTTCTTCGCCATGATGTTCCTGTTCGGCTTCCACACCAATATCGCCATGCTGGTGCAGGAGCGCGGCCTGGGCACGACGGCCGACGTGTCGGTGGTGGCCTCGTCGGTGAGCGTCGTGTCCTTCCTTGTGGGCATCGCATATGGGAAGGTGTCGAAGACGTTCGGCCCTTCCACGCTGTGCATCGGGTTCGGGTGCCTCTCCGCGGGAATGCTCGCCGTGGCGGCGTTCGGCTACAGCTTTCCGGTGATCATGGCGGGCGGGGTGCTGTTCGGCATCGGATCAGGCATCCAGCAGATCAGCACCATCTACTACATCTCGAAGACGGTGGACAAGAACGTGGTGACCATGGCCATCTCGGTGCTGGTCTCGTTCGTCTCGCTCGGCGCCACCTTGTCGCCGCTCGTTATCAACGGCCTGCAGGTGCTCGTGTGGGGTGCGGAATCGGCAGCGGGCTCACTCGCCGTGGCCGGATGCGGCTTCGCGGCGCTCGTCGCGGTGGAGGCGATGTCCTCCCGATGCAAAAGAGGGGCGGGTCGGCAGGGAAAAGGTGCTGGGCGCGGCTAATACCCAGAGTATCGCACCCCGTTGGAACAGTTTCAAACCGCCAGTTCAGAGCATGGTTTCCAAGTTAATACCCAGCAGCAGATGCGTCGGCGCCGCCAACCGGGGAAACTCGTCGGCATCGAAGCCGCCGTGGGCCAAATGAGCCGAGACGCGGTGGGGTCGAAGGATGAAGGAGGGCCTCGGGGAAGTTGGCGGCCCGAGGGAGTTGCGAGGAAGGAAGGTTCATATGGCAGATCAGGAGTTGCTCGCCCGGTATGCGCCGACGATCGATTCGCCGGAGACCAAGGAGGCTTACCTGCTCGACGGCGAGCTGTACATCCGCCACGAGTTCCGCGACCCGGCCGAGCTCCAAACGCGCATGACCTACCACCGGGTGGGGGAGGACAACGTCGTGTCGAACGACAACCTTGTCATGCTGGGCGTGTGGGCGCGCGCCCAGAAGCAGGGCGAGCAGGTGAAGTGATACGAGAGCGAACGCTGGAAGGAGAATTGCATGAGAGAGTGCTTCGATCCTCAAATCTACAAGAAGGATTGGCAGTACCAGGAAGGGGACCTCACCGTCACGCGCACGTGCCAATGGTCGGCTCCCGGCTGCCACCAGGGGTGCAGCATCCTGTTCTACACCGACAAGGAGGGCAAGCTCGTCAAGGTGGAGGGCGACCCGAACTCGCCGGTGACGGACGGCCGTTTGTGCATGCGCTGTCTGGTCATGGTGGAGGCCGTGTACCATCCCGACCGCATCATCCATCCGCTGAAGCGCGCCCGCGAAGACCGCGGCAAGGACAAGTGGGAGCGCATCACCATGGACGAGGCGTACGAGCTGTGCGTCGAGATGGTGAAGGACACCACCGAGAAGTACGGCGCGAAGTCCATCTGCACCGGCGCGGGCACGGGCCGCAACGCCACCTGGCAGTCCAACGTGCTTGGGCAGGGCGCCTTCGGCACGCCGAACGACAACTGCGGCCTGCTCGCGGGCAACTGCTGCTACACGCCGCGCATGCAGGGCATGAACGCGGTCTTGGGCGACACGTTCATCGCCGACTGCGGACAGCTCAACGAGGCGCGCTTCGACCACCCCGACTACCGGCGCCCCGACCTGTTCATCATCTGGGGCAACAACCCGCTTCGGGCCAACGCCGACGGCTTCTACGGGCACTGGATCATCGACTGCATGCGCCGCGGCTCGGAGCTGTTCGTGGTCGACCCGCAGGTGACG
The DNA here is from genome assembly GCF_003340385.1 of Gordonibacter pamelaeae. NCBI lineage: Bacteria > Bacillati > Actinomycetota > Coriobacteriia > Eggerthellales > Eggerthellaceae > Gordonibacter > Gordonibacter pamelaeae. The sequence continues at coordinate 277,044 of NZ_PPTS01000002.1, read as the reverse complement.
TGGCTCTCGGCGCATGCCAAGCTCTACGTGCAGGTGCGTCCCGGCACCGATGCGGCACTCGCTCTGGCCATCGGGCACGTGATGGTGGAGGAGGAGCTCTACGACAAGGAGTTCGTGGAGTGCTGGTGCTACGGTTTCGACGAGTACAAGGAGCGCGTGAGCGATTGGACGCCCGAACGCGCCGCGGAGATCTGCTGGTGCGAGTCTGAGAAGATCTACGAGGCAGCGCGCCTCATTGGCACCGCCGGCGTGACCACGCTGCAGTGGGGCGTGGCCTTCGACCAGACGAAGTGGGCGAACGGCACGGCGCATGCGGCCGTGGCCGTGCAGGCGCTTACCGGCAACATCGACAACCCCGGCGGCTTCGTGGGCATCAACTTCGGCTACGTGCAGTCCGACATCCGCGAGAACATTGCCAAGAGCCTGCCGAACGTCCGCGAGGGCCGCTTGGGCGACGACGGCAACTGGGGCCTCATGAACGCCGTGGGCAAGGGCGGCCACGCCATTCCCGAGGCCATCCTCGACGCGGCCGAGACGGGGGTGCCGTATCCGGTGAAGATGCTGTTCATGTGCTCCACGACGGCGTTCACCAACATGGCCGGCCAGGCACGGCGCGTGTACGACGTGTACAAGGACATGGACCACGTGGTGGTGTGCGACCTGTTCATGACGCCCACCGCCATGGCCATCGGCGACCTGTTCATCCCTATGGCCATGGGCTGCGAGCGCAACGGCGTGCGCGGCTGGTACACACCCCTGCGCTCCATCGTGAAGGTCACGCAGACCGGCGACGCCGTGGGCGACGAGCAGATGATGCTCGAGCTCGGCAAGAAGATGAACCCCGACCTGTTCTATTGGGACGACGTGCCCGAGATGCTGGAGTTCTGCACGAACAACATGGCCACGGTTCCCATCCATATCACGTTCAGCGAGCTGCGCGAGAAGGTGATCGTGTACCCCGAGTTCGAGTACTACAAGTACAAGACGGGCAAGCTCCGCTTCGACGGCAACCCCGGGTTCAACACGCTGTCCGGGCGCGTGGAGCTGTTCTGCAACATGTACAACAACGTGGGCATGGACCCGCTGCCCTACTTCAAGGAGCCACCCGAGAGCCCCGAGAGCACGCCCGAGCTGTTCGCCGAGTACCCGCTCGTGCTCACGACCGGGCGCCGCTGCTGGGAGTACTTCCATTCCGAGCATCGTCAGCTGCGCTCCATGCGCGAGTTCCACAAGTGGCCGATGTTCGCCATCAACCCGGCCGACGCCGAGGCGGCGGGCATCAAGGAGGGCGACTGGGCCGTCATCGAGAACGCGCACGGCAAGGCCATTGAGGTGGCCCATGTCACCGACACCATCATGAAGGGCGTGGTGAGCGCCGAGCACGGCTGGTGGTTCCCCGAGCGCGACAAGGAGGAGCCGTCGCTTTACGGGGTGTGGGAGTCCAACATCAACTGCCTCACCGTGCAGGGGGACTTCGGCCCGAGCGGCTACGGCTCGTCGTACAAGACCCAGCTCTGCCGTGTCTACCCGGCGCCGGAGGGATACGGGGCCGAGTTCGAGAGGATGTACGCGGAGCACCACAACCTGTAGGCGCCGCCATACTAAGGAAAGGAGATGGGACGCATGGCACAACATGGTCTTTTGATCGATTACGAGTTCTGCACGGGCTGCCACGCCTGCGAGATGGCGTGCAAAGTGGAGAAGGGCCTGGGCGAGGGCGAGTGGGGTATCAAGCTCGCCCAGATAGGGCCTTGGAAGCTGGACGGCGACGCGTGGGAATGGGACTACGTCCCACTGCCCACCCAGCGCTGCGACCTGTGCGCGGAGCGCGTGGCGGCGGGCAAGGTCCCGGCGTGCGTGCACCACTGCCAGTCGCTGGCGATGGAGTTCGGCCCGGTGGACGAGCTTGCCAAGAAAGCGGTCAAGCCGCGCATGGCGCTGTTCACGGTTTGGTAGGGGATTATGCCCCCGCAGTGCACCGGGAGGGCGCGCCGCGGGGGCCGGCATACGGCAAAGGGGGTTTCGCATGAGCGAGAAGGTTTCACAGCTAGGGGACCGGGCGGTTTCGGCCATCCAGAACAACGTTGGGCAGGCGCTCGGCCTGATATACGGCCTCGGCATGCTCACCTGGACGGCGTTCAACCAGATGAACAGCAACTACTGGTCGTATTTCCTCACCGAGATCTGCGGTCTCGAGCCCACCGTCATGGGCACCGTGAAGGCGGTCACGGGTGTGGGCGAGTGGTTCTTCGTCATCATAGCCGCCATCATCATCGAGCGCGTGTGGCTCAAGCACGGCCAGTACCGCAGCTGGCTTCTGGTGGCGCCGCCGGCGACGTTCGTCTGCCTGCTCATGACATTCGTCGATCCCGTGTTCCTGGACATGGGCGCCAAGACGGCTTGGATGATCTTCTTCCAGATCGTGGGCGGGTTCTTCTCCAGCTTCTTCATGATAGCCGCCACGTCCATCGTGCCGGTTATCAGCCGGACCGAGGCCGACCGCACGCTGCTCTCGCAGCGCAAGGCGCAGGGCAACATGCTGGTGAAGGTGCTGTTCGCCGCCATCTCGCTGCCGGCCATCCTGGCCATCAACGGCCTCGTGTACCGCGTGCCTGCCGGCGAGAACGCCCAGAACGCAGGGCCGGCCGGCTTCACGGTGCTGGCGCTCGTGTTCGGCATCATCATGATCGTCATGTTCGTGGTCATGTACAAGCGTATCGACGGCATGGATCCCACGCAGAAGATATGCGAGGAGCGCGCTGCGGCCAAGAAGCGCGGCGAGAAGGTGCCGCCCCTCGCCGCCGGCGAGAAGGTGGGCCTGGGCGAGATGCTCAAGTACTGGCTCACGAACCTGCCGGCCGTCATCGGCCTGTTCGCCGAGATCATCCGCTTCGTGGCGCAGATGACCATCCAGAGCATGGCCATGTACGTGTTCACCTACGCGTTCGGCGACGTGGCCATGGCGGCCGTCATGCTCACGGCGTGCAACGTCACGGGCCTCGTGGCCACGTTCGTGTCCGAGCCCGTCGCCCGCAAGGTGGGCATCCGCGCCACGTACCTGGTGGGCATCGGGGTGTCGTTCGCGTTCTCCGTTGTGTGCCTCTTCGTGGGCGCGTCGAGCATGATGGCCTTCATCGTGTGCATATGCGGCATCTACTTCGGCATGAACTTCATGAACGGCACCATGATGGGCATGCAGTCCAACGCCATCGCCTACGGCGAGTGGCGCGACGGCAAGACCGCCAAGGCGTTCATCATGTCCACGTTCCAGTGGTGCCCGAAGATTGCCAACGCGGTGGCCGGCCTGCTCACAGGCTTCGGCTTGGCCGCCATCGGGTTCGTGTCGGGCATGGAGGCGTCGCCCGAGCTCGCACAGGGCATGGTGAACATCATCTGCCTCATCCCTGCCGTGTGCTTCGGCGTGGCGTTCGCGGCCTTCTTCTTCGGCTACCGTCTGACACCGAAGAAGATGGAGCGGATCGCCGTCGACCTCGCTGCTCGCGAGGCTGAAAAGGGCGCGGACGGTAAGTAGCCGGCCGCCGATCGACTACAACCGGGCGGGCCGCAAACAGCGTGCTTGCGGCGGGGACCGAGCGTCCCGGTCAGCGACCTGCGCCGCGGCGAATGGCTGCGGACGGCCCGTCCCCAACGGAAAAGAGGACTCACATGTGCTTCAGACCAGCTGCCATCAGCATGGACAAGACGTGTCCCGCCTGCGGCGCGACCAACGATTTCAATAACGAGAACTGCGACCAGTGCGGCGCGACGCTGCCGAGCGCCCCGCCTATCGCGGGCATGCCGGGGGCGCCCGGGGCGCCAGGTGCCCCCGGAGCGCCAGCTGCCCCGAAAGCCCCGGCGGCGCCGGGAGCCCCTGCGGCCCCGAAGGCCCCTGCGGCCGAGTAGCGCCGGAGACGCAGCCAAGGACGGGAGGCGAGCCATGGACTTCAAGAAACTCGAGAGGGCGGACGATGAGGCGACCGGCGCGGTGGAGGTTGCCGTCGTGCTGGACGCCGCCGAGGTGCACCGACAGCTGGCGGAGTTCTACGGCGCGGCGGGCGCGGCGTGCAAGCTGCCGTCCGATGCGCAGTGGGACGATGTGGACGCCGCCGCCGCGCGCACGATGCCGCCGGAGGACTACCGCGAGGTGCGGCGCGACTTCGTGGTCAACCGAGCGGCGGGCGAGGCGCTCGCGGCGCTCGGCATCGAGCCGGCGCTCACGCCGCGCGTCCGCGCCACGGCGTACCCGGACGCGGGCGAGGACTTCGCCTTCGAGCTGTCCGCGGTGGAGAAGCCGGCGCTTTCGCTGTCGTCGGCGAACCCCGTGGAGATCGAGACGGAGGATGTCCGGGTGACCGGCGAGCTGGTCGATGCCCGCATCGCGGAGCTCATGGAGGCGCGCGCGGAGTTCCTGCCGGCCGACCCGCACCCGGTCGTGCTCGGCGACGTCGTGAGCGTCGACGTGGCCACGTTCTTGGAAGGGCGGCCGGTGCCGCGCCTCACGGGCAAGAGCATGGTGCTCGAGCTGGCGGACGGCTCCATGCCCGAATCCTTCGTCGAGCGGCTCGTGGGCATGGACGTGGGCCAGACGCGCACCTTCGACTACGAGGTACCGCGGCCGCGAGCCCTCGGCGACGGCGACGTGGAGTGCTACACGGCCACGGTCACGGTTCTCGGCCAGCTGCGCAAGGAAGTGCCGGCCCTCACCGACGCGTGGGTCGCCGAGAGCATAGAGGGCGCCTCCACGGCGGCGGAGTTCCGGGCTGCGGTGGCCCGCGGCCTCGAGGCTGAGGCTACGCTGCTCAACCGCGACGCGCATGCCCGCCTGGCGAACATCGAGCTGGAGAAGCGCCTGCAAGGGGTTATTCCCGACGCGTTCTACCAAGCCTCGCGGGACGGCCTGCGCCGCTCGCTCGAACGCGAGCTGGCCGGCAAGGGCCAGACGATCGACGACTACTACGAGCAGGAGCGCATGAACGAGGAGGAGCTCTCCGTGCAGCTGCTCATCAAGTCGGGCGAGAACCTGCGCCAGGGCTTCGCGCTGGAGGCCCTGTTCGACGCACGCGGCATGGAGCTTGCCGAGGATGACCTTCGGCTTGCGTGCGAGGAGGCGTTCGGCGCCGGGTCGTACGACCTGGAAACGCTCGAGCGCACGGGGAGGCGCCGTGTGGTGGAGGATGCAGCGAAGCGCATCGCCGCCCTCAACTGGCTCGCCGACACGGCGGTCGTGAAGGGCTGACCGGTCATGGAGCGCTGCTACGTGTGCAACCACTGCGGGAAATGCGACGAGATGGAATGGGGTATCGCCCCACCGCCGCCCGTCTGCCTCGACTGCGGGCATGTTGTGGAGCCGGGCGAGAGCCTCGTCCGCTGCGCCGTGTGCGGCAGCGGGCTCTTCGCGGCGGCCGACCGGGCCGCATCGCCCGGGCCCGGCGGCGCGCAGCCCTCCGTCGGCCCGCACAACCAGGGAAACCGCTTCGCTAACGGGCGGAGCGCAACAGAGAGGAGAGAGCATGAGTGAGTTGACCCGCGTGTCCGAGACGCCTCGCGTCACGGAGCTCGAGGATGGGACGAAGGTGTACCGCACGGCCCAGTGGTCGCCCCCGGGTTGTCACGGCGTCGGCTGCGGCCTGAGGGCGTTCGTCAAGGACGGCAAGTTGGTGAAGGTGGAAGGAGACCCCGACCAGCCCATCACGAACGGGCGCCTCTGCGTGCGCTGCCTGACGCTGCCCGAGTACCTCTACCACGAGGACCGTCTCCTGTATCCCATGAAGCGCGATCGCGCGTACCGCGGCCAGCCCGACAAGTGGGAGCGCATCTCGTGGGACGAGGCGTACGATATCATCGTGGAGAAGTACCGCGAGCTTACCGAGAAATACGGCCCCGACACGGTGTCGGTTTGGACGGGCACCGGCCGCGAGGCCAGCGCGTACCAGTTCCAAACGTGCAACCAGGTGTTCCACAGCCGGACGGCCATCCACGCCAACGGCGGCTGGTCGTGCGTCATCCCGCGCCAGACCGCCATGGACTGGCTTCTAGGCTGCGCCTACGTGGAGTACGACGGCGCCTTCGGCTTCAAGGACCGCTACGACGACCCGCGCTACGAGCTGCCCCGCTACATGCTCGTGTGGGGCCGCGACACGCTGTGGTCGAACCCGGACGGCCTGTTCGGGCACAGCACGGTTGACATGATGAAGCGCGGCATGAAGGTCATCGTGGTCGACCCTCGCGCCAACTGGCTCGCCCGCCACGCCGCCTACCATTTCCAGATCCGGCCCGGCACCGACGCGGCGCTCGCCATGGCATTCAACGCGGTCATCATCAAAGAGGACCTCTACGACCACGACTTCGTGGAGAAATGGACGTACGGCTTCGACGAGTACGCGGAGCGCTGCTGCACCATGACGCCCGAGAGGGCCGCCGAGATCTGCGAGGTGCCGGTCGAGGACATCTACGCCGCCGCCCGTTGCCTTGCGCAGAAGCCGTGCACGGCGTCGGTGGGCCTCAAGACCGACCAGAACCCCAACACGCTCCAGATATGCCATGCCATCTGGGGTATCTTTGCCATCTGCGGCAACCTGGACAACCCGGGCGGCATCAAGCTGGGACAGACCATGCTCAACGGCGGCTCCACGGGCCGCAAGGGCGTGGGCATGCTGGTGGAGGAAGAGGACACGAACCCCATCCCCATCGCCGGCCACGACCAGTATCCGGCCATGGACTTCATCATCAACACCACGCAGCCCGACTGCACGTTGGACACGCTGCGCACGAACATCCCGTACCCGATAGAGTTCCTGTTCATCCAGAGCTCGAACTTCATCTCGTCGTGCATCACCCAGCAGCCCATGCAGTGGATGGAGGCATGCCGCCACAAGGAGTTCGTGGTGGCCACCGACATCTTCATGAACCCCACTATCCAGGCGCTCGCCGACGTGGTGCTTCCGGTGTCCACCTCGCTCGAGCACGAGGGCATCGTCACGTTCCACGGCTGCAACCAGCCCGGCCAGTTCCATGCGCTCACGAAGGTGCTCGAGCCGCTCGGCGAGTGCAAGTCCGACCTGGAGATCATGCTCGACCTCGACCACCGCATCAACCCCGACCGCACCGAGGACGCCGAGAAGTGGTCGAGCCCGCATGCGTACCTGGACAACAAGATCCAGAACATACCCTACACGGCCGACCCCGACACGGGCGAGGACATGACCTACGAAACGCTGCGCGAATGGGTGTACGGCCGCTACGAGATTCCCTACTACCAGTACGAACTGGGGTTGCTGCGCGCCGACGGCAAGCCGGGCTTCAAATCACCCACCGGGCGCGTGGAGCTGTGGAGCACGGTGAAGCAGCACCTGGGCGAGGATCCGCTGCCCTACTACGAGGAGCCGCGCTTCTCCAAGCGCTCGCGCCCCGAATGGATCGACGAGTACCCGCTCGACTTCGTCACGGGCGCCCGCCGTCCCACGTCGTTCCACACCGAGCACCGCATGATCGATTCGCTGCGCGAGATACGCACCGCAGCCACGGTGGAGATCCACCCCGCCACCGCCGAGAAGCACGGCATCGGCCAGGGCGACTGGGTGACCATCGAGAACCCCTGGGGGAAGTGCCAGATGGTTGCCGACATCACGCCCATCGTGAAGGAGGGAGTCATCGGGTGCGACCACGGATGGTGGTACCCGGAGGACAAGGACGCCGAGCTGTTCAGCGTGCGCAAGTCGTCCATCAACTCGCTCATGCCGTGGAAGGAGATCGGGAAGCTGGGCCTGGGCTCCCACTACGGAGCGCTGCCCTGCAAGATCTACCGGACCGAAAACTAGCCTGGAAGGGAGGTATTGATATGGCCACCTATGGACTGATGATAGACAACGAGTACTGCACCGGCTGCCACACCTGCGAGATCGCCTGCCGCAACGAGCTGAGCCTGCCCTTGGGGCAATGGGGCATCAAGCTTTTGGAGATGGGGCCGTGGCGCAAGACCGACGGCACCTGGGAGGGTAAGTACGTCCCCGTGCCCACCACCTCGTGCAACCTGTGCGAGGGCCGTGTTGCCGCGGGCGGGGAGCCCTCGTGCGCGCTGCACTGTCTAGCTAACGCCATCGAGTATGGCACGCTCGAGGAGCTGGCCGCGAAGATGTCCGAACGCGGGGCGCAGTGCTCGGTGTTCCTGCCGTGAGCGCTGGGAGCCGGGCTCAAGGCACGCGGTCGGGAACGGCCGCGCCCGGCTCCTCTCCAGCTTGAGCGGCGCCGGTGCTTGGCGCGTACGACGTGAACTTGGCTCGGCCTGGATTCCAGCTTTGGGAGCCAGGGCCGCGGGGAGGGGGGGGAGGCATGGGGAGGGCAAAGCTGTGGAACCCGAAGTTCGCGCAGCTGTTCTGCATCGAGGCGATGCTACAGTTCGGACTGTACCTCACGCGCCCCCTCGTCGCAGGCTATGCGGTTTCGTTGGGAGCGTCCCTGACCTTGGCAGGGTTCCTCGCGGGGCTCCTTGCCGCAGCAGCCCTTGCCGCAAGGCCGGTGAGCGGAATCGCGGCGGACAGGCTGGGGAAAAAGGACCTGCTCTCCGTGTCCTGCGGGCTTTTCGCGATATCGGCTTTGGGGTGCGCCCTGTTCCGGTCGATTCCGCTCATGACGCTTTTCCTGACCCTGCAGGGGTTTGCCTTCGCCTTCAAATCGACCGTCGTCGTATCGCTTGCATCGCTTGTGGTCCCCGAGGAGAGGGTGGGGAGCGGCGTGGGGTGGCTGGGGGCGGCCTACACGATAGCCTGCGCCCTCGGTCCTGCGTTCGGCTCCCTCGTCGGCGACACGGCAGGTTATGCGGGCGCCTTCGCCGTCTCGGGGGCTTTGCTCTCGGCGGGGTTCGTCATGGCGGCCCTGTTCAAGGCGCCTCCCGCTGCGGGGGCTCGCGCGTCGTCGGGCGGGCGGTTTCGCGGTGGGCCCTCAGATTGGCTCTACGGCCCCGCGCTGCTGCTTTCCGCGATAGCCGGCCTGCTGATGGTGGCGCAGGGTGTGACGTCGTCGTTCGTGCTCGTGGTAGGCGAGATGCGCGGTATCGAGGGTGCCTCCCTGTATTTTCTGCTGTACTCCTTGGCAACGGCGACGGCGCGGCCTTTGGCTGGGCGCATCAGCGATGCGCGTGGTGTCCGCGCGGTAGCGGCTCCCATGATGATGCTCGCCGCATTCGGGATGCTGGCGGCGGCGTTCGTGGACTCGTTCGCGGGCATCGCCGTGGCGGGAGTGTGCATGGGGGCGGGGCAGGGGTCCGCGTACTGCGCCCTGCAGGCAGAGTCGGTGCGCGGGGTTTCGAAGGATCGGATTGGGCGCGCTGCGAACACGTTCTATCTCGGACCGGATCTCTGCATGGGCTTGGGTCCTGTTCTGGGAGGTTTCGTACTGCAGGCGGCGGGGGCGGCGGCCCTGTTCCTGTTCAACGCAACGGCCGTCCTGGCAGGCTTGGGGCTGCTTGTCGTTTGCGGAAGGCGGCGTGCCGACAGCGCCTCTTGACGGCAGCCGTGCAGCCACGCTCCGTCGGCTGCGAAGGCTGCCGTGCCCCCTCATGCTCCCGTCCCTTAAGCGTTCCTTAACCGGCGCTGAAGTTGCGGCTACGGTTGGCGCGCGCGGGGTGGGGCGGGGGCCTCAGGGCGGTACGCTTCTTCCTGCCCCGGTTGCGCGCACCGGGGCGCAACCGGGCGGAAGCGGAGAAGGAGCGGCCTTATGGAGCAGTCAAAGGCTTGCGGCGGTGCAGGCAAGGCAGCGGTCAGGGCGGACGGCCCTGCGAGGGACGGCGAACGCGACGGCGGGCCCCGCGGCGCGACCGAACGCGGGCTGGGACGCAGGGCCGGGCACGGGGCAGGTGGCGTGGCGGACGGCCTTCCGGGTATCGCCGCACCGGCGGCGTTCCAGATGGAACGGCCGGCGGGGTTCTTGGGAAGCCGGGCGCTCACCGGGTTCCTCTTCGCGGTCTATCTGGCGTTCTTGGTATGGATCGTCCTGCTTAAAGGGCAGTTCTCGCTTGACGTGGCAGGCACGATGCGCAGCGTGAACCTGGTGCCGTTGGCGGGCGCGACGGTCATCAACGGCGCGGCCGACTACCGCGAGACCGTGGAGAACCTGGTGGCGTTCGTGCCGTTCGGGCTGTACCTGGGCATGCTCGCAGGGCGCCAGCCGCTGTGGCGGGGCATCGCGGCCGTGGCGGCCGTGAGCCTGGGCTTCGAGGTGCTGCAGTTCGCGTTCGCCATGGGGGCGTCGGACGTCACCGACCTGATCGCGAACACGGCGGGCGGCGCGCTGGGGCTGGGCTTCTACGCGCTCGCGCGCCGCGCCTTCCGCTCGGAAGGGCGCGCGCTGCGCTGGTGCAACGCCGCGGGGCTTGCCTGCACGCTGCTCGTCCTGGCGCTGACGGCCCTGCTCGTGGCGGCGAACGGGTAGCGAGGCGACCTGGGTCTGCCCGGGAGGAACGACAGGGGGAGCGCACCATGCGCTCCCCCTGTCGTTCCTCCCGATGGCCGTCTTTTGCCTCGTTCGGCCTGACGGCCGCACCTGCGGGAGGGCGGGGCTACCTCGCGCCGTACTGCTCGTAGTAGGCGTCCAGTGCGGCCTTCACCTCGTCGTCGATGACGACGCGGCCCTGGCACTCGCGGTTCAGCAGGTGCTCCGTGACCTCGGCCATGTCCACGATGGACGCGCATGCGAAGCCGTAGCGCTCGCGCACCTCGTCGAGCGCGCAGATTTCGCCGCCCTTTCCGACTTCCATGCGGTTGAGCGACACCATGAGGCCCACCACCTCCACGTTCGCCTGCTGCATGAGGATGGGGTGCGTCTCCTCAATGGACTTGCCCGACGTGGTCACGTCCTCCACGATGACCACGCGGTCGCCGTCATGAAGTGCCGAGCCCAGCAGGATGCCCGTGTCGCCGTGGTCCTTGACCTCCTTGCGGTTCGAGCAGTAGCGCGCCTCCTTGCCGTAGAGCTCCGAGAGCGCCATCGTGGTGATCACGGAAAGCGGGATGCCCTTGTACGCCGGGCCGAACACCACGTCGAAGTCCAGGCCGAACGCGTCGTGGATGGCGCGGGCGTAGAACTGGCCCAGGCGGTGGAGCTGCGAGCCCGTCACGTAGGCGCCCGCGTTCATGAAGAAGGGGGACTTCCGGCCGCTCTTCAGCGTGAAGTCGCCGAACTTGAGCACGTCGCTCTCCACCATGAACTCGATGAACTCCTGCTTGTAGGCCTCCATGGGCGCTCCCTTCCTCCCGCGTGCGGCACCGTGCCGCACGCGCGCGTTCCGTCGTGCAACCATGATACAAGAACGCGGCCCGCTCCGCGTCTATTCGCGAAAAACTACAATAGGAGTCATTGACAACTATTAGATTACGTCATACAGTAAGGGCGGTCTGAAACACAGGAAGGCGCGCCCGGCATCCCACCCCCCAAGGGATGCCGGGCGCGCCTCGTTCGTGCGAGCTGGACCCGCCCTTCGCCTTGCCGTTCCAGGTGCCGTGCTACGCGTGCGCAACTCCTTTCTTCCGACGCCGGCGCGTTCGACGACGGGGATCCGTCCCGGTTCTGCCTCGAGGCGAACGACTGCGACCCCGGCATACGCTTCCGGTCCTGGCTGGCCGGGGGCAGCACCAAACCTCTCCTGCGCCGCCGCTGCGCCCGGGCGTTCCGGTTGTCGATTTTTTCTCCCGATTGCCATGCGCGCCCGTCAACGCCTGGTTGAAAGGCCATACTGCCAGTGGCGCGCTATTGCCAAGGGGGTGCGCAAGCGACGATGAAGGGCGAGGGGAGCCCTCCGTCGAACCGTGAGGCTTGGCAGGCTGGGGGGATGGGCATGAACCCGCTTTTCGACAAGGCGATCGCGTACGTTTCAGAGACGGTGCGGCTGTTCTACTCCGGCAAGGACGTGGAACGCGTGGTCGGCCGCTTCGCCGACGGCTTCTCCTGGATAGGCGCCGGCGAGGTCGAGTTCTCCACCGATTCCGAGGGCATCGTGTCGTACCTGCAGGAGCGCGCCCCGCTCGCGCCGCCATGCGAGGTGTCGGACGAGGATTTCCGCCTGGTGAACGTGGGGGAGCGCTCCTGCACGGTCATGGGGCGCTACCGGGTGCGCACGAGCGCGGACTCGGGCCTGGTGCTGGAGGAGCGCCAGCGCTGCAGCTACGAGCTGGTGGACGAGGGCGGCGAGCTGAGGATCGGGCACGTCCACGTGTCGAACCCCTACCAGGCCATGAAGGACGAGGAGTACTTTCCCTTCGAGGCCGGCCGGCAAAGCTACGAGTACCTGCAGCAGCTGGTGCGCGAGAAAACCGAGACCATCGACCTCATAACGGCGAATATCGCCGGTGGCCTGAAGGTGAGCGAGGACGGCGAGCCCTACCGGTTGGTGTACGTGAACGAGGGCCTGGCGCGCATGCTGGGCTACACCACCGAGGAATTCATGTCCATGAGCGGGGGCACGGTCTCCGGTATCGTGCACCCGCCCGACCTTGACCAAGCGCTCGCGGACGTGCGCCGCTGCTTCGCGCAGGGGTCGTCGTACGAGACGGAGTACCGCGTGCGCAAGAAGAACGGCGAGCTGGCGTGGATCATGGACTCGGGTCGCAAGATGAAGGCCGTCGACGGGTCCGTGAAGATCAGCAGCCTGCTCATGGACATCACGTCGCGCAAGCGGGCCGAGCAGGCGCTGCTGCTCGAGCAGGAGCGTTACCGCATAGCGCTGCGCAGCGTGACCGACGTGCTGTTCGAGTACGACGTGGAGCAGGACGCGCTCATAGAGTTCGAGCGCGGAGCTGCGACTGCGGACGGGGCTCCGCCCGAGGAGCGCCGCTACCCGCGCTACACCGCGTCCGCGGAGTCGGGGCGCATCCACCCAGACGACTTCCGCCGCCTGTCCGAGGCGCTGCGCGACGACGGCTCCACCACGATGGAGGTGCACCACCGCGTTGCCGGGAGCGGCGATGCGTGGCGCTGGGTGCGCATGCATGCCCGCATGCTGCGCGACGCCGAGGGAAGGCCCGTGCGCACCATCGGCAGCTGGAAGGACGTTACCGAGGAGCGACGCCGCATCGAGCAGCTGGTCGACCAGGCGCGCCGCGACCCGCTGACGAAGTTGCTCAACCAGGGGGCGGCCGCCGAGTTGGTTGCGCAGCAGCTGCCTGCATGTGCCGAGCGCGGAACCGGCGCCCTGCTGGTGGCGGACATCGACGACTTCAAGGCCGTCAACGATACGTACGGCCATCTGGCGGGCGACGACCTGCTGGTAGGTGCGGCGGGCGTGCTGGCCGAGGGGCTGCGCAGCGAGGAGGGCTTCGCCGCGCGCATAGGCGGCGACGAGTTCGTGCTGTTCCTGCCGCACGCCGACGCGGACCGTGCGCGCAAGGCCGGCGAGCGCCTCGGCCGGGCGGCGTCGGCGCTGCAGGTGTCGGGCCGGCAGGTCACGCTCAGCGTGGGCGTGGCGCTGGCGGGCGCGGACGGCGACGACTACGAGCATCTCTTCGCCGCCGCCGACCGGGCGCTCTACGACGCCAAGCGCGAGGGCAAGGACTGCACCCGCTTCGCCGGCGGCCGCCGCCCGTGAAAGCAGGGCGCAGTGCCAGCGAGGACGTTCAGTTCGCGCCCGAAGTGTTGTCAGTCGTGCGCCAACCCAGGGAGGACTCGGCGCGCACGAACACGTTCGTGCGCGGGTAATAGGTGAGGCGCACGAAACCGCCGGTGTCCACGATCTGCTGGAGCACGGCGCGGTCCTGCTCCTTGATGGACACGTACACGTGCTTGTTGCCGACCCCGGTGGTGAAATCGATTACGAGGTCGGTGGCGTTGAAGGCGGCGCCGCGACCCGAGGGGCGCTGCTCTTTGAAGCCGTTGAGCATGCACGCTTCCTCGCTGGGGCCCTCGGCGGCATCCGCGATGGCATCGGCGGCCTGCATCCCTCCGATTATGCCGGCGACCAAGCCGAACGCGAGCATGATAAGGACGATGCCGAACGGCTTGAGGTGATCGTACGTGCAGCGGTGCTTCCATCGGTGCCACCGGTACCGCACCAGCACGGCGAGGGAGATCAGCATGGTGATGCCTGCGGCGACCGGCGCGCGGCCGAGCGCGGTGAGGGCGCCGAGGGCGACGAGCCCCGCGCCCACGTAGCACACGAGGTTGAGCGCGATAACGCCCGCCTCGCGTGCTGCCTCGCCCCGCAGCGTGCGCCAGCCCTCTTCGGTGCGGGGACGGGAGCGCCAGGGGTCGCGCAGGATCACCGGCACGAAGCAGACCACGCCCGTGCCCATGGCCACGAAGCCGAGGGCCCTGATGCCGTAGTCGATCACGCCTTGGAGCCCGATCGAAGGAGAGAATTCCCCGTACATGAGCACGGCGAACCCGCCGAACAGCAGCGCGATCCCGGCTATGACGAGGGCCTTCCACCCCCATGTGAAATCGGCGCGCAGAAAGCCCATGCGGTTCCTTCCCCTTCCGAGAACGAACTCCCATTATAGGGCACCGCGTGCGCGCGGCGATTGTTTCCCCTGCCTTTAACGAATCTTTAAGAACCGGGCGCATCCTGGGTTCAGGCAAGAGAAAGGAAAGGTCTATGGGAAACCTACTGGAAACGAACGCGCTCACGAAGACGTTCAAGGGGCAGACGGCGGTCGATCATGTGTCGCTGCACGTGCCGGAGGGCTCGGTGTACGGCCTCTTGGGGCCGAACGGCGCGGGGAAGTCGACGCTGCTTAAAATGGTGTGCGGCATGCTGCGCCCCACGTCGGGCAGCATCGCCTTCGCGGGGCGCCCGTGGACGCGCGCCGACCTCGACGGCATCGGCGCGCTCATCGAGACGCCGCCGCTCTACGACAACCTCACCGCGCGCGAAAACCTGCGCGTGCGCACGACGCTCTTGGGCGTGCCCGAGAGCCGCATCGACGAGGCGCTGGCCACGGTGGAGCTCGCCCATACGGGCTCGAAGCGGGCGGGGCAGTTCTCGCTCGGCATGAAGCAGCGCCTTGGCATCGCGCTCGCGCTCGTGGGCAGCCCGCGCCTGCTCATCCTCGACGAGCCGACGAACGGTCTCGACCCGGTGGGCATCCAGGAGCTGCGCGCGCTCATCCGGTCGTTCCCGGAGCGCGGCATCACCGTGGTGCTGTCGAGCCATATCTTGAACGAAGTGGAGCACGTGGCTGACCTCGTCGGCATCATTGTGGAGGGCCGGCTGGCCTTTGAGGCGCCGCTCGACACGGGCGTCGATCTGGAGAGGCTGTTCATGGACGTGTGCATGGGGAAGGCGGTGGCATGATGGGAGCTGCAGCAGGATCGTTTCCGACCGTGTTCAAGGCGGAGGTGCTCAAGGGCCGCCGCGGCGCCCCGCGCAAGGTGGCGCTCATCGCGCCGCTGCCGTTCTGCGCGCTGGGCGTGCTGTCCTTGGGCGTGATCCCGGGCACGGGCGCCATCGGCGGCATCGCGACGTGCTTGTGGAACTACTGGTACGCGCTCATGATGCCGGTGGCCATCGCGCTCATCTGCGCGTCCATCGCGAACCTCGATGCGCGGCAGAAGCTGCGCCCGGTGCTCGGGCTTCCGCTGCCGCCGGCGCGCACGTGGTGGGCCAAGGTGGCATACGCGCTCGCGCTCGTGCTGGGGGCGAACCTCGTCGTGCTCGCCTGCTCGACGGTGCTCACGGCGCTCGGCGCCGAGGGGCCGAGCTTCGCCGAGGGGCTGGCCGCGGCGGTCCTGCTGACCCTCGCCAGCTCGTGGATGGTTCCCGCCGCGCTCGCGCTGACCCTGCGCTTCGGCACGCTCGCCGGCATCGCGATTCCGGCTTTGGTGCAGGTGGGCGTGGGCATCGCCCTGTGGACGTCGGACGCGTGGTTCGCGTTTCCCCCGGCCACGACGCTGTGCGCGGTGGCGCCGCTCTTGGGCGTGGCGCCCTCGGGCGTGCCGCTCGAGGCGGGAGACGCGCTCGGCACGTTCGGAGGGGACGCCGTGCTCGGCCTCGCGGTGGCCGTCGCCCTGTTCGCCGCGCTCGCCATCGCCGGGGCGGCGTGGTTCTCGAAGCGCGAGGCCGCATGATGGCGCGGGTGACGTTCGCGCACGCGCTGAGCTCGGAGGCGGCGCGGCTGCGCCGCTCGCCCCTCGTGTGGCTCCATGCGGTGTTGGCGACGGTCCTCGGCGGGCTGGCGGGCGCGTACTTCGCGTTCTCGGCCTGGGATTCGCTCATGGGGACCGACGCGTTCTTCCAGCTGCTCGGCGCCGGCGCGCCGCTGCTGGCGGGCATCGCGTGCGGGCTGGCGGCCGACGCGGAGCAGCGCGCGGGCGAAGGGGCGAACCTGCTGGGCGTGTCGTCGCGTCGCGCTGCGCTCGCGGCGAAGCTCGCGGCGCTGCTGGCGCTCGGCCTCGCGGCGGCGGCGTGGGCGGCGGCGCTGTTCTGCGCGGCTTTGGCGCTTGCGGGGCGGGCGCTGCCGGAGTTTTCGGCCCTCGCGCTGGCCGTGCTGGGCATCGCGCTGGGAAGCGCGTGCTCGTACGCGATCTTCCTGCTCGTGGCGCTGAAATGGGGACGCAACGCGTCCATCGGCCTGGGTGCGCTCGGGTTCATCGCCGCCATGGCGCTGCTCGGCGGGCTGGCGAACGGGCTGGTGACGGGAACGCTGTCGGGCGCGCTGGGCATCGGCTTGGCCGCGGTCGTGCCGTTCGCCTGGCCGTCCCGCCTGGCGACGCTCCCGCTCGAGGCGTCCATAGCCTCGGCGATGGGCGCGGCTGGCCAGGCGCAGGCGCTCGCGTCGGCCTGGACGACGGTGGCGCTCGCGAGCGTCGTCGTGACGGCTTTGGTGCTGGTCGTAACGCTGGCCTGCGCGAACCGCTTCGAAGGCCGCCGCGGCGGGGAATGAGGCATCGCCCCTCCCGCCTCCGCTCTGCCTTCCGTGCCCGACCGGAGCCCGCCGATCCGCATATTCGCCCGAAACACACGCAAAACGGCCTCCAAGCGTGTGTTCGGGGCGAATATGCGGATCGGGACCGGCGGGAAGCGGTGGCGGGGCGCGAAGGCGGCGGAGCGGGGCGGCGGGACGGGGTAGCCGCCTCGTGCTACACTCGACGACGAAGGAAAGGAGCGACGATGGCGCGGATACTGGCGGTGGACGACGAGCCGGCGATCAGGAGCCTGCTCGAACGCACGCTCGGCAAGGACGGGCACGACGTGCGCGCGGCGCGCGTGCTGTCGCGCAAGATGGCCCCGTTGGCCGACGCCGCGCGCCGCATCGAGGAGCGCGACCTCGATTTCGAGGTGGGGACGTCGGGCGTGCGCGAGATCGACGGCGTGCTGGGCGCGATGGACGAGATGCGCGCCTCGCTGAAGGGCTCCCTCGAGGCGCAATGGAGGAGCGAGCAGGCGCAGCGCGAGCAGATCGCCGCGCTCGCGCACGATCTGAAGACGCCGCTCACCGTGGTGCGCGGCAACGTCGACCTGCTGCTGGAGGGCGAGCTGACGGACGATCAGCGCCCGTGCGCGGCCGATGCGGCCGAGGGGGCGCGCCAGATGGGGACGTACCTGGCTGCGCTCATCGACGCGACGCTGGGCGACGCGACGGTGTTCGCCCCGGTCGAACGTCCGCTGCGCCCCCTGCTCGTGCGGTTGCGCACGCAGGCCGAGGCGCTCGCGGCGTGCGGCGGCGCGCAGGTGGCGTGGAGTGAGGGCGCGGGGCTGCCCGAGGCGCTGCGGATGGACGAGGCGCTCGTGGAGCGCGCCGTGATGAACGTGGTGGCGAACGCCGTGGAGCACGCGCCCGCCGACTCGACGGTGGAGGTGCGCGTGCGGGCGGACGGCGCGGCCGATGCCGGCGGCGTGCTCGCGGTGAGCGTGACCGATGTGGGGCCCGGCTTCTCGCCCGAGGCGCTGGAGCGCGGATGCGAGCGCTTCTACCAGGGCGATCCCGCCCGCGCCGCGCGCGGGCACCGCGGGCTGGGGCTGCACGTGGCCGCGGAGGCCGCCGCGCGCCACGGCGGCTCGGTGGAGCTGGCGAACCGCGACGCCGCGGAGGGCGGCGCTTGCGTGACGCTGCGGTTTCCGCTGGGCTAGGGGCGCCCGCTCCCATGGTGCGGAGCGGGCGCCCTGGGCGGTCGAGCGCCCCTTCGCGGCAGGGGCGCCGCGTCCGGCGCTACCCGGGGTAGAAGCCGTCCTTGTGGAGCTTGAACCAGGCGTCGGGGTCGTCCTTCGCGCCCAGCTCACGCAGCACCTCGCGCGCGAACTCGAGCGCGGCGCTGCCGTTCGCCGTGACCACGCCGCGGTCGGCCACCGCCTGCGCTTCCACGAAGTGCTCGGCACCGCGGTAATGGGGTGCGCACTGCTGCACGTACTCGAGCGTGTTGCCCGTGTGGGCGCAGTCGTCGAGGAAGCCGTGCTCGGCCAGAAACGCGGCCGCGTTGCAGATGCCTCCCACGAGCGCCCCCTGCTCCCGCGCACGGCGGACGAGGGGCTCAACGGCGTCGATGCCGCTCGTCGGGTCGAGCCAGGGGTTGCCTCCGATGAGCAGCAGGGCGGCGAATTCCTCGGGGACGTCGTCCAGCGCGTAGTCGGGCACCACGGCGATGCCGCCCATCGAGCGTTTCGGGGCATGGTCGGGCGCGACGGTTTTCACCTCGAAGGAGTCGGTTTGGTTGAGCTCGGCGCACACGTACGAGCTTTCCCAGTCGGCGAAGCCGTCGAACACGTAGACGAGCACGGTTTTCTTCGGATGCTGCATGGTGGATCCTTTCCTTAGGGGGCGGAACCCATAGTACGGGAGCAACCATGACAGCTGTATGTCATGGTTTTCGAATATGTGCGAGATCGCCCAGGAATCCGCAGAGCCTTTGCACCCAGGCGGCGTCGTCGGTGCGGAAGCGCGCGACGCCGGCGGCTTCGTCCGCTCCGCGTTCGAGGAAGCGCGCGTCGATGGTTTCGACGAGGGCGAACTCGTCGGCCGCGTCGTAGTCGAGCTCTACGAGGAAGGTGCCCGGGACGTCCTCGTCGGGCGGCAGCAGCAGCGGGGCGTGCGGGGCGGAAAGGGCGAGCGCCGGGGTGTCGCGCGGTTCGAACGTTTCGCCCAGCACCTCGAGAGCGGCGATTCGTTTGAGCTTGAACAGGCGAAACGCCTCGCGTTCTCGGCAGAAGGCGTGGAGGTACCAGCTCGATTGCTTGTAGACGAGCCGCGCCGGCTCCACGGTGCGCGCGCTGCGCCCCGACCGCGCGATGTACTCGATCCGCGCGCAGCGCCGTTCGCGCACGGCGTCGAGCAGAAGGGCGAGCTTCTCTTGCGCGATGCCGTCGGCGAACCACGACGAGAGGTCGAGGGCGATGGGGCCGCTCGCGGTGGCCTGCGCGTTCTCGTCGGCGCCGGGGACGAGCCGGGCGATGAGCTGCGTGACGGCCTGGTCGCCGTCGACGCTGCGCAGCCCGTCGAGCACCGCGTACAGCGCTGCCGCGTCGTGCGTGCTCAGCAGGTCGCGGCGCACCTTGAAGCCCTCGACGACGCCCACGCCGCCGCCTGCGCCCGGGAACGTGACGAGGGGCACGCCCGCCTGTCCCAGCGTGTCGAGGTCGCGCGCGATCGTGCGCGTCGACACCTCGAACCGCTCGGCCAGTGCCCCGATGGTCGTGCGCTGCGCATCCGCCAGCACGCACATGATCCCGATGAGCCGTTCCATCCGCATGGGTCCCCCTTTCCCGCTCGCATTCAAGGTGCGAGCTTGCCGAGCGGCGCGCCAGAGCGCCAAGTGCCGGCTAGCCGTGTGCCAGCTTGCCGTGGTGCAAACCTGACGGGGCGCAAACTCGCCAAGCGCCAGCTTACCATGCCTCCGACGGAGTGCTTAGCGTGAAACATCTGTTCTCTTTATTATGCGCCGGCTGTTCTGTTCCGGGTGCCCGCGATGCAAGTAAAGTCAACTTGACATATCTTCGCCCGCCTGCCATACTAGGTAAAGTCAACTTTACTACTATCGAATCGAGCCGACCGTGGACACCATCAGGAACCGGGTGAGGGAGCTGCGCGAGGACCGCGGGCTCTCCCAAAGCGAGCTGGCGCGGCTCACGGGCGTCACCCGCCAGACCATCATCTCGCTGGAGAAGGGGAGCTACGTGCCGTCGCTGCTTTTCGCGCTCAACCTGTGCGAGGTGTTCGATGCCGCGGTGGAGGACGTGTTCAGCAAGGAGGAGCAATCATGAAGAAAGTGGTGTTCGAGAGCGTGGGCAACGTGCTGCTGTTCGTGCTCATGGGGCTGGCGTTCATGTTCCCGTTCTCGCGCTACGAGGGCGGTGCGACCGCAGACGGCTTCTCCCTTTCCGTCCACCTCTCGCCGCTCATGGCGGTGTTCGTGGTGTTCCTGGTGCTCTATCCCATCGCCCGTGCGGTGTTCGTGAGGCGCAGCGGGCTGCATGCGAGCACGCGGGACAACCTGGAGCTCGCAGCCGACGACGAGCGCGAGCTCCAGATAACGGGCCGCGCGCTCAGAACCGCGTACCGGGTGCTCAT
This sequence comes from Gordonibacter pamelaeae, assembly GCF_003340385.1. NCBI lineage: Bacteria > Bacillati > Actinomycetota > Coriobacteriia > Eggerthellales > Eggerthellaceae > Gordonibacter > Gordonibacter pamelaeae. The sequence goes on along the minus strand of NZ_PPTS01000002.1, from coordinate 256,561 downwards.
GACGTGCCTGATCGTGGGCCTGGGCGTGCTGGCCGCCGCCCAGTTCCTCTCCGCAACCTTCCTGGGCGACGCCGTAGCCGTGTACCGCACGGCCGTGGGAATCATCGCCGCCACCCTCGTTGCCGCGAGTGCTTCGTACTGCATCCGGTGGTGCCTCGAGTACCGGAAGTGAGGGGCGGCCCGCCTCCCGGCGCGACCCTCGCGGCATCGGGCAGGTCTTCCGGTGTCTCCACCCTCCAAGCCCCGAAGTCTCCCTGCTCCCGGCACCCGTGCCCACGTGCGCGCCGTCACGCCGAGGCGCGCAGGCTGAACGTCATCGGGAACCTGTCGTCGTTGCCGGGGAGCTCGTAGAGGCCCTTCTCGGGGGAGAGCTCGAGGCCGCCCGAGTCGAAGAAGTTCTCGGGGAACTCGTTGAACGCGTCGATGCGCAAGCCGGCCCCGATGAGCGCGTTCAGGATGTCCGAGACGGGGTGCATCCAGAAGTACGCCTCGACGCCCTCCTTCGGCTCCGAGGCGTAGCCGCCGATGCAGTCGTCCACGTCGGGCTCCTTGCCGAAGTAGGGGTACGCCAGGTCGTACTCGCCGCGTCCCAGCTTGGTCTCGTCGAAGGCCAGGTAGAACGGATGCGAGTCGAACACGTACAGGAAGCCGCCGTCCGCGAGCAGCCGTCGCACGCCGCGCGCCCAAGAATCGAGGTCGGGGAGCCAGCCGAGCACCCCCTCGGATGTGAACACCACGTCGTAGCGGCCGTCGAGGCTGGCGGGCAGGTTGCAGGCGTCGGCCTCGACGAAATCGACGTTCGCGAACCCGAAGTCCTCGGCGAGCATCCGCGCACAGCGCACGTTCTCGGGAGCCAGGTCAACGCCCGTTACGTGCGCCGCGCGCTCGGCCAGCGCCAGCGTGTCGAACCCGACGTTGCACTGCAGGTGCGCCACGCGCTTGCCGGCCAAATCGCCCAGCTCTTCCCGTATGTGGGCGTTCAGGCGGTTCTCCCCGTCCTCGATGCGCTTCCGGTAGTGGCGGTAATGGTCCTCGGCCAGCATGCCCCAGGCATGCCGGTTGCTCTCCACCTCGCTCATGCCAGGTCCTCTCCCCTCGTTGGGCTAGGGGCGGTTGCTCCCCAGCTTTCCCATGATAGCGCGGTTGAGGGCGTCCTGCTTCGTGCTCTGGTACGTTTTCGCGCCCGTCAGCAGGTCGTCGCAGAACGCGGCCACGTCCTCGCCGGTGACGTCCAGCACGTCCCGACCGGCCGCGGCACCCTGTTCGAACAGGTCCACGAGGTCGGCCAGCACCACGGTCATGTCCATGCCGTCGCCGGCCACATGGTTCCACATATAGTGCTGGATCTTGTCGTATACGAAGCGGTAGTCCTCGGGCAGCGCCTTGACGCGCTCCATGGCCTCGCGGTACTCGCGCTTCTCGCGGGCGACCTTCTTGAAATAGGCGACCGGGTTCTTCATCGGCTCTCCTTCAGCTCGTTGATCTTCGACGCGACGAACTCCCATTTCGCCCAGAAGCGCACGAGCTCCTCGCGGCCCATATCGTTCAGCGTGTAGAACTTGCGCGGCGGGCCCAGCTCGGACGGCTTCTTCTGGGTCTCCACCAGCCCGTTCCTCTCCAGGCGCACGAGGATGGCGTACACCGTGCCCTCCACCACGTCGGCGAAGCCCAGTGCGTTCAGGCGCCGGGTTATCTCGTAGCCGTACGTCTCCTCGCGGCCGATGATCTCCAGCACGCAGCCCTCCAGCACGCCTTTCAGCATCTCGGTTAGGTTCTCCATCGCTCCCTCCTTCCGGGCGGTTCGGGCGGATGGTATTCAGCGGTGCTTAGTACCAGTATTTAGTAACACAGAATAGTGAGGATCCAAGAGGGTACGGGCAAGGTGGTAAGGTGCGGGGGGCAGGAGCGCGGGCGGGCCGGATCGCGGGTATGGGCGCTAGGCGGGGCGCTGGGGGCGTGATACGGCGGCTCGCCTACCGCCGCGGCGTGCGAGCGTCCCTACGAGTTCGCCTGCCGCTCGCGCAGGTGCGCCTCGAGCCGCTTGAAGTCGCAGCACACCGCGGCCAGATGCGGGTCCTTTCCCGAGGTTGCCATATCGTAGACGTGCTGCGCCTTCGAGACGATCTGCCGCGCCTTGCGGTTGCAGTACTGGAGTTCCTCCAAAAGCAGGAAGCGTCGGGCGTCGTCTTCCTCCGAGAAGTTCTTCACCATGCGCAGGTCGGCGGGAATGGGGAACATGAAGCTGAATCGCACGCATCCGACCGGCTTCCCATTGGAGTTCTTGATGATGAAATTCGTCTTCTGCTGCTTCGTGAACGAGGAAACGGGCGCGAAGTAATCGAAGCCGTGGATGCGGAAAAGGATGCCGCACACGAACTTATTGTGCTTCTCGTACTGCACATTCGGCACCTTCGGTTCGATGGCCTGCAGCTCGTCGACGTAGACCTGATCGACGGTATAGAAGTTCAGCGCTCCCATAACATCCCCCTTATAACAAAAGATGAGCGGCTCGACTACTCGAACCGCTCATGCTCACCATCCGCAGCTTATCGGTGGCGGAACACCTTGCATAAACCATCCGCAGCTTATCGGTGGCGGAACACCTTGCATAAACCATCCGCAGCTTATCGGTGGCGGAACACCTTGAATAACCTTAGTATGGCACGCGCGCGTACGCAGCGCAAGCGAACAAACGATGGGGAAACTATGCTTTACGTCTATACGGCTCGAAGGCGCCCGTCGCGCTTGCCAATGCATATCCCAAAAGGGACGCCCCCATTAGGGGTGTTCCGAGGCGTGCCGGCTAGGCGGGGCGCCTCGCGGCATCCTTCGCATCCGCCGTATCCTCCGCAGCCTCGGCCTGCGCCCTCATGTGGGGAAGCTGCGAGATGGCGATGCCGGCGAGGATGGCGACGATGCCGACGGCCTGGAGCGCCTCCACCGGCTCGCCGATGACGAGCGCGGACAGGGCGATGCCGCAGGGAAGCTCGGAGGACGCCATGATGGCCGAGAGTCCCGGCGTCAGGTGCGGCGTGGCGATGCCGAACAGCACTACGGGGACGAACAGGGCGCACAGCCCCAGGACCAGGCCGAACTTCCAGATGCCGTCCTGCAGCGCGCCGCTGGCGAAGTAGTCGGGGCACAGCGCGAAGCCGAGCGCGCACGCGCCCAGGCACACGACGAGCCCGCGCTGGATGGGCGGCAGGCCGCGTCCGACGCGGCTTGAGAAGAACATGAAAAAGGTGCAGCTCGCGGCAGAGAGCAGCCCGCACGCCACGCCGACGGGGTCGAGCGCCCCCACGTCGCTCGAGAACGCCCTGCTGGCCAACAACGTCCCTCCCAGGATGACGGCGACGGCGACGACCTCGGCCGCGCGCGGGCGGCGGCGCACGACGACCAGCTGGAGGACGATGCTCATCCACGTGAACTGGAACAGCAGCGTGATGGCCACCGACACCGGCAGCAGGGTGAGCGCATAGTTGTAGAGCACGGTGCCGATGCACGTGTTCAACCCGAGGGCCAGAAGGGCGAGCACCTGTTTCGGCGAGAGCGGAACGAGGCGCCTGCCGCGCGAGCGTTGCACGAGCAGCGCCGCCGCGAACAGCAGCGCGGCGAACAGCGCCTGGCTTGCCACCGTCTGGGTCCAGGTGAAGCCGGCGGCGTAGGTGATCTTGACCGTGGTGGCCTGGGCGCCGTAGCTGGCGCCGGCGAGGAAGACGATCCCGGAGTATTTCAAGGTGTCCTTCTGCATGGGGCCTATTCTAGGGCATGCCGCGGGCGCCCGGAGGCGGGCGGGGCGGCGGGCCGTGCCGTCGGCAGAAGGCGTGCGCCGTGGGCCGCGCCGCGCCGCCTTGCCCGGTCGCGCGGTGCGCTACTTTCGCGTTCGAGAATCAACCGATGATCGCTTGCGTCAACCAATGCGACTCCCTCATACTAGAAGCGCGGAAAGCGCCCCGGACCCGGGCGCGGGCAAATCCCAGGAAGCGGCCGGGACCCGAAAGAGAGGAAGGCCACTATGAACGATGTGGGGATCGGCGCCACCATCGCGCGCGAGCGACGCGCAGAGGGCGTCACGCAGGCCCAGCTGGCGGAGCGCCTGGGCGTGACGAAGGCTGCCGTGTCGAAGTGGGAGCTGGGCCAGAGCCTGCCCGACGTGGCGCTGCTGCCGCGCATAGCCGCCTACTTCGGCATCTCGCTGGACGACCTGTTCGCGTTTCGGCCGCAGCTGGCCGAGGACGAGGTGCGCGACGTCTACCTGGAGCTGTGCCGCCTGTTCGCCGAAGACGCCGACGCCGCCTACGCGCGCATGGACGAGCTCGTGCGCGACTACGCCTCGTGCTGGAACCTGCTCATGCAGATGGCCTCGCTGTATTCGCAACGCTCGCTCGTGGAGCCGGAGCGCGCCGAGGAGCTGCTGGACAGGACGTGCAGCCTGGCCGAGCGGGTGGAGGCTAATGCCGACGACGTGGAGTTGGTGCGCTCGGCGCGCGTCGTGCGCGCGCTCGTCATCAGCCAGCGCGGCGGCATGGACGAGGCCATCGCCCTGTTGGAGGGCGTGAAGCCCGCACGTCCGCTGGGCATCGAGGGGATGCTTGCGGGCCTGCACAGTATGCGGGGCGAGCGCGAGGCGTGCCTGAAGCTCTGCCAGGAGATGCTGTTCTGGGGCGAGATGAACGTGATGCAGAGCATCGGCATGCAGCTTGCGCTTTACACCGAGGACCCGGCGCACCTCGCCGCGCTGCTGCGGGCGGCCGAGGGGGTGATGGAGGGCTTCGACGTTGAGGAGGTGAACCCCATGGAGGCCGCCACGTTCTGCGGCTCGGCGGCCACGGCGTGCCTGCGGGCCGGCGACGAGGAGGGCGCGCTGTCCTATCTGGAGCGGTTCGTGGGGCTGCTCAAGCGTTTCGACTTGGACGGCTTGCTGTTCCCTCGGCGCTCCGCGCTGTTCGACCTCGTGCCCGAGCTGGCGGAGACCGACGTGGAGCGCGAGCAGGCGACCGCCGACACGCTGTTCGGCGGTCTCGATATGAGGGGGCAGTGCAAGCTGGCCGTCACCGGCGATGCCGCGTGGGAGCGCGTGGCCGACGATCCGCGCTTCCGCCCGCTGCTCGACCGGCTGGCCGCGGCGTAGGGAGTGCGAGGCGATTCCAGCCGGCGGGACTGTGCCAACAGTTTCGCAATCGGCTTTTCGCGGCGGAACCATCCTGTAGGGCAAGGGCAGAGCCTTTGCCGCCACTTGCAGGACAATCTCGGTTGACGGCAAGGGCAGAGCCCCTTGCCCTACAGCGAACCTGGTGTGACTTCTGATGGAAACCTTGCGATCGGTCCAGGAAGACGAAAGAGGGCGAATGGACGCATTGGACGGAGAACCGCGCGCTGCGGCGCCCGCGCTGCGGGTGGAGGGGCTGGCGTACCGCTACGTGCGCCACGACGTGTGGAGCGACGTGTCGTTCTCTCTGGAGGCCGGGAGCATCGCGTTTCTGACCGGGCCGAACGGCGCGGGCAAGTCCACGCTGCTGCGCTGCCTGGCCGGATGGGACGCGCCGGCCGAAGGCACGGTGGAGCTTGCCGGCCGGCCGTTTCGGCCCGAGCGGCTGGATCAGCGCCGCTCCGTGTCGTTCGTTCCCGACGTGCCCGCCTTCTACGACGACCTGACCGCCGGGGAGCACCTTGACTTCGTGCTGAGGGCGAACCGGCTGCCCGCAGACGACGCCCGCGCGGCCGGGCTCGTGGAGGCGCTCGGGTTGGCGGGGCATCGCGACCAGTGCCCCTCGGCGTACTCGCGCGGCATGCGCCAGAAGCTCGCGCTCGTGCTGGCGCTGGCCGTGCGCCCGCGCCTGCTGCTGCTTGACGAGCCGTACGGGCCGCTGGACCCGGACGCCTCCGCCGTGCTGAGCGGCCTTCTGGACGCGGCGCGCGCCGAGGGCGCGGCGGCCCTCGTGAGCTGCCACCACGACGTGCCGGGCCTGGAGCCCGACCTGCTGCTGCACGTGGAGGGCGGGCGCCTGGCGGCGGCCGTCCCCGGGCGGGGCTGACGCCATGCTGTGCGACATCCGCCTGCTGCTGTGGCTGCGCGCCCGGCATGCGCGCACGGCTCTCGTGCGGCTCGTCCACTTCGGCGGCACCGACCTCGTGGACGACCGCAGTCCAGGGGAGCGCGCCTACCAGCTGTACCTGGCGGCCATCGCGGCGGTGTGGGCGGCGCTCATGTGGGCGGCCCTGCTGGACGCCACGGCGGCGGCATTCGCCGCGGTCGGGCCGGCATCGTCGGCCATGGCGCTGGCATTGGGCCTGCTGGCGCCTGTTGCCGTGTTTGCGTGGGCGGCGGTGCGGGCGCTGCGCACGTCGCCGGTGAAGCTGGCGCGCGCCGACATGCCCTTCGTCGCGGCGGGACCCTTGGGCATGCGCGCCATCGCGGGTATGGGCTGCGCCTCCTCCATGCTCGCGGGCGCCGCGGCCGGGGCGCTGGCGGGGTACGTGCTGGGCGTGGGGCTTGAAAGCGGGCTGGGGGCGTTCGCGCCGCCGGCGGCCTGCGCGCTGGCCGCCGCGCTGCTGGTCGCGGCGGCGGTGGGCGGCGCGTGGCTCTTAGGCGCGGCGCGGCTCGCCTGCCCGCGCGCCGTCCGGCGCCGGGGAACCGTCGCCCTGGCGCTCGCGGCCGTTGCGGCGGTCCTCGGCGTCGCCGCGCTCGCGCTGGGCGTACCGTCGGCCGCCTTCGCCCCTGGCGCCCCCGGCACGGCCGTCGCCTGCGCGGCGGGCATCGCCGCCTGCGCGGCCGAGGGCGGCCTGCTGGCACTGCTGGCCCCGCGAATCGACCGGACGGCCGTCATCGTGGAGAACGCGCTCTACGCCGACTTGCAGCCGTTCGGCCCCTTCTCGCCGCTCGACCCGCAGGCTGTCGCCGACTACCGGCGCCGCCGCAAGCTGGCCGCCCGGCTCGCGCGCGGGGTGCGCTTCCGCCTGCCTCTCGCCTCCGGCGCCGGCGCCCTCGTGTCGCGCGCGGCGCTCTCGCACCTGCGCCAGTACGGCGGCCTGCCCAGCCTGCTGGCGTTCGGCGCGAGCGCGGCGCCGCTCGGCGTGCTCGCGCTTGCGGGCGCCGGCGGCCCGGTGACGTTCCTGTTCTGGCTGGCGGCGCTCGTCATGTTCCCGCAGGGCGCGCGCGAGGCCACGCGCGCGTTCCGCGACGACCTGCGCGTGCGCCTCGTGCGCGACCGGCTGCCCTTCGGGACGCTCTCGCTGCTCGCGCCGGACTCGCTCCCGGGCCTCGCCGTGTCGAGCGCGGTATCGTGCGCGGTCGTGGCGCTCGTGCTGCCGGCGGGCTTCCCGCTGGCAGCGGGGCTGGTGCTGGCCGTGCTCGTGAACGCCGCCGCCGTGCTCTGCTGCGGCCTGGACGCCGTGCGCCTGTTCCCGGGCGGCCCGCAGCCGTTCTACGAGGCGGGCGCCCTCGTGCTCGTGGCGGCGACGGGCGCGCTGTCGCTTGCGGGCTCGCCGTCGCTCACCGTGGCCGGCGCCGCCGCCGTGTGCGCAGCCGTGGCGGTCGTGGTGCGCGGCGGCGCGGAGCGCGCCCGCTGACGCGCGGGCGGGGGAGCGCCGCCCGCGTGCGCCGCCTTGGCGCGCCGCCCAACACGCCGTCCACGCGGGCCGATAGATGATCGAAGCAGTTATTTGACCTGCGAAATCATGGTGCGAGCCGTTACGTGAAATCCACGGTCTGTTCGCTTGTGCGCCGTCCGATAGTATGCGAACATGCGTTCTTCTAGAGAAATTCGGAGCGGGAGGCCGACGGCAGGCGCGGCCTCTGCAGGCGTGCGGAAAGCGGGCGAGGTCATGGCGGATGCGGTGCGGCGGGAGGCCGGGGGCGACTTGCAAAAGCGGGCGCAGGTGCAGGAGCAGGCGCGGCTACGACCGCAGGAGCGGGCGCGCCCGCAGCCGCAGCAGCGGTCGTGCAACCGGGGGCCCGTGCAGGAGCGCAACCGGCGGCGCGTGATCTTCCACTCGGACATGAACGCGTTCTACGCGAGCGCCGAGCAGGCCGAGCGGCCGGAGCTGCGCGGGGTGCCGCTCGTGGTGGGCGGGCACGAGGAGCGCCGCCACGGTATCGTGCTGGCGAAGAGCGCGCAGGCGAAGGCGGCGGGCATCGTGACGGGCGAGGCGCTGTGGTCGGCGCGCGAGAAGTGCCCGGGGCTCGTGGTGGTGCCGCCGCGCTACGACGTGTACCAGAAGTACTCGCGCCTGGCGCGCCGGATATACTACCAGTACACCGACCTCGTGGAGCCGTTCGGCCTCGACGAGGCGTGGCTCGACCTCACGGGCGCGCTCGCGCTGTCCAGCCGCAGCGCGCTCGACGTGGCGCGCGAGATCAGCCAGCGGGTGAAGGACGAGCTGGGCTGCACGGTGTCCATCGGCGTGTCGTGGAACAAGATATTCGCGAAGTTCGGCAGCGACTACGAGAAGCCGGACGCCATCACGGCCGTCACGCCGGAGAACTACCGCGGCCTCGTGTGGCCGGCCCCCGCCGACGAGCTTCTGTACGTGGGCGGCGCCACGTGCGCCAAGCTGCACTCGTCGGGCATCGACACCGTCGGCGACTTGGCCTGCGCCTCGCCCGAGCTGCTGCGTCGGCGGCTGGGGAAGGTGGGCGGCATCCTGCGCACGTTCGCGCGCGGCGAGGACGCGACCCCGGTGAAGCCCTACGACGCGGCAAGGAACGAGGTGGACCGCACCGTGAAGAGCTTCGGCAACGGGCTCACCGCGCCGCACGACATCGCGTGCGAGGCCGACGCGCGGGCGCTTGTGTGGCTGCTGGCGGAATCGGTGGCGCAGCGGCTGCGCGAGGCGCGGTTCCGCGCGCGCACGGTGTCCATCGGCGTGCGCGACGCGGCCGACCTGTCCAGCTACGGGCGGCAGGTCACGCTGCCGCGCGCGACGAACGTGACGGGGCACATCGCGCGGGCGGCCTGGAACCTGCTGGTGGCAAACGAGCCGCTGGACGAGACGCGGCCCCTGCGCGGCCTGCACGTGCGCGCCTCGGGCCTGGTGCCCGTGGACGCGCCCGAGCAGCTGGAGCTGCCCTTCGACGCACGCCGGCGCGTGCTGGAGGACCTGGACGAGGCCGTGGACGAGCTGCGCCGCCGCTTCGGCAACACGTGCATCCAGCGCGGGACCGAGCTGCTGGACGAGAGCCTGCTGGAGCTGGACGTCAAGCGCGACAACGTGGTGCACCCGGTGGGGTACTTCTAGGTTCCGCCGTTCTCCGAACGGCGGAACAAGCCGACGCTGCGGCCGGCCGTGGCACCCGGCCTTCGCGCGATCCCGGAGGCTCGCGTACCGAAGTACGCTTCGCCCCCGCGATCCCGCGAATTCCGGGTGCCACGGCCGCCCTCGCTGGCTTACTACGCCAACCTGTGGGGTTCGGCAACCGGATCTGCGCGGTAAAGTTCGCGCTTCGCGCGAATCGGCGGAGGCCGAATAAGGGGGCGAGCAAGGAAGAAGGAGGCGCGAGGGCGCATGGTGCGGGGCATTGCCGGCAGGCGGAAGCGGTACGTGGAGGTGGAGGCCGAGTTCTTGGCGGACGGCACCGTCGTGCCGCGCGCCGTGGCGTGGCACGACGGGCGGCGCTTCCCCGTGCGCGCCGTGCTGGGGCGGCGTCGGTGTGCCTCGCTCAAGGTGGGCGGCGAGGGCGTGCGCTACGACGTGGTGGTGGGGAACGCCCATACGTTCCTGTTCCACGAGGACCCGCGCTGGTTCGTGGAGGAGATCGTGCCCGAGCCGTCGCCCGAGGATGCCGGGGCGTCCGCACGGTGCGGTGACGGAGCCTTCGGGGCATGATGCGCGCCGTGTCGGCCGCCCCTTCGTCCAAGGACGGCCGGCGGATGTCGGCGCCGGCGTGGGTGCCGATGGGACGCGCCGATGGGACGGGGGCTCCGATGGGCGACGGCATCGGTTTCCGCTAGAATGGTGCGAATCGACCGGGCGGAAGCATGCGAAAGGAACAGCCATGGACATCGAGGAGATCGAGCCGCAGGGGCGCGCGTCCGAGCTGGTGGGCCGGCTGGCGCAGGTGTGGGAGCGCTCCGTGCGCGCCACGCACGGGTTCCTCTCCGAGGACGATATCGCGGGCCTGCGTCCGGAGGTGGCCGCGGGCCTCGCTGCCGTCGGGCGCCTTGCGGTGGCCTGGCAGGATGGCGTCGCCGTGGGCTTCGCCGGCGCCCAGGACAGCCATCTGGAGATGCTGTTCGTGGACGATGCCGCACGCGGCGACGGCGTGGGCGGCGCGCTGCTCGCCCATGCCGTCATGCGTTGGGGCGTGCGCACGCTCGACGTGAACGAGCAGAACCCGCTGGCCGCGGGCTTCTACGAGCGTGCGGGCTTCGTCGTGGTCGGCCGCTCGCCCGTCGACGGCGCGGGCCGCCCTTTCCCGCTGCTGCATATGCGCCTCAGGCTGGCGGGGGAGGCGGGCGTTCCCGGGACGGCCGGGGGCTCGACCCGGTCGCCCGCGAGCCCGCCTGCCCAGGGTGCCGGTTTGCCGGGATCGCCTGTGCCGTCCCGCAAGGCCGCGGCCCGCGCCGCATCCGCATCCGCCGGCGGTGCCTGGTTCGACAGCGCCGACCCGGCGCTCATGCGCGACCATATCCGCGCCTGCGAGGTCATGGCGCGCTTCAACGCGCAGCAGGGCATGCTGGACGCCGACCGCATGAAGATGCTGCACGGCTTCCTGGGCGCTGTGGGCGAGGGCTCCTCGCTTTCGACGGGCGCGCAGGTGGACTACGGCTACAACCTGTTTTTGGGAAGGAACTGCTTCTTCAACTTCAACTGCACGTTCCTGGACGGAGCGCCCATCACGTTCGGCGACGACGTGGGGGTGGGGCCGGGCTGCTCGTTCGTCACGCCGCTGCACCCGCTGCTCGCCCGCGAGCGCGCCCGTTGCGAGGACGCCGGCGGCACCGGGCACGTGTGGGAGCGGAGCCTGCCCATCACGGTGGAGAGCGGCGTGTGGATCGCGGCGAATGTGACCGTGAACGCGGGCGTGACCATCGGCGAGGGCGCCGTCATCGGTTCCGGCAGCGTGGTGACGAGGGACATCCCGCCCCGCACGCTGGCCTACGGCAATCCCTGCCGCCCCGTGCGCGCGATCACCGAAGCCGACAGCGTCGCCGATGCCCTCGCCGAAGCCGGCCTGGTCTGAAGCATTGCCGGCAGGGCGGTGCGGTGGCGGGGACGAATGCAGAACCGCCCCTTTCTGCACGTTTTTCACCAGATTATTGCGTTTTGGGGCGGCTGCGCCCTCTCGGCGAGCCGTCGGCCCGTCGTCCTCGTGCTCTTGGCCGGCGTTTCCCCTGTTCGCGAGTTTCGGACTTGGGCAGAAGCCGTCCGCGGGAGGATGTGCGTGCAACATTCCGGTAAATAGTGTGCAAAAAACCGCTGTCGGCGATGCTCCTTAATCGCTGAACATTGTTTATTGACGATTGCTCAATAATGGAAGCCGAGTTCCGGACCATTCCGGGCCGTTTATTCGACGAGGCGTCGTGGCGCAAGGCGGGCTCTCGCGGCTGCATCGTCCGAGCCGTGAAGGCGGCTTGACCGCATGGGCGAGCGAGGGTCGAGTCCCGGGTTCGCCCGCGCCGGGAGCGCGCGGGCTGCCGTGGCCTGCAAGGCAGAGGGTGCGCGAATTGTGGAGAAAATGTACGACACAGGTAACTTCTCTTGCCCGCGAATTCATGTTAGCTTAATCTAACTTACATCGAAAGCGCAACGGAACGGCGCAGGCGAACTCGGAGCGGCTCGGCCGCTGGCAGCCTGCGGGAACGGCTTTCGACCATCGTCCGCCGACCCGGCGGCGGAGGCTCCTCTCGTCTGGCCATCCGCCGCACCTCCTAGCGGAGGGAAGATCCCCCCTCTTCCCTCCGCTTCTCCTGTTTTGCAGCGAGATAGCCGGCGGCGGCTCGGCAGCAGGTCTGCCGTCTGGGCGGCGCATCCCTGTTGCGAAAGTGCGGGCGGCCGGCAGAAGGCGGGAGGAGCCTGCGCTCTCGCATGCGTTCGTCTCGCCTCGACGGCCCGGCGGTTTTCGTTGATAATGGAGACGGATCCAGCACAGGGCATGTGTGCAAAGCGCGTGCGGAAGGGTGCGCCGAGGGCGCGCGGGAAGGGGGATGGGCCGGCGTGGACGCGAGCAGCATTCTCATCGTGGAGGACGACCCCGACATCAACGCCCTGCTCGCCAAGATCATGGCGCGCGCCGGGCACGAGCCGACGCGGGCGTACTCGGGCACCGAGGCGCTGCTGCACCTCGAGCGCGGATCGTTCGACCTCATGCTGCTGGACCTCATGCTGCCCGGCGCCAGCGGGGGAGAGCTCATCGCGCACCTGCGCGGCGAACGGGGGCTCGACCTGCCGGTCATCGTGGTGTCGGCGAAGGCGGGCCTGGCGGACAAGGTGGACGCGCTCGCCCTGGGGGCCGACGACTACATCGTGAAGCCGTTCGAGCCCGACGAGGTGCGGCGCGCGTGCAGGCCGTGCTGCGCCGGTACCGCGGCGGCGCGCCCTCGCCGCCCGGCGGCGCCGGCCCCGTGTTAGAGCATCGGGGCCTGCGGCTGGACGCGTCCGCCCGGCGCGTGACGCTCGCCGGCGCCGAGATAACGCTCACGGCGCACGAGTTCGACCTCCTGCAGACGTTCATGCAGGCTCCCGACAAGGTGTTCTCGCGCGAGCGCCTGTACGAGCTGGTGTGGAAGTGCGGCTACTATGGCGAGGAGAACGCCATCAACGTGCACGTGAGCAACATCCGCAAGAAGCTGGCTGCCGTCGACCCGGACGGGGAGTACATCAAGACCGTCTGGGGCATCGGCTTCAAGCTGGCGTGAGCGGCCGGACGCGTGGGGATGCGCCCGGGGCGTGCGGGAGCGTCCGATTCGGGCTCGGTGCCGGTTTGCCGCACCGGCCGTCCGCCAGGCCCGCCGCATCGGCCGCCTCGCCGGCCGAGCGCCGCGCCCCTGCCCGCCATGCCGCCGCGCGGCCCCTGCGCCTTTACGCTTTCCTTAACCTTTCTTGAGGACTTATTAAGCGCCCGTAGCGTAAGGTTCTCCCCACGGTCGGCGAATGCGAGAAAGAGGAGAAGCGACCCGATGGAAAATGTGATAGAGACAAGGGGCCTCACCAAGCGCTACGGCAGCTTTGCCGCGCTCGACGATGTGGGCGTGACCGTGCGGCGCGGAGAGGTGTTCGGTTTGGTGGGCGACAATGGGGCGGGGAAGTCCACCCTTTTCAAGTTGCTGTGCGGCCTGGCTTTTCCCACGATTGGCGAGATCCGGCTCTTCGGCGAGCACTCTCCACGCGAGCTTGAGCGCCAGAGGGCGCGCATCGGTTGCATTATCGAGCAGCCCGGTTTCTACCCGCACTTAAGCGTGGAGAGGAATCTGGAGTGCTGCCGCATCCAGAAGGGCGTGCCCGGCAAGAACGCGACTGACAGGATGCTCGAGGAGGTAGGGCTGGCCTATGCGAGGGACCACACCTGCAAGGACCTGTCGATGGGAATGAAGCAGCGCTTGGGCCTGGCGATGGCGCTCATCGGCGAGCCCGAGGTGCTCATCTTGGACGAGCCGGCGAGCGGTCTCGACCCCAGCGGCATCGTGGAGATGCGCACCCTGCTGCAACGCCTCAACCGCGAGAAGGGCATCACCGTGGTGCTGTCGAGCCACCACTTGGCGGAGCTGGAGCAGATGGCCACCGTCTACGCCTTCCTGTCGCATGGAAGGCTCTTGGAGCAGGTGGGCGCCGAGGAGTTGCGGGAGCGGTGTGCGGACCGCATCGAGATAGCAGTGTCCGACGCCGCGTGTTACACGGTGCTGTTGGAGCGTGAGCTGGGATGCACGACGTACCAGGTGCTCGGCGACGGCACGGTGAGCATCGCGAACCCGCGCTTGGACATGGAGGCGTACAGCGGCCTCGCCAGCGCGCACGGCCTGTCCATTCTGAAACTGGAGCGGCGGCGCCTGTCGCTGGAACAATATTACCTCGATATGAAGGACAAGGTGGATCCCTGGAGCTGGGATGCGCCGGAGATGGGGGTGGCATGATGCTGAACTACCTGAAGGGCGAGGCGTACCGTATCGCGCACGGCCGCGCGGCGTACCTGTTCGCCGGCACGCTCTGCGCCATCGTGCTGGCGGCCAACGTGCTGTTGTGGGCCATGTCCTCCACGCCCGGCTTTCCCTACGCCACGGTGCGTTTCTCCATGAGCAACCTCGTCTCGATGCTGCCTCTTCTATTCTATATGGCTGGCTTGCTGGTGTGGGTGCTGTTCGCCGACGACCGGAAGGACGGCACGCTCAAGAACGCCATCGCGCATGGCTGCTCGCGGCGCGACCTGTTCCTGGGGAAGTGCCTCGTGGCGACGGTGCTCGGGCTCGCCATCCTGGCCGTGGTCCTGGCCGTGTACGTGGGCAGCGCGGTGCTTCTGCTGGAGGGGTCGACCGAGGCCGTGGCCATTCTGCTCGAAGGCGTGGCGTCGGCGCTGCCATTCACCGCGGCCTGCGTTGTGCTGGGCGTTGCGGTATGCTCTGCGTTGCCGAAGACCGTCACCGCGTTCTTGGTGTGGGTGGCCGTCGTGAGCGTCATCCCGGCGGTGCTGAACGTGATCGGCCTGGGCGTCGAGCCGGTGGCCCGGCTGGCAAGCTGGCTGCCCGCGAACTTCTTTGCGAACGAGGTGGCCATCAACCAGAGCGGCCTGGCGCAGTTTCTGTGGGATACGCCTGAAGGATTGGCGAAGTGCCTGATCGCCGGGATTGCGGGCATCGCAGTGTTCGGTGCCGTGGGCTTGTGGCGTGCGGGCAAGGCGGAGCTGTAGGATCGGGGCATGGGAAGGGGCGCGGGCATGGCAGAGATCGTCCTCGGGGTGCTGCTGGCGGTCGCACTGGCGGCAGCGGCCTTCCTCGCCGCGCGGTACGCGCTGCTCAAGCGGTCGCTTCGGCAGGCGGATCGGGAGCTGGGCGAGATCGTGGGGCATCTGGAGGACAACCGCATCGTGAGGCTGCCGGCTCCCGACGCCGATTTGGAGGCGCTGCTCGGCACGGTGAACCGCGCGCTTGCGGGCATACGCGCGCAGGCGGCGGCCTGCGCGCGGCACGAGGCGGAGCTCAAGGCGCAGGTCGAGCACGTGAGCCACGACCTGCGCACGCCGCTCACGTCCATCCGGGGGTACCTGGCGCTCGTGGACGACGCGGCCCTCGATGCCGAGGCGCGCGAGGCGCTCGGCACGGTCAGGCGCAAGGCGGCGTCGCTCGAGCGGCTGGTGGCGCAGTTCTACGAGCTGTCCCGCCTGCAGGGCGATGATGTCCCGCTGGAGCTGGGGCCGGTGGACGTGGGCCGCATGTTGCGGGAGTCCGTGGCCGAGCAGTACCGCCTGCTGGCCGACCGGGGCCTGGACGTGCGCCTGGACGTGCCGGAGCATGCCGTTTTGGCGCGCGCGAACGGCGAGGCGGTGGAGCGCGTGCTGGCGAACCTGCTGCACAACGCCGGCAAGTACGCGAAGACGGCGCTGGAGGTGTCGATGGCCGGGGAGGGCGCGGGCGCTGCGGGGGCCGGCGGCCGCGTGGCGGTCGAGTTCGCCAACGATGCGGAAGGCCTGTCCGAAAGCGCCCTCTCGCGCCTGTTCCAACCGTTCTTCATGGCGGACGCGTCGCGTGCGCAGGAGGGCTCGGGCCTCGGCCTGGCCATCGCCCGCCATCTGCTGGAGCGCATGGGCGGCAGCATCGAGGCGAGCTCGGAACAGTGCGAGGGAGCGTGCTGGCTGGTGCTCCGCATCGAGCTCGCCGCAGCTTGAACGGTTCTCACAAATCGTTCACCTTGGAAAACTTTTTCGTGCCAATGGCGCCGATTCGCGGTACTATGATCCCTGAAAAGTAAACGCAGGCTAACGAAGCCGGGCGAGGGGGATCGCCGCGGCCGCAAGGAGACGAGACGTTGGGCACCCTGAACGACCTTCCCATCGGCAAGACCGCCACCGTGGTGGCGGTGGGCGGCGAGGGATCGCTGCGGCAGCACTTCCTGGACATGGGCATCATCCCGCAGGCCGACGTGGCCATGGTTAAGCACGCTCCCATGGGCGACCCGGTGGAGGTGCGCATCCACGGCTACGAGCTCACGCTGCGCCGCGACGACGCGCGCAAGATCGAGGTGGCCGACGAGCGCGAGGCCGACGCCGAACGCCTCGGCGGCGCGCGGCCGAGGCGCAGCTTCGCCGAGCGCGTGGAGCACCCGGGCCTCGGCGAGGGCGGCAAGTTCCACGACAAGGATGCCGAGCATCCGCTGCCCGAGGGCGAGCCCGTCACGTTCGCGCTCGTGGGCAACCAGAACTGCGGCAAGACCACGCTGTTCAACCAGCTCACCGGTGCGAACCAGCACGTGGGGAACTTCCCCGGCGTCACGGTGGACCGCAAGGACGGGCGTATCCGCGGGCATGCGGAGGCCGTCGTCACCGACCTGCCGGGCATCTACTCGCTGTCGCCGTACTCCAGCGAGGAGGTGGTCACGCGGCAGTTCCTGCTGGACGAGCATCCGCGCGGCATCATCAACATCGTGGACGCCACGAACGTGGAGCGCAACCTGTATTTGACCATGCAGCTGTTGGAGCTGGGCGTTCCCATGGTGGTGGCCCTGAACATGATGGACGAGGTGGAGGGCAACGGCGGCACCATCCGCGTGAACGAGATGGAGCAGCTGCTGGGCGTGCCCGTGGTGCCCATCTCCGCGTCGAAGAACGAGGGCATCGGCGAGCTCGTGGACCACGCCCTGCACGTGGCGCGCTACCAGGAGCCGCCCGTCTGCCAGGATTTCTGCGCGGCCGACGCGCACGGCGGCGCCGTCCACCGCTGCCTGCACGGCATCATGGCGCTCGTGGGCGATCACGCCGAGCGCGCGGGCATCCCCGTGCGCTTCGCCGCCAGCAAGCTGGCCGAGGGCGACGCGCTCGTGCTGGAGAAGCTCGCCCTCGACGACAACGAGCGGCAGATGCTGGGCCATATCGTGCGCCAGCTGGAGGAGGAGCGCGGCCTGGACCGCGCGGCGGCCATCGCCGACATGCGGTTCGCCTTCATCGGCAAGGTGTGCGACGAATGCGTGGTGCGCCCACGCGAGAGCCGTGAGCACGCGCGCAGCATGGCGCTCGACCGCCTGCTCACCGGCACGTTCACGGCCATTCCCGCGTTCGTGGCCATCATGGCGCTCGTGTTCTGGCTCACGTTCAACGTCGTGGGCGCGTGGCTGTCGGAGATGCTGGACGCCGGCATCGGCTGGCTCACCGACGTGGTGGCGAACGCGCTGGCGGCCGCCCAGGTGAACGAGGTGCTGCAGTCGCTCGTCATCGACGGCGTGTTCAACGGCGTGGGCAGCGTGGTGGGATTCCTGCCCACCATCGTCACGCTGTTCTTCTTCCTGTCGCTTCTGGAGGACTCGGGCTACATGGCGCGCGTGGCGTTCGTCATGGACAAGCTGCTGCGCAAGATCGGGCTGTCGGGGCGCTCCATCGTGCCCATGCTCGTGGGCTTCGGCTGCACGGTGCCCGCGGTCATGGCGGCGCGCACGCTGCCGTCGGAGCGTGACCGCAAGATGACCATCATGCTCACGCCGTTCATGAGCTGCTCGGCGAAGCTTCCCATCTACGCGTTCTTCACGGCGGCCTTCTTCCCGGCCACCGGCGCCGTGGTCATGGTGGGGCTGTACTTCGGCGGCATCGCGGTGGGCGTGCTGGCGGCGCTCGCCCTGCGCCGCAGCCTGTTCTCCGGCGAGGCGGTGCCGTTCGTCATGGAGCTGCCGAACTACCGCATGCCCAGCGCCCGCAACGTGGGCCAGCTTCTGTGGGAGAAGGCGAAGGACTTCCTGGAGCGGGCGTTCACCATCATCTTCCTGGCCACCATCGTCATCTGGTTTCTGCAGACATTCGACTTCGGGCTGAACGTGGTGGCCGACTCGGCCGACAGCATGCTGGCCGTGGCGGCCGGGTGGATTTCGCCGGTGTTCGCGCCCCTCGGCTTCGATGATTGGCGCATCTCCACGGCGCTCGTCACGGGCGTCATGGCGAAGGAGAGCGTGGTGTCGACGCTGTCCATCCTGTTCGGGTCGACGGCCAGCCTCGTGGCGGCCCTCACGCCGCTCGCGGCGCTGGGCCTGCTGGTGTTCTGCCTGCTGTACACGCCGTGCGTGGCGGCCATCGCCTCGGTGAGGCGCGAGCTGGGCGGGCGCTGGGCGCTGGCCATGGTGTTCGGCCAGTTCGCCGTGGCCTGGCTGGCCGCGCTCGCCGTGCGCGGGGCGGGGCTCGCGCTTGAGCTGCCGGCGGGGCAGGCGTGGAGCCTCGCCGTGGGGGCCGCGGTTGTCGTGGCCGTGGTGCTGGTGCTGCGCCGCCTGGCGCGCCGCCGCCGCGCGGGAGTTGGCGGCTGCGGCGCCGGATGCTCCGGCGGGTGCGCCGGCTGCAGCGCGACAACCTGCGCGGGATGCGCGCAGGAGGGCGAGAGCCGGCCTAAGCCGCCGGACGCGGAGACCCTCGCGGAGTCCCGCCGCTAGCGGAATCGCCCGGAGGATTTGCACGCCGGCGGCTTGCCGTGGAGATTCTTGGAAGATGCCCATAAATGTTGCAAAACAAGTAGCAAATATGGGAAAGTAAACCAAGGAAAACAAGTAAGGCGAGCCGCCGCGTGCGCGAACTACCGCATGCCGCCCGCCGAACGACGCGAAGGAGCGATACCATGTCCATGATCAACCGCGAGATCGACGACTTCTCCGTCCAGGCGTTCTGCCAGGACGAGTTCGCCACCGTCACGAAGGATGACGTGCTGGGCCACTGGAGCGTGTTCTTCTTCTACCCGGCGGACTTCACGTTCGTGTGCCCGACGGAGCTGGAGGACCTGGCCGCGCTGTACGACCAGTTCAAGGCCGCCGATTGCGAGATCTACTCCGTGTCGTGCGACACGCATTTCGCGCACAAGGCGTGGCACGACGCGTCCGAGAACATCAAGAACCTGCCGTACCCGATGCTGGCCGACCCCACGCACAAGCTGGCCGACATCTTCGACGTCTACATCGAGGACGAGGGCGTGGCCGAGCGCGGCAGCTTCATCGTGAACCCCGAGGGCCGCATCGTGTGCTACGAGGTGAACGCCGGCAACATCGGCCGCAACGCCGCCGAGCTTCTGCGCCGCGTGCAGGCGAGCCAGTTCGTGGCCGAGCACGGCGACTCCGTGTGCCCCGCGCGCTGGGTGCCGGGCTCCGAGGTGCTGCACCCGGGCATCGACCTGGTGGGCAAGCTGTAGCGGACGCAGCAGGCCGGGCGGTGCGCACGACGGGCCTCCGGGACGGTTCCGGGGGCCCGTGGTATGATGGGCAGAGCCGATACCCCCTCGAAAAGGAGCACCCCCATGGATGTGACCTTGAGGCCCTTCGAAGACGACGACCTTCCCCGCCTGCGACGATGGCTCGCTGCCGACCACGTGCGCCCCTGGTTCGAGCAGCCCGAGGACTGGATGGCCGAGGTGGAGGGCCGTCACGGCGAGTACGCCTGGATCAGCCACTTCGTCATCGAGGCCGACGGCGATCCCGCCGGCTTTTGTCAGCTCTACCCGTTCTCCGCAAGCGGCGAGGATTGGAACGGCGCGCTTCCCGTGGAGGGCACGTACAGCCTGGACTACCTGCTGGGCGAGCCGACGCTGCTGCGCCGCGGCATCGCCCGCGCGGCGCTCTCGCAGCTGATCGGGCTCATCGCCGCCGAACCCGATGCCGAGCGCATCATCGTGCAGCCCGATCGGGAGAACGTTGCCTCCCGCGGCCTTCTGCGCGCGCTCGGCTTCGCTTACGACGAGGCCGACGACCTGTTCGCGATGGACGTCTGACGCATGGGCGCGGCGTCGGGCCCCGCGTTTTCGGGGAGGGGGCTTCCATGGAGTTGAACAAGCTGGGCGAGCGGACGTTCTGGCTGCCGCACCAGCCGGAGAACGACCGGCCGACGCTCGTGCTCCTCAAGGGCGACCGCCTTGCGCTCGCGGTGGACGCGGGCGCGTCGGCTGCGCATGTCGAGGAGTTCTACGCGCAGCTCGACGACGCGGGCCTGCCCCGGCCCGACCTCACGGCGATCACGCACTGGCATTGGGACCACACGTTCGGCATGCACCGCGCGCACGGCCTCACCGTTGCGTGCCGGCGCACCGGTGAGCTGCTCGCTCAGGCGCGCGCTTCGCTGGCCGATCCCGCCGCCGTCCTGGCGCTCAAGCGGAGCGAGGAGCATATCGCCTGCGAGTACGCCGAGGCCGGAATCGTGGTCGCCCTGCCCGACGTGGTGTTCGACGGCGAGCTCCTCCTCGATCTCGGGGGCCTGACCGCACGCGTGCTCACAGCAGCCTCGCCGCATTCCGACGACACGGTGCTCGTGCACGTTCCCGAGGAGGGCCTGCTGTTCCTGGGTGACGCGACGTGCGGCGATCCTTTCGACGGGTGGCGCGTCGACGAGGAGAGGCTGCGGGCCCTGATGCGGACGATCGAGGGAATCGACTGCGAGACGTGCCTTCTGGGCCATGCCGACCCGCTGGGCAAGGGCGAGCTGCTGGGCTACCTGGCAACGCTCGCGGGTTGAGGACGCGCTGCCATCGGGCAGGTAACGGCGACCGGCTTTCCCCTGCTCGCTCGGCCGCAGGAGTAACCTTTATGCGGAAGCGGCCGGCCGGCGCCTTGCGCACCCACGGGCGCGGTGCTGGGCATGCGACGAGAAAGGACGATGCCATGGCCCCGATGGATGCGGCGGTGCCCGGAACCCTCGTGTGGGGGCATGCGGCGCTCGCAGTGTGCGCGGCGTTGTACCTGGCGTGGTGGTGGACGTTCTTCAACCCCGCGCTGCCGAAGGCGATGGGGGCTCTGTACGCGATGGGCGTGGGGTTCATCTTGGGCGCGGTGGCGTTCGGCATCGCGGCCGTCGTGTTGCTGGCGATGGGCTTGGGAGCGCTCGCGGGCGCACCCCAGGTTGGCGGCGCGGCGCCAGGGTGGGTGTTCGCCGTGGGCGGCGTGGCGGCGTATGCGGCGCTCGCCTTCGTCACCGTGCGTTTCTTCGGGCGGCCCGTGACCACGGAGCTGCTGCTGTTCGTGCTGTGGGCGGCGCTGGAGCTTGCCGTGCTGAACGCGCTCATGGGCGCAGGGATGCTCTTCGGCGGCGCGTTCTGGCTGCTCGCGGGCGTGGTCGCGCTTGTGACGGCGGCGAATCTCGTGTGCTACGTGCTGTACTTCCGGCTGCCGCCCGTGCCCTCGTTTATCGACGGAGCCGCGCCCCTTGCAATCGTCGGCGTGCTCGCGGCAGTGTTGGCTGCGGTTATCGCGCGGCTGTAAGCGCGTCGACCGGCTTGTGGCCGCGTGGGGTACAACGAGGGCGGCCGTGCTGCGCCGACTTGCGGAGGAACATGAGGAACTACCTGCTCAAACGCATGCTGTTCATACCTTTAGGGATCGTCGCCCTTGCGGCGACGGCGTTCGCGCAGGCGAATCCCGAGGCAGCCGAATGGTACGCGCACACGGTGTACCCCGCGGCGTCCTCGGCCGTGGGATTCCTGCCGTCGCTCGTCGGCTTCTCGGTGGCCGAGTGGGTGGCGGCGCTGTTCCTGCTGTTCTGCCTGGGGTACGTCGGGTACTGGGTTCGCAAGGTCGCCGTGAGCAAGGGCGAGCGCGGTATGATGGCATACCGCGGGATCATGGGCGCGGCAGCCGTCGCTTGCGTCGCGCTTTTCGCCTTCACGTTCCTCTGCGGGCTGAACTACCACCGCTACACCTTCACGCAGCACGCCGGCTACGATCTGGCGGAGGAGGGGGCCGATCCGGCCGAGCGCCAGGAGGAGCTCGTGAGCCTGGCCTCGTCGCTCGCCGAGGGCCTCGGGCGCGAGCGCGCAGAGCTCGGCAACGATGTCGACCTGTTCGCCGCCGAGCCGGGGGAGTTCGAGCGCTACGCGCAAGAATCGGTGGTCGCCATGCGCAAGCTCGCGGAGCGCTACCCTGCGCTCGAGCGGCCGCTGTACTCGCCGCCCAAGCCGGTGCTCGCGTCCAAGCTGATGTCGTATGCGAACATCGGCGGCATGTTCTTCCCGTTCACCATGGAGTCGAACATCAACGTGGACAACCCGTTCTCCACGGTGCCGTGGACGATGGCCCACGAGCTGGCGCACCAGTGCGGCTTCATGCGCGAGGACGAGGCGAACTTCATCGCCTACCTGGCCTGCAAGGAATCCGACGACGCGCTCATGCGCTACAGCGGCCTGCTGCTGGCCTACGACAACGCCACGGCCGCGCTGCGGAAGGCCGATCCGGAGGCTGCCACGCAGATCTCCGCCGGCCTTGCGCCTTCGGTGCAACGCGACCTGGCCGAGCGCGCGGAGCACTGGGCCCAGTACGAAGGTCCGGTGCAGGAGGCCTCAAACGCCGCCAACGATGCGTACCTTAAGGCCAACAACCAATCCGACGGCATGCGGAGCTACGGCCGCATGGTCGACCTGCTGCTCGCCGAGCAGAGGGCGGGGGAGGGCGACCAGTCGAGCTAGCGCCCCGCTTCATCCCGCTGCGTCATCCTGCGTCATCCGGCACTGCGTCATGCGGCAGCTCGGCCGGCAGAACTGGCGAGATTGATGCTGCGAGGGGGATCGGCTCGACGCCGTTTCACTCCGGGAACCCTAGCTCCACGGTGAGCACGTCGCCGTCCAGGCGGGCGGTGGCCTCGATGCGCAGGGCGCGCGCCAGCTGGGCGACGATGGCGAGGCCGAGGCCGCTGCCCCCGCCGCCGCGTGCGGCATCTCCCTGGTAGAAGCGTTCGAACAGGCGCTCGGCGTCCACGCCGTCCGGGTCGGCCACGCGGTTCGCGAACGCGACCGTGCGGCCCTCCTGCGCGATGCGCGGGGGCTCGCACCCGTAGCGCAGCGCGTTCACGGCCAGGTTGCGGAAGATGCGGGCGAGGGCGTCGGCGTTCGAGTCGACCATGAGCGGCTGGTCGGCAAGCTCGATCACAGGCTCCCACCCGCGCTCCTTGAATTGGCCGTACAGCGAGGCGAGCGCCTCGACGAGCACCTGGCTCGCATCCACCGGCTCGCGCTCCAGCCGGTGGTCGGGGTCCTGCACCTGGGCGTAGGCGTACAGCTGGTCGAGCAGGCCGCCCACGTCGTCCAGGCGGCGCGACACCACGTCCAGGTACCGGGCGCGCAGGACCTCGTCCTCCTCGGCCGCCAGAAGCTGCGCGTAGCCCTGCGCTCCCGCGAGCGGCGTGCGGATGTCGTGCGAGAGGTAGGTGAGGCCGCGGCGCAGCTCGCGCTTGGCCTCCTCGGCGGCGACGCGCTCGCCTTGGTGGCGGTCGATCTGCCGGTTCACCGCCTGCGCCAGCTGCACGAACCCGCGCGTGCGCATGGACAGCGCGACGCGGGCGTTGCTCGCCGACTCCCGGGTCACCAGGAACCGCGCGATGGCCCGCAGCTGCGCCTCCGAGCGGGCGAGCTGGACGGCGAGCACAGCGACGGCGACGGCGAGCAGAACGACCGCGGCTTCCATGGCCTAGACGTCCTTCCTCTTGAGGACGGCCGCGGAGAGCACCGCCGCGACGGCGATGAACGCCGCGCCCACGAGCGCGATGTGCACCGCGCCGAGGGGGCCGCCGAGCCCGAGGGAGAGCGATCCCATGCAGGACGACAACGTGTAGTCGGAGAGGAACGAGATGCTCGGAACCAGCATGCCGAGTCCTTGGATCCCAAGCGTCACCAGGCCCGAGGCCAGCAGGATGCCGATGCCGATGCCCGCCGCCATCTTGCGGGTGACCCACACCGCAAGCGCCGTCAGCATGCCGAAGCCCGCGGCCACGAGCGCCACGAGCACGCCCCACAGCGCGAAGTCGGGCAGGGGGGTGGAGACGAGCTCGAGGCCCGTCACGGCGGCCGTGGCAAGCGTCGCTGCGACGATGACCGCGGTGAACAGCACCGCGAGCACGAGGATCGCCACGATGCGCGCGCCGAGGAACGCGAGGCGGCTCGGCTGCACGGTGAACACGTTCTTGCTGAAGCCGCTCTCGAACTCGGCGGCAAGGAAGATGGCGAGGAACACGACGAACAGGCAGGAGAGCCCGCCTCCGCCGAGGAACACGTTGCCCACGAGCGCCTCCGGAGTCATGCCCTGGGAGAGCTGCGCCGCCAGGGCGTTCGTCTCGGCGAGGTCGTCCGCGCTCGGGCCGCTCCCGTTCGAGAAGCCGATGTGCACGCCCGTCGGCGCGCCGCTTGCGCTGGCCGCCTGCATCGACTGCACGAACGCGGGATCGGTGATGTAGGCCATGACAGCCGCGCTGATGGCGGCCATCACCGCGATGATGCCGAGGAAGATCCACAGCGACTTGCCGTGGACGAGCCGGTACAGATCCATTCTCAAGATATTAGCCACGGTACTCAGCCCCCATCATCTCAACGAAGAACTCCTCCAGGTCGCGCCGGTGCGCGTACAGCCCGCGGATGGCGATACCCTCCTCGTTCAGCGCGGCTCCTACCGCGCCCGCGTCCGCGCCGCCGAAGAGGCGGATGGCGCCGCCGGGCATGGATTGGAAGCGCAGGCCCGCGAAGCGCTCCTGCAGCACGGCCAGCGCAAGCGCCGGGTTCGCGGCCTCCAGCTGCAGGAAGTCGCTGCATTCCTGGTCGACCTCTGCGGCGGTGAGCTCGCGCACCATGCGGCCCTCGCGGATGACGCCGTAGCGCGTGGCCATCTTGCCCAGCTGCTCGAGCACGTGCGAGCTCACCACCACGGTGATGCCGCGCTCGTCGTTGAGGCGCATGATGAGCTGGCGGATCTCGCGGGCGCCCTCGGGGTCGAGGCCGTTCAGCGGCTCGTCGAGCAGCAGCAGGTCGGGGCTGCCCAGAAGCGCGAGCGCGAGCCCCAGGCGCTGCTTCATGCCCATGGAGAAGTTCTTCGTCGCCTTGGAGCCCACGCTGCCCAGGCCGGTGAGGTCCAACAGGTCGCGCACCTTGTCCTTGGGGTCGGCCAGGCCAAGCGCGAGCGCCTTCATCATGAGGTTGTCGGTTGCGCTCATGGAGCCGTACAGCCCCGGCGACTCGATGAGCGCGCCGATGCGCCTGCTCGCGCCCGCCTCGCACGGCGACGAGCCGAACACGCGCACCTCGCCGCCCGTGGGCTCGGCAAGCCCTGCGAGCATCCTCATCACCGTCGATTTGCCCGCCCCGTTGCGGCCGACGAACCCGTAGATATCGCCTTGGCCCACATGCATGTCGAACTGGTCGACGGCCATCTTGCTGCCGAAGGCCTTCGAGAGCCCGTTGGTTTCGATCACGTTCACGTTCCCGCTCCTTTCCGATCGTCGGATCGTTCTCTGACTGCCAACCACGATACGGAAAAGGCGTTCAGCAATTCGCTTCGAAACCGTTAAGAAAGTGCTAAGTTTGACGTGCGAGGGGCGAGACAGGGGGACGGGGATAACGTCACGTTCCGCGATGCGCTGCAACTGGGCGAAACGAAGGGGAACGTGACGTTATCCCCGTCCCCCTGTCTCGCCCGTCCCCCTGTCTCGCCCCTGTCTCGCCTCATTCGGCCAGCTTGAAGCCGATGCCCCACACCGTCTCGATGTAGCCGTCGGTGCCGGAGGGCTTGAGCTTGCCGCGGATGTTGCTCACATGCACGTTCACGGCCTTCTCCTCCACGAACGCCTCCTCGTTCCAGGCGGCCTGGAACAGCTCCCGCTTCGTGAACACCTTCTTGGGCCGGCGCACGAGCGCCTCCACGATGCCGAATTCCAGGCGCGTGAGCTTGACCGGCTCGCCGGCGGCGGCGAGCGTGCGCGCCTCGGTGTCGAGCACCCATTCCTTGAACCGCAGCGTGCCCGAGCTGCGGGCCGTACCGCGCGAGGCGTGGCGCAGCTGCACGGCCACGCGCGCCAGCAGCTCGTCGAGGTCGAAGGGCTTGGCCAGGTAGTCGTCGGCCCCCAGCTTCAGAAGCTCCACCTTGTCGCCGGGCTCGGCGCGGGCCGACACCACGATGACGGGCGCGTCGCTGCGCGCGCGTATCTCGCGCACGAGCTCCTCGCCTGAGAAGCCCGGTAGCATGAGGTCGGTGATGACGAGGTCGTACGGCGCCTCGCCCGCGGCGGCCCCCGCTTTCAGCAGGAGCCGCGCCTCGCTTCCCGAGAACGCCTGCGCGCAGGCGTAGCCCGCCCGCGCGAGCGCGGCCGCCACCACGTTGTTGATGTCGTCGTCGTCCTCGACGACGAGGATGCGGGCTGCGTGTTCCATACGCGTATTGTAGCTCAACCGGGTCTGGCGGGGCGCCACTCTTTCCTCGCCCTTCTCCCGTTCCCGCCCCGGCCCCGTACCGGCCCGCCCGCGCATTCGCACAAGCCCCGCATCCGCGTTCGCACACGCCCGCGTACCCGCGCTCGCTCCTGCCCACGCCCCGACCCCCCCCCGCACCCGCCCCGCCTTCGCCCATATCGTCCAAGGCGGGCAGCTCACCCGCCTGCGCATCGCTTGCCGCATTGGCCCGCAAGGGAGCGCGCCCCCTGCGCGCAGGCGGGCTTATCCGCACCCGCTCCCGCCTCGCCCCGACCCCCGCCCCGACTCCCGTCCACGCTGACGGCCAAAAGCGGGGGCGGGAAGCGCCAGGGTTTCGGGGGTGTTGGTTCTTACGGGCCGGCCCGCCGGCACGGTAATCACCGGTTTTCGACGGGGAGTGCCTTCCCCTCGGGCTGCGCCTTCCGAAATGCCGTTCTGCGACGAGGGGAAACGTCGGAACACCTCGCTTGCGCCCCGCTTGCCGCCAGCCTCTGCTTCCCAATCTGTAAAAATGCGGTGATTACTGTGCCGAGGCGCGGCCTGCTGGTAGAATAGCGGCACCACGGAGCCAGTGCAGGCGCTCTTCGCCTCGGCGAGCAGCCCATAGCGGGAACGGCGTGCCCCCCGTTCCCCTACCACGCTTGCAAGATCCTCTTAGCAAAGGGCTTGCAAGGAGGTTCCATGCCCGTCTCCTCCCATCCTGACCGTGAGCGCGCGCCTATCATCTTCGGACACAAGACCGCCTTGGCCATCCTGCGCTCGGCGGCCCCCCGGACGCTTCCGCCGGTTGCGGGGAGAGCACGGGTGCTTCCCAGCCGCACTCCGGCGAGGGGCGAGGTCGAGGCCGCCGTCGAGCATCTCGAGGCCTCATACCCGGATCTGCGCCTCGAAAGGCCTGCGCACGTGCTCGTTGGAAGCGCTGCGCTGGGGCGGCCTTCGAAGGCTGTCAAGTCGCATTCGCTGACCGTCCCTCTTTCGGGCACATCGTTTTACCGGTTGGGCGACGGCGTCTTCGCCTGCGTGCCGGCCCTCGCCTTTGTCCAGGAAGCCGCCCGGGGGAAGAGCCTGGTCGCCATGCTCGAGCTTGGGTACGAGCTGTGCGGAACGTACCGGACCCGGCGCACAGGGGCCGCAGCTGCCTATGGGGTAGAGCCCCTGGCATCCGTCAGGTCGTTGGGCGGCTATGCGGCGCGGAACGCCTCGGTCGACGGTGCGCGCAAGGTCGGCCGCGCCCTTCGCTACCTTGCCGACGGCTCGGCCTCGGCGCGGGAGACGAAACAGGCCCTCGTCTTGGGGCTGCCCCATCGCCACGGGGGCTACGGCCTGGGAATCCCCCGTATGAACTACGAGGTCGGGGCGAGCAGGGCGGCCGAGGCTCTCACCGGGAAAAAGTCGTTCCGCATGGATTTGTGCTGGCCGGAGCGGAAGCTCGACGTGGAGTACCAGAGCAGGGAATGGCACGAGGGGGAGGCGAGCCGCGTCTCCGACTCGAGGAGGGCGAACGCCCTCATGTCCATGGGCTGGACGGTGGTGGGGGTGACGAACGACGAGCTCGACAGTTTCGCGGCGACCGAGGCGATAGCGCAAACGCTCCGCCGGCACCTGGGCAAGCACTCGCAGATCCGTACGTCTGACTACCATGCGCGCAAGCTGGAGCTGCGCAGGCACCTGGGCCTTCCGATGGGATACGAGTAGCTGAAGGCGGCGTGGCGACGGCTCCCGCCCGGCGCGCCGCCCGCCGCCCCCTGCACCCGGTTGCCGTGGCACCGCCCGGCGCCCCTCTGCACCCGCTGTCCGTGGCGTCCCCCTCCCTGCATGGCCCGGTGCGGGGGAGGGGCGGGCGGGCGATGCATCGCTCTTCGAGCGCCATAACGCCCCACCGGCACAGTAATCACCGGTTTTCGACATGCGCGCGGTCTGGGACAGCGCGATGGGGTCCGAAGGCCGCCTCTTTCAGGCGTTTCCCCTGGTTGCTCGTAACGTCGAAGGCGAGGCCTGCTCTGCCGACGCGGCCTGCTGTAGAAAACCGGTGATTACTGTGCCGCACCATGCGCTGCGCGCCATGGCGCGACGCGCAGCGCGCCGAAGGCGGATGCGACGGACGCGCGTGCCTGCGCGCGCCGTGCCGTCACGCGGAGAACAGCTTGCGCACCTCGGCCACGAGCTGCTTGCGGGTGAACACGAGCAGGGCCAGCAGCAGCACGCTGGCCGTGAGCGCGCTCACGTTGGCCGGCACGTCCCACGTGGTCAGCCCCAGCGCCACGAGCGCGAGCGGGATCAGCCCCAGCACCACGTCGAACAGCAGGTACTTCGCGTAACCCGACACGAACGTGCCACGGAACACGGCCACCAGCACGGCGTCGAACACGAGCGCCACCAGGCATATGCCGGGTATGACGAACGTCGTGACCACGGGGTTGCGCGTGATGAGGTACCACAGCGCCGCGATGGCCAGCAGGATGAGGAAGTAGCGCACCACCACGCGCAGGAAGTCGGGCGTGTGCACCAGGATGTTGCGCACGAACAGGTAGTTCACCACCAGGCCCAGGCATACGGTGAGCACGATGTCGCCCGGCAGCCCCAGCGTCCGTCCCAGAAACAGCATGGCCAGCAGGCATGCGCCGCTCACGAACGCCAGCACGCTCAGCGCCACGGCGCCCGACTTGCGCACCTCGTTTCGGGGGAACGCCGACGGCTCGGCCTCGCCCGAGAGCTCCGCCTGGCAGAGCGGGCACCGGTCAAGGTCGCCCGTGAACGACACGCCGCACTTCCCGCATCGCCTCATTTCCCGGCCTCCTTCCGCCTCGCCTTTCGGTCGCCGCCTGCGTCAGCCGTGCGTGCGGTCCTCGCCTTTCGGTCGCCGCCCGCGTCGGCCCCGCGCCCTGCCTCCTGAGACGGGTCCGTCCCCGTCGCGTGCTCCGCCTCCGCCAGCCGCATGGCCTTGGCCTTCCGCTTCGGCTTCTCCTGCGTCTCGGCCTCCCCGTGCGCGGGCGCCTGGCCGCCCAAGCGCCTCACCGAGGCCTCCAGCTTCGCCTCCAGGCGGTCCTCGGCAACCTCCTCGCTCGTCTTGTTGATGTTGATGCGCCCCTCGATGCCGCAGCCCGAGAAGTACCGGACGAAGTTCTTCACCACGTCGGGGTTCGAGTACGCCGTGGATATGCCGATGCTCAAGTCGTCGCCGAACGAGCACAGAAGGAAGTTCAGCCCAGTGGTGGACGTCAGGAGGTTGATGTCGCGCACGTACGGCTCCACCCGCGCGTCCACGGTGATGCGCCCGAGGTTCGAGAGCGTCGTGGTGGTCTCGCGCGCCGTGAAGCGGCTGGCCAGCTCCAGGAGGGCGTCCTTCACGAACAGGGGGGCCAGGCGCAGAAGCGGGTTCTTCTCCAGCGCGATCATGCGGTTCATGTGGGGCTTGAGGCTCTCGGGGTCGGTGGCCACGCGCAGCTGCTCCTGCACCTTCGCGGCAATCCGCTCCACGGGCTCGTCCTCGTCGCCGGGCACGTAGGACACGAACGCAAGCCCGAAGAAGTTCTTGGTGGTGGTGGACTTGAAGTGCTGCCGCAGGTCCACGGGGACGTCCAGGCGGATGGCGCGGTGGCGCTCGCGCCGGGGCATCTCGGCGCGGATGGCGCACATGATGGCCGCGATGACGAGCGACGTCAGGCTCACGCCGTGCCTGCGCGCCAGGTCGAGCACGGATCGCACGGGCAGGTGGTACTCCAAGTACGTGGGGTCGGCCGCGTCGCGCCAGCCGGTGAGCCGGTAGACCTTGGGGGCGTGCGTGGAGGCCGCCTTGTCGCGCTCGAAGTACTTGTCGAAGCTGTCCTCGGCCTTCTGGTGGTCCGAGCCGTCGTACTCCTGCGGCAGGCCCTCCACGCCGTAGCGCTCCTCCACGTAGGCGTAGAGCAGGGCCTTGAAGAAGCTCAGCGATCCGCGCCCGTCGGACACCATGTGCGACACTTCCAGGTTGATGCGCGCCCGGAACCAGCTTACGCGGATGAGCACGCTCTTCGCGTCCACGTGCAGGCCGAAGCAGATGGGGAGGTTCTCCTGCGTCACGGCAGGGGGGCGGGGCGCCTGCTCCAGATAGTGCCAGAACATGCCGCTGCGCAGGCACACGTTGAAGCCGGGGAACACGTCCACCGTGCGGTCGAGCGCGCGCTGCAGCGCCGCGGGGTCTACGTCGTCGGCCATCGTCGCCGCGTAGCGGAACACCGTCTGGGCGGAGCTGCCCGCCTGCGACGAGTAGAACTTCCCTACGTTGTCTAGTCGGTACCAAGTAGCCCGAGCCACGTCGGTTCGCCTTCCTGCACGAGCGGGTCGCCATCGAGGAACTGCTTGACGATGCGGTACGTGTCCCTCACGATGTTGAACACCGAGGGGTACAGCAGGTAGCCGTGCACGGCGTCGAGCATGCGGTAGCACTGCACGTCGCCGCCGTCGTCGGCCAGCCGCTGCGCGTACACCTCGCCCTCGTCGCGCAGCGGGCAGTACTCGGCCGTGACCACGAGCGTGCGCGGCTGGCGGGAGAGGTCGCTCTCCAACAGCGGCGCGAAGTAGGGCCGGTGCAGGTCGGCGGGCGACGAGGCGTACAGCTCCATGTAGCCGCGTATGTCGCGCGACGAGAGCAGGTAGTCTTCGCCGTTCTCCCGCACGGAGTCGAAGTACGAGGTGACGGGGTCGTGGTCGTTGTACGTCACGGGATAGAGCAGCATCTGCGTGCGGGGCAGGAACTCCCCGCGGTCGCGGGCCATGAGCGACACCACGGCGGCCAGGTTCCCCCCGGCGCTGTCGCCGAAGAGCACGATATGGTCGGCGTCCACGTCGGCCAAAAGCTCGCCCGCATGCAGCTGGCGGGCCACCTCGTAGCAGTCCTCGGGCGCCTGGGGGAAGCGGTGCTCGGGTGCGCGGCGGTAGTCCACCGACACCACGCGCCGCTCCAGGCGCAGCGCCATCGCGCTGCAGGCATCGGTGTAGAAGTCCACGTCGCCGTTCACCCAGCCGCCGCCGTGGAAGAACAGCACGGTGCCGCGGAAGTCCTCCGTGACCTTGAACCCCTCGGCCAGCGAGAAGTCGATGTCGAGCGGGGTGAACACGCGCAGGGGGAGCGCGCAGCCGTCGGGCATCGGGGCCGTGATGTCGTCGACGCGGCAGCGGGGGTTGGGGAGGGCGAGCCTGGCGCTCAGGTCCTCGGCCACGCGCTGCGCCTTGTAGAACTCCTTGATGTCGGGCCGAAGCCGCGTTGCCGCCTTGAAGGCGGCGAGCACCGCCTTGTTGATGGGCATGTATGCCGTCCTTTCCCGGGGCGGCGGCGCCGTTTCCGGGCCGTCCTGCGCGGCGGGGCGCCGCGACTTCCTCGCGTGCCATCGTAGCACAAGCGCGCCGCGGCGTGGGGCGCGCCGCGCGGGCTGCACGGGCCCGGCACGCGGCAGGCCCGTACCCGAGGCTGCGACCTGCCTCGTCGGGAGCGCGGGCGCTTCGAGGTTGCATGTCCGCAACGGTTCGGCCGCGTGCCTGCGGCCGCGCCTAGACTGTTCGGGGAGAGCCCCTCCGGCCTTGCTGGCCCCGGCGGCGGGACCTGCCGGTCGCGGGGTGCGGGCGCGTCTCGCGCCCATAGCCTCCGCGCGGGACGGCTGCGGGCGTGCCCGAGCGCTTGCGGCCCCGGCGGCGGACGGGCTAGTAGTGGAAATGCGGGCAGTACGAGGAAAGGCGGTGCGATGCGGGCGACGTTGGAGGCGGGCGGCAAGGAGGCGCGGGCGCAGCTCCCGCTGCTCCTCGCGTGCTCGTTCGCCGCCTCGTTCGCGCAGAGCATGATGAACATCGCCCTTCCGCAGGTGGCGGACGAGTTCGGCGTGACGCTCTCGACGGCGAACTGGCTCGTGACCGGCTACATGGTGGTGGCCGCCACGTCCATTGCGCTCGCGGCGTTCCTGCTGCGGCGCCTGGGGCTGCGCACGGTGTTCTTTATAGGCTGCGGAGCGCTCGCCTTGGGCAGCGGCCTGGCCCTGTTCGCCCCCAATTTCTGGGTGCTTTTGGCGGGGCGGCTCGTGCAGGCCGTGTGCACCGGCCTGTTCTACTCTGCCGTGACCAGCTTCATCATGGCGAACTCCGATCCGGCCAGGCGCGGCACGCACCTGGCCCTCAACAGCGGCACCGTGGCGGCGGGCCTTGCCGTGAGCCCCGTGGTGTCCGGCCTGGTGCTCACGGGCTTCGGCCGGCACGCGCTGTTCGCCCTGCCGCTTGCCTTGGCGGTGCTGCTGCTTGCCGTGGGGTTCTTCCGTTTGCGCGAGGTGGGGCCGCGCGGCACGGGCGCGGTCGACCCTTTGAGCGTGGTGCTGGGCCTGGGGGCGCTCGTCTACGGGCTGGGCGAGGTGTTCCGCGACCCGTTGCCGTCGCTCGCGGTGCTGGCGGCCGGCGTGGCGGTGCTGGGCCTGTTCGCCTGGCGCCAGCTGGTCCTGAAGGACCCGCTTCTCAACTTGAGGCTGCTCGGCAACCTCGGGTTCGCCGTGGGCGAGCTGCTGGTGATGCTCGGCATGATGGCGTCGTTCTCGCTCAGCATCCTGCTGCCGCTGTACTACGAGGGGGCGCTGGGGTTCTCCGCGTTCCTCGCGGGCGCGCTGCTGGCCGGGCCGGTGCTGGCGAACGCGCTGTCCGACGTCGTGGGCGGGCGGCTGCTCGACCGATGGGGCATCTGGCCCCTCGTGCCCTGCGGCTTCGCCTTGACGGCGCTCGGGCTGGCGGTCGTGGCGCTCGCGGCCGGCCGGCCGCTGCTCGCGCTGGTCGTGCTGGCCTCAGCCGTGGCTTACGTGGGGCTCGGCCTGGTGGTCGCGCCCTCGAAGACCACCGCGCTAAGCCAGCTTCCGCCGAGCCTGTACGCGCACGCCTCGTCCATCAACTCGGCGTTCATCCAGATAGCCTCGGCCATCGGCTCGTCGCTGTTCGTGGGCGTGCTGTCCGCCGACGTGCTCGCGGGCACGTCGCGCGGCCTGGCGAGGGCGGCCGCCTACGATGCCGGCTTCGCGCACACGATGGAGATAGCCATCGGGATCGCTGCGGCGAGCCTGCTCGTGTCGCTGGCCTACGCGTACCGCCTGCGGCGCCGGAGGGGCTGACGCGGCAGGCGGTACGCGTTGAAGCATACGGGACGGAGCACGTGGGTCGGTTGCGGCGCGTAGGGTCGGCAGCGGCTCACGGGGACGGCCTCGGCGGCCGGGGCCGTCCGCGCGGTGCGGCGGGAACCTACCCCTCGATGGCATCGATGGCGTTGATCACGGCACCCCGGAACGCGTCCTTCTCGAGCGATGCCACGCCCTTGATGGTGGTGCCGCCCGGCGAGCACACGGCGTCCTTCATGGCGCCGGGGTGCGTGCCCGTCTCCAGGTGCAGCTTCGCGGTGCCCATCATCATCTGGGCGGCCAGGCGGTAGGCGGCGGCGCGCGGCAGGCCGTGCTTCACCCCGGCGTCGCCGAGCGTCTCCAGGAACATGGCGGCGAAGGCGGGGCCGCAGCCGGCGATGGCGCTGGCGGTGGACAGCAGCTTGCCGTCCACCCATTCGATGAGCGCTACCTGGCCGAACAGGTCCTCGAACGCCGCGAGCTCGCCCTCGGAGAGCGAGTGGCGCTGCTCGCAGGCCACCACGCCCGCGCCCACGGCGATGGGCGTGTTGGGGATGGTGCTCAGATGGTGCGTACCGGGCGCGAGCACGCCCTCGTAGAAGTCGAAGCCGCAGCCGGCGGCCACCGAGATCACGGCCTTGCCGGGCGCGGCCAGCGCGTCGCGCACGGGCTCGAGCACCGAGGCCACGAGGTGCGGCTTCACGGCCACCACCACGAAATCGCTCGCCTTGACGACGCCGCGCGCATCCTCGCAGGCATGTGCGCCCAGCGCGGCCGTGCTCGCCTGCAGCTTGTCGAAGTGCGCGGCGGTCGCGTAGATGCGCGTGCCCGGCAGCGCGCCCGCCTCCACGAGCCCCTTCGCCATGGCCTGCGCCATGTTCCCGAATCCGATGAAGCCCAACGTAGGGGCGTTGACCTGGTCTGCCATAGGGTCCTCTTTCCGTCGCGTCCGAATGCGTTTCCCCGATTGTACGGCACCCGGGCCCGCCGACGGCCCGCGATGCCGAACCAGCGGCCCGCTCGTCAGCAAAACTGCACGCTTTGCCGGGCGGCACTTGCCGCGCCGCCGCGGTCGCAAGCAAGGCGATCCCCCGTTTCGCAGGGAAGAAAATCAAAGGTGACCAGGCCTGACAACTGCCGGTTGTCGTCCGTTCGCGAAAAAGCATCCGCAAGTTGGTTGCGGCACCCATCCTCGCGGTGCATGATGCGAGGCGTGACCACGGTATTGTGCGAGCGTGAGGAGATGCCCATGAGCTTTCGAGACAACCTTCAGCATCTGCGAGACCTGCAGGATATGAGCCAAGCAGATTTGGCGCAGCGGATCGGTGTGAGCCGCCAGTCGGTGGCGAAGTGGGAGGCCGAGAAGAGCTACCCCGAGATGGACAAGCTCATCAAGATCTGCGACCTGTTCGGCTGCTCCCTCGACGATCTTGTGCGCGGCGACCTTGCCGGGCGCGAAGCGGCCTCCGCGGAGCCGTCTTCCGCCGGCGGGAAGGCGGGATGCGAAGGGGTCGTCGAGGACGTTCCGGTGGATGTGTGGGGCTACGACGAGCGCATGCGCCGGCGCGCGTGGGACGTTGCGGCCGCTGTCGCCGTGGTGATCCTCGGTTTCGGAGCGGGCATCAACTTCACGACGATGGGCCCCAACGTGAACCCGGCTCCCTTCATCATCTTCTTCTCGATGGGGGTCGCACTGGCGCTTCTCTTGGTGAAACCCATGTGGGAAGAGTATCGGGCGTTTCTCAAGGAGCACCCGCAGATCGACGACTTCTACACGCCAGAGCAGAAGGCCGAGTCGCGCAGCGCGAAAGGAGGTGCCATCGCCGGCGCCGTTGTGCTTGTGGTTGCGGGCCTGAACATGCCCGGCTTGTTCGGATGGTTCCAGCAGTACACCTTTGCCGCACTTGCGATGTTCGGCTGCCTCGCCTTGGCCTCCGCGATTGTCGTCTACGCCGTCATGATGGATCGGCGCACCGATGTTGCCCGGTACAACCGGCTCTCTGCGGGCACGACCGTCGCCGAGCCCGACGCAGCCAAGGCCCCGACGGCGGGCGACACCCTGGCGAGCTAGTCCCCGGCCGGCGTGTCCCCTGTTCCAAGGGAGCCCCTGGCGTTTGATCTCCGCATGCAGCTTTCCTCGGGGGGGTGGGTTGGGCGGACGCGGCGACGCGAATACGCGGCATCCGCCTTGCCGGCCCGCATGGCCTGGCCGTCAGCGAGCTGGCGTCGTCGGGCGTCGTGTTGACGCGGCAACGGCCTCTTTGGTACCATGGCCGCTCGGGCCGTGGCGCCCGTCATCCTCTTGAAAGGCCTCTTTCCATGACCGTTCCTCCCAACCGGTAGATCACGCGACCCATCCCGCCTATCCGTCGCCGCGTTCGCGCGCGGCCGCTTCGTGATGGGCTCATCCGGCGGAACGATCGATCAAACGAAGAGGTTTCCTTTATGAAAAAGCTGAACAACGGCGTGGTGCCGCCTGCGTTCGCCTTCCTTATTGCACCTATTCTCAACGCAAAGGAAGGCAGCGAACATTATGAAAACGATACAGTGGCGCGTGGGGGCGACCTCCGCGCCGGCCGCTTTGCGCCCGTGCGGCGCCTGCGGTGCTGAGGCAAGGTTCGAATCGACGGGCCGGTTCCGCGTGAACGCCCAGAAGAAGCGCCTGGACGTATGGCTCATCTACCGGTGCGCCGCGTGCGGCAGCGTGTGGAATTGCGCGGTGGTCAGCCGCGGGCGGCAGGGCGGCGTCGGCCGGGAGCGGCTTGAGCGCTTCATGGGCAACGACCCAGGCCAGGCCCTCGAGTGCGCCCTCGACGCGGGCCTGCTGAAAGGCAACGGCGCGCGGCGGGGCCCGGTGGACTTCGCCGTCGAGGGCGAGCTGCCCGGCGACGAGGACTGCCGGGTGGAGATCCATGCCGAAGGGCTCTCGGGCATCCGGCTCGCCGCGGTGATGCGTGCCAAGCTGGGCCTTTCGCGCAGCGAGCTCGAGCAGCTCGTGGGGGCGGGCGACGTGGCGTGCGCCGACGGGGCGGACGCGCTCGCCGCCAAGCTGCGGCCGCATCAGGCGGTCGTGGTGCGGGCGCGAAGCTAAAGAAGGGAAGCGGGGCTCCGGGATCTTCCTGGGGCCCCGCTCGCAAAAGGCCGCCTTGCCGGAAGGGCATCGGTTCCCATGCTATCATGGCGGCGAACGACCCGCGAAGGCGAAGGAGTCTATCATGTACGGACTGAAGACCGAGGCCAGCTTCGATTCGGCCCATTTTCTCACCGACTACTACGGCAAGTGCGAGAACCTGCACGGCCACCGTTGGCGCGCGGTGGTGCACCTGGCGGTGGACGACCTGCAGGCCGAGGGCACGATGAAGGGCATGGTGCTCGACTTCGGCGTGTTCAAGCGCGCGGTGCGCGAGCTGGCCGAGGCGCTGGACCACACCTTCCTCGTGGAGGAGGGCTCGCTCGCTCCGGCGACGCTGGCGGCGCTCGAGGCCGAGGGGTTCAGCCTGTTCATCGTGCCCTTCCGCACCACGGCGGAGAACCTGGCGCGCTACTTCGGCGACTGCCTGGTTGAGCAGGGCCTTCCCGTGTCCCAGGTGGAGATGTACGAGACCCCGAACAACTGCGCCGTCTACCGGCCGCAGTAGCGCAATCGGGAAAGGGGGCGTCGTGGGCAAGAAAGCCGAGCTCTTCGTGCAGTCGGTCAAGCAAGCCGGCGGCCTCATGGTCATGGCCGTGCGCTACAGCGGGAAGGAGCCCGACAAGCGCACCGGGGCCTCGCGGGAGGAGTACGCGCTGCCGTTCGAGGGCGCGTGGACGGTGGTCAACGGCGGCGTCGTCAAGGAGACGTCGCATTCGTGGGACGTGCTCACCCAACGCTATGCCTACGACTTTGTGATACTCGATGACGAAGGGCGCAGCTGCCGCCCCGACGCCGATCCGGCCGACCCCGCCTCGTACTATTGCCACGGTCTGCCCATTCTCGCGCCTGCCGACGGCGTGGTGGTCGAAGCGGGCGCATCGTGCCCGAATGCGACGATCTGGCTCGACGGCAAGGTGCACTTCGGCGGGGGAGACATCCGCGGCAACTACGTGCTCGTCGAGCACGCGCACGGCGAGTTCTCGTGCCTGTGCCACCTGATGCCGGGCGGCGTCTCCGTCGAGGTCGGCCAGGAGGTGAGGCGCGGGCAGCAGGTCGGGCTCTGCGGGAGCTCGGGCTGCAGCTCCGAGCCGCACTTGCACTTCCATATCCAGCAGGGGCAGAGCTTCTACACCTCGCCCGGCGTGCCGGTGCGGTTCGCGGGCGTCGCGGCCGCTCCCGCGCCGAACTACGAGGCGGCCGATCCCCGTCCGCTGCCGCCGGGGGCCTACGGCGACTTCCCGCCGTTCCTCACGCGCGGCCTGTGCGTGGAGCTTTCGCGCGAAGGGGAGCCGTCCCGGTTGCCCTCCTGATCAGTCCCAGAAGGCCTGCGCCGCGTCGAGGATATCCGCCGCCGGCAGGAGGGTGGCGTCGGCGATGTCGGTGCCGGACTCTTCGAGAAAGCGCCTGACCAGGTGGTACCCGCACGCGTAACCGGCGCAGTAAGGCACGCCGTGCACGGGGTAGCCCATGAGCGCCGCCGTCTCGTCGCCGTAGAGGTAGGCGGAAAGCTCGGCCAGGCCCTGCGCATCCAGGCCTGCGTGCACGAGCGGCTTCACCTGCTCGAGCAGGTCGGGCGTGGTGCGCGCGACCCACGGGCCCGCCAGCTCCTCGCCGAACAGCTCCACGGCGAAGTTCTCGGCCAACCCCTCGCTCACCAGCATCTCGCCGAGCGTGATGTCGTTTCGCCACCTCACGAACTGGAAGCGCACGTTGTGGTTCGTCTCGTGCGCGAGCGCTGCGGGCAGGCGGCGCATCGTGCGCCCGCCCGGCACGAGCCAGGCGAAGATGCTGCCGGGGATGCCCCCGTCGCCGCCGTAGCCTTCGCTCGCCCGTACCACGGGGTTTTCCGGGTTCGCCAACAGCACGGTGAAGCGGTAGTCCTTCCGCGGAAGCTCGATGCCGCGCGCGGCGAAACGTGCGAGCGAGCGCTCGACGGTGCGTTGGCATGCGTCCCAGAAGGCGTCGTCGCCGATGAGGCTCACGGCTTCGGCCCAACTGCCGTCCACGCGCATGGGCGGCAGGATGCCGAGCATCTCGCTGGCCATGACCACGTCGTAACCGCCGGGCTGCGCGGCTTTGAGCGGCACGCGGTAGCAGTCCCACTTCTCCTTGAAGGGGGCCATGAGCTCGTGGCGGTACAGGTCGGGGCGCTTCTCGGGCGGCGCGGCGATCATGGCGCGGTATGCTTGGTCTGAGCGCACGGGTCGCACGTCCATGGGGGTTCCTTTCTCGCGGGTGCGCGCATTCGTCATCGAGTGCGTGCGCCCATGCTACGGCCTCACGTGGCGTGAGGGTCAAGGAAATTTCCAAAGGTTTTTCCGGTGCGGCCGCACCGATCGCGCTAGGGATTCGTTATAGAGGGCAGAGGAGGTGAAGCGGGACGTGGGAGGCAGGCTGCGGGACGGCGAGGCGTTCGATCGTCTGGTCGAAGAGCATTACGACGATGTGCTGGCGTACTGCCGGCGGCACGCGCCATCGTACGACGAGGCGCCGGACGTAGCGCAGGAGGCGTTTCTGCGCTTCGTGCGCAGCGGGCGCTCGCCGATCGAGGGCAAGCCGCTCGCGTACCTGCTCACCATCGCGCGCAACCTCTGCATCGACGCATCGCGCGCCAAGCGCCCGCCCGCCGTGCCGCTTGATGTGGACGTGCCCGACCGCTCGCCCGGCGCCGACCCGGCGGCCGCGTGCGCGGGCAGCGAGGTGGGCGGGCTGATCGGGGCGCTCGATCCCGAGCTGCGCGAGGTGGTGGAGCTGCGTTTCGACCAGGGCTTCAAGGTGGGCGAGATCGCGCAGGTCCTAGGCGTGTCGCGCTTTGCGGTGAACCGGCGGTTGAACCGGGCGCTGGCGGAGCTCCGGCGCGGATTGGAAGGAAGGAGCGGGGCATGAGTCCAACGAGCAAGAGAGATGTCGGGCGGCTGCTGCAGGCGCACTACCGCGCCGAGCGCGGCGCGCCGGACGCGGCTGCGAAGGCGGCAACCCTCAAGGCCGTGCGCGCGGTGGCGACGGAGCGCCCGGCGGACGCGAGCAGGGATGCGGTCGGTGCGGGCGTGTGCGGTCACGGCGCGACGTTCGCCTCGTTCGTGGCCGTGCAGGCGCGCTTCATCCATCCGCGCGTGTGGGCGGCGCAGCTCGCGCTCGTGGCGGCGATGGCGGCGGCGTGCCTGCTCGCGGGCGATGCGCCGAGCGGCTTCCCGCTCGCGTCGGGCGTGCTGGCGGCGGCGACGGTGCTCGTGGGCCTGCCCGACCTGCTGTCGAGCGCCTCCCACCGCGTGGCCGAGCTCGAGTACGCCTGCCGCTTCGACTGCCGGGCGGTCGCGCTCGCGCGGCTCGTCGTGCTGGGCTGCGCCGACGTGGTGACGGTCACGGCCATCGCGCTCGCCGCGCCGGTCATGCTGGGTACCGACCTGTTCGCCTCGCTCATGCATGCATGCGCCCCCTACTTCCTCTCGTGCGCGGGCGCGCTCCTGCTGGTGCGCCGCTGCGCGCCGTCGCAGGCGCTGCCGCTCGCCTGCGCCTGGACGCTGCTCGTGGCGGCCGGCGCCTACGCGCTGTTCACGCTCGTGCCGCCCGCCTACGCCCAGGGGTCGGCCTGGGCCTGGGCGCTTGTTGCGGCGGGCTCGCTTGTGTGGGCCTTCCGCGAGGCGCGCGCCTGGCTTGGGGGCATAGCGGGCGGCTTGGACATGCTCGCGGCCGCCGCGAACCAACGATGATGAAGGAGCAAACTCTCATGGAGCTGACCATTGACCGGCTGAGCAAGCAGTTCGGGTCGAAGATCGCGGTCGACCGCGTGTCGGCGACCCTCGAGCCCGGCGTGTACGGCCTTCTGGGCGCGAACGGCGCGGGCAAGACCACCCTCATGCGCATGGTGTGCGACGTGCTGCGCCCCACTTCCGGCGAGATCCGCTTCGACGGCCGGGACGTGCGCGCGCTCGGCGACGGGTACCGCGCGCGGTTAGGCTACCTGCCGCAGGACTTCGGCTACTACCCCGACTTCACGGCGCTCGACTTCATGTGCTACCTGGCCGCGCTCAAGGGCATCAACCGCCGCGCGGCGCGGTGCCGCTCGCTCGAGCTGCTGGAGACGGTGGGGCTCGCCGACGTGGCGGGCCGCAAGATCCGCACGTTCTCCGGCGGCATGAAGCAGCGCCTCGGCATCGCGCAGGCGGTGCTGAACGACCCGGCCGTCCTCGTGCTCGACGAGCCCACGGCCGGCCTCGATCCGAAGGAGCGCGTGCGGTTCCGCAACCTCATCGCCAGCTTCGCGCAGGACAAGATAGTCATCCTGTCCACGCACATCGTGTCGGACGTGGAGTACATCGCCGACGAGATACTGGTCATGCGCGCGGGCGCGTTCGTCATGCGCGGCGCGCCGACCGAGGTGGTGGCCACCGTGGCGGGGAAGGTGTGGGAGTGCCACGTGGACGCGCGGCAGGCCGACCAGCTTGCGGCCGCGAGCTGCGTGAGCAACGTCCACTACGCCGCCGACGGCCACGCAGTCGTGCGCGTGGTGGCCGACGAGCGCCCGGCACCCGGCGCGCACCCGCTCGAGCCCACGCTCGAGGACCTGTACCTGTACGTGTTCCGCGACGCAGTGGAGCCCGAAGCGCCCGCTGCGCCCGCATCCCAAGGAGGCCGTCATGCTTGATCTGGTGAGGTTCGAGCTCAAGAAGCTGCTCGCGCGGCGCACGTCGCAGGTGGTCGCCGTGGGCGTCCTCGCGCTGCTCTGCGTGATCATGGCGCTCAACGTGGTGCAGACCAAGACGCGGTCGGACGCGGGCGAGATCGTGGGCGGCACCGCGGCTATCGCCCAGCAGAAGGCGCGCGCCGAGGCGCACGAGGGCGTGCTCACGGTGGAGCGCGTGCAGGAGGAGGTGGCCGCGTACAAGGCGCTCGCGTTCTCGAAGGTCGACCCGGCCCAGGTGGAGGGCCTCAACGCCGAGGCCGCGTACACGCTCATGAACGAGGCGTACAGCGAGGACGAGTTCCGCGCCATCTACGACACGTACTTCTCCTACCTGCTCTCGCCGTGGATCACCGGCGGGTTGGAGCAGTACCAGGTGGCGGCGCAGCTGGGCGACGAGGACGTTGCGGGCTTCTACGGGGCCGTGGCCGCCATGCTGCAGCGCGCGCTCGACGACGGCATGGGCGGCACCTGGACGTTCTCGGACGCCGAGCGCGCGTACTGGACGGACAAGCAAGCCGGCGTGGGCGAGCCGCTGGCGTACGGCTACGCCGGAGGCTGGGCCGACGTGATGGCGTGCATCGGCTTCCTCGCGTTCGCGATGGTGGCCGTGTGCGTGGTGCTCACGCCCGTGTTCGCCGGCGAGTACCAGGACCGCACCGACGCCGTGCTGCTGGCTGCGCGCTACGGCCGCTCGAAGCTGGTGGCGGCGAAGATCGTCGCATCGCTGCTGTTCGCCACGGCGTATTTCGCGCTGGCGACGGCCGTCATCATGGGTGTGGCGCTCGCGTTCTTCGGCGCCGAGGGCGGGGACTTGCCGGTGCAGGTGCTCGGGCTCGGCATCCCCTACAACCTCACGATGGCCGAGGCCACGTGGACGGCGGTTGGGCTCGGCTACCTCATGACGCTCGGGCTCGCAGGCCTCACGCTGCTGCTTTCGTCGAAGCTGCGCTCCCAGCTGGCCATCTTCGCCGCGTGCGCCGCGCTCATCTTCCTCACCGGAATGATCCCCTCCGGCGGCAGCGGCGCGCTGCAGCACGTGCTGTACCTGTTCCCCATCAACGCCCTGAACGACCAGGTGCTCTACAACGCGCTCGTGTCGTATCCCGTGGGGCCGCTGGTGATCGACCTGGTGGGACTGCTCGCGGTCGCCTACGCGCTTGTGCTGGTCGTCTGCGCGCCGCTGGCCGCCCGCGCCTTCCGCCGGCATCAGGTGATGTAGGGGTGCTGCCGTCGGTATAATGGAGCTTGACGTAAGCGGGCGCGGCGAAAGGCGGGCGCGGCGATGCTGGAGCGGGGATTCATGGTCGTGCCGACAGGCGTTGCGCTCGTGGCGGTTTTGGTTGGGTGCCTTGTGCGCCGAACAGAGGCGAGACGGACGTGCCTTTACCTGGCGCTCACCGCCTACGTGGGTGCGGTGGCGGCGGTGACGCTGTTCCCGCTGCCGGTCGAGGGCGGGATGGGCTATGCGCCTGCTTGGGGGATCTCGTACAACCTCGTGCCTTTCGCCGGCATCGCGCGCACGGTGGCCGATGCGGCCCAAACCGGCTGGTGGTGGTCCATCGCGACCGTCATCGTGGGCGGAAACGTGCTCATGTTCGT
This sequence comes from Gordonibacter pamelaeae, assembly GCF_003340385.1. Classification (NCBI taxonomy): domain Bacteria; kingdom Bacillati; phylum Actinomycetota; class Coriobacteriia; order Eggerthellales; family Eggerthellaceae; genus Gordonibacter; species Gordonibacter pamelaeae. The sequence goes on along the minus strand of NZ_PPTS01000002.1, from coordinate 213,718 downwards.
GCCGCTGGGGCTCATGCTCCCGTTGCTGTCCGACCGTCTGCGCCGACTGCCCGCCGCAACGCTCGTGCTCGCAGCCTGCTCGGCGGCCATCGAGCTCGCGCAGCTCGTTGCGGGGCTCGCCGTGGCAGGTTACCTGTACCGCGTCGTGGACGTGGACGACGTCATCCTCAACGTCGCCGGCGGCTTGATCGGCTTCGGCTTGTGGAAGGCGTGGGAGCGCCTTGCCGCACCTAAGCGGGACGAGCTCGTTTAAGGCTGGCGAATGACAGCCTGCGTCTCCGGCTCTGCGGGCTTTGCTGCGGAATTCGGGCGCCCGTGTCAAAAAACGAGCGGTTTGGCAAACCTCCTGCAAGACCGCTACGTTTGCCGAAAAAGTGAGCTGGGGAAACGCGGCCTGGCTTCTCGCGTCGCGTCGTTCAAGCTGTTTTTCGATTGCCAAACCGGCCGTTTTCTGGCAGAAGGCCCCAGTTTTGGCGTCACCGCGCCTCGCGTCCTGCTGCCGTCTCCCGCTCCAGCAGCTTCTCCAGCGTGCGCCAGGCGAGCTCGGCGCACTTGACGCGCGCGGGCATGCGGGCGATGGATGCCAGCTCGGCGGCCTCGTCGAGGTCGGCGCGTTCCTCGTCGGTGAGCGGGCGGCCCTTGATCATGTCGAGGTAGAGGCTGCTCAGGCGACGCGCTTCGTCGACCGTCTCGCCGGTGACGAGGTCGGCCATCATGTCGGCGGCGGCTTGGCTCACGGCGCAGCCGTGGCCGGTGAAGGCGGCCTCCTCGATGACGTCGCCGTTGAGGCGCAGCGCGAGCGTCAGCTCGTCGCCGCAGCTGGGGTTCACGCCGTCGTGCGTGCAGGTGGGCTCGTCCATCTCGTACTTGTAGTCGGGGTGCGCGTTGTGCTCCATGAGCGCCGCGGTGTAGATGCTAGCCATTGAAGGTCCTCCAGACGCTGTCCAAGCCGTTGACGAGCGCGTCGATGTCGCTCTCGTCGTTGTAGAACGCGAGCGACGCCCGGCAGCACGACTCCACCCCGAGCCACGCGAGCAGCGGCTGCGCGCAGTGATGGCCTGCGCGGATGGCCACGTTCTGCTCGTCGAGGATGCTCGCCACGTCGTGAGGATGGATGCCGCGCACGTTGAAGCTGATGGCGCCGTGGTGCTGCGCGGGGTCGGGATGCCCGATGATCTCGAGATACGGCAGCGCCGCCATGCGCTCCATCGCGGCGCGCACGAGCGCCTGCTCGCGCGCCTGCAACGCATCCCAGCCGATGCCCTCGAGGTAGCCGAGCGCGGCCGAGGCGGCCACGATGCCGGCGGCGTCCTGCGTGCCGGCCTCGAACTTCTCGGGCACGGGCGCCCACACGGCGTCGGTCTCGGTAACCGACGAGATCATCTCGCCGCCCGTGAGGAAGGGCGGCATGGCCTCGAGCAGGTCGAGCGAGCCCCACAGCACGCCGATGCCGAAGGGGCCGAGCGCTTTGTGGGCCGAGAACGCGAAGAAGTCGGCGCCGAGTTTCCGCACGTCGACCGGCAGGTGCGGCACCGATTGCGCGCCGTCCACCACCAGGTAGCCGCCGTGCGCATGCACGCGCTCGGCCATGGCGCTGATGGGGTTCTCGATGCCGAGCACGTTCGACACCTGGGCGGCCGCGACGATCTTCGTGCGCGGGCCGATCTTCGCGTCCATCTCCGCCTCCGAGATCGTGCCGTGCTCATCGGGGTACAGGTACACGAGCCGTGCGCCCGCCGCGCGGCACGCCTGTTGCCAGGGGATGAGGTTCGAGTGGTGCTCCATGATGGTGATGCACACCTCGTCGCCCGGCTCGAGCACGGCAGGGGCGAAGGCGTGCGCCACGAGGTTGAGCGCCTCGCTCGCGTTGCGGGTGAACACGATCTCGCGCGGGTCCGCCGCGCCGATGAAGCGCGCGATATGGGCGCGCGCCGCCTCGATGGACTCGGTGGCCTCGACCGACAGGCGGTACAGGCCGCGCAGGGCGTTCGCGTTCATGTCCTCGTAGAACGCGCGCTGCGCGTCGAGGGCCACGGCGGGGCGCTGCGCCGTCGCCGCGCTGTCGAGGAAGGCGAGGTCGGGGTTCGCGGCGAGCAGGGGGAAGTCCTGCTTGTAGGGGTTGGCGGCGATGTCGATCGGGTTGCTCATGCGACGGCCTCCTCAAGTGCGATGCCGCGTGCGGCCGCGAGGCGTGCGACGGCGGCGCGGGTGCGCTCGTCGGGCGCGCCGATGGCGGCTTCTTCGAACGCGGCGGCGATGAACAGGCGCTCGGCGTCGTCGGGCGATATGCCGCGACTGGCCAGATAGAACAGCTGCTTCGGCGCCACGTGCCCGATGGTGGCGCCATGGTTGCCGGCCACGTCGTCTTCGTCGCAGAGGATGACGGGCACGGTGCGGTTCGCCACGCGCTCGTCGGCCAAGAGCACCGTCTCCTGCTCGGAGCCGATGGAGCCTTTGCAGCCGTGCACGAGCTCGATGGTGCCGCGCAGCGTCTTCTCCGATTCGCCCGCCAGCACGCCGTTCGCGTCGAGGTTGCACACGGTGCGGCGCCCGCGCTGGTGGGCGACGTAGTTGAAGTCGCGCTGTTGGGCGGCGTGCCCCAGGTAGCGGGTATCGATGTCGAGGCGCGCGTCGTCGCCGCGCACATCGGCGTCGAGCCCGGTGTAGGAGCGGCCCGCTCCCAGCACCGTCTGGCGCAGCTGCACGCGGGCGCGCTCGTCGAGCACGATGCCCGCATCGTCGAGCGCGGTCCAGCTGTCGTCGAGCGTCTGCGTGCTCACGATGTCCACGCGCGCGTCGGCGCCGGCGAACACGCGCAGCCGCGTGCCCACGACCCCCGCGCCCGGGGCGGGCGAGTCGAGCGCGATGGCCAGCGACAGCGACGAGCCCGGGGCGGCCACGACGTCGATGGCGGCCGCGTTGACCGCGCCGTCGACGCCCTCGACGCGCACCGTGGCGCACGTGCGCTCGCCGGGGCGCGTGGCCAGCACGATGGGCTCGCCTGCCGCGAACTCGAGGTACTCCCGCGCCTCGTCTCCCATCCCGGAAGCGAACACGTCGGCGGGGGCGAGGTAGCGGGCCTCGAGGGCCTGCTGCTGGTAGAAGGAGAGGGCGGGCTCCTCCAATGCTGCAGCCTCTCCCTCCATGGCTGTCGTCCCATCCTCCATGGCTGCAGGGGGAGCTGCCGGGTCGTCAACCTGGTGCGCAGCCGAGCCCCCCGACTCCATGGCTGCAGAGAGACTCGCCGGGTCGTCAACCTGGTGCGCAGCCGATGTCGGGACGCTCGCGGGTTCAACGGGGGAGAGCCCCTGGTCGGCCGCGCATGCGACAGGTTGATCCCGAAGCCCCTGCGCGGCCATAGGAAGGTGATCGGCCGCGCGCATGGCAGGTTGCTCCCCGAGATCGCCAGCGGCCGCAGAGGGGGTGGCGGCCACGGGAAAGGAATCGGCCATGGAGAGGAGCGCGGCGTCGAACGCCCCTTCATCTCCCAGCAGCCCTTCGGCGCACTGCACTTCCACCTGGCGCGCGAATGCAAGGTCGTCCGGCAGCTCGATATCGACGTCGTTCACTCCCAACCGGTGCCACGTGGGGGCGGGCATCGCGTTCGCGTGTTCTATCATGAGGGTTCCCATTATCCGATGGCCCCTTCCATTTCAAGCTTGATCAGGTTGTTCATTTCCACGGCGTACTCGAGCGGAAGCTCCTTCGACACCGGGTCGGCAAATCCGTTCACGATCATCGTGCGCGCCTCCTCTTCGGACACGCCCCGGCTCATCAGGTAGAACACCTTGTCGTCGCCGATGCGCCCGATGGTGGCCTCGTGGCCGATGTCCACGTGCTTGCAACGGATGTCCATGGCGGGGATGGTGTCCGAACGGCTGAGGTCGTCCAGCATGAGCGACTGGCACGACACGCTTGCGGCCGAGCCCGACGCGCGCTCGGTGGCCACGATGGACGAGCGGAACGTGGACGTGCCGCCGCCCTTCGAGATGGACTTCGTCTCCACGGTGGCCGACGTGTCGGGCGCGGCCAGCACCACTTTGCAGCCGGTGTCGAGGTTCTGCCCCGCACCCGCGAACGTGATGCCCGTGAAGCTGGACGCGGCCTGCCTGCCGGCCAGGATGGACATGGGGTAGAGATAGCCCACGTGGCTGCCGAACGACCCGCTGATCCACTCGACGGCGCCGCCTTCCTCCACGCGGGCGCGCTTCGTATTGAGGTTGTACATGTTCTTGGACCAGTTCTCGATCGTGGAATAGCGCAAGGAAGCGCGCTTGCCCACGAACAGCTCCACCGCGCCGGCGTGCAGGTTCGCCACGTTGTACTTCGGCGCCGAGCACCCCTCGATGAAGTGCAGGCTGGCGTCGTCCTCCACGATGATCAGCGTGTGCTCGAACTGCCCAGCGCCCTTCGCGTTCAGGCGGAAGTAGCTTTGCAGCGGGAAGTCGAGCTTGACGCCCTTCGGCACGTAGACGAACGAGCCGCCGCTCCACACCGCGCCGTGCAGCGCGGCGAACTTGTGGTCGTCGGGCGGAACGAGCGTCATGAACTTCTCACGGATGAGCGGCTCCCACTCGGGATCGCGCAAGGCTTCTTCGATGCCCGAGTAAACGATGCCCATATCCGATGCCGTCTTCTGCATGCTGTGGTACACGAGCTCCGAGTCGTACTGCGCGCCGACGCCGGCCAGGTAGGCGCGCTCGGCCTCGGGGATGCCCAGGCGGTCGAACGTGTTCTTCACGTCGTCGGGCAGGCTGTCCCAGTCGCTCGCCTGTTCGGCGTTCGGCTTCACGTACGTCACGATGTGGTCCATGTCGAGGCCCTCGAGGCCGGGGCCCCAGTCGGGCGGCAGCATGCGCTGGTACGTGTCGAGCGCCTTCAGGCGGAAGTCGAGCATCCAGGCCGGCTCGTCCTTCTTCGCCGAGATCTCGCGGACGATGTCGGGCGTGAGCCCTGCGTCGAGGTAGCGCGCGGGGTCGGTCGCGTCATGCACGTCGTACAGCGTGCGGTCGACGTCTTCTACGTAGGTGCGGTTTTCTGCTGGCATGCGGACCTCCTAGCGCTCGATCTGCTCGAACTGCTCGAAGCCCTCTTCGTCGATGCGGTCGATGAGCGACGCGTCGCCTTCGGCCACGATGCGCCCGCGCACCATGACGTGCACGCGGTCGACGTCGAGGTGCTCGAGGATGCGCGTGTTGTGGGTGATCACCACCAGCGCGCCGCCCGTCGTGCGGCGGTACGCGTCGATGCCGCGCGACACCACGCCGAGCGCGTCCACGTCGAGGCCCGAGTCCGTCTCGTCGAGGATGGCCAGCTTCGGCTCGAGCAGCAGCAGCTGCAGCATCTCGAGCTTCTTCTTCTCGCCGCCCGAGAAGCCCACGCCCAGCTCGCGGTCGAGGTAGGCCGGATCCATGTCCAGCTCGTCGGCCAGCGCGCGCACGTGCTTGCGGAACTGCTTGCCCTTGAGCTCGCCGGCGCCCTCGCGGCCCGCCACCGTGGCGCGCAGGAAGCTGGACAGCGGCACGCCGGGGATTTCCACCGGTGCCTGGAAGCTGAGGAAGAGCCCTGCGCGCGAGCGCTTGTCGGGGGAGAGCTCGGTGATGTCCTGGCCGTCGAACTCGATGGAACCGCCGTCGATCGTGTAGGCGCCGTCGCCCATGACGACGTGGCCGAGCGTGGACTTGCCCGCGCCGTTCGGGCCCATGATGGCGTGGGTCTCGGCTGCGCCCACGTCGAGGTCGATGTCGTGCAGGATGGGGGTCTCGTCCGCCGAGGCCGAAAGCCCGCGGAGGGAGAGGAGGGGCGTGCTCGTCTGGGATGCCATGTTCGCGTGCCTTTCAATAATCCTATAAGTTTGCTAGGATTAAGATACGAGGAACACGCGGAATGTCAAGACATAATCCTACTTGTTTGATAGAATTTACGAAAAGCGGCGGGGAAAGGACGGAAGGATGCTCGTATCGACGAAGGGACGCTATGCGCTCCGGCTCATGGTGTGCGTGGCGCGCGCCGGCGCGGAGGGCAAGGTGGCCCTGCGTGAGGTGTCGGAGCGCGAGGACATCTCCCTCAAGTACCTCGAGCAGCTGGCGCGCCCGCTCGTGCAGGCGGGCCTGCTGCGCAGCGTGCGCGGCAAGGGCGGCGGGTACGCGCTGGCCCGCGAGGCCTCCGCCGTGCGCGCCGGCGACGTGCTGCGCGCGGTGGAGGGGACGACGGCGCCCGTGGCATGCCTCGACCTGGAGGACGGCATGGCCTGCCCCCGCGCGAACGAGTGCACCACGGTGCGTTTCTGGGCCGGCCTCGACGACGTCATCGAACGCTACGTGGACGGCGTCACGCTCGCCGACCTGGCTGGCTCGTGACGCGGGCCGCCGGACGGCAACGGCTCGGGCACGCGTCGTTCCCTTCCGTCCGTTCCCGTCTGCAGCGTGCGGCGGCGCTGCTATGCTGCGCGGCATGAAGAATCTCTCTTGGCAAACCTCCCAAGGCTCCCGCATCGTGCGCGTCGGCGTGGTGCGCAGCGCCTGCTATGCGGTGGAGACGGGAGACGGCCGACGCTACCTGATAGACACGGCCGTGCCCGGCGAGCGCGCGGCGATCGAGGCGCAGCTTGAAAGGCTCGGCTTCAAGGCGCTCGACGCCATCCTGCTCACGCACGCCCACGGCGACCACGCCGGCAACGCGGCCGCCTGGAGCCGGCGGTTCGGCTGCCCTGTCTACGCCCCGGCCGGCGAGGTCGGCCAGGTGCGGGCCGGCCGCTGCGTCCTGCCCGCCGGGGCCACGCCGCTCGGCGCGGCCGTGATGGCGGTGCAGCGCCGCCTGCACGTCTGCGAGACGTTCGAGCCTGTTCCCGACGTGCGTCCCCTGCCGCTCGGCGAGGGCGTCTTCGGGCCGCATCTGGGGGTGGTCGCCACGCCCGGCCACACGGAGTGCTCCGCAAGCATCGTGGTGGACGGCGAGGCGGCCCTCGTAGGAGACGCGCTCATCCATCGCGGCAGGTCCGTCTTCCCGCCGTTCGCCGACCGTCCGGAGCAAGTGGGGGACGCATGGCGCGTCCTGCTCGGCACCGGTGCGGAAACGTTCCTCTGCGCCCACGGCGGCCCCGTCGGCCGCGCGCTGCTCGAACGAAGCCTCGCGGCGCTCGAGCGCCCGGGCCGCCGCCCGCGCGCCTGACCCGAGGCGCCCACGGCCCGCCGGCACGCGCCGCCTGCCTCCGCCGAAGAATCCTGCGCCCCTCTGCGCCCTGTCCTGCGTCACCCCCTGCGGGCTGTCGCCGTGCCGGCATCGGCGGCGCCATTCCCCTTCGAAAACCCGCTCGCGGTCGAAATCGAACCGGCCGAGGGGCGGCGCGCCGCCGGTTTCTTGACCTTGTAATCGTTGCAACCCCCATGATGGGCCCACGGCGGCCGGTGCCGGAGCACCCTGCGATCCCCGAGCACCGGCCGCCCCCTGCAGAGCTCGCAAAGACCGATCGACGACGAGACACCCCCCCCGACGATGATGAAGGAACGACGCATGAGCTGACCGCGAAGGAGGCACGCCATGAACGCGAAGAAGAAAGCAACCGATACGACGAAGCCCGCAACGAGTACCGTCTCCAACCGTCCCCGCACCGCTTTGAGCGCCCTTTTGGTCCAGACCGCGCACGCCGAGGCGCGCCGCCCGGCCCTGTCCGGCTCCCGCAGGCTCGACCCGTTGGCCCGCATCTTCGATGCGAACGCCAGCCGCGCCGCCAAGATCGCGGCCGTGTCCCGGCTCGCCGACCCGGTGCCGCTCGTGACCCTCGCCGCCAGCGATGCGCCCGCCTACCTGCGGAGGAACGCCCTGCTGCGGCTCGACGAGCTCATGGACGGGCGTCCCCTCGCCCGCACCGACCTCGAGCGCCTTGTGCCGTGCCTGCGCGACAAAGAGCTCATCGCCTTCGCCGTCGTGCTCATGGACATCGCCGACTTCGACTGGTGCGGCCGCTGCGACGAGGGCACGGTGGACGCGCTCTGCCTCGCCCTGCACGAATGCCAGGGCCTGCACGAGACCGTGCTGCTCGAGGACGCGTTCGCGCACCTCATCCACACCCGCCCCGATCTGGGACGGAACCTGCGCGCCTGCAGTCCCGGCGCTCTGCACCTCAAGGCCATGTACCAGCCCGTCGTCGCCCACAACGTGGTGTACGTCGACCTCTCCCGCGAGAACAACGTCGCCTAGGCGCGCCCGCGCCGCGACGATCCGCGCTTTCCGCACCCCAACCTAGACGAGTAGAAGGGATCCCCTCATGGAGCAGAACACCCGCGCCGCCTTCATCAGGCAGATGCTCAAAGACGAGAGCATGATCGAGCCGTCCCCCGAGTTCAGCTACAAGGCCCTCGTGAAGAGCCGCCAAGACTACGACGAGCTGTACCGCCGCTCGATCGACGAGCCCGAGGCGTTCTGGGGCCAGATGGCCCGCGAGACGCTGGACTGGTATCGCCCGTGGGACGCGGTGGAGGAGTACGACTTCGAGTCCTCCCGCCCGTTCGTCCGCTACTTCCGCGGCGCCGAGCTCAACGCCTCCTCCAACTGCCTCGACCGGCACCTGGAGGGACCGCGGCGCAACAAGGCCGCCCTCATCTGGCAGGGCGAGCCCTCCGAAGAGGTGGAGGTGTACACCTACCAGCGCCTGCACCGCGAGGTGTGCAAGGCCGCCAACGTGCTCAAGGACCTGGGCGTGGGGAAGGGCGACCGCGTGGTGCTCTACCTTCCCATGATCCCCCAGCTGGCCATCGCGATGCTCGCCTGCGCCCGCATCGGCGCCGTGCACTGCGTCGTGTTCAGCGGCCTGTCCGCCGACGCGCTGCGCGACCGCATCCTCGACTCCGGCGCCCGCGTGGTGGTCACGGCCAACTACGGCTACCGTTCGGGCAAGATTGCACCTCAAGGATCTCTGCGACAAAGCGGTCGACCAGTGCCCCCAGGTGAGGAGCTGCGTCGTCGTGCGCCGCATCGAGAAGCGCACCGAGATGGCCGCCGAGCGCGACCTGTGGTGGGACGACCTCATGGCCGGCGCCGCGCCCTCCTGCGAGCCCGCGCGCATGGAGGCGAACGAGCCGCTGTTCGTGCTCTACACCAGCGGCAGCACGGCCAAGCCGAAGGGCATCGTGCACGGTACCGGCGGCTACCTGCTGTACGCCTCGCTCACCATGAAGTACGTGTTCGACCTGAAGGAGACGGACATCTACTGGTGCACGGCCGATGCGGGGTGGATCACGGGGCACTCGTACCTCGTGTACGGGCCGCTCGCCAACGGCGCCACGTCGCTCATGTTCGAGGGCGTGCCCAGCTACCCGAAGCCCGACCGCTTCTGGGAGGTCGTGGAGAAGTTCGGCGTGAACATCCTCTACACGGCCCCCACGGCCATCCGCTCCATGATGAAGGAGGGCGAGCGGTGGGTGAACGGCCATGACATCAGCAGCCTGCGCCTTTTGGGGTCGGTGGGCGAGCCCATCACGTCGAAGGCGTGGCTGTGGTACTACTCTGCCGTCGGGCGGGGCCGCTGCCCCATTGCCGACACGTGGTGGCAGACGGAAACGGGCGGCGTCATGATCACGTCGCTGCCGGGCGCGGTGGACATGAAGCCGGGGTCGGCGGCCCTGCCGTTCTTCGGCGTGGCTCCGCGCGTCGTGCGCCCCGACGGGAGCGAGGCCGCGCCGAACGAGCCCGGAAGCCTCGTGCTCACGCGTCCCTGGCCGGGCATGATGCTGGGCGTGTTCCAGAACGAGACCGCGTTCAAGGACGTGTACTTCCCGCACCCCGGCCGCTATCTCACCGGCGACGGTGCCTACCGCGACGAGGACGGCTACCTCTGGATCACCGGCCGCATCGACGACGTCATCAACGTGTCGGGGCACCGCATCGGCACGGCCGAGGTCGAGAGCGCGCTCGTGTCGTACCCGCAGGTGGCCGAGGCGGCGGTCGTGGGCTGCCCGCATCCCGTGAAGGGCGAGGGCATCTACGCCTACGTCACGGTGAAGGAGGGCACGGTCTTGAGCGACGATCTGCGCTCCCAGCTGGTACGGCATGTGCGCGAGGGCATCGGCCCCATCGCCACACCCGACCACATCCACTTCACGGCCGCCCTGCCGAAGACCCGCAGCGGCAAGATCATGCGCCGCATCCTGCGCAAGATAGCCGCGCAGGAGACCGAGGACCTCTGCGACATCTCCACGCTGTCCGAACCCTCGGTGGTGTACAACCTGATAGAGGAGACGAAGCGCCTGAGCGCCTGACGTTTTCCGCGAAGGAGGAGGGGCCCGTGCGCGGGCCCCTCCTCCTGTCGGCCGGGTGCGAGGGCGCCCGGCCTTCCCGTGCCGGCCGGCGCGCGCCCACGGGGGCCCCGTGCCTCTTCGGGGGCGCCCGCCGCTCCTACTCCCCGCCGCCCCTTTCGGCGGCGTCCTCCACATCCACGAGCACCGAGATGTGCAGCAGGTAGTCGTCGGCCGAGGCCGACATCAGGTACGAGTTCATGTCCAGCTCGTACAGCGGCCCCCGCATCCGGAAGCCCTCGCGCTCCACGTAGGCCAGCAGCTTCTCGTACGAGCGCGCCACCGTGCTCGTGCCGCCCTGGTGCAGCACGACCGCGTAGTTGCCCTTCGGCTTGCATTCGACGCGGCCCTCGAGGTGCGCGGCATCGCGGGGCGGCGATATCCAGGTGACGAGCTTCGTGTAGTAGAACTCGGAGGGGTCGTCCGGATTGGGGATGTCGATGACGCGCCCCAAGGGGAACGTGGCCATGCCCGCCCCGTTGCGGCAGAAGTCCGAGTGCTCGCTCACCGCCTGCGCATAGGCCTGTTGGGAGCGCTCGCGGCGCACCTCGGTCGTGAGGAACCAGGTCTCGTCCCAGTACGACAGCCGCGGCTGCTCTTTGGGGAACGTCACGGCGCGCTGGGTGAGGTAGCGCATCTTCTCCATCATGCCGATGCGGGCGTCCAGGATGTCGCGCTGCTGCCCCATGCGGTCGATGCTCGCCTGGATGCTGTCCAGGAACAGCTGGGTCGTGTGGTTGTCCAGGTACTCCTTGATCTCCTTGGTGGACATGCCCGCATCCATGAAGAAGCGCACGACATCGAACAGGTACAGCTGTTTGAGCGAGTAGTAGCGGTAGCCGTTGCCCCGTACTTCCTTGGGCTTGAGCAGGCCGATCTTGTCATAGTGCACCAGAAGCTCACGGCTGACGTTGCACATCTGGGCGAACTCGCCGGTGGAGAGGAGCAGGGAATGCTGCACGGCGACCTCCTTATGCCGCCGGCCGCGGGAGGCCGCTTCGCAGCGGCTCCGGCCGGGCGGCTCGTCCGGGCGGCTCGGGGCGCGCCCGGGCTTGCCATTTCGGGGATTCTACCATGCGGCAGCAGCGTCGCGCCTGATGGTCAGGGGAGCGTAGCCGATCCCTCCGCCAGTGCCCGGCAAGGCATGCGCCGTTGCTGCATGGTTACCCGCGGTCCTTGCCCAAGTGCTCGATGCAGCGTAGCCCCCAGGCCTCGAACTGCGCCAGCACCGGGCGGAACTCCTCGCCAAGCGGGCTCAGCGCGTACTCCACCTTGGGCGGCACCTGCGGGTACTCCGTGCGCGTGATCACGCCGTACTCCTCCAGCGAGCGCAGCTGCTTCGCCAGCGTGGCGTGCGTCATCTCGGGAAGGCGCCGCTGCAGCTCGTTGAAGCGCACCGGCCCGCCCTCCAGATGGTGCAGGATGACGATGGACCACTTGCCCCGCAGCACGCGTTGCGCGGTGACGTAGGGACATATGCCGAACAGGTCCTGGGTCATGGCTCCTCCTTGCGGTTCCTCCCCGTCGTTCCCGCGGCGGGGTGCTTCCTTTCGAGATACCGGGTATCCGAAAAGATCGTACTTGTGGGCTAGTATACACGATACTAAAGTAACCTATGTCAAAAAAACGAACTGTAAAGTTCATCCGGGGAAAGGAACAGATCATGAAGAAGAACGACTTCGAGGCCATCGAGCTCGGCAAGGGCGCCGTGCGCGTGTACGACTTGGGCGCGGCGCGGCTCCATGCCTACCAGACGAACGATCCGCTGGCCGACGAGGTGTTCGTCGTGGAGAGGGGCGGCCGCGGTTTCGTCATCGAGCTGCCTTGCTTCCGCGACAATATCGCCGAGCTGGAAGCGTACGTGCGCGGGCAGGACATTGCCGTCGAGGGTATCGTTGCCGCCTACCATATGGCCGGCGGCAGCTTCATGCCCGGCACGCCCGTCTACTCCACGGGGGAGGCCGAAGCCTACGGTCACGAGGGCGGCGGCAAGGCGCTGGTCGACGGGTTCGCTGCGGCGTTCGGCGAGGCCTTCGACGCCTCGGTCGCCCAGGTGACGAACCTGGTGGAGGGGGACGAGCTTGAGCTGGCGGGCGTTTGCATGCGCCTCGTGCGCAACGCCGATGCCTTCGACCTGGAGCTGCCCGAGCTGGGCGCGGCGTACCTGCACATGCTGGGACACGACTGCCACTCCATCGTAGCCGGCCCTGCGCATGCCGACGCGCAGATCGCGCAGCTGCAAGGTCTTGTCGAGGCGGGCATCGACCTCATCCTGACCAGCCACTACACACCGGAAGACCTGAAAGACGCCCGCACGAAGATCGCGTACCTGGAAGAGCTCAAGCGCCTTGCGGCCGCCAGCACCACCGCCGAGGGTTTCAAGGCTGCGGTAGATGCGCGCTTCCCCTCCTACGGTGGTGCGAACTACCTCGACATGACGGCCGGGTTCTTCTTCGCGTGACGACGGGCCTCGCGGCGCGTCTGGCGGGTGCGCGGCCGTTGCGGGGCGGCGCGGAAAGGCGCATACTCGAGATGGACGAAAGGAGCTTCCATGGTGCAGGTGAGCGAAGCGCGCGCGGCGGGCGGCGCGCGCGGGCGGGACGAGGACGTGGCGTACCTGGTGCGGTACCTGCTGGAAGAGCGGGGCCTCGCGCAGGCACCTGCCGAGGGGCGGCCCTTCGACGAGGCGTTCGCCGAGTTCCGGGCGCTCGTCAACACGCGCGAGCCGCGCCCGGCGGACGGGCGGTTCCTGGCGGTGCAGGACCGGTTGCTGCGCGGCCTCATCGCGCAGGCGGGCATCGCGCGCGCCGCCGAGCTGCCGCCGACGCCGGCCGACGCGCGGCTTTCCGTGTGGCGCGGGGACATAACCACGCTCGAGGCGGACGCCATCGTCAACGCGGCGAACAGCGCGCTCCTGGGCTGCTGGGTGCCGGGACACCACTGCATCGACAACGCCATCCACACGTTCGCCGGCGTGCAGCTGCGCCTGGCGTGCGCGGAGCTCATGGAGCGGCAAGGACATGCGGAGCCCACCGGCCGCGCGCAGGTCACGGACGCATACAACCTGCCTGCCCACTGGGTGCTGCACACGGTGGGCCCCATCGCGGACGGCGCGCCCACCGAACGGCACCGGCGCGAGCTGGCCTCGTGCTACGAGAGCTGCCTCGAGGCCGCTGCGGCGCGCGGGTGCCGCACGGTCGCCTTCTGCTGCGTGTCCACCGGCGCGTTCGGCTTCCCGCAAAGGGAGGCTGCCGAGATAGCCGTGGGCACGGTGCGCGCCTGGCTCGATCGGCGGGCCGGGGTGGGCGCCGATGCCCCCGGCAGCACCCGTGGCGCCGAGGGCGGGGCGGCGCGCGACGTAGCAGGCGGTTCGGAAGCGGCAGGCTCGGCGAGCGCTTCCGGCCCTGGCGGTTCCCCGGCGACGCCCGGCGCGCCCAGCGGCCTCAAGGTGGTGTTCAACGTGTTCGGCGACGAGGACGAGGCGATCTACCATGACCTGCTCGGCTAGCGGCGGGGACGCGGCGCGCGCCGCCGAGCTGCTCCAAGGCGCGCGCCGCGTGCTCATCGGCGCCGGCGCCGGCCTGTCTGCGGCGGCGGGGCTCTCCTACGGCGGCGAGCGTTTCGCGCGGAACTTCGCCCCCTTCATCGAGAAGTACGGCATGACCGACATGTACTCGGCGGGCTTCTACCCGTTCCCGTCCGAGGAGGCGCGCTGGGGCTACTGGGCGCGCCACGTCTGGGTCAACCGCCACGAGCCCGATGCGCTGCCGCTGTACCGCGCGCTGCACGCGTTCGCCCGGGAGCGCGCTACCCGAACCGCGAGCTCGTGGCCCGGATGCTCGCGCGCACCGAGGACTGCCTCGTGCCCTCCGAGCTCGTGCCCGCGTGCCCCGTGTGCGGCGGCCCGATGGCCGTGCACCTGCGCGTGGACGGGCACTTCGTAGAGAACGCCGAATGGCATGCCTCCCAGGAGCGCTACCGCCGCTTCGTCGAGGGCATGGAGCGCGAGCCCGCCGTGCTGCTGGAGCTGGGCGTGGGGTGGAACACGCCGGGCATCGTCCGCTTCCCGTTCGAGGCGCTGGCCCGCGCGACGAACACCCCGCTCGTGCGCCTGAACTACGACGACGCCCGCCTGCCCGAGGGCGTGCCGGGCGTGGGCCTGCAAGGCGACATCGCCGAGCTGTGGCCGCTGATCGCGAGCGCGGCGGGAAAGGGGGAGCAATGACGGTAGACGCAGATTCCTGCCTTCGGTTCCTACGCGAGGTGCGCGACGTGGCCTTCGCCACCGTCGACGAGGACGGCCTGCCCGCCGTGCGCGTCATCGACGTCATGATGGTGGAGGGCGGTCGGCTTTATTTCGTGGCCGCGCGCGGCAAGGCGTTCTATGGACAGGTCATGCGCACGCGCTATGTGGCGATCGTAGGACAGTCGCCCGACTACCGCACGTGCCGGCTGCGCGGCCCGGTGGAGCACCCCGACGATCCGGTCGAGCAGCGCCGTCTCGTGGACCGCGTGTTCGAGCTCAACCCCTCCATGGAGGAGCTCTACCCCGGCGATTCGCGTTACGTGCTGGAGGCGTTCTACCTGGAGCGGGGCCAGGGAGAGTTCTTCGACCTGGGCCGCCACCCCCTCTTCCGCGCACCGTTCGCGCTGGGCGGCGGCCCCGTCGCGCGCGAGGGCTTCACGGTTTCGGACGCCTGCACCGGCTGCGGTGCCTGCTTCGCGGCTTGTCCACAGGGCTGCATCGCGCCGCGGCCCGACGGCCGCGCCTTCATCGAGCAGCAGGCGTGCCTCCACTGCGGCCGCTGCCGCGAGGTGTGCCCGTCGGACGCCATCGCGCCGCGGTAGCGGGGCGTACCTCCTGCGCTCCCGGTTCGCCCTCCTTTTCAGGTAGAATGATGGGGACAGAAAGAGGCTGCCCCATGAAGAACTCCCCGAAACCCCATCCCGCCAACCCGGCCGTGCCCGGCGAGCTGGCGGCGGTGGACGCGCTCGCTGCGTGGATCGAGCGCGAGATGGACGGCGACCCGCTCGTTGCGCACGTGCTCGTCGCGGGCGATGCAGCCGTGCGCGCCGACTTCTCGCTGCTCGAGCTGTCCGAGTCGCGCGTCGAGGGCTGTCGCTACACGGCCTGCGACTTCTCCCGTGCCTCGTTCGCCGACGTGGCGTTCTCCGGCTGCGATTTCTCCAACAGCGATTTCTCCGAGGCGAACTTCACGCGCTGCACGTTCTCCTCGTGCAAGTTCACGGGAGCGAACTTCACCGAGGCCGTGCTTGCCCGCACCGAGCTGAGCGACTCCACGCTGTCCTATGCGTCGCTCGCGAAGGCCAGGCTGACCGACGTGCTCGCGCGTGCTGACGATTTCTCGCACGCCGACCTGTCCGAGGCGCGACTTGCGCGCACCGTCTTCGACGACGTGCGCTTCACGGGCACGAGCTTCTTCCGCACCTCGCTTGCCGGCATCGACTTCACGACCTGCCAGCTGGCCGATATCGTGCTCTCCGACGCCATGGGCGAGCTCAAGGGCTGCCGCATGGACCTCTACCAGGCCGCCGGCATCGCCCAGCGCCTCGGCGTGGTCATCGCCGACTGACGGCGCAGTCCGGAAGCCGGCGGCCCTTGCGGGGCGCTTTCGGCCTTCGGTCCGCAGCATCCGCCGCAGGGCGTCCGCGGCGCCCGAACCGCCGCGTCCGTTCGGACGCCTACCCTTGCTTGCCGCGCGTCTCGATCTCGTCATGGGCCTCGATGATGGCCTTCTTGACCGCCTTTTTCACCACTAGGTATCCGATGGCTACGAACAGCGCGATTATCAGTGGGTAGACGACAAAGATTAGCAGCTCCGGCACCCCTATACCCAGTATCCTCATGTCATCCGCCTTTCCCTCGGTGGCGTCGATCATACCATCTTTCCGTTCTGCCTTGTGTCCTCCTCCGCGATCGCCCGGCCCCGCGACCGTCCTGCCCGGTGACCTCCCTCGAAGGGCGGCCTCGCTCGCGGTCACCCGCTCCGGCTCCAAGTGCCCGGGGATTGGCAAAGGCTCGCCCGCACCGCTTTCGATAACGCCGCCGCGTTGCCGGTGCGTTGACCGGCGGTGCAAAAGCCGTTGGTTGCCCGGGGGTGCATGCGCGCAGGACAATGGGGGGAGTCGATCCGGTTTGCGGCCGCGGCAGCTGCCTCGCGCCGCAGGAAGCGAGGCCCCCATGATCCCGAACCAGTGGTATGCCGTTCTGTCATCCTCCGAGGTGAGGCGCGGGCGCCCCGTGGGCGCCGTGCGCTTCGGGCGGCGCCTGGTGTTCTGGCGCGACGAGGAGGACAACGTGGCCTGCCTCGACGGCACGTGCTGCCACCGCGGCGCCGACCTCGCGGCGGGGCGCGTGGAGGGCGGGCATGTGCACTGCCCCTTCCACGGCCTGCGCTACGCCGCCGACGGGCGCGTGGTGGCCATCCCCGCGAACGGCCTCGAGGCGGAGGTGCCCGAGAACTTCCGCGTGCGACCCTGGCTCGCGGTGGACGCGTTCGGCTTCATCTGGGTGTTCTACGGCAAGCCCGCCGACGCGCCCGACGACCTGCCGATGTTCGAGGAGTTCCGCGGCGATTTCCCCTACGCGGAGCGCTATGAGGTGTGGGACGTGCACTACTCGCGCGCCATCGAGAACCAGCTCGACGTGATCCACCTGCCGTTCGTGCATCCGAACACCATCGGGCGCGGCCACAAGACGCTCGTGAACGGCCCGGTGACGGAGTGGGACGACGAGACGCTCACGTTCTACGTGAAGAACGAGCCCGACTGCGGCCAGACGCCCCAGACAGCCGACGAGATAGAGAACTGGTGGGAGCTGAACAGCCTTCAGTACCGCGTGCCGAACCTGTGGCAGAACCGCATCGCGGACGACCTGCGCGTCATGGCGGCGTTCGCACCCGTAGACGACGAGCGCACGAAGATCTACCTGCGCCTCTACCAGCGCATGGTCAAGGCGCCCGTGCTGCGCGGCCTCGTGTGCGCCGCCGGCAACGTGGCGAACGGCGTGATCCTGCACCAGGACCGAAGAGTGGTGCTCACGCAGCGCCCGAAGAAGACCGAGCTCCAAATGGGCGAGAACCTCCTGCGCGGCGACAAGCCCGTCCTCGAGTTCCGCTCCCGCAGGGAAGAGCTGAAGAAAGCTGCCGAGCGCAGGTAGCATCCCCGCTGCGGAAGCCCCTGCACCGGCGTTTCTCGCTCAAGGCCCGGTTTCTGGCAAGATATTTCGATAATGTATGGTCCTATTCGAGGATAGTTCAAAGTTGATCATTCCGAACTGGTATTTTATAAGATTACTTATCGACTTATATAAAAAGAGCGACTCAAACTCGTACATTATCGAAATATCTTGCCAGAAACCGTGTCCTCGGCAGGAAACCGCCGTCAGTGCCGGCTGCTTCCTGCAACAGAAGGCTTCGAAGAGAGAGGCCTGGCGCGCTTGTCGCGAGCGTTGCGGACGAGAGGGGGGGTTCAACCTAAGCATGAAGCGGCTGCCCTCCGTTTCCCCAAGCACCATGTCTTGTACCATGAAATCATCGTTGAATCGCGCATGCAAGCGCAGGACCAGTAAGGACGTGGCTCTCATGTTGGAATCGACCCATACGTACCAGGTTATCATCCCGTATTCCATCGAGGAGGTATGGCAGGCGCTGAAGCATGCGGCCGATCTCGATGTGGCGGGAGGCCAGGAGATCGTCGAGCGCGTTTCCGACGCCGAGTGGACAACGGCTCTCGACGAGCGCCACAGCACGCGCTGCACGGCCGCCTACGACGAGGCCGCCCGCCGCATGGACGTGACGATGGACTCTACCGCCAAGCACGAGAATGACACCACCTCGATCTCGCTCGCTTCCGTTGACGCAGGCACGGAGGTGACCGTCGAGCAAACCGTTCGCGGGAACTTCGTGGTGATGAAGATGCTCCAGCTCGTGGGCGTCGGCGCCCTGGACAAGGTGGCCGGTTCGATCGTCTCCAACATCGAGGCGCTGTGCTCCGGCGGCGAGACGCGCCGGATGAGCACCGAGGACTTGGAGGCCTACGCGAAAGAACGCGTGGCCGATTGGGGGAAGGACTAGCCTGAGCCATGCAGGCAGGTTGAGAAAAGGGGGCGCGCCGATCGATTGGCGCGCCCCCTTCGTCGCTCTCTGCGGAAAACGCGCTACAGCGTCTCGAAGTTCCAGCTGCTCATGTAGGCGATCTGCTCCTCGGTGAGCGTGTCGATGGCGATGCCGAGCGTCTCCAGCTTCACGCGGGCCACGCCGTCGTCGATGGTGGCCGGCACGTCGTACACCTTGTTCTCCAGCTCGCCGGCGTGGAGGTAGAGGTACTCGGCGGCCAGCGCCTGGTTCGCGAAGCTCATGTCCATGACGCTTGCCGGATGGCCCTCGGCGCACGACAGGTTCACGAGGCGCCCCTGCGCCAGCACGATGACCGTGCGGCCGTCCGCGAGCGTGTACTCCTCCACGAGCGGCTTCAGCTCCTCCTTCTTCACGGCGTGCTCCTCAAGCCACACGAGGTTGATCTCGGAGTCGAAGTGGCCGGAGTTGCAGATGATCGCGCCGTCCTTCATGTTCTCGAAGGCGGGCGCGTCCACCACCTTGCAGTTGCCGGTGACGGTCACCCACACGTCGGCGAAGCGCGCCGCCTCGGCCGCGGGCATCACCTCGTAGCCCTCCATGTGCGCCTCGAGCGCCTTCAAGGGGTCCACCTCGCACACGATCACGCGCATGCCCATGCCCTTCGCGCGCAGGGCCAGGCCGCTGCCGCAGTAGCCGTAGCCAGAGATGACGATGGTGCGCCCGCACATGAGGCGGTTCGTGGCGCGGATGATGCCGTCGAGCGTGGACTGGCCGGTGCCGTAGTGGTTGTCGAAGCAGTGCTTCGTGTTGGCGTCGTTGATGTTGAACACGGGGTAGGCGAGCGTTCCCTCGGCCGCCATGGACATGAGGCGCACGACGCCCGTCGTGGTCTCCTCGGTGCCGCCAACCACGCCGGCCAGCTTGTCGGTGAAGCGGGTGTGCAGCGCGGTGTCGAGGTCGGCGCCGTCGTCCATGATGATCTGCGGATCGGTGGCGATGACGGCCTCGATATGGCGGTTGTAGGTGTCGGCGTCCTCGCCGGCGATGGCGAACACGCTGATGCCGAAGTCGCGCACGAGCGCGGCGGCCGTGTCGTCCTGGGTGGACAGCGGGTTGCTCGCGCACAGCGCCACCTGCGCGCCTGAGGCCGTGAGCGCGCGCATGAGGTTCGCCGTCTCGGTGGTCACGTGCATGCAGGCGCCGATGCGCACGCCCTCCAGGGGGCGCTCGCGCTCGAAGCGCTCGCGGATGGACGCGAGCACGGGCATGTCGCGGTCGGCCCACAGGATGCGGGCAAGGCCCTCGTCGGCCAGCGCGATGTCTTTGATGTCGTGGTTCTCGGGCATGGAAAAGCCTCCCTGGGTATGGAAAACGGCACAGTTCGCCCTCTATTGTACGCCAGCGCGCACGCGTTCACGAGCGGGAGATCCGGGGCGTTTGTGGAGTTCGTATGCACAACGTTTGTGAATCCTTGGCTTTTACCGCGCAAAAAACGGAAGAATCGGTAACGAACGGACTCCCCGTTGGGACGGGCGGCTGCGAAGTGGCTATAATCGTCCGAGCTTGCGAACTCGCACGACAGCACACGTACCATCACCACACCAGGCAGCAGCAGGGGGCGCCGAAGCCCTTGGGCCTGCGTGCGAGCGAGCAGAGGACGGCCGCCGGCAAGGCAGGGACGGCCCGTAAAAGGAGCAAACGGAGTGCTAGACCAATTCTTCTCGCAGATATCGTTCGTCGACATCTTCAACTTCTGCGTGTTTCTCACGTTCAGCATCTGCTATACGTACCAGCTCTACTACGTGTTCGTGGTGCTCACGCGCAAGCCCAAGAAGCTCGTGGCGAAGAAGAACCACCGGTTCGCCGCCGTCATCTCGGCTCGCAACGAGAGCGCCGTCATCGGCGACCTCATCCACTCCATCAAGGTGCAGAACTACCCCGCCGAGCTCATCGACGTGTTCGTCATCGCCGACAACTGCACCGACGACACGGCCGACGTGGCCCGCGAGGCCGGCGCCATCGTCTTCCCCCGCCACAACGACAAGGAGGTGGGGAAGGGCTACGCGCTCGACTACGGCTTCCAGGTCATCCGCGAGCAGTACGCCGATCGTGGTTACGAGGCCTACTTCGTGTTCGATGCCGACAACGTGCTGGACGTGAACTACTTCCGCGAGATGAACGCCACGTTCGACCACGGCGCCAAGGCCTCCACCAGCTACCGCAACTCCAAGAACTACGACTCGAACTGGATCTCCGCCGGCTACGCGGTGTGGTTCCTGCGCGAGGCGAAGTTCCTGTCGCAGGCGCGCCTCACGCTCAACACGAGCTGCGTCGTGTCGGGCACGGGCTTCTTCGTGGCGGCCGATATCATCGAGCGTGCCGGCGGTTGGAAGTGGCACCTGCTCACCGAGGACATCGAGTTCTCCACGAACAGCATCCTGGAGGGCGTGCGCATCAGCTACACGCCCACGGCCATCCTCTACGACGAGCAGCCCACCACGTTCCGCGACTCGTGGAACCAGCGCTTCCGCTGGGCCAAGGGCTTCTACCAGGTGTTCTGGCATTACGGCGCCCGCCTGGCGAAGGGCGTCGTGGCCAACCCCAAGGGCTCGCGCTTCGCCTGCTACGACATGCTCATGACCATCGCGCCCGGCATGCTGCTCACTATCGTGTCGGTGCTGTTCAACGGCATCATCATCGCGCTGGCGGCCACGGGCATGATGTCCACGGGCATCATGATCGCCTCGTCCATCTCGTCCATCTTCTTCTGCCTGTTCAACTACTTGGTGTTCATGTTCATGTTCGGCGTGCTCACCACGTTCGTGGAGTGGGATTCCATCCACGCCGCCACGGGCAAGAAGGTGCTCTACATGTTCACGTTCCCGTTCTTCATGCTCACCTACATTCCCATCGCGCTCGTCGCGTTGGTGAAGAAGTGCAAGTGGAAGCCCATCCAGCACAGCATCTCCGTGGATGTGGCCGAGTTCTCCGACGCCGCCAACTCCAAGCGCGAGCGCACGATGTAGCAGGCGGCTGATCCGGCTTCGGCCAACGTCTGGCATGCGAAAACGGCGAGCCCTGGCCCGCCGTTTTCGCTTTTTTTTGCGCGCCGGCGTCTGGGGCGCTCATAGCCCGGACACGGCCTTGTGCGCTGAGGGCTTCGATGCGCTCGCGTGCAGGGCCTACCTGCTTTCCAGCAGCTCCCGGTCGATGGCCCTGCGGAAGAAGTCCGACTTGCTCTCGCCCTGCCGCTTCGCGGCGGCCTCCACGGCACGGATGCGGGAGCAGGGGAGGCGGAAGGAAACGGTGCCCATGTCCTCGTCGTAGAGCCTCGGTCGGCCCATGGCCACCTCGCCGTGCCCGCTCCAAGTCCCGTCCTCGTACTCTTCCGCCCTCTTGTCGAGCATCTCGTCGGTCAGGACGGTGCCGTTATCTGCTTCGAAGCCCATCGTGCCTCCTCTCGAAGCCCAGTTCCCCGAGTGTATTGGCCGAAGGCGGCGTCATGGCGTGGAACGCCAGCCAATCGCCTGCGGCGGAGCGCACCGCCACCACCTCGACGAGCCTTCCTTTGCCGTCGAAGCCGACTGCAACGTACTCGTTCGGGTCCTTCTGCGTTCGCGGCGTGGACGCGATGCTGTTCTCCCACGCTGCCAGCACGTTGTCGTCCGCGAGTTCGGGGTGGCGCTCGTGGACGCGGCGATGAACCGCGGTGCGGGGCCTCGTATCGCATGCCCTACTTTTGTATTGCATAAGTATACCGCTCCTCTCGTCGCCGGTCAATATGCTTCCTGCGAGCCCTCCGGCCCTCCATGGCATTGCGCCCCCTACCACACCCGGGCGAACGTGAGGCACCAGACGTGGGCGGCGCCGGCGCGGCGCAGGGCGTCGGTGGCGTCGAACAGGGTGGCGCCGGTGGTGCAGACGTCGTCCACGAGCAGCAGGCGACCCGGCACGGTGGCGCCGGGCAGGGCCTCGAAGCGGCCGGCCATGTTCTCGAGGCGCGCCCGGCGCGAGAGCGCGCGCTGGTCGCGGGTGCGCGGGCGGGCGAGGGGGGCCGCCACGGGCAGGTCCAGCCGCTGTGCCAGGCCTCGCGCCAGCAGCTCCGCGTGGTCGAAGCCGCGCCGGCGCCGGGCGGCGGACGTGGCCGGCACGAACGCCACCGCCTCCGGCCGCCAAGAGGGAGGGCGGGCGCGCGCCATGAGCCGAGCCAGGGGCTCGGCCAGGCGGCGCTCTCCCTGGTCCTTGTACGTGCGCACGATCCGCGCAGGCGCCTCGCCGAACGTGACGGCGCTCGCGCACCCGTCGTAGGGCACCCCGTCGCGCCCGGCGCGCCCGAGCACCACAGGGTTGCACTCGCTGCACTGCACCCGTCCGAACGGCGCCCCGCACACCGGGCAGGCACGCCACCAATCCAGATAGGGCAGGGCGCGCCGGCAGGTGTCGCACAGCACCTCGCCAGGCGCGTCGCACACGGCGCAGCGCGTGGGCCACAGCGTCTCCGCCAGGGCCTCGGCGGCGCCGCGGACGTAGAGGCGCGTTCTGTCGACTGCGAGGGACATGCTTCGAGCATAGCGCCGCAACCTAGCACGCCGACCGTATTCCCGCCGTCGCCGAGCCGCCCGGACCTTGCCCGAACCTGGCGCGGGCACCGTCCCCGCCTTGCGCCTTAGCCGTTCCCGCCTTGCCGACCCGCCGTGCGGATCTTGCCCGTCGGCCGTGCGGATCTTGCGCGGGCTGGCACGTGCGGTGCCGATCCTGCTCACAGGGTCCCCCTGCGCGACCCCAACACCGGCCCGCCCGTTTTCGCGACCCTCCGCGGGCAGGGGCGGGCCCTTTCGAATGCTTCCGGCGATTCTTGTCGTGCGATTCTGCGCGCCGCGCTTCCGGGCGTTTTCCCTATCTGCTAAACTGGACGGTGCTTCTTTCGAGTCTGTAGTTGCGGGACGTCTATCCCTAGTCCATGGCAGATGCGGTCGAAAGGATCCACGTAAGTCGAACCGACCTGGTCGGGGAGGCGATCATGGCGCATCCTAGAGGTAAGTCGCACCGCCCGTTTACTTACGACGCGGCATACGGCCGCGACGGGCGAGAGGGTAACCGGTGGGAGCTGGGCCCCGGTGCGCGAGTGTGGGGGCAAAGACTAGGTCAGTCGAAAGGGGCGCTTTGAGAGAGAAACAGCGGATGGAGGCACACCGGAAATGAAGCGTATGAAGGCGCTCGTATGCTGCGCGGCAGCCGCCTGCCTGGCGATGGTGCTGGCAGGATGCTCGTCGCAGCAGAGCTACACCCCTCCCGAGAAGAGCGCGACGGTGTCGTCGCCCACCATCGGCAAAAGCGGCACGTTGCGGGTCGGCGTGAACGCGGGGTCGCCGCCGTTGGCCGGCTCGCCCTCGTCCTCGTCGAAGATCGTCGGCATCGACGTCGACGTAGCCGCGGCGCTGGCCGACCAGCTGGGCTTGAAGCTGGAGATAGTGGACGTGGGGACCGATCCCGAGGCCGCGCTCAAGGAGGGCAAGGTCGACGTGGCCATGGGCATCGGCTCCGAGAGCGACGTGTCGTTCTGGAGGTCGCCGGCGTACCTGCCGAAGGGCGTGGCGCTGTTCTCCACCTCGGCGAACGCGACGGTGCCCACCAAGGCGTCGTCCCCCAAGATCGCGGCCCAGGTGTCCTCCACCAGCTCGTGGCAGGTCACCAACGAGTTCGGCCAGGACGCGCTCGTGTCCGAGAACGACCTGAAGAGCGCGTTCGCCGCCCTTGCCGACGGCTCCGCCCAGTACGTGGCGGCCGATGCCGTCATCGGCATGTACGCGGCCCACAGCGGCGACTACGATGCGCAGATCGTGGCGCTCATGCAGCAGCCCGGCGGTTACTGCGTCGGCGTGCTCGAGGCGAACACCGAGCTGCAGGCGGCCGTCAAGGATGCGCTCGCTGCGCTCACCGACGGCGGCATCGTGTCGGTCATCGAGAAGAAGTGGCTGGGCACGGACATCGACGCCTCGTCGCTCCCGCTCACGACGGGCGCCTCCTCGGCGAAGACGGACGAGTCCAAGGCCAACGGAGACGGGGCGACCAGCGGCGACGGCAGCGAGAACGCGCCCGCTGCCGAAGACGACGAGGAGGGCAACGTCGAGGACAACGCCGGCAGGAACGCCGTGCAGCCCACAGCGTAAGCCCTCGTCGAGGAACCCGCTTCCCAAGCTGAAAGAAAGAGCCCGCATAAGCGGGCTCTTTCTTTTATTCGGTAGACTTTCCCAATCGCTCGGGAAAGCGCTTCGCATGCCGTGCGTGCGGCGAAGCGGTTAGTTCAGGAAGTCCTCGAGGATTTCCTGCTCGGCCTCCTCCTCGGTGAGTCCGAGCGTCATGAGCTTGATGATCTGGTCGCCGGCGATCTTGCCGATGGCGGCCTCGTGCACCAGGAGCGCGTCCTCGCTCGCGGCCTCGATGCCGGGGATGGCCGTGACCTTGGCCTTGCCCATGATGATGGCATCGCACTGCACGTGACCGCGGCAGGCCGCCTCGCCGATGACGAGCGGGTTGAACACCTGCTTGGAGTTGTCCTGCGCCACCGAGCGCGAGATCACCTGCACGCTGGAGTCGTCGCCCTTGAGCTCCACCTTCATGTTCGAGGTGGCCACCTGGTCGTCGTGCGTCAGCAGCTTCTCGGTGAGCACCAGCTTCGCGCCCGCGCCCAGCTCGGCGTTCGTGTCGCGCACGGTGGACGACACGCCGCGCAGTTGCGTGAGCTCCATCTCGCAGCTCGAGTTTTCCTCCATCACCACGTTCGTCACGGGGTTGAGGATGCGCTCGCCGGTGCCCGCGCCCTCGCCGTAGTGCTTCTCCACGTACTTCACGTGGCTGTTCTTCCCGCAGTAGAACGTGTGGATGCCGTCGTGCTCGGAGGCCTGGTGGCTCTCGTTGTGGATGCCGCAGCCGGCGATGATGGTCACGTCGCAGTCGTCCTCGATGTAGAACGTGTTGTACACGACGTCCTTCAGGCCCGCCTGCGTCACGATGACGGGGATGTACACCGTCTCGCCCTTCGTGCCGGCCTTGATGCGGATGTCGATGCCGGGGTTGTCCGTCTTCGTGGCGATCTCGATGTTCGCCGACGAGTGGCGCTCGACGAGCTGCCCGTCCTTGCGGATGTTGAACGCGCCTTTCGGCATGCCGTGTATGTTGGCGATCTCGGCGAGCAGGCTCTCGTCGATGGGGGACAAATCAACAGCCATGATGGCCTCCTTCGTGGGTAGTATCCGTATCGCGCTCTCGCCTACAGGCGAACGAATGTTTCACGTGAAACATTCGGCGCGACGCGGGCGGGTTAGCAGGTGGTGGGGATCTCGGTCAGGTGCAGCTCGGGCGGCTCGGTGAACGAACAGCCGGGGATACCCTTCGCCACGAAGCCCAGCTTCGGCATGAGCTCGGCCGGCGTTCCCGCCTCGGCCACCTGGCCGTTTTTCAGCAGCACGATCTCGTCGGCCAGCTGGATGATGCGCTCCTGGTGCGAGATGATCACGATGGAGCGCCCGTCGCGCGCCTCGTGGATGTCGCGGAACGTCTCGGTCAGGCGGTCGAAGCTCCACAGATCGATGCCGGCCTCAGGCTCGTCGTAGATGGCGAGCTTCGGGTCGCGCGCGAGGATGGTGGCGATCTCGATACGCTTCACCTCGCCGCCGGAGAGGTTCTTGTCCACCTCGCGGGTGAGGTAGTTCGCCGAGCACAGGCCCACGCGCGCCAGGTGCTCGTTGCACGAGAGCATGGGCAGCTTCTTGCCGGCGGCGATGTCCAGGAGCTTCTTCACCTTCATGCCCTTGAAGCGGGCGGGCTGCTGGAAGCCGTAGCCGATGCCCTTCTTCGCACGCTCGGAGATGGACAGGTTCGTGATGTCCTCGCCGTCGAACAGGATCTGGCCGCCCGTGGGCTGCTCCACGCCCATGATGAGCTTGGCAAGCGTGGACTTGCCGCCGCCGTTCGGGCCGGTGATGACCGTGAAGCGGTCGTCGGGGATCGTGAGCGTGAGGTCGTCGATGATGCGCTTCGTCTCCTTCGCGCCCTCCGACAGCGGTACTTCAAACGTGAGGTTCTTCAGTTCCAACATGGCAGATGCTCTCCGTCTCTTCCTCCACTAATTGATACTACATTACTACCATTTATGGTGCATGGCGTCAAGGCGCGGTGTCCGATACCCCCTCGGACGGCGCGCCGCGCCCCCTCGGACGGCAGCGCGAAGAACCCGCTCATGCGCCGATTCGTTCCAATCGTTAATTCTAGCTTTTAAAGCCTGGAACGGAAGCATGAATGTCTTATTTATTCGCCCGAAAGGCGCAAGGGTGCGTCAAGCACGTACAAATGTTTCACGTGAAACATCGCGTGCGCCTGCACGCTGGAATCACGAGCAACGGAATAGCCACGGGCTCGCCGAACGACCGCGTGAAAAAGGCGGGTGCGCGAAACCGGGCGATCGAAAAAACGATGCACGAAAAAACGAGCGATCGAAAAAAATGCGCTCCAGCGCGTTAGGGCGCTGGAGCGCATTGCGGGCGCGGTTTCGTCGCAGCGACGCCGCGACCGTGCTGCGGAAGAGCGCTTGCAGCGCCTGCCTCAGCCGGCGTTGCAAGCGCGTCGTCACTCGTTCAGCAGGTCGACCACCTCGAAGGGGGTGCGGGCGGCCTCGATGATGTCCTTGCTGCCGAACGTGCACACGGCATCATGCGCCACGGCGGCCGCCAGGGGGGCGGCCAGCGCGCGCACGGCCTGCGCGTCGGCGGCCGTCATCTCGGCGCGGGTCTCGAGGCGCGCCTCGGGCGTGCGCCCGCCGAAGTAGTCGCCGTCCTGGCGCCGCGCCAGCGCGCGCGCCTTGAGCGGCGCGTCGAAGCCCGCCACGGTGCTCACCACGTAGCCCTCCATGGCCTCGGGCTTCGGGTCGAACGCCTCGAGCCAGGCTGCCGAGGCAGCGAAGCGTGCGAGCGTCTCGTCCAGATGCGGGTCGCGGTAGGAGTAGAAGCGCAGGTTGCCCGTGCGCGTCGCGCCGAAGCCGGCCCCGTAGGCGCCGCCCTTCACGCGCACCTCGTTCCACAGGAAGTCGTAGGACAGCGCGCGCGCGGCCACCTGCCACGCCCCCGTGTAGGGTGCGCCGTCGGCGCGGCGGTCGAAGCCCTGCGCCGCGTAGCACACGTCGGTGGGCACGATGAACGCCTCGTTGCGCACGACGGGTGCGGGCACGGCCAGCAGATGCTCGGAGGAGCCGGCGCGGCCCGTGACGGCCCCGGCCTTCCAGAAGCGCTCGAAGTCGTCGTCGGAGCCCGTGAAGCCCACCGTGCAGCCGTCGTCCACGAACAGGCGCCCCGCCAGCTCGGACAAGCGTGCAGCCAGCTCGTCCGAGCGCTCGTCGTAGTGCGCGAGCAGGTCCTTCAGGAAGCGGTAGAAATCCACGCCGCTCAGCTGCTCGCGCACGACGCCGGCCGGCAGGTAGTACGATGCCGCGCGCGCCATGGCGGCCGCATGGCCGGCTGCGGCGAAGCCCTGCTCCATGCCGATGCGCCGCTGCTGCAGCACGTCCTTGATCTTCCCGGCATCAGAGAAATCGGTCTCCAGCATGATCTCCAGCGGAAGCTCGCAGGCGGCCTCCACGTTCTCGGAGAGCGCGCTTGCGCCCACCACGAGCTTGGGCGCCAGATCACGCGCGCCGTCGTCGCCCTCGTAGATGTCGGCGAAGAACGAGAGGCTGCCCAGCCGGCCGTTCACCAGCGTGTCGATCTCGGCGGCCGTGTGGCGCGCCGTGCCCAGCTTGCCCAGCACGAGCGCGAGCACGGCCACGTAGGGCAGCTCCTCGAAGCGTGCGCGTCCCAGGTCGAAGTAGCGGTAGGCGTACGCGATGCCGCGCGTGGGTATATCGTGGCGCACGCAGGGCACGGGCGTGCCCCCTGCCAGGCCGTAGGCGGGCTCGACGGGCGCCGGGCCGATGTCGGCCACGGACAGCCGCGGCAGCGTGGCCAGCGCCTCGGGCGAGTCGGGCTCGGTCTGCAGGCGGCGCAGCTCGGCCTCCTCGTCGGCCACGCGCGCGAAGTCCTCGGGGCCCATGGCGGCCTCGGCGGCCCGCAGGCGCTCGGACTCGTAGGCGTCCCCGTCGCCCTCCAGGGGCCGCACCTCGGCCAGCGCCCAGTGGTCGCTCTCCAGGAACACGTCGATCATCAGGCGCTCGAAGTAGCCCGTGCCCAGCTCGCGGCGCAGCAGGGCGAAGTCGTCCTCGTAGCGCAGGTAGGTCGTGGCCATCTCGTCGTCGTAGAGCCAGCCCGAAAGCGCCGTCATGGACAGCGCCACGCCGTCGGCCATGCCGAAGTCGCGCTCGCGCATGACGAACTCGGCGCGCGAGAGCGACGCCTCTACGAGCGTGCGGTCGATGCCCTGCTCCGCCGCGGCGCGCAGCGCGTCCTCGAAGGCGGCGCGGAAGCGCTCGGCGGCTCCGGGCTTCGACCCGCGCAGCTGCACGACGGCGAACGGCTGCAGCATCCCGTCGGCCACGAACGCCTGCACGTCGTCGGCCAGGCCGGCGTCGAGCAGCGCGCGCTTCGCCGGCGCCTCGTTGCTGCCCATGAGCGCGTCCAGCAGGATGTCCACCGCCACGAGCCGCGTGCGCTCGTCCGCGTCGCCTATGACGTAGCCCAGGCCTGCGCAGGCGTTCTCGGGCGCCGTGTCCATGTCGCGCACCACGTGCGCGGCCACCACGGGCGCCTGGGCCTCCAGCGCGTGCGGTTCGAGCGGCGGCTTGCCGGCCTCGGTGCGCGCGGCGGCGCGGGCGGCCTCCTCGTCGGCCACGGGGGAGAGGTACTCGCGGTCCAGGAACGCCAGCATCCGGTCAAGGTCCACGTTGCCGTACAGCGTGAGGTAGCTGTTGTCCAGCCGGTAGTGGCGCGCGTGCTCGTCCAGGAACTGCTCGTAGGTCAGATCGGGGATGGCGCGCGGCGTGCCGCCCGACTCGAAGCGGTAGGCCGTGTCGGGGAACAGCGCCGCCTGCAGCTCGTCGTAGAGCACGGAGTTCGCGTCGGAGAGCGCGCCCTTCATCTCGTTGTACACCACGCCGTTGAGCACGAGCTCCGCCTGGCCGTCCTCGGCCTCGGTCGCCGCCACGACGTCGCCCGCGATGGAGTCGCCCTCGTCGGCCTCGGCGTCGGCGGCCAGCTCGTAGTGCCAGCCCTCCTGCTCGAAGATGGCGCGCTTATGGTAGATGGCCGGGTGCAGCACCGCGTCCAGGTACACGTCCGCGAGGTTCAGCAGGTCCTGGTCGTTCGTGCTGGCCACGGGGTAGAGGGTCTTGTCGGGGAACGTCATGGCGTTCAGGAACGTCTGCATGGAGCTCTTCAGCAGGTCCACGAACGGCTCCTTGACGGGGAACTTGTCGGAGCCGCACAGCACCGAGTGCTCCAAGATGTGGAACACCCCCGTGTCGTCGGCGGGCGGCGTCTTGAACGCGATGGAAAACGCCTTGTTGGCGTCGTCGTTCGCCAGGTAGAGCAGCCGCGCGCCGCTCTTCCGGTGCGAGAGCACGTACGCCGTCCCGTCGATCTCGGGCAGCTCCTCGCGCGTGAGCACGGTGAACCCGTGCAGCTGGTCGTTGGGTGAGAGTTCCATGGGTGTTGGCTCGCTTTCCTCGGTGGCAGCGTTGCGTTTCCGCTCATTGTCGCACAAAAAAGGAGGCCCGGCAGGGCCTCCATACTATCGGTTGACTAGTCGATGACCGCCGTTCCCGGGCCGCCCTCGTCGTAGCGATGGCAGGCGCACTGGTGGTTCGGCTTCACCTCGACCAGAGGCGGCATGACCTCGTCGCAGCCCTCCACCTTCGCGAAGCAGCGGCCGGCGAAGCGGCAGCCGGGGGGCGGGTCGATGGGGCTCGGCACGTCGCCTTCCAGGATGATGCGGTCGCGCTTCGTGGCCGGGTCGACCGACGGGATGGCCGACAGCAGCGCCTGCGTGTAGGGCGACAGCGGGTCGGCGTAGAGCGACTTCTTGGGAGCGATCTCCATCATCTTGCCAAGGTACATGACGCCCACGCGGTCGGACACGTGCTTCACCACGTTCAGTCCGTGGGCGATGAACAGGTACGTGAGGCCGAACTGCTCCTTGAGCTCGTCCAGCAGGTTCAGCACCTGCGCCTGGATGGACACGTCGAGCGCCGACACCGGCTCGTCGCACACGATGAGCTTCGGGTTCACGGCGAGTGCCCGCGCGATGCCCACGCGCTGGCGCTGGCCGCCCGAGAACTCGTGGGGGTAGCGGTTGCGCATGTAGTTCGCCAGGCCCACGCACTCCAGAAGCTCGTTCACGCGGTCCTCCACCTTGTCCTTCGGCAGGATGTTGTTGGTGAGGATGGGCTCGGCGATGATGTCGCCGATGCGCATGCGCGGGTTGAGCGATGCGTAGGGATCCTGGAAGATCAGCTGGATGTCCTTGCAGTACGCCTTGCGCTCCGCGGGCTTCATGGCCGTGAGGTCGTGCCCGTCGAAGACGATCTTGCCAGACGTGGGCTTCAGCAGGTTCACCAGCATCTTGCCCACGGTGGTCTTGCCGCAGCCCGACTCGCCCACGAGGCCGAACGCCTCGCCGCGGCGGATCTGGAAGCTCACGTCGTCCACGGCCTGCACGTGCGAGGTGGCCTTGCCGAAGAAGTTCGTCTCGGCGGCGAAGCGCTTCGTGAGGTGCTGGACGTCCAGCAGGATATCCTGACTCGGCGCGGACGTGCCGTCCGCGCCCGCTTGCGACTGGGCGGCAGCGGCGCCCTTTCCGTTGCTCTCGCTCATCGGCCCGCCTCCTCGCTCTTCTCAAGTTCCTCTAGCTCTG
Source organism: Gordonibacter pamelaeae (assembly GCF_003340385.1). Lineage (NCBI taxonomy): Bacteria > Bacillati > Actinomycetota > Coriobacteriia > Eggerthellales > Eggerthellaceae > Gordonibacter > Gordonibacter pamelaeae. Next base: position 182,493 of record NZ_PPTS01000002.1, on the reverse strand, counting down.
CCTCGCGGATCTCCTCGCCGGCCAGCAGCGCCTCGGCCGTCTCCACGTTGCGCGCCGCCTCGGCATCGGCGTGCGCCTCGGCCTCGCCCTCGGCGATGGCGGCCGCGCTCTTCGCCTCGCCGTCCGCGTTCTCGTACAAGAAGCAGCGCACCTTGTGGCCGTCGATATCCACCAGGTTGGGGATCTTCTCGCGGCAGATGTCCATGCAGGAGTCGCACCGGTCGGAGAAGTGGCAGCCCGGCGGCATCTCCAGCGGGTTCGGCACCATGCCCTTGATCATGTACAGGCGCTTCGAGTCGTCGTCCTCCAGGCGGGGGATGGACTTCAAGAGGCCCAGCGTGTAGGGATGCATCGGGTGGTCGAACAGCGTGCGCACCTCGGCCTCCTCCACCACCTGGCCGCAGTACATGACCACCACGCGGTCGGCCGTCTCGGACACCACGCCCAGGTCGTGCGTGATCAAGAGTACCGCCATGCCCGTATCGTCGCGCAGGCGGCGCAGCAAATCCAGGATCTGCGCCTGGATGGTCACGTCGAGGGCCGTGGTGGGCTCGTCGGCGATCAGGAGCTTCGGGTTGCACGACAGCGCCATGGCTATCATGACGCGCTGGCGCATGCCGCCCGACATCTGGTGCGGGTAGTCGTCGATGCGCTTCTCGGGGCTCGGGATGCCCACTTTGCGCAGCATGTCGATGGCGCGCTCGCGCGCCTCCTTCTTCGACACGTTCTCGTGCGTGCGGATGGCCTCCACGATCTGCTTGCCCACGCGGTACACCGGGTTGAGCGACGTCATGGGCTCCTGGAAGATCATGGCCATGTCGTTGCCGCGCAGCGCGCGGTAGTCGCGCTCGGACAGGTGCACGAGGTCCTTGCCCTCGAACTCCATGGAGCCGCCGGCCACGTGGCCCGGCTCGGCCAGAAGGCCCATGACCGAGAGGCTGGTCACGGACTTGCCGGAACCCGACTCGCCCACGATGGCCAGGATCTCGCCGGCATCCACGTCGAAGCTCACGTCCTCGACGGCCTTGACGATGCCCTTCTTGACGGGGAACTCCGTGGAGAGGTTCTTCACCGATAACAGCATGCGATCACCTCTTCCTTGCTTTGGGGTCCAGGCCGTCGCGGATGCCGTCGCCCAGCAGGTTGAACGCCAGCACGGTCAGCGTGATGGCCATGCCGGGGAAGATCATGAGCCACGGCGCGCGGAACAGCTCGTTGCGGCCGCGTCCCAGCATGTCGCCCCACTCGGCCGCCGGAGGCTGCACGCCCAGGCCCAAAAAGCCGAGCGCCGCCGCGTCCAGGATGGCGGTGGAGATGCCGAGGGTGGCGCGCACGATGATGGACGGCAGCACGTTCGGCAGCACGTGGCGGAAGATGATGGCGGCGTTGGAGTCGCCCACCACGCGCGCCGCGGCCACGTAGTCGTTCTCCTTGATGGAGAGGATCTCCGAGCGCACGATACGCGCGTACTCGGGGATGGACACCAAGCCGATGGCCACGACCGCCTTCTCGATGCCGGGCCCGAGGGCCGCCATGATGGCGATGGCCAGCAGGATGGAGGGGATGGCCAGCATCATGTCCATGATGCGCATGATGACGGTGTCCGCCTTGCCGCCCTTGTAGCCGGCGATGGAGCCCAGGAGCACGCCCACGGTGAGCGAGATGGCCACGGCGGCCAGGCCCACGGTCAGCGTGATCTGCGTTCCCACGAGCACGCGGCAGAAGATGTCGCGTCCCTGGATGTCGGTGCCGAACCAGTGCTGCGCCGAGGGCCCGAGCAAGGACTCGCTCAGGTTCTGCGCGTACGGGTCGTAGGGAAGCACGCTCGGCACGAACTTCGTGACCAGCGCGATGACGATGAGCAGCAGGATGAAGATCCCGCTCACCAGCGACGCCTTGTTCGACACGATGCCGGCGAACACGTCCTTCCAGATGCTCTCGCGCTTCTCCTTGGCCGGCTCGCCGTTCACGACGATCTCGCCGGCGGGCTCGGTTGCGAGCTTCTGCTTCTTCGCCATCGATATCACCCCTCTTCCTTCGCGCCGTACTTGATGCGGGGGTCAAGGTAGGCGTACACGATATCGACGACAAGGTTCATGATCACGAAGATGACCGCCACCAGAAGCACGATGCCCTGGACGACGGGGAAGTCGCTCTTCAGCACGCAGTCGACGGCGAACTTGCCGATACCCGGCCAGGCGAACACCGTCTCGGTGAGCAGCGCGCCGCCCAAGAGGCTGCCGAACTGCAGGCCGATGACCGTGGAGATGGGCAGCATGGCGTTGCGCAACGCGTGCTTGATGTTCACGGTGCCCTTCTTCAGGCCCTTGGCGCGCGCGGTGCGGATATAGTCCGCGTTCAGCGTCTCGAGCATGCTCGAGCGCGTCATGCGCGTGATGATGGCCATGGAGTACAGCGACAGCGCCACCGTGGGCAGGATGAGGTGGACGAGCACGTCGCCGAGCGCCGTCCAGTCGCCGCGCATGATGGTGTCGAGTATGAAGAAGCCCGTCCCCCCGGTGGGTTGGAGCAGGGGCGTCACGCGCCCGCTCGACGGCAGCACGTGCAGGATGCCGGCGAACAGCAAAATGAGCAGGATGCCCGACCAGAAGATGGGCATGGACACGCCCACGAGGGCCACCACCATGCTCACGTTGTCGGCCAGCTTGTTCTTCTTGACCGCCGCCAAGACGCCGAGGGCCACGCCCAGGAGCGACGCCACGATGATGGCGCAGATGGCGAGCTCGGCCGTGGCGGGGAAGCGCGCGGCGATCTCGGCCGTGACCGGCTGGTGCGTGTAGTAGGACGTTCCGAGGTCGCCTTGCACGGCGCCCACGATGAAGTTGACGTACTGCATCCAGATGGGATCGTCCAACCCGTTGTCCGCGCGCCACGTCGCCATCGCCTCGGGGGTTGCGTGCTCGCCCAGAACCACCGGAGCCGGGTCCGGGGCCAACACGCGCGTGATGAGGAAGATGATGATCGTAACACCCAGCAAAACGGGAATCACCATAAGGATTCTCTTGAGGATGTACTTGAGCATAAAGCCCCTTTCTTACCTGCCCTGCTCCGTTATCCGAACGAATACAGGAACGAAGCCGAAGACCCGTGGCCCCCGGCTTCGGGCACGCCAAACCGTCCTTGGCGTGCAGATCATCAGATCGTTTACGACCGGATGACAGTGTAGCGCAAGTGCGGCCCGCACGCGACGAGAATACGACGTGCGGGCCGCACAGGGAAAACCCGGCGCCCTCGCGGGCGCCGGGGAACAGCCTTTACGCTTCCTTCGAGACGCCCTTGAAGAACACGACTCCCGTCGGATGGTAGTAGAAGTCCTTGACCTTCGGGCTGTAGCCCAGCAGGTTCTTGGAGTGGGAGATGAGCACCCACGGCTGCTTCTCGGCAACCATTTCCTCGCACTGCAGGTAGATGGCGTCGCGCGCGTCGCCATCGGGGGTCTTCAGGCCCTCGGCGATGAGCGCCTTGTACTCGTCGTCCTGGAAGTGGGCCACGTTCATGGACCAGTTCGTGTCGGCGAGCAGGTTCATGAAGTTGTCCGGGTCGCCGTTGTCGCCCGTCCAGCCGTAGAAGCAGATGTCGTACGGGTCCGTCTGCACCTTGGTCTTGTAGGTGGTCCAGTCGTACTGCGCGATGCTCAGCTCCACGCCCACGGCGGACAGGTAGCCCTGGATCATGTTGGCCAGGTCGCTGCCGCCCTTCTGGTTGTAGGGGCGGGCGGTGGTGTAGGTGATGCACTGCAGCGACGTGATGCCCTTGTCGGCCAGCGTCTTCTTGGCGGCCTCGGGGTCGTAGGCCGTCTGCTTGACGTCCTTGGCGTAGGGGGCCATCCAGGTGGGCATGACCGAGTTCGCCACAGTGGCGTACTCGCCGTAGATGGACTTCACCATCTCCTCGACGTTGATGGCCTGGGCCACGGCCTTGCGGACCTCCTGGTCCGTGCACTTGCCGGTCTCGGTGTTGAACGCCATGTAGTTGATGGTCATGCCGTCCTCGGAGAACAGCTCGAAGCCGTTGTCGACGATCTGGTCGGCCGACGCGGGGTCGACGCTCGAGATGATGTCGCACTCGCCGTTGATGAGCGAGGTCAGGCGCGTGTTGCCCTCGGCGATGATCTTGAACACGAGGTTCTTCGTCTTGGGAGCCTCGCCCCAGTAGTCCTCGTTGGCCACGAGGGTCACGGAAGCGCCCTTCGTCCAGTCGACGAACTTGTAGGGGCCGGTGCCCACCGGGTTGGTGATGGCTTGGCCGTCGGTGGCCGCCTCGATGGCGCTCGGCGCCACGATGGGGGAGGCCAGGGCCATGGCGAGGTTCTTCACGAACGGGGCGGAAGCCGCGCGCATCGTGATCTTCACGGTGTAGTCGTCAACGGCCTCGACGGTCTCCACGCCGTTGCCCGCCTCTTCCTCGCCGAACACGAACGACGCGTAGGGCATGTCGGAGTTGCGGTTGGGCTCGAGCTGGCGCTCGATGGACTTCTTCACGGCCTCGGCGTTGAAGTCGGTGCCGTCGTGGAACTTGATGCCCTCGTTGAGCTTGATGGTGTACACCAGGCCGTCGTCGGAGATCTCGGGCAGGTCCTTGGCCAGGCAGGGCGACACCTTCGCGTCGGTCTTGCCGTACTGGTACAGGCCCTCGTACATGTTGCAGGACACCACGGCGGACTCGCCGTCGTCGAAGTACGCCGGGTCGACCGCGCGCGGGTCGGCCGTCAGGCTGTACGTGATGGTGTCGGCCGCGCCGCCGCCGGCGGGAGCGTCTGCGCCCTCATCCTTCTTGGCGTCGTCGCCACCGCCGCAGCCTGCCATGCTGACAAGGCCGAAGCCCGCCGCCGACACGCCGAGCAGCTCCATGAACTGACGCCTGCTGAACGCACTCTTGCTTTCCATAGGGGTATGTCTCCTTCCCTCAAACCCCGCTTCCGCGGGGCCCTCCTTCGAGCTTTCAGCTCGCGCGCGGCACGTCGCATCCTGCGTCGACCGTCGCGTATCCGTATACTTTATTACAATAAAGCGTAAGGAAACGCAACAAAACCGCCCAAAACGCGATATTAATCTGCCGAGCGCACCAATCGGCCCCCGAAAGGCGGCGGGAGGGAGGCGGGCGGCGGCCCGCGCTGCCAGGCCCGGCGGCTTCCGCGGAGGCGCGCCTGCGGAGCCTGCTCTGCCAGCCTGCTCGCAGCCGGGCCGCAAGCGGGTCCGTGCGCCGGTTTGCGGCCATCTGAATTCGCCCCTTTCCAAAAGCGGGCCGGTCGTGCTATGCTGCGATCGGCCCGGAAACCAGTACGAGAGGATGATCTTGCCCGCAACCGCCCACACCGCAGCTTTCGCCGACAGCGTGCCTAGCACGTTGACCGTCGGCGCGTGGTGGTGGAAGAGAAGGCATTGATCCCGGGTCTCGCATAGGCTTCTGTTCCGCGCATACATACTTACAGAAGAGCCCTCGGAGATCCGGGGGCTCTTTTTGTTTGCGCGGACGGAGGATGTACCGCGGCGGGGACGCCGCACCGAACGAACGGAAAGGGAACCATCATGACCGAGAACGCGCCGCACCGCCTGTACCTGCGAGAAGACCAGATCCCGGCGCAGTGGTACAACCTGCGGGCCGACATGCCGGAGAAGCCCGAGCCCATCCGGCTGCCGAACGGCGCCGTGGCCACGCCCGAGGACCTTGCACCCGTGTTCTGCGACGAGCTCGTGCGCCAGGAGCTCGACGACGACACGGCCTACTTCGACATCCCCGAGCCCGTGCGGGAGATGTACCGCATCTACCGGCCCTCGCCCTTGTGCCGCGCGTACAACCTGGAGCGCGCGCTCGGCACGCCGGCGAAGATCTACTACAAGTTCGAGGGCAACAACACCTCGGGCTCCCACAAGCTGAACTCGGCCATCGCGCAGGCGTACTACGCCAAGGCCCAGGAGCTCACGGGCATCACCACCGAGACGGGCGCGGGGCAGTGGGGCACGGCGCTCGCCGAGGCGGCCGACCACTTCGGGCTCGACCTGGATGTGTTCATGGTGAAGTGCTCCTACGAGCAGAAGCCGTTCCGCCGCAACATCATGGAGACGTTCAAGGCCAACGTCACGCCCTCGCCGTCGGACACCACGGCTATCGGGCGCAAGATGCTGGCCGACCATCCGGACTCCACGGGGTCGCTCGGCACGGCCATCTCCGAGGCCGTGGAGCGCGCCCTGAACATTCCGGAGAACAAGGGGCGCTACACGCTGGGCTCGGTGCTCAACCAGGTGGTGCTGCACCAGTCGGTGATCGGGCTGGAGAGCTACGCCGCCTTCGAGGAGCTGGGCGCGTACCCCGACGTCGTGATCGGCTGCGCGGGCGGCGGGTCCAACCTGGGCGGCCTCATCGCGCCGTTCATGTGCGACAAGCTGCGCGGCGAGAAGCCCGACACGCGCTTTGTGGCCGTGGAGCCTGCGAGCTGCCCCTCGCTCACGCGCGGGCGGTTCGCCTACGACTTCGCCGACACGGGCCAGACCTGCCCGCTCGCCAAGATGTACACGCTCGGCAACGGCTTCCAGCCGAGCCCCGACCACGCGGGCGGCCTGCGCTACCACGGCATGAGCCCCATCGTGAGCAAGCTCAAGCACGACGGCTACCTGGAGGCCGTGGCCGTCAAGCAGACCGACGTGTTCGCCGCCGCCGTGGAGTTCGCGCGCCTGGAGACCATACTGCCGGCGCCGGAGAGCGCGCACGCCATCTTCCAGGCCATGGAGGAGGCGCGCCGCTGCGCCGAGACGGGGGAGGCCAAGACCATCCTCTTCGGCCTCACCGGCACGGGCTACTTCGACATGAAGGCCTACGATGCCTTCAACCGCGGCGAGATGGCCGACCACGAGCCCACCGACGAGGAGCTCGCGGCCGGCTTCGCCACCATCCCGCACATCGAGGGTTTACAGTAGGGAAGCGGCCTGCGGCCGGGGCCGGGGAGGGACATCTCCCCGCCTCCCGGCTGCCCGGCCGCGGCCGCTTGGCAACGGGCGCGATGCCGGTCGGAGGCGTCACGCCGTGCGAGCGCGCCGCCTGGGCTGGGAGCTTCGTCGCGCTACGCGGGAGCCCTGCGATGGTCGTTTCCGCATAGGCCGATGTTTTTGTCACGCTTTGTCACGCGAAACCGTCCTTCTTGCCAAAAAAGAGCCGGTTTGGCAATCCTCGGAAGCGTTTCGAGGCGCCTTTCGAAAGGACGCCTCGAGAAAGACCAGGTCGTCTTTTTGGGCGGCGCGTTGCCGATTGCCAAACCGGCTCTTTTTTGGCAGGAGGGGCCGGAATCGGCGGCAGGTCCCGGCCTTTCGGGCGCGCGAGGGCGGCCTGTGGTTCCGGCAGCGCACCCTGATGCGCCGCGAACGGGGATGCGCCCGCCGTGCAGCGGGTCCATCGGACGGGGCTTCGCTAGGCTTCACCCGCCCACCCCGCTGCGGCATGCCTGTTCGGGCGCTCGCCTGTTTCCCGGCCGGCAACCTTCTCGCCCCCTGAGGCGAAACGGTGCTACCATGGCCCCATGAGCCTTTTCCGCGTTGAGCATATCACCTTGTCCTATCGCCGCGGCGGCGAAGCCGTGCCGCTTCTGCGCGGCGCGTCGTTCGCGCTCGAGGCGGGCGCGATCTGCGACCTCGTGGGCCCCTCGGGTGCGGGGAAGTCGACGCTTTTGCGCGCATGCGCGCTCATGATGGCGCGCGACTCCGGCGAGCTCTACCTGGACGGGCGGCCCTCCTCGGGCTTCAAGCCCGCCGCGTGGCGCCGCCAGGTGTGCCTCGTGCCGCAGCAGGCGTCGCTCGTGGCGGGCACGGTGCGCGACAACCTGGTGCTTCCGTGGAGGCTCAAGGTGAACGCCGGCACGCAGCCTCCTGCCGACGACGAGCTCGCGCGCCTGCTGGATGCGGCCGAGCTTTCCGATGTGGGCCTTTCCCGCGACGTGTCGCAGCTTTCCGGCGGCCAGGCCGCGCGCGTGGCGTTGCTGCGCGCGTTCGCCACGCGTCCCCGCGTGCTGCTGCTCGACGAGGTGGACGCCGCCCTCGACGACGATTCCGCGCTTGCGGTGGGGCGCCTCACGCGCAGCCTCGTGGACGAGCGCACCGCCTGCCTGCGCATACGCCACCGCGCCTCGGACGGCTTCGCGTCCGGCACGTTCACGCTGGCGGACGGCGCGCTCTCCTTCGCGGCGACAGGTGGCGAGGGGGTGCGCCCGTGACCGACGGCGTGGTGGATATCGGCTATGTGGAGCTCTTCTCCGCGAGCGCCCTCATGCTCGTGGCGGGCCTCGTGTCGTGGAAGCTGGAGCTCGGGCAGACGCGGCGCATCGCCGTGTCGTCGGTGCGCTGCTTCGTGCAGCTCCTTGCCGCGGGCTTTCTGCTCACGTACCTGTTCGAGTTCCAAACGTGGTGGCTCGTGCTGCTCGTGCTGGCGGCCATGGTGATCGCCGCCACGCAGATCGCCACGTCGCGCGTGAAGAGCCGCATCCCCGGGCTGGTGCCGGCCGTGTTCGTCTCGCTCTTCGTGTCGTCCACCGCCATCGGGCTCATCGTGGTGGAAGGGGTCGTGCACGCCGAGCCGTGGTACAACGCGCGGCAGCTCGTGCCCATCGTGGGCATGATCATGGGCAACGCCATGGCGGCCGTTGCCGTGGCCATCGACCGGCTGTTCGCGGACATGGACGCCCGCGCGCCCGAGATGTTCTCTCTCGTGGCGCTGGGGGCGACGCCGCACGAGGCGGCGGCCCCCTCGCTCAAGGCCGCCATCGGGGCGGGCATGACGCCGGTGCTGGCCAACATGTCGGCTGCGGGCATCGTGACGTTCCCCGGCATGATGACCGGGCAGCTGCTCGCGGGGGCCGACCCGCTGGCCGCGGCGAAGTACCAGATCGTGGTCATGCTCATGCTCTCGGCCGCCAACACCATCGCCATCGTCATGGCAAGCTACCTCACCTACCGCAAGCGCTTCGCCCCCGATGGATATTATTTGGACAAGGGCCTGCGCGGATAGGCTGTACTTTATAATCGGCGGGACGCGAAAGGATTGCACCGTGGCCGACGAGAAGGCGTTTTCCCATATTACGGTTTCCACCGATGACGATGACGACGTCGTGATCCAGGCGGGGGCCCGCGCGGTTTCGCGCCCGGCGGCTCTCGAGCCCGCGCCGGAGCCCGATTGCGCGCCCGATTCCGAGGAGCCTGCGTCCGCAGGGGCCGTCGCGGACGAGGCCGCGCCCGGCAACCCGTCTGCCAGCCGTTCGGACGAGGAGGCGCGGTCCTTGGAGGACGACTCCCGCGAGCAGCGGCTCGAAGACCTTGCGGGAGCACCCATGCCCAAGGCCCAGAAGGCCGTGCTGGCCACGGCGCTGCTGCTCATCGTCGGGTTCGCCGCATACTATTACTTCTTCATGCGCTGATGCGCTCTCCTCGAAGGCAGGAAGGTCGAACGATGCCAAAACACGCTGCAAGCAAACCATCCGGGGCCCCGTCGGATCCCGATCGCATTCCCGATGCCGGCGGCTCTGCCGCAGACGATCGCGACGAGCGCATCAGCCTGACGGAGGCGTTCGCGCCCGTCGGCGCCGAGCCGGTGGCCGATGCGCCCGAGGCTCCTGCCGACGACCGCGACAACGCCATCGGCCTCACCCAGGCGTTCGCCCCGGTGGACGGCGCTCCGAGCGGCCCGGCCCATGCCGGCGGCTTCAGCTACAAGGGCGACACCGACGACGAGTACCCGGACGCCTTCGACAGCCTCGAGCCGCACGACGCGCCGTCGCTGCTGCTCGACGACGAGGCACCCCTGGAGCCCGAGCAGCCGAAGGGCCGCCACGGCAAGAAGGACAAGACGGACGTGCCCCCGCATATGCGCAAGTCGCGCCGCATGCGCCGCGTGCTCATCGTGGTGATCGTGCTGCTGGTGGTGCTTATAGGCGTTCTGGGCTACCTCACCTGGCGCCTCGTCACCGAGAGCCAGACGCTGGCCGCCCAGCAGACGCAGCAGCAGCAGGATGCGCAGGAGGTGACCGCCATCCAGCAGGAGGAGACGAAGGACGCCTCCACCGAGACCACGAAGAAGACCGAGGCGCCGAACCTCGTCGCCGTGCTGGGGCTCGGCCAGGACGAGGCCGTGGCCGCGCTCGCCCATGGCGCCCAGGTAACCGCCTCGAAGGACGTGAACGAGGAGGGCAATCCCATCAAGAAGGACGTGACGGTGGCCCTGACCGACGAGCCGGCCGACACGCGCACGGGCACGCCCACGGTGTACCTGGGCCTCAATGAGGAGGGCAAGGTCGTCCAGGCGGGCTACTCCGCCTCCACCGCCGCGCTCGGCTACGGCACGCTCAGCTTCGCCGATGCCGTCAAGAACGAGCACGTGGTGGAGAAGACGCTGCAGGAGGCCGGCATACCGGTGGCCGAGGGCGCGGCCGTGCTGCCCGAGGACAAGACGGCCTACTCCACCTACGACACCGACGGCACGACCCTCGTGAAGGAGAACTGCTCGTTCTCGGGCACGGTCGACCTGAACGGCGCGCCCCACGAGTGGTCCGCGGTGCTGTCCTACAACTACACCACCGCGAACATGACCGGCAACCTGGCCGACACCATCCGCATCATCTACGTGTACGTCAACGCCTAGGGAACCGCCGATTAATTATCGGATTCGGCTTTTTCGCAGGGCAGGCACCCCGGGCTTGCCGCTCGATCGCGGCGTTCCCCCGGCTCGGCAGCAGGCACGGGGCGCCCGCCCTGCGAAGCGCGCGCGGCAGGAGCGTCGATCGGCGGTTCCCCGGGTCCGCAACGGATCGCCGCGCATCCCGTGCACCACGGCGCCGTGCAAGCCGGCGATCGCGCGACGACGCCCGCCCGCATCGCCCTGTCTCTTCGGACACGGTAATGGAATCGAAGAAAATTTTCGATATATTACCGTAGCGGACGACGGGGGTTCCGAAATCCCCTTCCAAGGCGAGACAATCGCCCGAATCAACGCGAAAAGCCGGATATCGGGCGTCGGGCGAGAGCTTTCGGACGGGAGATCCCGGAGGTTCGGTAACATATCGGGAAAAAATTGCGAATCCATTACCGTAGCTCAATCTCTTACCCCATCTTGCAGGGCCGCATGCCCGCCGGCAGGGCATTGCCCGAACCTGGGGAACCGCCGACTGCCGGCGCTCGGAGCCCGCGCCGCACGCCGTCGCGGCGCGGGCGAAGCGAGGCGAAGCGGGCGGCAGAAGACGGCCGGAATGGCGATACCGCCAGATCGGGAGAGAGGCATTCCATGGAGCGCCGGACCGCCCTCGCAGATGCCCGGAGGCCTCCCGCAAGCGCTCGGCCGAGCGCGAGGAGCCCCTGCGCCAGACGGGCACGGCCATCCCCTGCTGCGCATGCGCCTCTTGCAGCCGCGGCCCAACCTCTCTGGCGAAGGCTCGGGAGACGCGGTCTGCGGCCCCCGAGCCTTCTTTGAATTCACGGGCGTGCCCCTCGGGCTCGGCGACCAGGTTCCCGACGCCGCCACGCCCTTGAAGATCCGCCGGGGGGCTCGATCGCGGATGCCGCGTTCGCCGAGGCGCCGAGCTCCGCAAGAAACGCGAAGGGCGGGAGAGATCCGGAGGCCCGCCAGGCCCGGAAGGGGCGGAACTGGCACTCCGGCTACCAGGCCCCTGTCGGCGTGGACGCCGGAAGCGGCCCGGTGCACACGGTCGGGGCTACCGCCGCCAACGTCAACGACGTCGTCATCGCCTGCGCCCTCGTGCGGGAGGACGGCCCGTTTTGCCACGCCGGCTCGGGATACACGGGCACGGGCGACTCGCCCCGGGTTGCCAGCGGCCTCGCCGGCATAGGGCGGAACATGCCCGAAAACGCCCTAGCGGGCACGTAGGGGGAGCCCATGGGAGGGAGAAGGCGTCCCTAAGCGGCCCTCCCGGCGCCGCTTAGGGCGAAAACCGAATGCGGAAAGCGATCAGACCGGTACGAGCACCATTGACCAGCGGTTCCCTAGGGGTTCCGGCGGCCTTCCGGCCGCCGGAACCTGCCGACGCTGCGGCCGGCCGTGGTGCCCGATCTTGCCGTGATCCCGTATTCGCGCCTTCTCACGCCCCGTGCGGTCGGAAGCCGAAGTACTGCTCGCAGGCGTCGGCGAAGGCTGCCTCGTCGGGCAGGGGAATGCGCTCCTTCTTGCCGTCTTTGCGCACGGTAAGCACGTCGTCCCAGATGGCAAAGTAGCCGTTCGGCGTGCGCAGGTTCGCAATGCGGTGGTCGTGGAATTCCGTTCCCGGACGGGAGCAGGCAAGGTTGAGCGCGTCGAAGTCCTTGTCCGAGACGGTTGCCAGGCACAGCTCCAGCTCGGTCTGCATGCGAGAGGGCCCCTCGATGCCGTAGAGATCCTTCTTCGCCCCGGTCACGCGGTCGACGGCCCACCAGTACGCGTCGATGCGGCGCGCGGTGAACGACTCGCCGCGGATGATCTGCTCCTGCCCGTCCACGAGCGAGAGCGAGGCCGAGGGCAGCGGCCCGCCGAAGCCCACGTCCACGAGGACCTCTTCGCCGTCCAGCTCCACGAGCACGGCGCGGTGGTTGATGGGGTCTTTCACCTTGGCCCCGCATACGGCGCGGCACAGGCACGGGCGCACCTGGTAGCCCAGGCTTGCCAGCAGCGCCTCGAACAAGGTGTTCAACTCGAAGCAGTAGCCGCCGCGGCGCTGCGTGACCAGCTTGTCGAACACATGGGCCGGCTCCAGGTCGGGCGGCTCGGTGCAGCGGTACATGTCGATGGTCTCGAACGGGATGGAGCACTGGTGCGCGTAGACGAGGTCGTCGAGCGCCTCCCGCGTGGGACGTTCGGGCCGCTCGAGCCCGAGGCGTGCAAGGTAGGCGCGCGTCTCTTGCGCGCCGAGGACGAATTCGCTTTCCATAGATCTCCCCTGTTCGGTCTACGGTGCCCGGGCTTCCCCTGCGCCCGAGGCGTCACGTGCCAATAATAGCGCAAAACGCACGGAAAGTGGGCTGGGTCCTCTATCCTGTTCGGAGAGGCTGTCTGCAGGGCGGATGGGGACAGAACAGCAGGGTGGGTGGGGCGGAGGGCAGCCGGGCCGGCCGGCCTACTCGGCCTCGTCGGCCTTGCGGGCGGCGCGCACGTTCTCGAGCGAGATGGTGGGGATGCGCACGAGCATGAGGTACAGCAGGAACAGGGCCACGCAGCCCAGGACGATCCAGACGAAGGGCTTGCGCACGAAGAAGGCGCTGGCGCCCATGAGCACGAATGACACGGTGAGGATGCGCACCTTCGTGGCGGCGGGGATGCCGCCGGCCTCCTTGAACGCGGCCACGTAGGTGCGGTACACCTTCGTGGAGACGATCCACGCATGGCAGCGCGGCGAGGACCGCGCGAACAGGAACGTGGCCAGCAGGAGCAGCGGGGTGGTGGGCAGCACGGGCACGAACACGCCGATGCAGCCCATGATGCAAGCAATCCAGGCTCCGGCGAGCATGAGCAGGCGGGGCAGGCGATTCATGGAAGTCCTTCCGTAGCGGTGGGCGGACGGTGCTCCTCGGCGGCGTTTCGCCGTTGGCAGCAGTATACCGAATGTCGCGCCCCCGGGGCGAAAGGCGCGGGGTTTTCCCGACGGGCGGCGAGGCGGCACGCATGCGCGTGGCGCGGAGCGGCCCCGCCCCGCGCCGGACATCGCGCCGACTGCCGAACTCACATCGCGTTAGGTCTTGGTTGGGTATCTGCGGAGACGTTCCCTTCTCGCAAAGCACCGTCTTTCGGAAAAATGTGCTCGATGGGGGATATTTCTCGGCCGTTTTTATTGACGGGGGGGCGCTTTCTTTAAGCTGATCTAAGCCGTAACGTTTACGGCTTGAGCGCGATGCATGCGGGCAGGGTTTTCGCAGCAGGCGGAGAGGCATGTGCGACAACGTATCAGCACGGGGAAAGGGCAGGCCATGAGGTGGAAGAAACGGGTCAACCAATCATTAGCGATCGCACTGACTGTTGCCCTCGCCTTCGCGATGAATGTTCCAATCGCCGCTTGGGGAGAGGTGCAGGATCCGGTTTTGGACGTGCCAGGCGCCGAACCTGCCTCCCTTGCCGAGTCGACCGCCGCTCAACAGTTCGAGGCGCTGGTGGCCGAGCTTCCCGAGGCGAACGCCGTGACAGCCGAGGACGCCGATGCCGTGTCAGCTGCGCAGGCCGCCTACGATGCGCTCGCCGAAGATGAGAAGGTGCTGGTGAATGCGAGTTGTGAGAAGCTCGACGCAGTCTCAGCAGCCTTCGCAGCGCTTAGCACGCCGAAAGCCTCGGATGTCGAGACGCAAGCATTCGAGGCTATGATAGGGAGTCAAGGGTATTCGACGCTTGCTGATGCGGTAAGCGCGGCTCAATCAGGCAGCACGGTTGTTCTCCAAGGTAATGCTGCCCTCACGGAAACGCTTAATATAGACAAAGGCTTGACGATCGAAGGCAGCGGATTCACGGTGACGGCGGAAGGACTCGCGCCAGCTATACAGGTGAGCACTTCCGAGCCCGTTGTGATCAAGAACCTCACTTTGACAGGCGTGCAGCGCGGGATCAAAATGAATAACAGCGCTGTGAATCTTGCATTGACTGGCTGCACCATCAACGCTTCCCTTCGCGGCATTGACTCACCTTCTCTGGAGTATAGCGGAATTAGCCTTGTCCTTGACAACACCGCCATCAATTGCTCCGACGTTTCTGACTATGATACGCAGGTGAAGTATGACCAATCTTGTCGCGGGATATCGCTCTGGAATATCAAGGATTCGCAGGTCATCCTAAAAAATAGCAGTTCCATCAACGGATTTTCGTATTGTATAAACGTGAGTGGCGCCCAAAGCGAGAGCGGGGTGTGCGATACAACCGGCTTGAAGGTTGATGTGGTTGATTCGACCTTGCACGGATGGACGGGCTTAAATATTTGGGGCTCGTCTGCTGTGTACACCATAAAAGGATCTACGGTCAAGGGTATAAACACCAGCAGTGCTCCATCGAATTCTTTTGCTGCAATCGTCTTTAATGACGATATCTACGATCAGTTCGCCCAGGCCCATTCGGTGAATAATACGCTCACGATTGCGGATTCGACGATCACGAACTTCCAAGGGGGCTCGTGTACGGAAAATCTTCTACGTATAGACTGCGGCATCACCAAGTTGATCCTTTCTGGAGAGGTCAAGTTTGCAGACACGACAGGAAACATTGCTGCCGCGTTGCAACTCGATTCAATGGATGATCCTTATGGATTCCTGCAAAAAAATGTGCAACGCGACGGCGAAGTAAATGTTGTATGTACGGCTCCTTCGGGGGCAGAGCTTCCGTTCAGTCCGGCATATGTCGCTCATTACTACTGGCCTAATAACAACGGTGGGACAACGGGAGTCAATTGCGCTGATTTGACGGACATCTTCACTGGCAATGGGTACACCCTTTGCAACGGCGAATCGATAGACCTGTTGTCGGATGCTGCTCTCTCCCAAAATGTCGTTGTGGCGTTGAGCGAGGGTGTCGGGGAGTTCGCGCTCAATCTGAAAGGACATCGGATTACCGGGGGCACAATATCACTTCCTGCAGGCACGTCAGTAAAAACGGACGTACAGAATACTGATGTCTTTGTCGCCGCGGAAGGCTGCGAGTTAAAGGAGCGGGTCGATGACGCGGTGTACGTATACACGAGCGTCCAATCGACTGCCGTCGCCCAGATTGGCGAGGGTGAGGCTGCAAAGAAATTCGAAACTCTTCAAGCAGCCATCAACGCTGCGCAATCCGGCGACACCGTGAAGCTTTTGAGCAATGTCGATCTGGGCGATGCCCCGAGGATCGATGTGATTGACAAGGAACTTGTTCTCGATCTGGCTGGATTCACGCTGACACGGTCTGGCGGTGTGATAGCTACTTCGAACTCCGTGGTCACCGTGAAAAACGGGTCGATTGTCGGCCTGTGCTTGAATTCGACGAATGGAGCTGAATTCGTTTCCGCGATTACAGCTGGCCGAGGATCCAAGTTGACTATCGCGGCCGATGCGAAGATCTCTGGACCCTTCGGCATCGGGATTGGGGCTCTTGGAAAAACAGAGGACGCCGCCACGGCGGGAGAGGGCACTGTCATCGAGGTCTATGGGACCGTGTGCGGTACTGACGAGGCTTCCGCTCTCGAGTGGAGCGGCACAGGCGCGATCACCATTAATGGGAACGTAACGAGTCTTGCAAACCATGCCACCGTGCATGTCCGCCCCGGAGCCAAGCTTGTTGGGACGCGAGGTACCGATCAGAATATCAATTACGCTACCGGGCCAGCTATTTACGCTGCTGGTTACGGTGAGTGGATCATCGATGAAGGAGCCGCTCTCACAGGCGACGAACCATTGAGCATCAAAGCCGGCAAGTTCACTATCAACGGGGGGACGTTCACCGCTCAAGGGGAATACTGCGATCCCGTTACTGCCCATGATGGCGGAAGCGAGGCCACTGGTGCTGCTATCAGCATCACCAAGAACGGCTCGTATGCCGGACAAGTAAGCATGGAGATACTCGGAGGGACATTCGTCTCGGAAAACGGGTTCGCATTATTCGAAACAGATTCTAAAAAATACCCCGGTAGCCCCATGGCGCCGTCGTCGCCTCTGTTGAATAAGGGCGGAACGTTCAGCGGCAAGATGGGCGCCTTGTCCGTCAAGCATGCGACTGGATTCGTGCAAGGCGGCACGTTCTCGAGCGATCCTTCGGCTTATGTGGCAACAGGCTATGCAGCGACGCAAGACGGCGGCACGTGGACGGTTGCCGCATGCAGCTTCGCGGAGATGACCATCGACGGAACGGCCAAGACCTATAACGATCCGCAAGCCTTCATCGGCGATCTGATGGGTGCAGCCGGCAAGACGATCGGTATCAAGATGCTCGCCGATGTGGATGTCGACGGGTTCATCCCCGTTGCCGAAGGGCAGACCGTAACGCTCGACATGGGCGGCAAAAAACTCACGAGCTCGTATGCCGGTTCCTTCATTCGAAACAGCGGGACCCTCACTATTCAAGGCGATGGCATCATCTGTGCCACCGATATCGAGGCGCAGGGCCGTCATGCGGTGGAGAATTACGGAACGTTGATCATCGAGAACGGCACGTTCAGCAGCAACAAGAGCCGCGGCAACGCCGTGCGCAATTTTGGAACGGCTACCATTAAGGGCGGAACCTTCACGGCGTGCGACAACTTCACCAACGGTGGATACGCATATGCTGTTGCGAACGGCAGTTCTGCCTATCCGAATGCAACGATGACTGTTGAAAACGCGACGGTGCAGGGTAATATGAACGGCGCAATTGCCTGCGACGGCGGAACCCTCACCATCAAAAACGGCTCGTACACGCTGGGCGACGGCACGGCGGACAGCCTTTACAGGCTCGCTTACGTGTCGGGTAACGGCACGGTGAACATCGAGGGCGGAACGTTCGTCCGAAATGTGAAAAATAACCACGGCTTCTTCGGTGGTGGCGATGGCAATGAGGGAACGACGGAGGGCATCAACATCTCTGGCGGCACGTTCACTGATCAGGTGAACGAAGCTATCAACTTCGATTCCGGCAGAACGCGCATCTCCGGCGGCACGTTCGAGAAGGGCCTCGTATCTGGAAAGAAAGCGACCGTGACGGTCACGGGAGGCACTTTCGCTGCCGATCCTCTTAAGGACGGATTCGTGGCTGATGGCTATGTCGTCAAGCCTGGCGACAAAGGCGCGTTCGTGGTGTCCCAGGCCACCGATGCCGACAAGATCCAGGTGACCGACGAAAACGGCAATACCGTGGATGCTGTGGGCACGATGGGCGATGCAGTTGACAGGGTTGCGAAGACGGGCGGAACGCTGACCCTCATGGGCGACGCGACCGAGATTGCTCCCATTGCGGTTGAGCCCGCTGCAGGCTCGCCGTCTACGAGCGTCTCCATCGACCTCAACGGCAAGGCCCTGAACGCTTCCCTGACGATCGGCCAGAACGCCACCTGCACCATCACCGACAAGACCGGCGTTGGCACTGTCTCTGCGGCTGGCTCCAATGCTGCCGTCGAGGTGAGCGGAGCCCTCGTCGTTAACGGCGCGACGATCGTCGGCGCGGGAACGAGCGGCGTGAAGGTGAATCCCGGCGCGAGCCTCACCGTCAACGGCGGCGAGGTGCAGGCGCAGACGCAGCCGGCGACGTTCTCGTTGCCGCTGGCCGCTGCGGCCACAGCCGGGCAGTACGGCATCGAGGCGACCGGAACGCAGGATAATCCCTCCACGGTGACGATCTCCGCAGGCAAGGTGCTTGGTGCCACGGGTGCTCTTTCCGTTGGCGAAAACGTAACCACCGACATTACCGGCGGCACGTTCAGCCATAGCGTGGCATCGCTTCTCGCTTCCGGCTATGCCGAGAGCGAGGTGGGCGGCCTGTTCTACGTAGCCAAGGACGGCATGTACGAGGTTTCCGCGTACAAGGCCGATCCCGCCGATTCGGCCACGTGGGCGTATCCTGATGGCGCTCAGGGTCAGGTGTTCGCCGGCTGGTATGCGGACAGCGCTTTCCGCACGCCCTTCACGGCCGCTTCCGGTCAGGCCTACGCCAGGTTCGTGAACGTGAGCGAAACCATCACTTTCAAGGGCGGCTCGCTTCGTATGGATGGCGATCCCTCTGCGTCGACAAGCCTTCGCTTCGGCTATTCGTTCAAGATTCCCCAACAGGCGACGTATGTCAAATCTGGATGGACGTATCGCAACGCCAATCTGGGCAAAGAGGTTGATGTCCCCACCCGGGTTTGGGCGTTCAACGATACCGGCTTCTTTGATGCCAACATGGTCATCACAAACATTCCCACAAGTTCGTATGCTTGGGAAATGACAAGCCAGATGTACGTGTATTACGAAACGGCAGATGGAACAACCGTGAGGGCTGAAGAAGCGGCGCCTCAATCCCGCTCCGCACAATCCGCCGCGCAGTTCATCGTAGATTCTTCGTTTGCGCCAACCATAGAGAAGGAATATGCGCAAAAAATACTGGTAGCTATCGTTTAGCGAAAGGGTGTATGGCTATGGGCAAAGAGTACGAGAAGCCAAGTGCAGACGTGATCATTCTCGATGGGGAAGACGTGGTCACGACCTCGGGAGGAGGCTTTCCTGACACTGACATCGAGATGTAGGGTTCATCGATTGCGATTGGGAAGCGGAGATGCATTTCGCCCTGAGGTGCATCTCCAGTCATAAGGCTGGTGCCGGAATGTCCGATAAGAAACGCAAGATGATCATCGGGGGTGTTGTCGCGGCGGCTTTCGCGGCGGTGGTGGGGGTCGCTTTTGTTTGCATGGGCGCCAACAATGTTGGAGGAGGCATCCCGAAGCCCCCAATGCACGTGCATGATGAAGACGAGGCTTCAACGGGTATACACTCAGGTTCGTTGAATGAATCTGGTTCCGAGACAGTTTCGGGCTTGGATGATGCGGGGAAGACCAAAGGCTCGGATGGGTCGGAAGCATGCATCCCGTCCGAAGTTTCCTCGTCTCAACCTCTTTCAGCGGGTGAAAGCGGCGAGACGGACAACGTTGTCGACTTCGGTTCGCTCGATCCCGGTCAGGCGGATCCCTCCGGCCAAGGCGCTGCTTCCTCCGACAACAACCAAGAGCCGCCTAATTCCTCGGACAATCCAAGTGGCGACGCTCCGAGCGGCGAGCAGTGGACCGGCTACTACTAGAGGACGCGGCTGAACCGGTGCCTTCGTTCAGCATCGACTTGGCGGGGGCGTGCATTCGCGTGTCCCTGCTGCATGGGCGGGTGCGCGCGCTGTGCAGGGACTACCTTTCCGAAGGGGTCCCCGCCTTGCACGTCCGTACCACGCAGGTCGAAATCGACGCAGAGCGGGATGGGCCGCAGTGGTCGGACGACTACTTGGAAACCTTGGCGGTGTACCGCAAGATCGCCGAATGGCTGCCCTCGTGCGAGCGGATGCTCGTCCACGGGGCAGCCGTCGCGTTCCAGGGCCGGGCGCACCTGTTCTGCGCGCCCAGCGGCACGGGAAAGTCGACGCACGTGCGGCTGTGGTGCGAGCACCTGGGCAGCGCCGTCACCGTGATCAACGGGGACAAGCCCATCGTGCGTGTGCCTGCCGACGGTGGGCCGCCCATCGTCTACGGCGTGCCGTGGGCGGGCAAGGAGGGGTGGCAGACCAACACTTCGGCGCCGCTTGCGGGCATCTGCTTCCTCGGCCGCTCCCGTCCGGGGGAGAGCGTCATCCGGCGCGTTGCGCCCGAGGAATGCGTGGACGAGGCCCTGCGCCAGGCATACCTGCCGCGCGACGCGCATGCGGCGGGCCTCGCTTTAGAGCTGCTCGACGGCCTGCTGGCGCGCGTCGCGCTGTTCCGGCTTTCGTGCGACGTGTCCGAGGATGCCGTGCGGTGCAGCTTCGAGGCGCTCGCCGGGCTCTCGTACGACGACTGGACGATCACTGCGTAGGGCAGCGGGGGAAGGAGGCGCGGATGGCGCGCATCAAAGACGGCTTCGTGCTGCGGGAGGTGGCCGGGCAGGCGGTGGTCATCGCCACCGGCGAGGCGAGCGAGGGCTTCCACGGCATGGTCAAGCTCAACGGCACGGGCAAGCGAATCTGGCAGGGCCTGACCGAAGGCCGCACGGACGATGACATCGCCCGCGACCTCGCGCAGGAGTACGGCGTCAGCCCCGAACGGGCCGCCGCCGACGTGCGCGAGTTCGTGGAGCAGGTGCGGGAAGCGGGCTTCCTCGCGTCATGACCGGGCAGTTCGAAGGAGCGTTGGGCATCGAGGACGTGCTCGCGCGCGAGGGCGTGTACGTGGGCACCACGGCGGGCGTGAGCATGTGGCCCCTGCTGCGGCATCGGCGCGACACCGTCGTCGTCGAGCCGTGCGCGGGCAGGCTGCGCGTTCACGACGTGCCCCTGTACCGTCGCGGCGACGCCTACGTGCTGCACCGCATCGTGGAGGTTCGGCCCGATTCCTACGTGATCTGCGGTGACAATTGCGTGGAGAAGGAACGCGGCGTGACCGACGAGCAGATCCTCGGCGTGCTCGCGGGGCTCTACCGCGATGACCGGCCGGTGAGCCTGGACTCGCGCGCCTACCGCGCCTACGTGCGTGCGTGGTGCGCGCTCTATCCGGTGCGCCGCATATGGAAGAGGGCTCGCGCGAAGGCGGCCCGCGCCCTGCGATCCGCGAAGCGGCGCGCATGAGCGTGCGGGGGTGGATCGTGCGCGCGGCCGGTCGCACAGCGTGGCTCGTGGCGGCGCTCTGCGCGCTGCAGAGCGCGATAGCGGTGAACGGCATCGCGTTCGCCCTGCTCATGCGTCAGGCTGTCGATGCTGCGGTAACGGGGCTCCCGGAGGCTTTCCAAGGCGCGGCTGCGGCGTTCGCTGGGCTCGTGCTGCTTCAGGTGGTCCTGCGCGCCGCTAACCGATTCGTGCTGGAGCAAGCGCGCGCGTTGCTGGACAACCGCTTGCGGCGACGGGCGTTCGCGGGCGCGCTCGAGCAGGAGTATCGGGTGGCCTCCTCCTTCCACACGGGTGCCCTCATGAGCCGTATGACCTCGGACGTGGCGGTGGTCACGGAGGGCGCGACCAGCTTCGTTCCCAACCTGGTTTCCATGGGTATCCGCGTCGTGGGCGCGTTGGCGGCGATGTACGTGCTGGTGCCGACGCTCGCCCTGGTGTTCTTGGCGGCGGGGTGCGCGGCGGCGCTCCTGTCGGTGCTCTTGCGGGGTTGGCTGAAGCGTTTGCATCGCGGGATGCAGGAGGCCGAGAGCGACGTCCGCTGCTTCTTGCAGGAATGCCTGGAGAGCCTGCTGGTGGTGCGTGCGTTCGGCTGCGAGCGCAAGGTGGAGCGCGCAAGCGAGCGCGCCATGGACGAGCACGCCCGCGCGCGCATGCGCAAGGCGAACGCGTCCAACCTGTGCAACACCGGGCTTACGCTGGCCATGCAGGCGGGCTATGTGCTCGGCTTCGCCTGGTGCGGCTGGGGCATCTTGCAGGGTACGGTGAGCTATGGCACCCTCATGGCCGTCGTCCAGCTGGTGGGGCAGATCCAGTCGCCGTTCGCCAGCCTGGGCGGCACGTTTTCCAGGTACTCGTCCATGCTGGCCAGCGCCGAGCGGCTCATGGAGCTTGACGGTGCCGGCGGTGGCGGCAGGCGCGGGGCGTCGCTCGCGGATGCGGATGCGCGGGGGCTGTATGCGCGCATGGAGGTGCTGCGCTTCGACGATGTGACGTTCGGCTACGGGCGCGACCTTGTGTTGGAGGGGTTCTCGCTCGTGGTGCCGAAGGGAAGCTTCGTGGCGGTGACCGGTCCGAGCGGACAGGGCAAGAGCACGCTTGTGAAGCTGCTGTTGGGGGCGTACCCGCCCGATGCCGGCGAGGTGCGTCTCGAAGACCGCGGGGGGAGCCTTTCTGCGGCCGATGCGCCGGCGGGGCTCTTCGCCTACGTGCCGCAGGGCAACCATCTTATGTCGGGCGCCATTCGCGAGGTGGTGGGTTTCGCGGAGCGCGGGGATGCCATCGATGACGAGGCGGTGAGGGCTGCTTGCCGCGTGGCCTGCGCCGACGAGTTCGTGAGCGGACTTCCCGACGGCTACGGCACCGTTCTGGGCGAGCGCGGTGCGGGGCTTTCCGAAGGGCAGATGCAGCGGCTGGCTGTGGCGCGGGCGGTGTACTCCGGCGCGCCCGTGCTGCTGCTCGACGAGGCAACTTCGGCGATCGATGCGGCCACGGAGCGTCGCATGCTGGAGAATCTGAGGGCCCTTCCCGGCCGGACGGCCATTGTGGTGACGCATCGGGCGGAGACTCTCGCCCTCTGCGATGACGTCGTGGAGATGGAGGAGGTGCAGCATGGATGCTGACAATGCTGGGATCGAGGCGCAGGTCGGAGGGGGACGGCGTGCTTCGGGGCTCTACCTGGCGCACCTCGTGGACTGCGCCCTGCATGGTGCACGCCCAAGGCTTCCGTGGCAACTTTTATGGGAGAATTAACCCCTTGCATCTTCTGCTTCCCGTGCTACAATAGGCAGGCTGTTTACACAAGCGAGGGGAAACCCTCCACCTGATTCGGCGCTTCGGCTGCTGATGGGTCGCTCGAATACGGGGCCGCACGCGGCCCGGTCATGAGAATCGAACCCGTCGCTTTCCGGAGCGGCGGGTTTTTCATTGAAGCGCGCAAGCGCGGAAGAATGGGAGGTGAGCGCGATAGCTGCTCAAGAGCCTCGGCTCAACGAAGAAATCACCGTCCGGGAATGCCGTCTGATCGGCTTCGACGGCGAGCAGATGGGCATTTACGTCACGGCGGAGGCCCAGCGCGTCGCGGACAACCAGGGGCTCGATCTCGTGGAGATCGCCCCGAACGCCGAACCGCCCGTGTGCCGCATCATGGACTACGGGAAGTTCAAGTACGACCAGGCCATCAAGGCCAAGCAGGCCCGCAAGAACCAGAGCAAGGTCGAGACGAAGGAAATGAAGTTCCGGCCGAAGATCGACGTGGGCGACTACACGACGAAGAAGAAGCACGTCATGCGCTTCCTCGACGCCGGCAACAAGGTGAAGATCACCATCATGTTCCGCGGGCGCGAGATGGCGCACCCGGAGCTGGGCCTCACCATCCTGGAGCGCCTGGCCGACGACCTGAAGGACGAGGCGGTCATCGAGAACCAGCCGAAGATGGAAGGCCGCAACATGCACATGCTCATCGCCCCCCTGCCCGCAGCGGTGGCGGCGAAGAAGAAAAAGGAAAACGAGAAGAAGGAAGCTGAAGGGAAGGACGAGTAATGCCCAAGATGAAGACCCATCGCGGCACCGCGAAGCGTTTCCGCGTCACCGGTTCCGGCAAGATCATGCGCTCGAAGGCCTACAAGAGCCACATCATGACCAAGAAGAGCCAGAAGCGCAAGCGCAACTTCCGCCACGAAACCGAAGTGTCCAAGGCCGATCAGAAGACCGTCGCGCGCGGTCTCGGCCTTCGCTAGAGAAGGAACAGGTGATAGAACATGGCTCGTGTCAAGCGTGCAGTCAGCGCCCATAAGAAGCGTCGTACCGTCCTCAACCGCGCCAAGGGCTACTACGGCGCGAAGTCCCGTTCCTACCGTGCCGCGAAGGAGCAGGTGCAGCACTCCCTCCAGTACATGTACCGCGACCGCCGCAACAAGAAGCGCGAGATCCGCCGCCTGTGGATCACCCGCATCAACGCGGCCGCCCGTATCAACGGCATGAGCTACTCGGTGCTCATGAACGGCCTCAAGAAGGCCGGCGTGCAGCTGGACCGCAAGGTGCTGTCCGACATGGCCGTCAACGACCCCGCGGCGTTCACCGCCATCACCGAGGTCGCCAAGAAGGCCCTGTAGCCGCACACGCCCCGACGGCCTGCCGGCCGTCGGAACCGGCTCGGCGCTGCGAACATGCGGCGCTACCGCAAGAAGGCCCCGCACTGCGGGGCCTTCTTGCGCTTTTGGGGAGAACGGGAGGTTTCGGGTGTGACAAAGGCGGGTGTGACAAAGGGACGGGGATAATGTCACGCCGTGGCCTGCGGGCCCCGCGGAGGGAGCGGGCGCCTTACGCTTCGGCGAGATCCCGGTCGTGGCCATCCTCGTGCTCCCAGCCATCCAGATGGCACAGCTCGTCCACGCCGGTGAGCGTGCGGGTGAGGTAGGCCTGCACCACTTCGCGTGCGCTTCCGTGCGCGCCGGCTATCACCTCGA
Organism: Gordonibacter pamelaeae; assembly: GCF_003340385.1. Taxonomy (NCBI): domain Bacteria; kingdom Bacillati; phylum Actinomycetota; class Coriobacteriia; order Eggerthellales; family Eggerthellaceae; genus Gordonibacter; species Gordonibacter pamelaeae. Next base: position 157,759 of record NZ_PPTS01000002.1, on the reverse strand, counting down.
CGCCTGCGTGGCAGAACACGTTCGCCACATCGTAGTCGATGGCGCCCACGATGAGCGTGTCCACGCCCATCTCCACGAGCAGCGCCACGAGCTTGGGGGCGGCCAAGCCGGGATTCGGCAGGTTCTGGCATTCCACGATGATGCCCCGCTCGACCCGGTAACACATGTAGCTGGCGCATTGCCTGAAACGGGGAGCAACTTCCAAGCCTTCGCTGGCTACTGCGATCCTCATGAGCACCCTTTCCATTCGATTGACACCCTTACGATAGCGTGTTTGCCCGATTGCGTGTCCACCCTTTCGCCCAGCGGGGAAAAATAGTAAGCTGAACGACATGGATACCTTTGAAGAACCTGCCTATGACGTCATCGTGGTAGGAGCGGGCGTGGCCGGCGCAGCCTGTGCGCGCGAGCTGTCCCGCTACCGTCTTGACGTAGCCGTGCTCGAGGCCGGCAACGACGTGGCCTGCGGGGCGACCCGCGCGAACTCCGGCATCGTGCATGCCGGCTACGATCCGGTGCCCGGCACGCTCAAGGCGCGCTACAACCGGGAGGGCTCGCGGCTCTTCGCGCAGTGGGCCGACGAGCTGGGCTTCGCCTACCGGCGCAACGGCTCGCTCGTGCTGGCGTTCACCGACGAGGAGCTGGCGAGCGTCCGCGCGCTCGTGGCGCGGGCGGCGGACAACGGCGTGGAGGGCGTGCGCGAGCTGGACGCCGCCGCGGTGCGCGCGCTGGAGCCGGCCGTCGCCCCGTCCGTGAGGGGCGCGCTGCTGGCCGGCACCGGCGCTATCTGCGATCCGTACGAGGTCGCGCTCGCCTGCCTGGAGCAGGCGGCCGAGCACGGTGCCTGCCTGCGCTTCGGCGAGCGGGTGGTGGGCATCGGGCGGCTGGGGCAGGACGGAGGCGGCGGGCGCGGCCAGGGTGCGCGCTACCTCGTGACGACGGCGGCGGGCACCCGCCTTGCCTGCCGGGCCGTGGTGAATGCGGCGGGCGTGCATGCCGACGAGCTGAACAATCTGGTGAGCGCCTACAAGCTGCGCATCGTGCCGCGGAGGGGCGAGTACCTGCTCTACGACACCGACCAGGGGGCCGCGTTCTCCCACACCGTTTTCCAGGCGCCCTCGCGGGCGGGCAAGGGCGTGCTCGTGACGCCCACCGTGCACGGCAACCTGCTGGTGGGGCCGAATGCGGTGGAGCAGGGGAGCAAGGAAGACGTGTCCACGAGCGCCGAGGGGCTCGCGTTCGTGCTGGAGGCGGCGCGGCGGACGTGGCCGGAGGCGGGCACACGCGGCGTCATCGCGAACTTCGCGGGGCTGCGCGCCTCGTGCGCGGAGGGCGATTTCGTCATCGGCCAGCCGGACGATGCGCCGGGCTTCTTCAACGTGGCCTGCTTCGATTCGCCGGGCCTTACCTCGGCGCCCGCCGTGGCCGTGGACGTGGCCGCCGGCGTGGCCGAGCTGCTGGGGGCGCCCCTGCGGCGGGACTTCGAGCCGCGCCGACGGCGCGCCGTGCCGTTCTCCCAGATGAGCGAGGAAGAGCGTGCCCAGGCCATCGCGGCCGACCCGCGTGCCGGGCACGTGGTGTGCCGCTGCTGCCAGGTGACGGAGGCCGAGGTCGTGGCGGCGCTGCGCGGGCCGGTGCCGGTGCTCTCGCTCGATGCGCTCAAGTGGCGCACGCGCGCCACGATGGGACGGTGCCATGGCGGGTTCTGCTCGCTCGAGATCGCGAGGATCGTTGCGCGCGAGACGGGCACGGCTCCCGACGCCCTGGACAAGCGGCTGCCGGGCTCGCCGCTCGTGGCAACGGCGCGGCCGGACTATGCCGCGCTGGCGCGGATCGAGGACGAAGAGGGGCCCGCAGCCGACGCGCATGCGCCGTCGGGCGCGGCGGGCTGCGGCGCCCGCGCGGCCGAGCCGCTTGCCGATGCCCCTTCTGCGGCGGGCTCCCTCTACGACGTGGTCGTGGTGGGCGGGGGCGCGGCGGGCATGGCCGCAGCGCGCGCCGCAGCCGATGCCGGCGCGTGCCGGGTGCTTTTGGTGGACCGCGAGGCGAAGCTGGGCGGCATCCTGAAGCAGTGCGTGCACAACGGATTCGGCCTGCACCGCTTCGGCGAGGAGCTCACCGGGCCGGAGTACGCCGCGCGCGAGGCCGCGTCGCTCGAAGGACCATCGGCCTCCGTTGGCGGAGGGCCCGGCGGGCAGGACGCGCCCGGCGCCCCGGCCTGCGTGGAAGTGCTGCGCGGCACGTCGGTGCTTTCGGTGGACGCGGCGCGCGCCGCCGCCGGGGAGCTTGCGGTGCATGCGGTGAGCGGGGCGGGGGCCCACGTGCTGCGCGCCCGCGCCGTCGTGCTGGCCACGGGCTCGCGCGAGCGCGGCGCCGGCGCGCTCAACCTTGCCGGCAGCCGCCCGTCGGGCGTGTTCTCGGCCGGCAGCGCGCAGAACTTCATGAACCTGCAGGGATGCCTGCCGGGCCGGCGCGCCGTCATCCTGGGCTCGGGCGATATCGGGCTTATCATGGCGCGCCGCCTGGCGTCGCAGGGCGCCCAGGTGGAGGGGGTTTACGAGCTGATGCCGCACCCTTCGGGCCTGCGCCGCAACATCGTGCAGTGCCTGGACGACTTCGGCATCCCGCTGCATCTCGGCCGCACGGTGGTGCGGCTGGAGGGCGCGGGCCGGCTGGAGGCCGTGCACATCGCCCAGGTCGATCCCGCCACGCTCAAGCCCGTGCCGGGCACCGAGGGGCGCGTGGCCTGCGACACGCTGCTGCTGTCCGTGGGCCTTATCCCCGAGAACGAGGTGGCGAAGACGGCCGGCGCGGCGCTCGACGCGGTGACGGGCGGCCCGCGGGTCGACAACCGGTTGGCCACGGGCGTGCCGGGGCTCTTCGCCTGCGGGAACGCGCTGCACGTGCACGACTTGGTGGACCACGCGTCCGCCGAGGGCGAGGTGGCCGGCGCGGCTGCGGCGGCCTATGCGCGCCGCATTGCCCTCGGCGGGCACGCTGCGGCCGAGAGCGCGCACGGCGATGCGTCGCCGGCTGCCGCTGCGACGGCCGTTCCCGTGCTGCCGGACGAGGGGGTGCGCTACGTGGTTCCCCAGTCCATCGACCCGGCCACGGGCGCCGACGAGCGCGTGACGCTGTCGCTGCGCGTGTCGCGCGCTCTGCGCGAGCCGCGCTTCCTCGTGGAGGGCGTGGCCCCTGACAGGTCGGTGCGCACGGTGAAGAAGGCCAAGACCATGGTGGCGGTGCCGGCCGAGATGGTGCAGATCAAGCTATCGGGCGCCGACGTCGCGGGCCTCTCCTCGCTGCACGTGCGGGTGGAGGGGCGCCCGGACGGCGCGGCGCCGGCAGCTGCGGCGCGCACGGCGGCCCCGCAGGCCGCACCAGGCGTCGGCGGGCGGCCCGATGTGGCGGGAGGGGGAGCGGAATGATGCAGCTTGCCACCGAGATAACCACGTTCACCTGCATCTGCTGTCCTTTGGGATGCCAGCTGGAGGCAGCGTTCGACGAGCGGGGCGGCGTGGCCGAGGTGTCCGGCAACACGTGCGGGCGCGGCGCGGAGTACGCAAAGCGCGAGGCGACGGCGCCCGAGCGCATGGTGACGGCCGTGCTGCCCGTGGAGGGCTGCCTGGAGCCCGTGAGCGTGAAGACGGCGTCCCCCGTGCCGAAGGCCCGGGTGGCCGACGTGCTGGCCGCCTGCCTGTCCGCGCACCTGGCGGCACCGGTCGCGGCGGGCGACGTCGTCGTGGCCGACGCATGCGGCACCGGCGTGGACGTCGTCGCCACGAAGAGCGTACCATAGCGGGGAGGATCGCGAAGGGCTGCCCGGCGCGAGGGTGCCGGCAGGCGAGGCGAGGTCGAAGGGGCAAGGTGGCCGCCATGGCGGACGAGGACGTGCAGGAACAGCAGGAGGAAGGGCGCGGCGTCCGCATCGCGGGGACGGCCATCGTGGCCGTGGGTGTGGTCGTGCTGATATTCGCCGCCGCTGCGGCGGCGTTCTTCCTGCTGGCCGAGCTGCTGCAGGGGGAGTGGCTCCTTGCCGGCAGCGCGCTCGTCGTGCTGGCGGGCCTCGTGTGGCTGGCCAACCGCCTGGTCCGCGTCGCCGCCAACCAGAACAAGGACCCGCTGGGGTAAGGCCCGCCGGGTCGTTCTCCTCGCCATCAGCCGGCCGAGATCGCGCGTGTCGTGCGGGCCGATCCGGCGCATCGGTTCATCCCCGAGGTTGATCTCATGCGCCGGATCGGCCGCCTTCGGGCGCACTATCCCGGCCGGCTGACGAGGGTGCGCGGTTCCCTCCAGCTGACGAGGGCGCGCAGCCCCCGCCAGTTGACGGAGAGCATGCTGCCGCGGCCGGCTTGACGACAAGCGCCTTCCTCCGGCCGGTGTGACGCTTTCCGCAGCCCCCGGACCCCTAACGCTGCTTCCCGCGGCGCTTTGCCACGTCGGCGCGGTGGGCGCGGCCGGGCCGCAGGTCGGCTCCGCCGCGGGCGGGCTTCGCCGCCGACGATCCCTTCGCCGCCTGCTGCTTCGGCTGGGCGGGGCGGCCAGAGGCCCCCTGCGCGGGCTTCCTCGCCGAGGGCTGCGCCTTCGGCTGGCCCTTGCCTGCCTTCGCCGTAGCGCCTGCGGCCGGCTTCTTCGGGCCTTTCTGGGCGGGACGCTGGCGGTTCGGTTGGGCGCCCGCAACGCCGGCCGGCTTCTTCGCCGCGCGTTTCTTGCCGCCCTGCCCGCGTCCGCCGGCATCCTGCGCCCCTTCGGCGGCGGCCTCGCGGGCGCGCTCCTTCTTGCGCTCGCGCTTCGCCATCTCTCGCGCTGCCTGGGCTATCTCGGGGTCGGTGCGCGCGGCTTTGCGCGTGGCGTGGGCGGCGGCCTCGGCCAGCGCCTCCTGCTCGTCGAAGGTGGCTATCTCCATCTCGGGGATCTCGCGCTTGATGAGCTTCTGGATGTCGCGCAGCGCGTCCTCGGTCTCCGGGCTCACGAACGAGATGGCCCATCCCTCCTCGCCGGCGCGACCCGTGCGGCCGATGCGGTGTACGTAGTCCTCGGGCACGGTGGGCAGGTCGTAGTTGATCACATGGTCCACGCTCTCCACGTCGATGCCGCGTGCCAGCACGTCGGTGGCCACGAGCACGTCGGTGGTGCCGCCCATGAAGTTGTCGAGCGCGCGGCGACGCTGGTTTTGGCTGCGGTCGGAGTGGATGGCCTCGGCCGTGTAGCCCGCCTTCTTCAGGCGCCGGCACGTGGCGTCGGCGCGGCTGCGGGTGCGCGTGAACACGATGACACGCTCGTGCCCCTTCTCGGCGAGCACGGCCTTCAGCAGGGCCGGCTTGAGCGTCTGCGGCGCGCGGACGATGAACTGCTCCACCGTGTCGGCCGTCTCGCCCTTGTGCGCGATCTCCACCATGGCCGGGTCGTGCAAAAGCTTCCCCACGCTGCCCATGATGGAGCGGTCGATGGTGGCCGAGAACAAAAGCGTCTGCCGGCTGGCGGGCGTCGCCCCGATGATCTTGCGCATGGAGGGCAGAAAGCCCATGTCCAGCATGCGGTCGGCCTCGTCCAGCACGAGCACCTCCACGTCGCCCAGGCGCGCGGCCCCCTGGTCCATGAGGTCCACGAGGCGCCCGGGCGTGGCGATGAGCACGTCGATGCCGTGCTTGAGCTTCTGGATCTGCGGCTCGTAGGACAGGCCGCCCACCACGGTGGCTATGCGGTGGTGGGTGGACACGGCCACGGCGGCGCACACCTCGCCGATCTGCTGCGCCAGCTCGCGCGTGGGCGTGACCACCAGCATGAGCGGCCCTTGGCCTCCCTTCGCGTGCCCGAGGCCGTCGAGCGCGGGCAGCGAGAACGCGGCCGTCTTGCCCGTGCCGGTCTTGGCGGCCGCGATGAGGTCGCGGCCCTCCAGCACCAGCGGGATGGCCTGCTCCTGCACGGGGGTGGGCATTTCATAGCCCAGACGCGCCACGGCGTCGAGGACTTCCGGGGACAGCCCCAGCTCGTTGAATTCTGCCATAGGTATCGCTTGCGTTCCTTTCGATGGTCTCGCGCGCGGCGTCGGGCCGGGCGCGTCAGCGCGTGTGCGCAGGCTTCCCGCCCCAGTAGAAGCGCAGGAAGTGCTTCCTTCGCTGCGGGTCGTCGGCGCTCTTGGGGTACGCGGTCAGCTCCAGCGTGGCGCGCGCGACGTCGCGCGCGGCGTCCGGGTGGCGCAGGAAGCTGCCGTTGATCAACATGGAGCGGATGCTCTCCGGGTTCTTCTCGATGTGGCGCAGCGCGTCCAGCAGCTCGCGGGACGTGGTCACGTGCATGGCCGCGCCGAGCGAGGTGAGCATCCGCACGTTCACCTTCTCCTGGCCGTATGCGCGGCCCAGCAGGATCATGGGAACCTGCGCGCACAGGCATTCCGTGACCACGAGGCCGCCGGACTTGCAGATGATCACGTCGCTGGCCGCCATGAGCGCCGCCATGTCCTCCACGTAGTCGAGCACGCTCACGTTGGCAAGTCCCAGATCGGCGCATTCCTGCCGCAGGTGGCGGGCGTAATCGGCGTCGTTGCCGGCCACGATGACGAAGTGCATGTCCGAAAGCGCGTGCAGGTAGGGCAGCAGCTTGTCGAGCGCGTCGCGGAAGTGCACGTAGGGGCGCGGCAGCTGCGCGCCGGCCAGCGCCAGCACCACGGTCTTGTCCTGCGGCAGGCCCAGGCGCTCGCGCGTCTCCCGCTGGTCGTAGGTGCGGCGGAAATCCTCGCGCGTGGGGATGCCTGTGATGCGGATGCCCTCCTCGGGCACGCGGCGGGGGCGCAGCGTCTCGGCCATGGACTCGTTCGCCACGCAGAACAGGTCGGTGCAGCGGTGCGGCCAGAGGCCCTCGGTCTCGTAGTCGGTGGGCACGCTCACGATGGGGAACTCCAGGCCCGAGAGCATGCGCGCGCCCACGGCCACGTTCGCCGCCGTGATGTGGGTGCACACGATGGCCAGCGGGCGCACCTCGCGCACGTGCTCGGTGAAAGCGGGGTACATGATGCGCGACCAGGCGGTGCCGCCGGCCCACAAAAGGCGGCCGGTGAGCGTGAAGCGCCAGGTGAGATCGTAGATAGGGCGCGTGGCTCCCGTGAAGAGCGATGCGGCGTGGTCGCCGTCGAACACGATGCGGCCCCAGTCCAGGATGTCGATGACCTCGACTTCCAGGTCCTCGGGGACGGAGACGCCGGCAAGCGCGTCATGCGGCGCATCGGGACGGGACGCGCCGTCTGCGGCATCTCCGATACCGGCTCGGGCGGCCGCCGCCTCGTCCCTCAGCAGCTCGAAGGCCTGGGCCACGGCCATGGCCGCGCTGCGATGGCCCGAGCCCACGGACGCATGCATGACGATGACGCGCGGCTTGGGCGGCGCGGCCGCCGCCTCGTCGCCCGCGGGCTCCGCGGCTTCCGCCAATGCGGGCGCGGCGGCCGGCGTGTCGGCTGCATCGGAAGGCCTCGCGTCCCCGACAGACCCCGCGGGGGGCTCCTCGGCGGGGTCGGGGCGATCGATTGGGGGTTGCGGCCGAGCCGCCTTGTCGTTGTCCATGCCTCCATCATACCGCAACGCCCCCGCTTGCGGGCGATTTCCCGGTCCGCCGGCACCCGGATTCACGGAACGAGTGGAACCCTTCCGAAGGCGGATCGCCCGATGGTTACGGATTCGTGACGGACGGCGAACGGGAAGGTGCGCGCCCGGCCGTCCGGTAAACTGGTCGCTGGCGGCACTCCGGCGCACGGGAACTCGGAAGGCACCACCGTGCGCCGGGAGCGCCATCAGCGCTCGGTGCTTCGATGCCTGAAAAATTCACCCTTGCATTGCCGCGCGGGCTTTGCAATAATGTTCAGGCTGTTTTCCTTGGCGGAAAACGCCTTCGTCCCCATAGTCTAGAGGTCAGGACGCGGCCCTTTCAAGGCTGAGACACGGGTTCGATTCCCGTTGGGGGCACCACCCTTGCAACCCGGCTACCCTCGTGGAGTCGGGTTTTCTGTTTCATGCGAAGGATTGGCAACCGGCGGCTCGTCTGAATGCCTTGGGGAGCTCGGCATCTTTCATGCGGAACTGGCCGCCGGGGGGGGGGCATTGCCTCATGCAATGCTTGGACGCCCGCGAAAGCCGCCGGTGCTCCCATGCTCTGTTATCGGGCATCTTCCGGAACGCCGGTCTTGGCGGGGAGCAGGTTCGGCAGCTGGGACACCACCACGCCGGCCAGGATGACGACGACGCCTGCGGCCTGCAGGGTGCTCACGGGCTCGCCCAGCACGAACACCGAGATGAGGATGCCGCAGGGCAGCTCCGAAGACGCCATGATGGTGGACAGGCCGGTAGGCAGGTGCGGGGTGCCGATGCCGAACAGCACCACAGGGATGAGCAGGCCGAACGCACCCAGCACGAGGCCGTACTTCCAGATGCCCGCCTGCAGTGCGCCGCTGGCGAAGTAGCCAGGGCACACGGCGAAGCCGAGGATGCACGCGCCCAGGCACACGAACAGGCCGCGTTGGATGGGCGGCAGGTCCACGCCGATGCGCCCCGACAGGAACATGAACAGCGCCGTGCTCACGGCCGAGAGCAGCCCGCACGCCACGCCGAGGGGGTCCATGGCGCCCGCCTCCTCCGAGAACAGCCCGCTGGCGAGCAGTGTGCCGCCCAGGATGATGGCGGCCGCCGCGAGCTCGGCCGTGTTCGGGCGGCGGCGCGTGACGACGATCTGGATGACCACGCCGATCCAGGTGAACTGGAACAAGAGCGTGATGGCCACGGCCACGGACAGCTTCGTGAGCGCGAAGTTGTACAGCACGCAGGTGGTGCACGTGGTCAGGCCGAGTCCCAGCAGGCGCAGCACGCCGCGCGGGGAGAGGCGCACGGGACGCTTGCCCGCAAGCGCCAGCACCGCCAGCGCCACGGCGAACAGGAGCGTGCCGAACAGCGGCTGGCTCGCCGCGACCTGCGTCCATTGGAAGCCGTCCGCGAGCGCGAACTTCACCGTGGTGGCCATGACGCCGTAGCTGGCGCCGCCCGCGAACACGAGGGCCGAGTATTTCAAGATGTTCTTCTGCATGGGCGCCATTCTAGCGCATTCCCCGCGCGGTGCACGGTTACAATAGCGCCATGCCTTACCGAACCATCACAGCCGAAAACGCCGCCGCGGCCCTGGGCGCCGCCGTGGCCTGCGCCCGCGACCTTGCGGACGGCGGGGCCGTGCCCGCGGTGCTGGTGCCCTCGCTGCCCGCCGTCGCGCGCCTGCGCCGCGCGCTCGCGGACGGCGGCGGCGCGCTCGGCGTGCGGGCGGCGACGTTCTCCTCGTGGATCGCGGACCGCTGGGAGCTCTTCGGCGACGGGCGCCGGCTCGTGTCCGCGGCGGAGCGCACGCTGCTCGTGCGGCGCGCTATCGGCGAGGCTGCGGAGGGGGGCGCGGCATCGGACGGCGCATTGGCGGATGCGGGAGCCTACGCGGCCGGGCGGGGGATCTCGCCGGCCGCCTTGGAGGCGACGCCGGGGACGGTCGACCTCGTGGCGGGCCTCGCGCGCGAGGCGCTTCCCTGGCTCGTGGAGGCAGGCCCGTCGGACGGGGCGAGCCTAAGCGACGGCGAGCGGGCCGTCGTGGCGGCGCTCGCGCGCTATGCCGCGGGGCTGCGCGCGGCCGGGCTCTGCGAGTTCTCCGAGGTGGTGCGGGCGCTCTCCGAAACGCTTCCCGCGTCTCCGGTCGTGACGCTGGGATTCGACGAGCCGGGCTGCGCCCTCGGCCGCATGCTGGACGCGCTGTCGGAGCGCGCCGACGTCGTGCGCGTCGACGACGCCTGCTGCGCGCCCGACGGCGCCCCCGGGCGCAACGGCGAGCTGCAATCCCTGCTGGGGCGCCTGTTCGCGCCCGTCGACGGCGCGGCCGTGGAGCCGACGGGGGTCGTGCGCTTCCTGCTGCCGGCCGGCCGCTACGCCGCACCCGCGCTCGTGGCGCGCACCTTGGCCGACGCCGTGCTCGCGGAGCGCGCCGCGGCCCGCCGGGAGGGCCGCGCGCCGCTCTGCGTGTGCGCGGCCTGCCGCGAGCCGGCTGCCCTGTTCGCCGAGACGGCCGACTTCCTGGCCCGCCGCGGCGTGGACGCCGCCGTGTCGGCGCGCATGCCGTTCGCGCAGACCGGCTTCGGCCGGGCGTTCCTGGCGCTCGCGGAGTTCGCCTGGGGTTCCGGGCCCTGCGCGGCGAAGGCCGCCGACTTCGTGCTCAGCCCGTTCTCGGGCGTGCCGCAGCGCGCGGCCTGGGCGCTCGACGCCGCTTGGCGCGGCGACCGCACGGCCGGACGCGCCCGCATCGAGGCCGACCTGCGCGCGGCGAGCGAGGTGCTGGACGCGGCGCTGCCGGCGCTTGGGCGCGATGACGCGGACGCAGCGCTCGCGGTGCTGGAGGAGCGCTTGCGCCGCATGGGCGGCCTGGACGAGGCGTACCGCGCCGAGCAGCTGGCCGCCATCGCCTGCGCGCGGCGCTTCGCGGCCGCCTGCGCCCGGGCGGGGGAGCCGCTGGCGGGCGTGCTGGAGCTGCTCGCGCGCCAGCCGGTGTCGTCGGGTGCGCGGGAGGGGGCCGTGGAAGGCGCGGCGCCGGATGCCCCCCGCGAGCCCTCCGTGCTGTTCATGGGCCTGGCCGACGCCGCCGAGCGGCCGCCGTGCTCGTGCGCGGTGCTCGTGCTGTGCGACCTGGAGGCGAGCTCGTATCCGGTGCGCCCTGCCGAGGACGCTGCGACGCTTATCTTGGAGAAGCGGGGGCTTGCTGCGTGCGGCGACGCGCTGGCGACCTCGCGCCGCCGCTTCTTCCGGGCGCTGTCGTGCGCGCGCGACGCGGTGGTGTGCGAGCGCGTGCTGAGCACGGTGGACGCGGACGAGGCCTACCCGGCCGTCATGTACGAGGAGCTGATCGACTGCTACCGTCCCGACCCCACGCGCACGGACGACCTCGACCGTGCGACGGGGCTGCCCCAGGTGCTCGTGCCCTTCGCCGAGCGCGCGGGCGAGGACGCCCTGCATGCGAACCTGGCGCCGGGCGACGACGCGTCCGACGCGGAGGCGTGGGAGGTACCCGCGAGCGGGGACGTGTCGCCTGCCGCGCGCGGGCGCGTCGTGCTGCCGCGCACGGGCGGGCCGGCTCCCTGCGGCCGCCCGGCGGCGCCCGTCCTGTCGCCCTCGGCCATCGAGAGCTACCTCGAGTGTCCCTGCAAGTGGTTCTCGCTGCGGCGCCTGCGCCTGTCCGCGCCCGACGCGGGCTTCGGCCCGCTGGAGATGGGCAGCTTCTCCCATGGCGTGCTGAAGAGCTTCTACGAGCACTTCATCGAGACGGGCAACGCGAAGGTGGCGCCGGGCAACCTGGAGGAGGCGCGCGCCCTCATGCGCGAGACGTTCGCCCGCCACCTGGCGTTCCAGCCCGAGCTCAAGCGCAAGGCCAACCCGCTTCTGCCCCTCACGGCCTTCGAGCGTGCCGAGGCGCACGGCCTGGAGCGCCGGCTCGTGTCCTACCTCGACCGCGAGGCGGCGCTCTTGCCCGGATTCTCCCCGGCCTTCTTCGAGCTCGACTTCGGCACGAGGGAGCCGTTCGCGTACGGGGGCTTCGAGCTGCGGGGCAGCGTCGACCGCATCGACGTGAACGGACGTGGCCAGGCCGTGGTCATCGACTACAAGGGGTCGCTCTCGCCCGACTACGCGCTGTCCTCGGCATCGCCGGCGGCCACCGCCGGCGGGGCGATGCTGCCGCACAAGGTGCAGGCGCTCGTGTACGCGCAGGCGGCCCGCCGCCTGCTGGGGCTGGAGGTCGTGGGGGCGCTCTACGTGTCGTACGGACGGGACGGGCGCGTCGCCGGCGCCTTCGACCGCACCGCCCTCGGCGCGGCCGACGTGCCGGGCATCGACGCCGGGGCCTGCGGCGTGCCGGGGCCGGCCGCCGAGGCGGTGGGCGCCGGCTCGTTCGCCGAGCTGGCGGACAAGGTGGAGGAGGGCATTTCCCAGGCGGCCCGCAGCATGGCCGCGGGGCACGTGTCCCCCGACCCGCGCGGGGCCGACCCGTGCGGCTTCTGCCCTGTGCTCGCCTGCGAGAGGAGGCGGTAGCCCATGAACCTGGATTCCTGCACGCCCGGCCAGCGCGAGAGCGTGAGGCGCGTGGAAGGCCCGCTGCTCGTGTCCGCCGGGGCGGGCTCGGGCAAGACGTTCACGCTCACGCAGCGCATCGCCTACGCCCTCTTGCCCGAGAGCGGGCCGGCGGCGGGCGGTATCGACGAGGTGCTGGCCATCACGTTCACCGAGAAGGCGGCCGCCGAGATCAAGGCCCGCGTCAAGCGCACGCTGCGCGCCGAGGGCATGTGCGAGGAGGCCCTGAAGGTGGATGCCGCCTGGATATCCACCATCCACGGCATGTGCGCGCGCATCCTGCGGACGCACGCGCTGGAGCTGGGGCTGGACCCGGCGTTCGGCATCGTGGGCGACGCGGAGCGCGCCGACCTCGTGGCCGCGAGCATCGACGAGGCGCTCGGCGCCGACAACGACATCATCGAGCGCGGGTCGTACGGGGCGCTGTTCGACGAGTTCCCCGCGCGATCGGCGCTGCCCTCGGCGCCCTCGGTGGCGTCGATGCTGCAGGCGCTGCTCGACAAGGCCGTGGGCCTGCGGGGCGGCTTGGACGCCGTGGGGCTGGGGCCGGAGCCGCCGGCCGCGACGGTGCTCGCGCGCGAGCTGCTGCTGGCGTACGAGGACGTGGCGGGCGCGCTCGAGCAGGGCGGCAAGAGCGCCGCGGCCGAGCGGGCGCGGGCGCAGGCGGCCGATGCCGCAGGGGCGCTCTCGGCGTTCGTCGCCGGGCGCCCGGACGCCGGTTTGCGCGACCTCGCGGCCGTGGTGGACGGGTGCGCGTTTTTGCCGAAGACGTTCGGCGGTCCCGACGTGAAGGAGCGGGTGGCGGCGTACCAGGAGGTCCACGCGCACGTGTGCCGCAGCCTGGCGCTGGGGCTGGCCTGGCCGCGCATGGCCGAGCTCATGGCGCTCGCGCGCGACGTGGCGGGCCGCTACGAGGGCAAGAAGCGCGCCCTGTGCAAGCTGGACAACGACGATTTGCTGGTGAGGACGCTGGCGGCCTTCGAGGAGCACCCGGACGTGGCCGGCCGCTACGCTGACCGCTTCAAGCTGGTCATGGTGGACGAGTTCCAGGACACGAGCCAGCTGCAGATCGACCTGGTGGCCCACCTGGCCGGGCCGGGGCTTGCGCGCCTGTGCACCGTGGGCGACGCGCAGCAGTCCATCTACCGCTTCCGCGGGGCCGACGTGAACGTGTACGAGGCCCACAAGCGCACGATGCGCTCGGACGAGGTGGGCGCGCTCTACGTGGAGCTTGCGAAGAACTTCCGCAGCCACGCCGACGTGCTCGCGTTCGTGGACCGCGTGTTCGAGCAGCCCCACGTGTTCGGCGACGGCTTCATGTCGCTCGAGCCGCACGAGGGGCGCCCGTCGACGTACCGCGGCGACGGGCCGCGCATCGACCTCGTGCTGGCCGAGCGCCCCGCCGGGCGCGGAACCGGCGTGGGGGTCGATGACGCGAAGGCCGCCTGCGCCCGCGCCATCGCCCGGCGGTTCGCCGCATTGCGGGCGTGCGGGCACGCGCCGGGCGACATGGTGGTGCTGCTGGGCAAGATGTCGCGCGCCGAGACGTACGCCCAGGCGCTGCGCGACGAGGGCTTCGAGTGCGCCGTCACGGGAGGGTCGCTGTTCGCCGCCGCCCCCGAGGTGCGCGTGGTGGCCCGGTTCGTGGAGGCGCTGGCGAACCCGGCGAACACGGCGGCGCTGTTCGAGGTGCTCACGAGCGACCTGGTGCGCCTCTCGGCCGACGACCTGCTGGAGCTGGCGACCGAGCAGGACGACGAGACGGGCGAGCTGCGCCGCCGCGACCTGGACAAGGGGTTCGCCCGCCTGGCCGAGCGGACCGAGGAGCTGCCCCCGCGCCTGGCCCACGCCGTGCGCCTGCTCGCCCGCGCCCAGCGCGACGCGCGCACCTGCCCGCTCTCGCGCGTCGTGCGCGACGCCGTCGTGCGCTCGGGCTGGATGGCGCGGCTCGAGGGCCAGGGCGCCGCGGGCCTGGCGCGCGCTGCCAACGTGCTCAAGGCCGTGCGCCTCATCGAGCAGCTGGAAGGCGAGCGCGGCCTGGGCCTGGCGAGCGCGGCGCGCGCGTTCGCGGCCGAGCTGGCGACGGGGATGAAGGAGGCGCCGGGCGCGCTCTCGGGCAGCGGCGGCGACGTGGTGAAGATCATGACGATCCATGCGTCGAAGGGCCTCGAGTTCCCCATCGTGGCCGTGGCGGACTTCGCCGGCCCGGCGCTGCCGCCGGGCAAGCTCGTGGTGGAGACGTGCGGCGCGGCCGCACATGCCTCGCTCGCGGCGGGCGGTTCGCTGGACGCCTTCCCGGGCGTGGCGAAGCGCGCGGGCGCCGGCGGCTTCGAGGACGAGGAGGACGCCGACCTCGCCGCCGCGCGGCGTGTGCTGGAGGGCGCCCCCGCGTGCGACGGCCGGGGCGCGCCGGCATGCACCCAGGACGCCTACCGCGCGGCCCTGCGCGGGCGCGCGGCGGCCGAGGAGCTGGCCGAGGCGCGCCGCAAGCTGTACGTGGGGCTCACCCGGGCGAGCGAGGCGCTGGTCGTGGCCATGGACGCGAAGGCGCCCGCGGCCGGCAAGCCCCCTGCGTACCCGGCGCTCGTGGACGACGTGCGCAGCGCGCTCTGCGGCGCGGCCGACTTCCCGGAGGGCGAGGCCCTGCTGGAGTACGGCGGCAGCGCGCCCGCGCGCTTCGAGCGCATCGTCGTGCAGGCGGCGGGCGCCGTGCTCGCCGGTGCCGGTCCCGATGCGCAGGCGGAAGGGCCGTCCTGCGGCTCCGGTGCGTCGTGCGCGCCGTTCTTTGTGCCGCGCATGGCCGGTTTCGAGCCCCTTCCGCGCCGTCCCTGGCGACCGGCCGACGAGGGCGCTTTCTCTTACTCGTCCATAGCCCCCGCGTACGCATCCGCCCCCGGCGAAGTGCCGGCGGCCGTCGTGGAGACGGGTGCCGATGCGCCGTCCTCGGCCGGCCTCGCCGTCGCGCCGCCGCCGATGCCCGGGGGCGAAGGGGAGGAGGCGTACCCGAAGGCCGACGCGGACAAGGCCACGGCGCTCGGCAGCGCGTTCCACCGCGCCGCCCAGTTCGCCATCGAGGCGGGCTCGCCCCCCGACGGCGCGCGCATCGCGGCCATCGCCGACGCCCTCGCGCTCTCGCCGGCCCAGCGCAGGCGGCTCGCCGGCGCCTGCGAGCGCTGGTTCGGCAGCGTCGCCTGCGCGGAAACCCATGCTTGGGAGCTGCGCCGCGCCGAGGTGCCCTTCGTCGTGGCGTTGGACGGCGCGCTCATGGAGGGCGAGATCGACCTTTTGTGCACGCATGGCGCCGAACCGGGCGGCGCGGCGCTCGCCATCGACTACAAGACGGGCGGCTCGGCCTCCGAGACCCCCGCGCAGCTGCACGGAAAGCACCTGCTGCAGGCCCAATGCTATGCCTATGCGCTGTTGTCGCAGGGCTTCGACGAGGTGGAGCTGCGCTTCGTGCGCGTCGAGCGCCCCGAACCCCCGCACGAGGACGGCACCGCGGCGGCGGCCGGCCCCGGCGAGCCCCAGGCCGTGTCGTACCGCTTCGCCCGGCCCGACCTCGAAGACCTACGGGGCGCCGTCGCGCAGGCCCGTCGCGCCGCCCGGGCCTGAACGCGGCTGGGCATCCTCCCTCCGCGTCCAGACGCCCGATCGTCCCGCACGCCCCCGCTCGGCGCGACGCCGACGGCCTTCCCGCTTTCCTCCGGCTGTAACGTAACCTAGAGGTTACGGTGCGTTGTCGCCCACGGCCAACCAAGGGGGAAGCGCGCAAATCTCCTATTATGCGCAGTTCCGATCAATTATTCACGACTGAAAATTAAAGGCACGATCAGGTATTATGCAGTATGCAAAGAGGGGCGGGACATGAGCGAGGCAACGCGTCGGCCCGAGGCGAGCGCATCGTTCATCCGCCCCGACAGGGCTTTCGCGGAACGCGCGTGCGCGCCGCCCGCCTAACGGCGCCCGTGCTCGCGGTACGCCTCGGTCACCTGCAGCTCGTACTGCTTGCGGGTGCCCTTCACCACGGTGTCCAGAATGAGTCCGCAGGTGAAGCTCAAGATGCCGATGAACACGAGCGCCACGGCCAGGAGCGCGGAGGGCAGCTTCGGCACGAGGCCCGTCGCCAGGAACTCCGCGATCACGGGCACGCCCGCCACGAGCCCCAGCACGCAGAACAGAAGCGACACCCAGGAAAACAGCGCCAGCGGCCGGTAGTCCTTGAACAGCGACAGGATCATGAGCAGCACCTTGCACCCGTCGGAGAACGTGTCGAGCTTGCTCTCCGAGCCCTCGGGCCTGTCGCGGTAGTCGATCGGCACCTCGGCGATGCGCCAGCGCTTGTCCACCGCGTGGATGGAGAGCTCCGTCTCTATCTCGAAGCCGGGGCTGAGCACCGGCATGGTCTTGGCGAACACGGCGTTGTAGGCGCGGTAGCCGGTCATGACGTCGGAGAACTCGAAGCCGTAGATCCACTTGATGAGCACGCGCACGAGGTCGTTGCCGAAGCCGTGGAAGGCGCGGTCGTTCTCCTCGCCGTAGGTGCCGTTGGAGAGGCGGTCGCCCACCACCATGTCGGCCTCGTCGGCCACGAGGGGGGCGAGGAGCTCCGGCGCGGCCTCGGCCGGGTAGGTGTCGTCGCCGTCCACCATGAGGTAGTAGTCCGCGTCGATGTCGCGCATCATCTGGCGCACGACGTTGCCCTTGCCCTGGCGCCGCTCGCAGCGCACCACGGCCCCGTGCTCGCGCGCGATCTCCCCCGTGCCGTCCGAGGAGTTGTTGTCGTAGACGTACACGGTGGCCTCCGGCAGCACCCGGCGGAAGTCGTCCACCACCTTGCCGATGGTCACGGCCTCGTTGTAGCAGGGGATGAGCACGGCCACGCTGCCCTGCTCGGGCACGTTCTGGGTGCGCGGCGCCCCGGCCTGCACGTCCTTCGTCTCTTGCACGTTTCGCTCCTCGATTCTCGAATGCACCTATCCTACCCGAAAGACCTCCCGCGCGCCAGCCGTCGCGGGGCGTTTCGCTGCGAATCCGCGCGGGGGGAGGCCTCGTCCCGGTCGCCCCTCCCGGCCGGCCGTCAGGAAGCCGTTGCCAAGCGGTAGGACGGCGGGGGAGGGCGACCGTCGGGGCGATGGTAGAATGCCCGGGGTTCCGACGATGAAGATGGGTGAGGCTTTCAGCATGAGCGTGCATTTCGGGTCGCACGGGCGCAGGCGCGCGGCGGTGGCTGTGGTGGCGGTGGCCGTGGCCGTGGCGCTGCTGCTGGCCTACACCATCATCTCCACGCGCAAGGCCACCGACGACGTCATCGCGAACGTGAGCGAAGTGTATCTGGGCGAGCTGAGCAAGCAGCTGGTCTTCCACTTCGATACGGGCGTGGAGAACAAGTTCAGCCAGCTCGAGACGGTGGCGAGCGGGTTGGAGATGGCCGCTCCCGAAAGCCGGGAGCAGACGGTGGACTACCTGCAGGCCCAGGCAGGCAACGACGACTACGCCTTTCTCGCCGTGCGGACCGCCTCCGGCGAGTTCGTCTCCGCAGACGGCGAGGTGCGTCCCTGCGACGGGGACGGCGGCGAGCTGCCCGCGTACTACGATGCGCAGGGGCGTCGGGTCGTGCTGTACGACGACAAGATCGTGCTGGTGGACGACATCGAGCCGCTGCGCTGCGGCGACGACACGATCGTGGCCGCCGTCTGCGGGTTCAGCTCCCTGGGCGTGGGCGACCGCCTCAACCTCACGCTGTTCGACGGCTTCTCGCGCTCCATCATGATAGACCGCGACGGCATGTGCGTGGTGAGCGACCGCAACAGCGGGCTGGATTCGGGCGAGAGCCTGTTCGCCCTGATAGACGAGCGGGGCTCCTTCGTCGGGGGCAGTAGCGAGGAGGAGAGGATCCGCTCGGTCCTCGCGAGCGGCGGCACCGTCAACGTGCCCATCGTGTTCGACGGCCGCAGCGAGTACCTGTACTTCTATCCGCTCGGACATGCGGAATGGTACCTGTGCACCGTCATGCCCTACAGCGTCATCGAGGGCGACATCGGCGACCTCAGCGGCACTATCGCCGCGAACGCCGCCATCGTGGGCGCGGCCGTGCTGCTTTTCGTACTGTTGGTATTCCTCCTCTACTACCGGATGGCCAGGCGCAACACGCGCCTGCTGGCCGAGGAGAAGGACCGCGCCGAGCGCGCGTTCGCCGAGGCCCAGCAGGCGAGCCTGGCCAAGACCGAGTTCCTGTCGCGCATGTCGCACGAGATACGCACGCCCATGAACGGCATCATGGGCATGACGGCCATCGCCCTGGAGAGCATCGGCGACGACGGCAAGGTGCGCACGTGCCTGGAGAAGGTGACGCTGTCCTCCGAGCACCTGCTGTCGCTCATCAACGACATCCTCGACATGAGCAAGATCGAGAGCGGCAAGGTGGAGATAAAGAACGAGCCGTTCGACCTGTCCACGTTCATCGGGTCGCTGGCGGCCGTGTTCCGCACGCAGGCATCCGAGCGCAACGTCGCCTTCGACACCGTGGTGGAGGGCGAGGTGCCCGGCCATGTGGTGGGCGATCCGCTGCGGCTCAACCAGGTGGTCTACAACCTCATGGGCAACGCGTTCAAGTTCACTCCCGAGGGCGGGAGCGTCACGCTGCGCATCGAGCGGCTCGCGGACGCGGAGGACGGATGCGTCTGGCTGCGGTTCGCGGTCGACGACACGGGCTGCGGCATCGAGCCCGAGCACCTGGACAAGATCTTCGCCTCGTTCGAGCAGGGCGACGCCTCCGTGGCGCGCAAGCACGGGGGCACGGGGCTGGGGCTGGCCATCACGAAGCGCTTCGTGGAGCTTATGGGCGGGCGCATCCGCGTGGCCAGCGTCGTGGGCCACGGCTCGTCGTTCGCGGTGGACGTGCCCCTCGGCCGCGCGACGGGGGAGCCTGCCGTCGTCGACGAGCCGGAGGCCGAGGAGGCCGCCGCGCCCGTCGCCCTCCATCCGGACGCGCACGACTTCGCGGGCGCGCACATCCTCGTGGCCGAGGACAACGCCCTGAACCAGGAGATAGCCGTGGAGCTCATGACCATGGCGGGCGCGAGCGTCGAGACGGCCTCCACGGGCCGCGAGGCGGTGGAGGCGTTCGCGGCCTCCGACGCGGGCCATTTCGACCTCGTGCTCATGGACGTGCAGATGCCCGAGCTGGACGGCTACGGTGCGGCGCGCGCCATCCGGGCCATGGACCGCCCGGACGCCTCCACCGTGGCCATTCTGGCCATGACGGCCAACGCCTTCACCGAAGACGAGGAGCGCAGCGCGGAGAGCGGGATGGACGGCCACTTGAGCAAGCCCCTTGATATTCGCCGCGTTTATGCCACAATAGACGGGTTTTTGGAGAAGCGTCGCAACGGGCGCTGAGGCCCGGCCGGCGAGCGGCCGGCGGCGGGGAGGCGCGAACGTGAAGAAGCTCATTGCCCAGATCATGAAGTTCGGCGTGGTGGGCGTTATCGCCTTCGCGATCGACTACGGCCTCCTGGCGCTCCTGACCGAGGCGTTCGGCGTGAACTACCTGGTGAGCGCCACCGTCTCGTTCACCGTGTCCGTGGTGTTCAACTACGTGGCTTCCATGCGCTACGTATTCAGGCACAAGGAGGGCATGAGCCGCCGCCGCGAGTTCGTCATCTTCGTGGTGCTGTCGGTGATCGGCCTTGCCATCAACAACCTCTGCATGTGGGCGGGCGTGGAGCTTTTGGGCGTGCATTACCTGATCGTGAAGATATTCGCCACCGCCGTGGTCATGGTGTGGAACTTCGTCACCCGCAAGATCTTCCTCGACGCCGGCGACGAGCCGGGCGAGATACTCTCGGACATCGAGTAGGGCGCGCGGGCGGGACCGAAGGGGCGCGCAGGCGGGACCGCCCGACGAATAGAAGAGGCCGGGCGCAATGGCCCGGCCTCGGCGTTTCTCGCTGGTGCCCTTGACAGGATTCGAACCTGCGGCTTTCTGCTCCGGAGGCAGACGCTCTATCCCCTGAGCTACAAGGGCACGACGGCAGATTATACGCTATGATGGTGAAAAACGTCGATCAAAGCTAAGGAAATCCAAATTCATGGAAGAGACGCTGCGCATCGAGCGCATGGGTAACGGGGCCGAGGCCGTGGGGCGCTTGGCGAGCGGCAAGACGGTGTTCGTGGCGGGCGGCGCCCCCGGCGACGCGGTGCGCGTGGAGGTGGTGGAGGAGAAGGCCTCGTTCGCGCGGGCGCGCATCGTGGCGGTCGAGGAGCCCTCGCCCCTGCGCGCGGAGCCGCGCTGCCCGCACGGGGACGCCTGCGGCGGCTGCCCGTGGCAGCACCTGTCCTACGAGGCCCAGCTGGAGGCGAAGCGCGCCAACGTCGTCGGCGCGCTCGTGCACACGGCGCGCCTCGAAGCCGTGCGCGCCGAGGACCTCGTGCGCCCCTGCCTGCCGAGCAAGCGGCAGTGGGGCTACCGCAACAAGCTTGAGCTGGGAGCCGCGCGCGCGGAGAACGGCGAGTTCCTGCTGGGCTTCCATCGCGAGGGCACGCACGAGATAGCCACGCCGGCGGTCTGCCCGCTCGCCCACGATGCCGTGGCCAAGGCGCCGAAGGCCCTGCGCGGCGCGCTGCGCTTCGCGCAGGGCTCGGCCGACCTGGGGATCTTCCGGGTGGGCGTGCGGCACAGCGTGCGCACGCGCGAGACCGAGATCGCGCTGTGGACCAAGCCCGGCGCGTTCCCCCGCGCGCATGTGGCGAAGACACTCAAGAGCGCGCTCAAGGCCACGAGCATCGTGCGCGTGCTGGCCGACCCCGGGCGCGCGCGCAAGATAAAGGGAGTGGAGACCCTCGACGGCAAGGGCTGCTGGGGCGAGGAGCTGGCCGATGCGCGCTTCCTGACCAGCGCACCGTCGTTTTTCCAGGTGAACACCGCGCAGGCCGAGAAGCTGGCAGCGGAGGTCGTGGAGGGCCTGGGCGGCCGGATGGGCGAGGAGGGCCCCGAGGGCCTGGACGGGCTGCTCGTGGCCGACCTGTACGCCGGCGGCGGCACGTTCTCCGTGCCGCTGGCCCGTGCCGGGGCCGACGTCATCGCCATCGAGGCCGCCGGGTCGTCGGTGCGCGACCTGCGCCGCAACGCCGAGATGAACGGCGTGGACATCGAGGTGGTGGGCGGCGACGCCGCCCGCGAGCTGCCCGAGCTGGGCGGGCTGGACGCGCTCGTGGTGGACCCGCCGCGCGCCGGCCTCGCCGACGGCGTGGCGGAGAGCATCGCCGAGGCGGCTCCCGCGCGCGTGGCCTACGTGAGCTGCAACCCCGCCACCTGGGCGCGCGATGTGGCCCGCTTCGAGCAAAACGGCTACCGCCTGGCGCGCGCGCAACCCGTGGACCTGTTCCCCCAGACGCACCATGTGGAGGTGGCGAGCCTGTTCGAGCGGGAATGACGCTTCCGCCCGCGTCGAGGGGGCGCCGCTCCCGGGCGCGCCCGCCCCGAGGGGCTGCCGCGCGGTTTTGCGGGGGCGGCCACGTGCGGCGCGCCTTCCGAACCCTTTCAGCCCTTTCAAACGCCCCGTCCACAGGCGCGTGAATGTTATACGATTTTTCACCTGGGCCGGGCGTTACCTGCTAAAATTCCCAATCGTATGTGGTAATTCGCCCACGCGGCGCAACCGGCTCCGGCCGGGGCGCGACGCGACGTATGCAAGCAAGGAAAAGGAGCCACCATGGCGCAGTACACGCCCGAATACCAGCCGACCGGCGACGAGATCGCGGTCATCACCACGTCGAAGGGCACGATCCGCGTGCAGCTCAAGGGCAAGGACGCCCCCATCCACGTGGGCAACTTCGTGGAGCTGGCGCGCAAGGGCTTCTACGACGACCTGAAGTTCCACCGCTACGTGCCGGGCTTCGTGATCCAGGGCGGCTGCCCGAACACGCGCGAGCTGTCCTCCGAGGAGGTCGTGAACGTGACGAAGAGCCCCCGCTCCCGTCTGGGCACGGGCGGCCCGGGCTACTCCATCAAGGAGGAGTACACCACGAACCCGCACAACGAGCACAACGACGGCACGCTGGCCATGGCCCGCTCGCAGGACCCGAACTCCGCCGGCTCGCAGTTCTACTTCTGCCTGGGCGCCCAGCCCATGCTCGACTCGGGCTACACGGTGTTCGGCGACACGATCGAGGGCCTGGACGTCATCGGCAGCCTGCGCGTGGGCGATGTGATCGAGCACGTGGAGATCGAGAACGCCGCCGAATAGCGCATCAGGGCGCCCGCCAGCCGGGCGCCCTCGACCAAACGTAAGGAAGCAGATGAACAACGACCTATTCCAGCAAGCCCGCGCGGCCTATGCCGCGAAGGACTATGCAGGCGCCCTCCAGGCGTTCACGCAGTGCTTGCAGGATGGAAGCCACCCGCTCGCGCCGGGCGAGATGGGGCTGCTCTACCACCAGATAGGGAACTGCCTCGTCAAGCTCAAGGACTGCAACGAGGCCATCCATGCCTACACGCAGGCCACGGCCGACGCGGCCTACGACGCGTGCGGCGCGGTGAACTACAACTTAGGGATGGCCTACGCGGCGCTGCACGACTACGAGGACGCGGTCAAGCACTTCGAGATAGCCGTGTCAGACGCCAAGTACGACACGCCGTACAAGGCCTACACCGGCATGGGCAACGCGCTGCTGAAGCTGGGCAAGTCCGCCGAGGCGGGCGTGGCGTTCCGCGAGGCGGCGCTCGACGAGGGCAACCCCGACCCCACGAAGGCGCTGCTGAACCTGGGCGTGTGCTTCATGGCGCTCGACCGTCCGGCCGACGCCGTGGCTTCCTACGAGAGCGCGCTGCAGTTCGGCATGCAGCCCGACACGAAGAACAAGCTCTATGCCAACCTCGGGCAGGCCTACGTGGCGTGCGGCCAGATGCAGAAGGCCGTGAACGCCTTCGAGCAGTCCATCGCCGACAAGACGTACTACCTCTCCGACTCCGCGAGCGTGGACTACCAGCGCGCCATCGCGGCCGTGGCCCAGGGCACTTCCGAGATCACGCAGGTCATGCCCGCCGTGGCCTCTGCCGGCGACCTGTCCGGCCTGGACGTGGCGGCCGACGGCGCCCCCATGTACGCCGACGAGGGCGCCTACGCCTACGGCCAGCAGGACCCGTACTACTACGCCGACGCCTACGGCGAGCAGGCGTACTCCGGCACCGAGGCGGGCGACCACTTCTTCAACGCAAGCGACGAAGAGCTGGAGAAATGGTCGAAGGGCCTGGCCAAGCAGGACCGCAAGCGCCGCAACGTGGGGCTGAAGGTGCTCGTGGCCATCGTGCTTCTGGTGGTGGTGGCGTTCGGCGCGGCCGTGTTCCTGTACACGCAGGGCTGGGGCTACCCGACGCAGGAGACCGTGGTCAAGGAGCTGTTCGCCAACCCCGAGGCCGCGTCTTCCACCGTGTTCGCCAAGGAGGTCGATGCCGATAAGGCCAAGACCATGGTCGAGCCGCTCGTGGCCGACGCGAACCCCGCCATCGACGGCGTGGACAAGTCCATGAGCGATTCCACGGTGTACGTGACGGCCAAGACCGAGCAGGGCGGCGACGTGCAGTACAAGGTGTCGCTCGTGCGCGATATGATCGGCTGGAAGGTGTCGAGCGTCGAGCTCTACTTCCCGAGCCAGAACTAACCGGGTTCACCGAAAGTGCGCGCGCGTGCGCGCACTTTCTTCATGTCTGTATAAAAGAGAGAAAGGGAACCACATGGCAGTGCAGAAGACCTACACCATGATCAAGCCCGACGGCGTGCGCAACGGCCACATCGGCGAGATCGTCAACCGCTTCGAGCGCGCGGGCCTCACCGTCGAGCGCATGGAGCTGGGCATGGTCACCGACGAGCAGGCCAAGGCCAACTACGCCGAGCACGAGGGCAAGCCGTTCTACGAGGGCCTCATCTCCTACATCACCAGCGGCCCCGTGGTGAAGATGGTCGTGTCCGGCGAGGGCGCGGTGGCGAAGTGCCGCTCGCTCATGGGCGCCACGAACCCGGCGGAGGCGGCCCCCGGCACGATCCGCGGCGACTTCGGCCTCATCATGGACGAGAATGTTATCCACGGCTCCGACAGCCCCGAGTCCGCCGAGCGAGAAATCGGCATCTTCTTCGAATAGTTCTCGCGGCTGGTCCGCTGGGCGGGTATTCTGTTACGCATTAGCAGGTCACCAGACGAGAAAAGGACGAGAGCATGCTCTATCGCGTCATCGATGCCTCAGAACTTCCCTCGCTCGTGTCGGCTTTCATGGAATCCTATGAAGTGGTAGCTCCGGTCAAGCGCGACCGGAGCTACGTGTTCGAGGCCGTGGAATCTTATCACGACATAGAGCTGGGTTACGACACGACCGTCTCATCGCCCAAGAAGTACTTCCTGCCGCCCACCGAGACGCTGTTTCCCTTCGATGCCCGCGCGGAGGAGGTGGCGTCCTTCGCCGCCGAGATCACGCCCCGCGTCATCTTCGGCGCCCATGCCTGCGACATCAACGCGCTGAACCGGCTCGACCTCGTGTTTCGCGACGGCCGCTACCCCGACCCCTACTACGTGGCGCGCCGGGCGGCCACGCTCGTGGTGGGCGTGAGCTGCATGCCCACCGACACGTGCTTCTGCCACCTCTGGGGCGCCGACGAGGCCCGTTTCGGCTACGACCTGTTCCTGCAGGATATCGGCGGCAAGTACCTCGTGAGCATCTCCAGCGTGGAGGCGGCGAACATCCTGGAGGCGGCGTGCAGCCCGCGCGTGGCCACCGACGAGGACCGCATCGAGTTCCGCCATGCGACGAGGCGGCGCCAGGAGGCGTTCAACGGCGACATCCCCGACATCCAGGACGTGGCCATGCTCATGGACGCGTTCCACAAGGACCCGTACTGGGAGGAGCTCGGGGGCCGTTGCCTGGCCTGCACGGCGTGCTCGGCCGTGTGCCCCACGTGCTTCTGCTTCGACATCCAGGACACGCTCGACCCCGACGGGCGCACCGGCGTGCGCGAGCGCACGTGGGATTCGTGCACCTCGCCGCAGTTCGCCCAGGTGGCCGGCGGGCACAACTTCCGCGCCGACGGGCGCAACCGCGTCCGGCACCGCATGTACCACAAGCTCAACGGCTTCCTGGCCAACCACGACCGCATGCTCTGCGTGGGCTGCGGGCGCTGCGTGACGGCGTGCAAGGCGAACATCAACCCCATCGAGGTGCTGGAGTTCTTCGAGAGGAAGGGGGCCTGCGATGCCGAGTAGCTGCGCGGTTTCCACGGTTCAGGTGCATCCGCTGGAGGGCGGGCCCGCACCGCTCACCGGCGAGGAGATGATGGCCGCCAACCCGTATCGGCCTTGGCCGGCCCGCATCACGTCCATCATCGACGTGACGGCGACGGAGAAGCTGTTCGAGTTCCGGCTCATCGACGACCGCATCCGCGACGCGTTCTCCCACGAGCCCGGCCAGTTCGTCGAGGTCTCCATCTTCGGCGTGGGCGAGGCGCCCATCTCCATCTCCAGCTCGCCCACGAAGCGCGGCTTCATCGAGCTGTGCGTGCGCCGCGCCGGCGCGTTCACCAAGGTGCTGCACGAGATGCAGTGCGGCGACGTCGTGGGGCTGCGCGGCCC
Source organism: Gordonibacter pamelaeae (assembly GCF_003340385.1). Classification (NCBI taxonomy): domain Bacteria; kingdom Bacillati; phylum Actinomycetota; class Coriobacteriia; order Eggerthellales; family Eggerthellaceae; genus Gordonibacter; species Gordonibacter pamelaeae. The sequence continues at coordinate 132,014 of NZ_PPTS01000002.1, read as the reverse complement.
GTTCGGGCGCGGGTTCCCCATCGAGGACATGAAGGGCCACGACATCCTGCTGGTGGCGGGCGGCTTGGGCATCGCGCCGCTGCGCTCGCTCATCAACAACATCCACGACGAGCGCTCCGAGTTCGGCAAGGTCACCATCATCTACGGGTCGAAGAACCCCTCGGAGGTGATGTTCCGCCAGCAGTTCGAGATGTGGCGCCACCGCAAGGACTTCGACCTCTACCTGACCGTCGACCATCCCGACGATACGTGGGATGGAGAGGTTGGCCTGGTCACGAAGCCGTTCGAGCATCTGGAGATCGACGCGCCCAACACGTTCGGGGCGCTGTGCGGGCCACCGGTGATGTACCGGTTCGCCATCGACGAGATGCGCAAGAAGGGCATCAGCTACGACCGTATCTACGTGAGCTTCGAGCGCCATATGAAGTGCGGCATGGGCAAGTGCGGCCACTGCCAGATCGGGCACCAGTACGTATGCATCGACGGGCCCGTGTTCAACTACTGGGAAGCGAAGAACATTCAGGGGTCGATGTGATATGAGCGGATACTGCATAGCCTGCCAAGAGAAACCGCAGCCTCCCCGCGTCGTGGTGGTCGGCCTGGCCAGCTGCTTCGGCTGCCAGCTGCAGATCACGAACGTCGAGGAGCACCTGCTGGACGTGCTCGGCCAGATCGACCTGCGCTACTGGCAGCTCACCTCGAGCGAGCCGATGCCCGACGCCTTCGACGTCGCCGTCATCGAGGGCGCGGTGACCACCGTGGAGGCGGAGGAGACCGTGCGGCAGCTGCGCGAGCGCGCCGGCGCCGTCATCGCCATCGGCGCCTGCGCCACCACGGCCGGCATACCCGGCATGGCGGCGGCGGGCTTCTCCGAGCGGCCGGGCCAGGTGTACGACCTCGTGCCCGAGGCCTGCGGCGACATGGTTGCGCCGCAGCCCGTGGGGTCCGTCATCGACGTCGACTTCGAGGTGCGCACGTGCCCGGTGGACTCCCTCGATTTCATCGACGTGCTCCAGCGTGCGCTCTACGGCTCGAACAAGGCCGTGCCCACGCGCACGATGTGCGGCGACTGCAAGCGCAACGAGACGAGCTGCTTCTTCGGCAAGCAGCAGCTGTGCCTGGGTCTGGTGACGCGGGCCGGGTGCGGCGCGCGCTGCGTGAACCTGGGGAGGCCCTGCAACGGGTGCCGCGGGCTGTCGCCCGACGCGAACCTGCCCTCGGCGCGCGAGGCGTGCGAGCGCTACGGCGTGCCGGTGGCTGACTTCGACAAGGCGCTGGAGATGTTCAACCAGGTGAATCCCGCCCTAGCGGCGAGCGAGTAGGGAGCTTCCATGACGAAAACCGCCATACACGTGGACCATATCGCACGGGTGGAGGGCCAAGGCAACGTGCACGTGGTCATCGAGGACGGCGCCGTGAAGACCGTGGAGATGAACGTGGTGGAGCCGGCGCGCCTGTTCGAGAGCATGGTGCGCGGCCGCAGCTGGCGCGAGGTGTCCTACATCTCCTCGCGCATCTGCGGCATCTGCTCGGCCAGCCACGTGGTCACCGACCTCAAGGCCATCGAGCGCATCTTCGGGGTGCAGGTCACGCCCCGCACCCGGGCCCTGCGCGAGCTTCTGGTGTACGGGTCGTACCTGCAGAACCACGCCACGCACCTGTTCGTGCTGGCAGCGCCCGACTTCGTGGGGCAGAAGAGCGTGTTCCCGCTGGCCGAGAGCGACCCGGCGCTGTTCGAGGGGGCGCTCGGCCTGAAGGCGCTCGGCAACGAGCTGTGCACGGCCGTGGGCGGCCGGTCCATCCACCCCATCACGGCGGTGGTGGGCGGCTTCACCCACGAGATAGGGGCGGGGGAGTACCGCGCCCTGGCCGACAAGATGGACTCGTTCGCGGCGTTCGCGGCCGCGGCCGTGGACCTGTTCGCCGGCTTCCCGGTGCCGCGCATCGCCACGGCCGGCGACATGCTGGCCATGGTGGAGCCCGACTACTACCCGGTGGAGTGCTCCGACACGGCGCGCTTCCTGGACGCCGGCATCGAGTTCGACGCGAACGACGTGGGCGCGCACCTGGAGGAGTACGCCGTGCCGCATTCCGCCGCGCTGCTGGCGCGCGTGAGGGAGACGGGGTCGCCCTTCTTCACGGGCGCGCTCGCCCGCATCAACGCCTCGTGGCAGCATCTGGGGCAGAACGCCAAGGTGGCCGCCGCCAAGGCCGGGCTGCGCCCGCCCGAGCGCAACCCCTTCATGAACAACGTGGCCCAGGCCGTGGAGCTGGTCGACGCGCTCGACCGCTGCGCGGGCATCTGCCGCGCGCTGGCCGAGCCGGGCGCCGTGGAGGGCTCGAGCGAGCCGGTGGGCTTCGAGGTGCGGGCCGGCCGCGGCGTGGGCTTCACCGAGGCCCCGCGCGGCGCGCTGTTCCACGACCTGGAGCTGGACGGCGAGGGACGGGTGGTGCATGCCTCCATCATGACGCCCACGGCCCAGAACGTGGCGAACCTCGAGGCCGACATGCGCGTGCTCGCCGAGCAGCTCGTGGCCGAAGGCGCCGAAGAGGACGCCGTGCGCCTGGAGATCGAGAAGCTCGTGCGCGCCTACGACCCCTGCCTGTCCTGCAGCGTCCACTAGCGGGACGGGGTGGGTGTGACAAAAGGACGGGGGTAATGTCACATCGAAGGGCTTGCCGGCGCGGCGAGCGCCTCATGCGCGCATGATGATACCGCGCCCGATGCCGGTCAGCCTTTCTATCTGCCGAATAGAGAGCCCAAGCGCCTTGAGTCTCCTCAGGGCGCGGTCGCGCTCGCTTTTGTCGAGCGCGACCAATCGGTCTGAGAAATCGGCCCCGTAGCAGGTCTCGGCCAGATGCTTGGCCTCGGCGTCGCTTATGCGGGGCCCTTTTGCGCTGAAGCTGACCAGATCCTCGCGCCCATGACCTGGATCGCAGAACTCGACGAACGAGCCCCTTCCGCCAAGGAGATCGAGCACGGTCGACGTATCGCACAAGCCCGGTTTGCCGGCGTACTGTCCGTAGCTGCTCCAGCGGTAATCTCCGGGGAAGGCCGCTCCCAGGTCGAGGGGGTTGAGGTGGATGTAGCGCATTGCCATGAGAAGGTGCTCGTCCGTTTCAACGGGGAGGCTGCCGAAACGGTCCTGGAAGACGGGTCCCACGTGGCCGTGCCTGCCGTTGAAGAACAGGGCGTATGAGGTGGCGAGGCGGTGCAGGCCCTTCGATAAGTGGAGCAGATCCGCTTTTGCCAGCATGTGGACATGGTTGTCCATGAGACACCAAGCGAGCAATTCGACGCGATCTTTTTCCACGAGCTCGCGAAGCCCTTCGACGAAGTATCGTCGGTCGCGGTCATCTTCGAATATTCTGCGGCGGCCGGCTCCGCGCATCGTGACGTGATGCACTCCGCTTCCAGATTCTCGACGAGCTGCATGCGTCATGTCCCCTCCTGTCATCCGAACGAGGTCGACGGTGTGGAAGGCATTATCGCACGGCGAAGGGGGCTCGTGCCCCTCGGGTGCGGATGTGACATTATCCCCGTCCTTTTGTCACGCTCTTTTGTCACGCTCCCCGCCCGCCGGGCGGGGTGTGCCCCTCGTGGATTTTCAACGCCGGGGCAACGCCTGTGCTAGAATGCGTTTTTACTTGGAATACGAGAATTCAAGGGGTTTGCCTCTATGTCCTTTTTAGACGCGTTCTCCGGGCTGACCGGCCAAATGTCTACGGACATGGCCATCGACCTCGGGACTGCCAATACACTGGTCGCCATCACGGGCGAGGGCATCGTCATCAACGAGCCCTCCGTCGTCGCCATCGAGAAGAGCACGCACCGGGTGCTCGCGGTGGGCCATGAGGCGAAGAACATGATCAACCACACGCCCGAGGCGTTCTCGGCCGAGCATCCGCTCAAGGACGGCGTCATCGCCGACTACGACGTGACGGAGGCCATGCTCTCGGCGTTCATCAACAAGGCCGCCGTGCGCAAGTACCCGTGGCAGGCGAAGCCCCGTATCGTCATCTGCATCCCGTGCGGCGCCACCTCGGTGGAGAAGCGCGCGGTGTTCGAGGCCGCCATCCAGGCCGGTGCGCGCCAGGCCTACCTCATCGAGGAGCCCATGGCCGCGGCCATGGGCGCCGACCTGCCCGTCACCGAGCCCACGGGCTCCATGGTGGTGGACATCGGCGGCGGCACCACGGAGGTGGCCGTCATCTCGCTCGGCGGCATCGTCACCTCGTCGTCGCTGCGCCTGGCCGGCAACCGCATGGACGAGGCCATCGCCATGCACCTGCGCGACCTCCTGGGCATCAAGATCGGCGAGCGCACGGCCGAGATCATCAAGATCAAGATCGGCTCCATCCTGCCGTTCGAGGACGGCCGCGAGCGCGACATGATCATCTCGGGCCAGGACGTCATCACCGAGCAGCCGAAGGAGGTGACCATCCAGTCCGAGGACGTGCGCGCCGCGCTCATCGGCCCCTGCGAGGAGATGGTCGTGCACATCAAGGAAACGTTCAAGAAGACGAACCCGGACCTCGCGTCCGACATCATACAGAACGGCATCCTGCTCACGGGCGGCGGCGGCCTCCTGTCCGGGCTGGATCGCTACCTCACCGACAAGCTGGAGATCCCGGTGTGGGTGAGCGAGACGGCGCTCACGAACGTCGTCACCGGATGCCTGAAGGTGCTCGAGACGCCCACGGCGCTCAAGCAGACGCTCATGCGGTCGAAGTAAGGCAGCGCCCCTCACCGCATGGCCCTCAACTTCCAACAGAGCGGATCGGCATCGGCGAAGCGGGTGCTGCTCGTCGTATTGCTCGTGATATCCCTGGCCCTCGCCACGTTGTACGCGCGCGAGGGCGAGGACGGGCCGCTGCACGCCGTACAGGGCGCCGTGGCCGTAGCGGTCGGGCCCTTCAAGTTCGTCGGCGCCGCCGCCGGCGCGGGCGCGTCCTCGGTAGGCGAGGGGGTGGAGAACCTCACGGCCGACGAGTCGACGCTCTCCGGTTTGCGCGAGAGCAACGAGGAGCTGCGCCGCCGCCTCGCCGAGGCCGACGAGTACAAGCAGGAGGCCGAGCGCCTGGAGGGCCTGCTCGACCTCAAGAAATCCTATGACATCGACGGCGTGGCCGCGCGCATCGTGGGCAAGAGCGTGGAGGCGTACAACCAGACCGTGACCCTGGACGTGGGCCGCGACGACGGCGTGGAGAGCGGCATGACCGTCATGGGCGCGACCGGCGTCGTGGGCCAGGTGAAGAGCACCGACGCCCGCACCTGCGAGGTGCGGCTGCTCACCGACCAGAATTCCGGCGCAGCGGCCATCATCCAGTCGAACCGCGGCGAGGGCATCGTGCGCGGCTCGCTCGAGGGCCTGTTGTACCTGGAGAACGTGGACGAGGCCAACTGGCCCGTGGTGGGCGACGTGATCGTGACCTCGGGGCTGGGCGGCAGCTACGTGCGCGGCCTCATCATCGGCACGGTGGTGCGGGTGGACGCCGCGGCGGGCAACGCCACGGGCCGCATCGTGGTGAAGCCCAACGACACGGCCGCGTCGCTCTCCGAGGTGCTGGTGGTGCGCGGCCTGAACTCCGAGGGCGCGCTCGCATCGACGCCGCAGGCCGGCACCGACGGCTCCGGCGCGGCAGGCGGCGACACGGCGGGCGAAGACGGCGACGGCGAAGGAGGCGGTGAATCGTGAACGTGACGCGCGACGGCATAGCGGTTGCGGTGGGCGCCGTGGTCGCGGTGCTCCTCCAAGTCGTCGTGGCCCCGAACATCGCCCTGTTCGGCGCCATGCCGAACTTCGTGGTGGCCTACGCGCTGCTCGTGGCCATCGTGCGCCCGATGGCGGCCGGCCCGGTGATGCCGTTCGTCCTGGGCCTCGTGTTCGACCTGGTGTCCGGCGGCCCGGTGGGGGCCATGGCCTTCCTGCTGGTGCTCATGACGTTCTTGGCCGCGCGGGCGTTCGCCGTGCTCGACAACGACACGCTGTTCATGCCGCTCGTCATCTTCGTGGCGGCCACGGTGCTCGTGGAGGCGCTCTACGCCGCGTTCCTGCTGGCGCTCGGCTTCGATGCCAGCGCCCTCGACGTGTTCCTGTACCGCGCGCTGCCGTGCGCGCTCTACGACTGCGTGATAGGCCTCGTGCTCTACCCGCTTGCCGCGCGCGTCCTTGCGGGCGCCGCGCCGGCCCAACCCGGCACGCCGCGCTTGCGCTAGGGAGGCCGCCCGTGATCGCCGCCCTCATCGCAGCCGCCGTCACGCTCGTGGCGGCCATCGCCGTCATCGTCGCGGTGTTCGTCGTGCGCAGCCGCACGAAGACCCCCTACGCCGGCCAGAAGAAGGACGTGCGCTCGGTGGGCAACGTGGGCGTGTCCTCGACGCTGGGCGGCGCGGGCAAGCGCGCGGGCGGCGGCGCCGCGCCGCGCGTGAACTCGTCGCAGCCGGCCTCCAAGGCGGCCTCCGAGGGGCTGAAGTCCCGCTTCCTCGCCATGGGCGTGCTGACGGCGGCCATCTTCGGGTCGCTTGGCGCGAAGCTCTGGAGCATGCAGGTGCTGGCCTCGGAGTCGTACTCCAGCGCGGCCCAGAAGAACAAGTTCACCGTCGTGCCCACGCCCGCCCCGCGCGGCTACATCTACGACGCCGACGGCGTGGCCATCGTGAAGAACCGCTCGTCGCTCACCGTGCTGGCGGACGCCGAGGTGGCGAACGACCGCGACGTGGTGCAGCGCCTGTCCACCGTGCTGGGGGTACCGTACAACGTGGTGCGCCAGCGCATCCAGGACGCCACGAGCGGCGCGCAGAGCCAGCGCGTGGTGGCGAGCGACGTGCGCCTGCGCGACGTGGCCTTCATCTCGGAGCATGCCGACGCGTTCCCCGGCGTGGCCGTGCAGACGCGCACCGTGCGCGACTACCCCTTCGGCGCCCTTGCGGCGCACGCGGTGGGCTACACCGGGTCCGTGACGGCCGACGACCTGGCCGCCATCCCCGACGGGCGCGAGATCGAGCTGGGCGACACGGTGGGCCGCGCGGGCGTCGAGAGCGTCTACGACAACCTGCTGGCGGGGGACCACGGCCAGCGCACCGTCGTGGCCGACGCCGAGGGCAACGTGGTGGAGGTGGCGAGCGAGACGCAGCCCGAGCGCGGCAGCGACGTGTACCTGTGCGTGAAGGCCCCCGTGCAGTACGTGTGCGACCGCGCCCTCGCGGAGCTCATCGCCCCGAAGGACGGCGTCATCGGCACGGGCAAGGGCTGTGCGGGCGCCGTGGTGGTCATGGACGTGCGCGACGGCGGCATCGTGGCGCTGTCGAGCTACCCCACGTTCTCGCCGGAGACGTTCACGGGGGCCATATCGCAGGATACGTGGGACTTGTTCAACACCGACGAGTCGTACCATCCCATGCTCAATCGCGCCGTCTCGGGCACGTACCCCGCCGCGTCTACCTACAAGGCTTTTACCGGCCTCGCGGCGCTTGCCTACGGGTTCGCCGACACGAAGAGGACCTGGGATTGCGGAGGCTCGTGGGACGGCTTCGACACCGGCCAGCCGCAGATGTGCTGGAAGCACAGCGGGCACGGCGTGCTCGACTTCCGCGGGGGCGTCGTGAACTCGTGCGATGTCGTGTTCTACGACATCGGCAAGCAGTTCTTCCAGGCTGGCAGGAGCCAGGGCGGCTCCATCAGCGACACGGCCATGCAGGACGAGATCGCGAAGTACGGGTTTGGCAAGAAGACGGGCATCGACCTGGGCAGCATTGAAGAGGTGGGCCGCATACCCACGCCGGAATGGCGTGCGGAGCATTTCCGCGACTATCCCACTGAAGCGGTGTGGAAGGGCGGCTTCAACACGAACATGGCCATCGGGCAGGGCGACGTGCTCGTGACGCCCATCCAGGTGGCCGTGGCCTACGGCGCCATCGCCACCGGCAACCTCATGAAACCGCACCTGCTGAAGGAGGTGCGCAACTCTTCGGGCGGGGTGGTGAGGTCGTTCGAGCCCGAGGTCGTGGGAACGCCCGACGTGAAGCCGGAGAACCTGGCCGTCATGCGCGACGCCCTCAAGGGCGTGTCCACCGACAACGCCGAGCTCGTGGCGCTGTTCAACAAGTTCGGGCTCGATCCTGCCACCGTGGCCTGCAAGACGGGCACGGGCGAGGTTGCCGGCAAGGAGGACTACGCCTGGTTCGCCTGCTACGCGCCCTTCGACGACCCGAAGTACGTCGTGGCATGCGTGGTGGAGCAGGGCGGCGGCGGCTCGGCCGTCGGCGCGCCGCTCGGTATCGAGGTGCTGGCCGCCGCGCTCAACGCCGATGCGGGCGAGCTCACGGACGTGGGCGCCGTCGCGGGCTCCACGGGCAAGTCGCAGGAGCTGGCGACGTCCGGCTCGTCGGGACGAACGGACTAGGAAGGGAGGCAGCCATGGCCCAGCCGCCGCAGATAAACTCGGTGAGGACGCCCGACAAGGCCGTCGTCGACGCCACGCGCTCGCGCCGGTTCCCCTCGCTCAACCTGCCGCTCGTCGTGGTGGTGGCGCTGCTTGCGGGGTACGGCCTGGTGGTGGTGTACTCGGCCGTGTACGGCGACCCCGACTACAGCTTCCCGCGCCAGGCCGCCTTGGTGGCGGCGGGCGCCGTGGTCATGATCGTGCTCTGGCGCTTCGACTACCGGCGTCTGTCCGAGTTCACCACGCTGTTCCTCATCGTGAACGTGGTGCTCATCCTCTTGCCGCACATCCCGGGCCTCGGCACCGACGCGGGCATGGGCTCCCAGTCCTGGATCAAGCTGGGCCCGCTCCCGCAGGTCCAGCCCGGCGAGTTCGCGAAGATCACCGTCATCCTGCTGGACGCGAGCGTCATGGCGCGCTACGGCGGCCGGCTCGACGACGTGCGCGAGTACCTCAAGGCGCTCGGCATCATGCTCGTCCCGTTCGCGTGCATCATGACGCAGCCTGACCTGGGCACGGGCCTCGTGTACCTGTTCATCGGCGCCGTGGCGCTCGTGGTGGGTGGGGCGCGGCCGAAGTTCCTGCTCGTCACGCTGGCTGCCGGCATCGTGGCCGTGGCCTGCGTGTTCGCGCTCGACGAGGTGCTGGCCGTGCGCAACGCCGACGGCACGGTGGAGTACAAGCTGCTCAAGAACTACCAGCGCGCCCGCCTGCTCGTGTTCCTGGACCCCGACATGGACCCGACGGGCAACGGCTACAACCTGAAGCAGGCGCAGATAGCCATCGGGTCGGGCGGCCTGTTCGGCCAGGGCTACATGCAGGGGTCCCAGCATGCGCTGGGCATACTGCCCGAGGCGCCCACCGACTTCATCTTCTGCGTGCTGGCCGAGGAACTCGGGTTTTTCGGTGTAGTGGTGCTGCTGGGGCTGTACCTGGCGCTCGTTTTGGTAAGCTTCCGCATAGCCGGCTCGGCCGGCGATTTGTTCGGCCTGCTCATCGTTATGTGCGTGGTGGGCATGTGGCTGTTCCAGATACTTGAGAACATAGGCATGACCTGCGGGCTCATGCCTATCACGGGCATACCCCTGCCGTTCATGAGCTACGGTTCGACGGGCACGATAATGAACTTCATCATGCTGGGGCTCATTGGATCGGTGTGGGCCCATAACACTGCGACCGGGAAGAAGGGCAGCTATGCAGATACCCGTTGACGTGAAGGCCGTCATCGACGAGGCGACGAACATCGACGAGGCGCGGCAGACGCCGCTGTCGGTGAGCGTGTACATCGACGAGAGCGCCCCCGGCGACGTCGTCGCGCGGGTGCGCGGCGCGTTCGCCAGCGCGAGCCCGCATGCGCGGGTGTCGCTGATGTACCTGGACGGGCGCCCGTTCGCGCCGTATGCCGGCGACGACATGGCCGTCATCGTGGCAGGCCTCTCCGACCAGGTGGGAGCCTATGCCGACGAGCTGCGCGCCGCAGGCGTGCCCGTCATGGTGGCCACCACCATGCCCTCGCTCGTGGCCGAGATCGCCCAGTCGCAAGGCCATCCCATCCCGCACGCCGACGTGGTGGCGCCCGATACGCCGGGCCGCGGCGGGCGCCTGCTGCCCGCCCGGGCGGACGGCGCGGTGCCTGCGGATGCCGCCGAGCCCTACGTGCTCGACGAGCGCGCCGCCGCCTCGCTCGACCGCCGCATGGGCGAGTGGGTCATCGCCGCGTGCCACGACAAGCGCTTGGCGTTCGCGCTGGCGTTCCCGTTCGTGCGCCGCCCGCTGTCCGTGGACGCCGTGAACGCCACGTCCGTGCAGAACGCCGGCATCGGCCTCGTGGTGTTCATCCCGGGCGCCGATATGCCCATCATGACGCTGAACCAGGCGAAGATGCTGCTCCAGATAGCCGCCGCGTACGGCGAGCCCATGAGCATGGAGCGCGTGAAGGAGCTGGCCGCCGTCGTGGGCGGCGCGTTCGCGCTGCGCTCGGTGGCCCGCCAGGTGGTGGCGTTCGTGCCCGCGCTCGGCTGGGCAGTGAAGGCCGCCATCGGCTACACGGGCACCCAGGCCATGGGCCGCGCCGCCATCGAGTACTTCGAGGAGGGCGGCAGCCTGGCGGGCCTCGCCGGCGTGGTGGCCCGCGCCCGCGACAAGGCCGTCGAGCTGGCCGAGGACGCCCGCGAGACCGTCTGCGGCGAGCCTGCGCCCGCGCCCGCCCACGCCGCGCCGCCCGTGCGGGGCGGCGGCCGCGTGGCCGGTGCCGCGCGCTCGGCCGCGACGAGGGTGGCCGGCGCCGCCCGCAGCGCCGCCGGGTCGGCCGTGCCGTTCGCCTCGTCGGTCGTGCAGGCCGGCGCCCAGGCGGCCGGCGTGGAAGCACCCGCGGCGGCCCGGTGCGCGGCGCGTTCCGTGGCCGATGCCGCGCGCTCGCGCCTCAAGGCCACGCGTCCCTCCGCGCGCTAGCGCGCCTCCCAACGAAAGAAGGTCGAATCCGATGACGGATCTCTGGCCGCGCCTCGAGGCGCTGCTCGGCGATGCGGAGCGTCCCGCGCGCTACATCAACCGCGAATGGGGCTGCGTGTACAAGCCCGACGCGGACTTCCGCTTCTGCATGGTCTATCCCGACACCTACGAGCTGGGGCAGGCGAACCAGGCCGTGCGCATACTCGTGAACGCGGTGAACGCGGCGGACGGCATGGCCGCCGAGCGCGCGTTCCTGCCGGCGCCGGCGTTCTGCGACACGATGCGCGACGAGGGCCTGCCGCTGTTCTCCATCGAGAGCTGCGCCCCCGTGGCCGAGTTCGACGTGGTGGGCATCACGCTGCCGCACGAGCTGGCGGCCACGAACGTGCTGGAGACGCTCGATCTGGCCGGCATCGCGCTGCATGCCGACGAGCGCGCCGAAGGCGACCCGCTCGTGCTGGGCGGCGGCCCCTGCGCGTTCAACCCCGAGCCGTACGCGCCGTTCTTCGACGCCTTCAGCATCGGGGAGGGGGAGGAGGCCGTGCCCGAGGCGCTTGCGCTCATCCGCCGCCTGCGCGCCGAGGGTGCGCCGCGCGCGGGCATCCTGCGGGCGCTCGCGGACGAGCCGGGCTGGTACGTGCCGTCGCTCTACCGCTGGCGTGCGGAGTCCGTGGCCCAGGAGGCGGGCTCGTGGATCGAGCCCGTGGAGGAGGGCCTGCCCGTGCGCATAGAGAAGCGCCTGTTCGAGGGCTTTGCGGAAAGCCCCGGATGGGAGCCGTGCATCGTGCCGTTCACCGAGGTGGTGCACGACCGCCTGAACGTGGAGGTGCTGCGCGGGTGCGCCCGCGGCTGCCGCTTCTGCCAGGCGGGCATGATGTACCGCCCCGTGCGCGAGCGCTCGGCCGACAACGTGGTGGCGTCCACGCTTGCGGGGCTCGCCGCCACGGGCTACGACGAGGTGAGCCTGACGTCGCTCTCGTCGACGGACCACTCCCAGATCGCGGACATCCTCACGCGCCTCAACCGCGCGTGCGACGGCAAGGGCGTGCGGATATCAGTGCCCTCGCAGCGCCTGGACGCGTTCGGCGTGGACATGGCGGGCTTGGTGGCGGGCCAGAAGAAGGGCGGCCTCACGTTCGCGCCCGAGGCCGGCACGCAGCGCCTGCGCGACGTCATCAACAAGAACGTGACCGAGGAGGACCTGTTCGGCGCCCTGGACGCCGCGTTTGCGGCCGGATGGCGGCGCGTCAAGCTGTACTTCATGATAGGCCTGCCCACCGAGACGGACGAGGACATCAAGGGCATCGCCAGCCTGGCGAGCCGCGCCTACGACCGCGCGAAGGCTGCCGTGCCGCCCGAGCAGCGGGGCAACGTGCGCGTGAGCGTGTCGTGCGCCCTCTTCGTGCCGAAGGCGCAGACGCCGTTCCAGTGGGACGGCCAGATAGCGCCCGAGGAGGCGCTGCGCCGCGTGGGCATCCTGCGCCGCAGCGTGAAGTACAAGGCCGTGGACGTGCACTGGCACGACCCGGCCACGAGCTTCGTGGAGGCGGTCATGAGCCGTGCGGGCCGCGAGGCGGCGGCGTGGGTCGAGGCCGCCTGGCGGCGCGGCGCGCGCTTCGACGCCTGGACGGAGTGCTTCGACGGCGAGGCGTGGCGCGCGGCTGCCGGCGAGGCGGGCATCGACCCCGAGGCCATTGCGCAGACGGGCTACCCGACCGACCGTGTCATGCCGTGGGACCATATATCCACGGGCGTGTCCGCGCGCTTCCTCGCGCGGGAGCGCCGCCTGGCCGACGAGGGGCGCACGACGCCGGACTGCACGTTCGGCTCGTGCTCCGCATGCGGGGCCTGCCCTGCGCTCGGTGCCGACAACGAGCTGGCCGCGCCGCGCACGGCGGCCGGGGGACAAGGGGACGGTTCTCTTGTCCCCTTAGACGAAGGGGACAAGAGAACCGTCCCCTTGTCCCCATCCGGGAAGGAGGTTCCCCGTGGCTGATCCCCGCAACTTCCGCCTGCGCGTGGAATTCTGCAAGCAGGGGCGCCTGGCGCTGCTGAGCCACCTCGAGGTGGCCCGCGCGCTCGAGCGCGCCGTGCGGCGCGCCGGCTTGCCGTTCGCCATCAGCCAGGGCTTCTCGCCCCACATGAAGATCGCCTTCGGTGCCGCGCTGCCCGTGGGCGTGGGAGGGCTGCACGAGGTGTTCGACCTGCAGCTCACGCGCTACGTGGCTCCCGAGCGGGCGCTCGAGGCGCTCCAGGCGGCCAGCGCCCCCGACCTCATGGCGAAGGAGTGCCGCTACATCGAGCCTGGCGCGCCTGCCGCCTCCGTTGCGTACCCGGTGAGCACGTACCGAGCGCTGCTGTCGTGCGCGCCCGCCGCGCTTCCGGTGCCCGACGAGATAACCGTCGTGCGCAAGAAGAAGGAGAAGGTGCTGCGCACAGCCGACTTCCTCATGGGCGGCATCGAGCTGGCAGGCGCCGTGGCCACGTTCGCCCTCGAGGCGAAGCCCACGGGCTCCTTGCGCCCCGACGTGCTGCTGCACGCCTGCGTGGATGCGTACAACGCTGCAGGGGCGGATACGCCCGCGCTCGGCGCCGCGGCGGATGCGCCGAGCGGCCTTCCAGAGGACAGCCTCTCCGCCGAGTCCTGCGCGCCGGACGAGCGCCTGCGCGTCGTCACCCTCACGCGCATCGAGCAACGCGCCTGACGCGCTGCTCGACGGGATGGTGCTAGGGGGCGGGGACGAGGTATCGTCCCCGCCCCCTTGCCGCTTCGGCCGTATACGGCCGAAGCGGGCTCTTACGGCATCGACCGATGCCGCGGGCGGCTATCAAGCCCGGCAGTTCGAGCGGTCGGGTGCCTTCAGCTGCTTGAGCCAGGCCTCGTAAGCCTCCTTGTCGCTGCGGCTGGGTATGCCGTCGCGCGACGGTCGCGCGGCGTTCCTCCGCGGCTCGGGGGCAGAGTCGTCCGCCGGCGCGGCGCCGGACGTGGTGCGGGGATTCTCCTCCATGGACCCTCCTTTATCGGTTGCGGACGCAGGCGCGCCGCCGGGCGCGTTTTCCCGAGTATAGAGTACGCGGCGGGACGGAGGTATATGCCCAGAGGGCTAATTCCAGGGCACGAGCATCCCTCCGGCCGGATGGGATGTTCGCAGGTGCTCCCAGGCGTCGATAACGGCAAAAAGGCTCCGGGCGAAATCGCCCGGAGCCTTCGAATTCTGATGGCGGGATGTACGAGACTTGAACTCGCGACCTCCGACGTGACAGGCCGGCGCTCTAACCAACTGAGCTAACACCCCGTGAAGCAGTGGTGGTTATTCTACCGGGTGTTGCCTTCTCGCGCAATACCCTAATTCATACTTTTCGCCTCAAAGAAAAAACCCGCACGAGGCGGGTTTTCCAGATTCCAATGGCGGGATGTACGAGACTTGAACTCGCGACCTCCGACGTGACAGGCCGGCGCTCTAACCAACTGAGCTAACACCCCGTGCTTTGCAGCGCGGATTATTCTACCGGTAGCGTCCATCCGGCGCAATACCCTATTTTGAGTTTTTTCGAATCGCGAAGTCAGGTTGCCGAAGGGGCTGTTGCGCGGCATTCGTGCAGGTTCTGTGTCCGTGTAAACAATTTAGAAACTAAAATTTAAATTATGCTAAGGTTTAGCAGCTAAACTACAAGGGAGATCAGGAAAGGAGACGCCGTGGACGAATCGTTCGCCGAGACGAAGCGCGGGCTGTACGAGCTCATGCAGCGCATGCGGCACGACCGCATCACCCCGCCCACGCCCGAAGGCGTGACGCCGTCGGAGGCGCGCACCATGATGACGGTGGCGATGCTGGAGGAGCATGGCGAGCCCATCAGGCCCGGCCGCGTGGCGGAGCTCTCGCACACGACGCCCAGCGCGCTGTCGCAGACGTTCAAGGCGCTCGAGGAGAAGGGTCTGATCGAGCGGCGCCGGGCAGGGGACGACTACCGCGCCGTCACGGTGAGCCTCACCGCCGAGGGCCGCCGGTTCGCCGCGGAGGGGCGTCGCATGCGCGACGAGCACATGGAGCAGGTCATGGCGTTCGTGGGCGAGGAGGACATGGCGCATCTTGTGCGCATCCTCAAGCGCGTCGTCGAGTTCCACGACCGCACGCACGCGGGCGGCGAGTCGGCGCTGTGTCCTTGCGGCCCCGCGCCCTCCGCACCGCGCGACCCTGAAGGAGGAGATGCCCCGTGCGCATAGTCCGCTACCTCAAGAACTCCAAGATCGCGGTCGCGCTCATCGTGTGCCTGCTCATCGTGCAGGCGTTCACCGACCTTGCGCTGCCGAACTACACGTCCCAGATCGTGGACGTGGGCATCCAGCAGTCGGGCGTGGAGCACGCCGCCACCGAGGAGATGACGGCCCGCACCCACGACCTCGTGGCCATGATGCTGCCCGAGGGCGACGAGAAGACGTTCGAGGCCGCCTACGACGAGACCGACCAGGGCACCTACAAGCTGAACGCCCAGGGCGAGCGCGAGCAGGCCGAGCTCGACCGCATGGTGTCGCTGCCGCTCGTGGCCATCCACTACTCCCATCAGATCCCCGACCTCGACCTCGACCAGGCCCTGCAGGCCTACCAGGCGGGCGCCGTCCAGAAACAGCAGATCCTCGACATGCTGGACAAGGCGAAGGAGCAGATGGGCGACATGGGCGATTCCATCGTCGACCAGCAGGCCATCGCGGCTGCTCGCGCGGAGTACGAGCAGCTCGGCTACAACCTCTCCGACATGCAGATGCGCTACCTCGTGCGCATCGGCCTGACCATGCTGGGCCTCGCGGCGCTGGGCATGGCGGTGGCCATCCTCGTGGGCTTCATCGCCTCGCGCACGGCCGCCAAGGTGGGCGCCACGCTGCGCGCGAAGCTCTTCCGCCAGGTGGTGTCGTTCTCCGACGCCGAGGTGCAGAGCTTCTCGGCCGCCTCGCTCATCACGCGCGGCACGAACGACATCCAACTCGTGCAGATGGTCACGGTCATGCTGCTGCGCATGGTGCTGTACGCGCCCATCCTGGCCATCGGCGGCATCATCATGGTGTCGCGCACGAACCTGGCCATGAGCTGGATCATCGTGCTGGCCGTAGTGGTCATCGGCGTGCTCATCGTCGTGCTCATGAAGGTGGCCATGCCCAAGTTCAAGATCATGCAGAAGCTCATCGACCGCGTGAACCTCGTGTCGCGCGAGATACTCACGGGCCTGCCCGTCATCCGCGCGTTCGACCGCCAGCCCTTCGAGGAGCAGCGCTTCGACGTGGCCAGCACGCGCCTCATGAAGACCCAGCTGTTCACGAACCGCGTCATGACGTTCATGATGCCGCTGATGATGCTCATCATGAACGGCGTGTCGGTGCTCATCGTGTGGGTGGGCGGCTCCTACATCGACAACGGCACCATCCAGACGGGCGACCTCATCGCGTTCATCACCTACGCCATGGTCATCATCATGGGCTTCCTCATGATCGGCATGATCTCCATCATGCTGCCGCGCGCCGACGTGGCCGCGCAGCGCGTGGACGAGGTGCTTTCGAAGCAGCCCACCATCTGCGACCCTGCGCCCGGGAAGGCGCGCGACGCGGAGCTGGCCGGCCGCACGGGCGGCGCCCGCATCGTGTTCGACGACGTGAGCTTCAAGTACGGCGACTCGGCCGAGTGCGTGCTGGAGAACCTGGACTTCGCCTGCGAGCCGGGGCAGACCACGGCCATCATCGGCTCCACCGGCTCGGGCAAGTCGACGGTGGTGAAGCTCATCGAGCGCTTCTACGACGTCACCTGCGGCTCCATCACCGTGGACGGCGTGGACGTGCGCGACGTGAGCCAGGAGGCTCTGCGCGCGCAGCTGGGCTACGTGCCGCAGAAGGCGTTTTTGTTCAGCGGCACCATCCAGTCGAACATCGCGTACTCGGACGAGGGCATGCCCGAGGAGCGCGTGGAGCTGGCGGCCCAGGTGGCCCAGGCCGCCGACTTCATCGCCTCGAAGGCCGAGGGGCTCGACGCCGAGGTGTCGCAGGGCGGCACGAACGTGTCGGGCGGCCAGCGCCAGCGCCTGGCCATCGCCCGCGCGCTGGCCACGGAGGCCCGCGCGTACCTCTTCGACGACAGCTTCTCGGCGCTCGACTACAAGACCGATGCGGCGCTGCGCCAGGAGCTGCACACGCGCCTGGGCGGCAAGACGGTGGTCATCGTGGCCCAGCGCATCTCCACCATCCTGCACGCCGACAAGATCGTCGTGCTCGACGACGGCCGGATCGTCGGCCAGGGCACGCACGACGAGCTCATGGAGGGCTGCGAGGAGTACCGGGAGATCGCGATGTCGCAGCTCTCGGCCGAGGAACTGAACGGGGGTGATGCGGCATGAGCGCGCAGACGGACGGGGCGGCCACGCGCCGCGGCCCCATGGGCGGCCACGGCCCCGGGCACGGCATGATGCCCGGAGAGAAGCCCAAGGACTTCAAGGGCACGCTCAAGAAGATGATCGGCTTCATGGGCCGTTTCAAGGCGGCGCTCGTGGTGGTGCTCGTGTTCGCCATCGGCTCCACGGTGTTCAACATCGTTGGACCCAAGGTGCTCTCCACGGCCACGACCGAGCTGTTCAACGGCATCGTGGCGAAGATCGACGGCTCGGGCGGCATAAACTTCGACGCCATCGCGCAGATACTCCTGTTCACGCTGGGGCTGTACCTGCTGTCCGCAGCCTGCTCGTTCGTGCAGGGCTGGATCATGTCGTCGGTATCGCAGCGCACGAGCTACGAGCTGCGCCGCTCCATCGCCGAGAAGATCGACCGCATGCCCATGGGCTACTTCGAGCGCAACTCGGTGGGCGACACCCTCTCGCGCATCACCAACGACGTGGACACGCTCGGGCAGAGCCTGAACCAGGGCGTGACCCAGCTCATAACGTCCGTCACCACCATCATCGGCGTGCTCGTCATGATGCTGACCATCAACCCGCTCATGACGCTCGTCACCGTGGTCATCCTGCCGGTGTCGGTGGTGCTCATCATGGTGGTGGTGAAGCGCTCGCAGAAGTTCTTCCTGGCGCAGCAGCGCACGCTCGGCGAGATCAACGGCCTGGTGGAGGAGACGTTCTCGGGCCACGCCATCGTGAAGGCGTTCAACCGCGAGGACGGCACGGTGGACAACTTCAACGAGACGAACGCGCGCCTGTACAACTCGGCATGGAAGAGCCAGTTCTTCAGCGGCCTCATGCAGCCCATCATGAACTTCGTGGGCAACCTGGGGTACGTGGCCGTGGCCATCACGGGCAGCTTCCTGGCCGTGCAGGGCATCATCACCGTGGGCGACATCCAGGCGTTCATCCAGTACGTGAAGAACTTCACGCAGCCCATCACGCAGCTCACGCAGGTGTCGAACGTGCTGCAGCAGATGGCCGCCGCCGCCGAGCGCATCTTCGAGTTCCTGGACGAGCCCGAGGAGGAGCCGGACCACGCGACGATCACGTCGTCGCAGGTGGAGTGCGAGGTAGAATTCGATCACGTGCACTTCGGCTACAATCCGGAGAAGCCCGTCATCAAGGACTTCTCGGCGCGCGTGACCGAGGGCCAGACCGTGGCGCTCGTGGGACCCACCGGCGCCGGCAAGACCACGATGGTGAAGCTGCTCATGCGCTTCTACGACGTGCAGTCGGGCTCCATCAAGATAGGCGGCCACGATATCCGCGACTTCGCGCGCGACGACCTGCGCTCGATGTTCGGCATGGTGCTGCAGGACACGTGGCTGTTCAACGGCTCCATCCGCGACAACATCCGCTACGGCAAGCTGGACGCCACCGACGAGGAGGTGGAGGCGGCGGCGAAGGCCGCCTACGTCCACCACTTCATCCAGACGCTGCCCGAGGGCTTCGATACCGAGATCAACGAGGACGCCAGCAACATCAGCCAGGGCCAGCGGCAGCTGCTCACCATCGCGCGCGCCATCCTGGCCGACCGCCGCATGCTCATCCTCGACGAGGCCACGAGCTCGGTGGACACCCGCACCGAGGAGCGCATCCAGAAGGCCATGGACAACCTCATGGCCGGGCGCACCTCGTTCGTCATCGCGCACCGCCTGTCCACCATCAAGAACGCGGACCTCATCCTCGTCATCCGCGACGGCGACATCGTGGAGCAGGGCACGCACGAGGAATTGCTCGCGCTTGGCGGTTTCTACGCGGAGCTGTATAATTCACAGTTCGCTGAGACTATCGACGAGATCGAGGACTAGCGCGACCGCGGGAGGGGCCCGCCGCCGTGCGGGCCCCGCGGCCGGGCATGCGGGCCGGACCTCGTCGCGACGACGAGGATGGCCTATGTCCCGACCGGGGGAGACGACAACGGAAGAGCACCAGGGCGACGGCGTGCCGTTCGCCGGCCCTGACACGGGCCGCGAGGGCGACGCGCCGGCGCGGCTCGCGGTGTTCGACTTCGACGGCACGAGCATCGAGGGCAACTCGCCCGTGCTGCTCGTGCAGCACCTCATGGAGCGCGGCATGCTGCGCAAGCGGGTGATCTTCCGCATCCTGTTGTGGGCGGCGGCCTACAAGCTGCGCCTGCCGCAGAACGAGAGCAAGGTGCGCAGCCTGGTGTTCACGGCGTTCGAGGGCCGTTCGGCCGACGAGGTGGACCGGTTCCTGGCCGACTTCTACGACGAGCGCATCGCGCTCCTGTTCCGCCCCGAGGCCGACGCCGCCATGCGCGCCCATGCGGCGGCGGGCGACACGGTGGTGGTCATCTCGGCCACGTTCGAGCCCATCATCCTGCGCGCCATGGAGCACCATCCCTTCGCGTTCCAGATATCCACGCGCATGCGCAAGGCGCCCGACGGCACGTACACCCGCGAGGTGGAGGGCCTGCCCGTGGAGGGCGAGGAGAAGATCGCGGCCGTGCAGCGTTTCGGCGACGGCCGTTTCGGACCGGGGAACTGGGTGCTGGACAGCGCCTACGGCGATCACCATTCCGACCGCGCGGTGCTGGGCGCCGCCCGGCACGCCTTCGCCGTGGACCCTGACCGACCGCTCGCCCGCACGGCTCGCGAGAAGGGCTGGACGGTTCTCGGCTGGTGAGACGAGGGGGAGGCTGGGAGGCGGGGCGGCGTCATTCGCTCGCGGACGGGGGGTCGCACCCGCCTCCCTGTCCCGCCCCTTTCCGTCCCGTGACGTTTTGAGGTTTTTGCGGCGCGCCCTATGCGCCTGCCTCCCAGTCCGGTAAAATGCGACTTGACCATATACAATTGCGCATTTGACAGGCGAAACATACTTGCGAAGGAGGTGGGTCCATGTTCGAGAACGCTGACGCGAACAGCTCACCAAGCCAGAACGACGAATACGACAACTCCGCCGCCGACTACCTGCACCGTGCCGCGCAAGCCTGCGCGGCAGGCGATGCGGTGCTGGGCATGCACCTGTACCTCGCCGCCTTCGAGAAGGGGGCGCACGGCGCCTACGCGCCCGATGACGAGGCCGTGGAGGGCCTTCGCCAGGCATGGGCGCTGGCCTGCAAGCTGAAGGAGCGCTCGCTTGCCGAGTACATCTTCGAGAAGCTGGAGCCCTACCTGGCCTCCGACGAGGTGGCCGCCTGCGCCGAGCAGCTGCAGCGCCTCGCGCTCGACAAGCTGGAGGAGTTCGGGCTGACGCGCGAGGACCTGGAGGACATGACCGACATGATCTCCCAGGACTTCCTCGGCATCGACGCGCCGCGGCTCATGAAGGTGGAGCACGTCACGCTCCCGCGCTCCCCGCGCGCAGCGCTGCCCGACCCGGAGGCGGCGGGGGCCGCCGGGGCCGGGGACGATGCGGCGAAGGCCGCCGAGAGTGCCGGGAACGCCGAGAAGGGCGCCGCCGCCTGGCGGCGCGAGGCGGGCGGCACGAAGGGCGATCAGGGAAAGGACGCGTCCTCCGAGCACGCTGCGGCGCTCGCCCAGGCCGCCAAGGCGGTCGAGGACGCCATGGGCCCCGATGCCGACGCGCACGCGGTGGTGTCGGCCATCGAGCGCATCTCCTACGCCGACATCGTCGGCTACAACGACACGGTGGCGCTCATGCGCGACTTCGGCCTGGGAATGCAGGACGACCCCCAGTTCCAGAGCCTCGTGGAGCTGCTCAACGCGCGCCACGGCCTGGACCGCATGCCGGCCGCCGACGCGATACTCTTCCGCTCGCCCGCCCGCGAGGACGCGAACCGCTTCATGGCGGCCACGCTCGGCGAGCTGGACATGCCGGCCATCCGCATGCGCATGGAGGAGAACCTCCAGGGCATGCCCGTGCTGTGCGTCATGGCGCAGGCCGACAACCAGCCCCAGCTCAACGCCGCGCGCAACGCCTTCGAGGGGCCGGGCGTGCTCATGCTGGAGGACTTGGACCTGTGGGCGTCGCCCATGACCGAGGGCGGCGACGACTTCGGCGGCTTCGTGTTCTCCAGCCTGTCGCGCGGGGCGCGCGAGGCCATCGGGCTCATCCGCTCGGCGGTGGAGAATCCCGACGTGTTCGTGCTGGCCTCGGCGGCGGAGGCGGGGGAGATCGACCCGTTCTTCTTCGACCTGCTGGAGCCGCTGTCCATCGTGGACATCGACTATCCCACGCCTGAGGAGCGCGTGGACATCTGGATGGAGATCGCGCGCGAGCATCCGTCGCTGCGCGGCGTGAACCGGGTCGACCTCGTGCGGCTGTCCTCCGGCATGCCCCGCTACGACATCTACATGGCGGCGCGCGAGGCCATCGAGGAAGCCTACAAGGCCAGCCTCGTGGCACGGCGCTACGTGCCCGTCACCGCGGACAACCTGTTCGACAAGCTGGCGGCGTACCAGCCGCTCGACTCGGACGAGTACCGCGCCCTCGAGGACGCGGTCGTGCGGGACTTCCGCCGCGACCTCGATCATCTCGACGACCTGCTGAAAGGAACCGAGGAGTAGACTTTATGGATATCACGCGACGCTGCGATTACGCCTGCCGCATTCTCCGGGCCGCCTACAAGAGCGGCGAAGCCTACGTATCCGTGTCCGACATCGCCGAGGACGAGGACATACCCTACGCGTTCGCGCGCAGCATCCAGCACGACCTGGTGAAGGGAGGCCTCATCAAGACCGTGCGCGGCGCGCACGGCGGCCTCATACTCAACTGCGACCCGGCCGAGGTGACGCTGCTGGAAGTGCTGGAGGCCATCCAGGGGCCGGTGAGCATCTCGCTGTGCGCCATGGACCCCGACTACTGCCAAAAGCAGCCGGAGTGCGCCTACAACAAGGTATGGCAGGGTGCCGACCGCCTGCTCAACGGCTACTTCGCCTCCATCACGCTCAGGGACCTGTTCGAGCAGGGAGCCTCCCATCCCGTGGTGGAGGAGGCCATGGGAGCGGGCGAGGCGCCTTCGCCGGCCGACGGCGCCGCTGCGTCCCGCGATGCGTCGGGGGTGCGGACGAGCGCCTGCGCGTGCGCGGCGCGCCCGTCCTGCACGCAGGGCCCATGCCGCTGACGGACGGCCCGCGGCCTGCGTGGCCGCCTGCCGCACCCGACCGCGAGACGTTCACGGCGCTCGTGCGCGAGCGGGGTGCGGCGCTCTACCGCGACCTTCCGTGGCGCAACCTCGACGACCCCTACGCCGTGCTCGTGTCCGAGATCATGCTGCAGCAGACCCAGGTGGCGCGCGTGGGACGGTTCTGGGAGCGCTTCATGGCGCTGTTCCCCACGATCGACGCGCTCGCGTCGGCCGACACGTCCGATGTGCTGGCCCAGTGGCAGGGGCTCGGCTACAACCGCCGCGCCCTCGCGCTGAAGAGGACGGCCGACCTCTGCGCCGCCGAACGGGGCGGGCAGCTGCCCTCCACGGCCGAGGAGCTGGTGCAGCTGCCCGGCATCGGCCCGGCCACGGCGGCCGGCGTGGTGGCGTTCGCCTTCGACCGCCCCTCGCTCTACCTGGAGACGAACGTGCGCACGGTGTTCCTGCACGAGCTGTTCCCGGGCCGCGAGGGCGTGAGGGACCGGGAGCTGGCCCCGCTCGTGGCGGACACGTGCCCCGAGGAGGGCGCCCGGGCGTGGTACTACGCGCTCCTGGACTACGGCGCGCACTTGAAGACCCAGGTGGCGAACCCGTCAAGGCGCAGCGCCCACCATACGCGGCAGTCGGCCTTCGAGGGGTCGCGGCGGCAGAAGCGCGCCGAGCTCGTGCGCATCGTGCTGGCCGCCCCGGGCATCGCCGCGCCGGAGCTGGCCGGTCGCCTGGACGCCTTCGAGCAGGCCGCCGGCCGCCCCTGCGTGGATGCGGACGTGTTCGACGGCATCGTCGCCGACTTGGTGTCCGAGGGCTTCTTCCGCCGGGAGGGCGACCTGTTCTTCGCGTAGGCGCACCGGGCCGATGTCGGCCACAACCTCCGTTCTTGTCCATCCCATAGCAAGCTCCTGAACAGGTAAAACAATATATAACACCTGGTCAGACAAGTGGACGAAAACGGAGGTTATGGCAAGGTGTTTGACGACTCGGCGGCGGAAACCTGTGCTAGAATATCCGAATCCCGTGGGGGAGTAGTCGGCGCCGTCAAGGCGCGGCTGCGTCAACATGCTGCTTCTTCCTGAAGCTGGCGCAACCTGAAACGACAAGACTCGCGGTGTGGCGCTTGGCGTCGCACCGCTCGCTTCTGCAGCCGGTGCGCACGCGCCGGTGTTTTTTTGCCTGCAGCCCGGACCGGCGCTGCGGCGCGGCCAGGGGGATTGCGGAGACGAGAGGAAACGACCATGGGATTCGCGGAGCTGTTCTTGATCGCGGTGGGGCTGTCGATGGACGCGTTCGCCGTGTCGGTGTGCAAGGGCTTGTGCATGAAGCGCCTGAACATGCGCCAGGCGCTGGTCATCGCGCTGTTCTTCGGCGGCTTCCAGGGGCTCATGCCGCTTCTCGGCTGGGCGCTGGGCACGCAGTTCGAGCGCTACATCACGCCGGTGGACCACTGGATAGCCTTCGGCCTTCTGGCGCTTATCGGCGGCAAGATGCTCTGGGACGCCTTCCATGAGGACGACGAGGAGCTGTCCTGCCCGGCCGACGGCAAGCTCGACCTGCGCGAGCTCGTCATGCTCGCCATCGCCACGAGCATCGACGCGCTCGCCGTGGGCATCACGTTCGCGTTCCTGCGCGTGGACATCGTCATGTCCGTGGGGCTCATCGGCGCCACCACGTTCGTGCTCGCTCTCGCGGGCGTGGCCGTGGGGCACCGCTTCGGCGCGCGCTACGAGAAGGCCGCCACCATCGCCGGCGGCATCGTCCTCGTGCTCATCGGCACGAAGATCCTGCTGGAGCACCTGGGCATCCTGGCGCTCTAACGCCCTTAGTCCACCGGGTAGCTGCCGAGCACCTTCACCTCGCGCAGCTTCAGGCGCAGGCAGTTCAGGGCCGTCTGCACGGGCAGGGTGTTCGCGTCCTCCTTGAACTCGATGAAGAACATGTAGTCGCCGAGCGCCTGCTTCGTGGGGCGCGATTGGATCATCGACAGGTTGATGCCGGCGTAGGCGAACTCGGACAGGATCATGTTCAGCGTGCCCGCGCGGTCCACCTGCAAGAACAGGGCGAGCGAGGTCTTGTAGCGGTCGCCGCGGAATACGGGCGGGTGTCCCTGGCGGCCGATGAGGGCGAACGACGTCTGGTTGCCGAAATGGTCCTCGATGTCGCGCACGGCCACGTGCGCGCCGTGCAGCTCGGCGGCGAACGCGTTCGCGATGCCGGCCACGTGGACGTCCTCGGCGGCCATGCGGGCGCTCTCGGCGGTGGACGACGTGGTGACGGTCGCGCGCCCCGGCAGCCGCTCGGCCAGGAAGCGACGGCACTGCGCGAGCCCCTGCGCGTGCGAGGCCACGCAGGTCACGTCCTCCAGCTTCGCGTCGGGGTGCAGCACGAGGCAGTGGTGGATGTCGAGCACGTGCTCGCCCAGGATGGAGGCCTGGCTCTTGAACGCGAAGTTGTCGAGCGTGGCCGTGACCGACCCCTCGAGCGAGTTCTCCTTCGCCACCACGCCGAACTCGCATTTGCCGCGGTCCACGGCGTCGAACACCTCGTCGAACGACGCGCATTCGAGAAGCGCGGGCTCGTCGATGCCCAGCCGCGCGGCGAAGGCGCGGGCGGCCTCGTGGGTATAGGTGCCGGCGGGGCCGAGGTAGGCGAACACGGGTGCGGAGACGGGCATGGGGTTGTCCTTCGGTCGATGTGGATGCAAAGGTCGCTTTGCGCGCCGTCTTATGATATCCTTCCGTGCGGCGTTGCCCGAGGGGTGGGGCCGCTTCCCGTGCAGGAATCCAACATTTCTCCTGTTTTTCGATGAGCGGCCTTGTATCGCACGTGGTTCGAGGAGGTTGGGCCCGTTATGCGGGTTTTTGCATAAAAGCGCGCCTAACCTGCATAAATCATGTTACGAGAAGGGGTATCTGTAACATTTTTGTACCATTTGCGGCCCAAACGTTGCGCTCGCGTAGACGCAAGGACGCAAGAAACACTTCTCGGGGAAAATGCTAGCAGTGAATATCAGACGAGAAGCACCTGAGGAGGTGTGCACATGGAAACAGAGGCCACGGTTTCAGAGTTTCAGGACATGCTCTCCGCCCGCGGCGTGACGCGACGGAGCTTCATGAAGCTTTGCGGCGCCGTCGCCGCGGCTGCCGGGCTGTCCCAGCTCGCCGCGCCGCAGATAGCGCAGGCCCTCGAGAAATCCGTGATCGGCGCTACGAAGGGGAAGCTCTATCCGGTCATCTGGATCGAAGGCGCGTCGTGCACGGGATGTACCGAGTCGTTCGCCCAGGTCGAGACGCCGGATCCCGCGAGCGTCGTGCTGGAGCTGATCTCGCTTAACTATTCGGAGACGCTTTCCGCGGCTGCCGGCTGGTCGATGGAGGAAGCCAAGGAGCAGACGATCGAGGCCGGCAACTACATCCTCGTGTACGAGGGTGCCGTGCTGGAGGGCTGGGACGGCCAGGCGCTGCGCGTTGCCGACAAGCCCGGCACGGAGCACCTGATCGAGGCTGCGGAGAAGGCCAACGCCGTGGTGGCGCTGGGTTCCTGCGCCGTCAACGGCGGGTGGATGGGCGCCCATCCGAACAGCTCGGGCGCGCTCGGCGTGCAGCAGTTCCTGGAGAAGGCCGGCATCGAGACGAAGGTCATCAACATCCCGGGCTGCCCTGCGAACCCCGAGTGGCTCGTGTCCGTGCTCGTGGACGTGATCATGCTCGAGAAGCTGCCCCCGCTCACCAACGAGGGCAAGCCCGAGGGCATCTTCGGCCAGACGATCCACGACAACTGCGAGCGCCGCGGCCACTTCGAGAACGGCGAGTTCGTCTACCAGTTCGGCTCCGAGGAGGAGGCCAAGGGGTACTGCCTGTACCCGCTCGGCTGCCGCGGGCCGCAGACGAAGTCCAACTGCGGCGTGACGCTGTGGAACAACCGCCGCAGCTGGTGCGTGCAGGCGGGCTCCCCCTGCATCGGCTGCTGCGAGGCCGCGCCGCACGACCCCGGCCACAACTGGGTCGAGGTCAACACCCCGTTCTACAAGCGCCATCGCGACCTGCGCATCGGCGATTGGATGGTCCAGCCCGGCACGATCGCGCTCGGCATCACGGGCATCCTGGCCGCAGCGCTCGTCGTGCACGGCTTCGGCATGAAGATCACGGGCCGCATGGACGGCGGCGCCGACTTCGAGAAGGTCCGTGCCTGGGACAAGAACCACCCCGACAAGGCAATCGGGAAGTACGACCTCACGCGCGACGAGGCCAAGGCCGCGTGCGAGAAGAGCAGCCACAACGCGAACGCGAAGGCTGTCGAATCCGATGAAGAAGAAGGGAGGTAAGCCTACATGACCCGTTCAGTTATCGACCCGATCACCCGCATCGAGGGCCACCTCCGCGTGGAGATGGAGGTCACCAACGGCAAGGTCTCCGACGCCTGGGTGTCCGGCGGCTGCTTCCGTGGCATGGAGATGGTCGTGGAGAACCGCACGCCCGAAGACGCCGCGCAGATCGTGCAGCGCATCTGCGGCGTGTGCCCGGTCTCGCATGCCCACTCGTCCGCCATCGCGGCCGAGAAGGCCTACGGCATCAAGATCTCGAACAACGCGCGCATCATCCGCAACCTGCTCGAGGGCGCGCAGTTCCTGCACAGCCACATCCTGTGGTTCTACAACCTGGCGGCGCTGGACTACGTGAACCCGCTCAACGCCCTCAAGGCCGACGCGGCCGACGCCTACGATCTCGCGCAGGCTGCCGGCACGTCCACGAACAGCGACTTCGTTGCCCTGAAGGAGCGCCTGTCGAACTTCGCCGACAACGGCCAGCTGTCCATCTTCTCGGGCAACTGGTTCGACGCCGAGGACGGCACCGGCTACAAGCTGCCGCCCGAGCTCGACCTCATCTGCACGGCCCACTACCTGGAGGCGCTGCAGATGCAGGCCAAGGCCTCCCAGGTGTCCGCCATCATCGGCGGCAAGATGCCGCACGTCATGACGCTCATCCCGGGCGGCACGGCGTTCGTTCCCACCGACCAGAAGCTCGACGACCTCAAGTACCTCGTCGACGAGATCTACGACTGGGTCGAGGCCACGATGATCCCCGACACGCTTGCCATCGCGCCGTACTACATCGACGCGCTCAACTGGGGCAAGGGCTGCGGCCGCTACGTGGCCTGGGGCGTGTTCGAGAACGAGAGCATGGAGCTCAAGGACCGCTACCTGCCCATGGGCGTCATCGACGACAAGCTCAACCTCTCCGACGTGAAGGAAGAGCTCATCACCGAGTACATGGGCCACTCCTGGTACAAGGGCGAGGAGACCTACACCTCCCCGTACTTCGTCACGGAGCCCGAGTTCACCTCCTACGACGTGAACGACCGCTACACGTGGGTCAAGTGCCCCGCCTACGACGGCAAGCCCTACGAGGCCGGCGGCCTGTCCCGCGTCCTGGCCGCGTACAAGCGCAACGTGCCGTTCATCGTGGAGCAGGTCGACGGCCTGCTGGAGGCGCTGGGCGCCCCCGGCCAGATCGGCGTGGCGCAGTCCACGCTCGGCCGCACCGCCGTCCGCCAGATCGAGACGCTCTACATCGCCGGCCTCATGAAGGACTGGGTCGCCGAGCTCTGCGAGGCCGTGAAGAGCGGCGACAGCGAGTACTTCCGCGAGCCCGCCACCATCACCGGCTCCGGCACCGGCTTCTGGGAGGCGCCCCGCGGCGCGCTCTACCACTCCGAGGAAGTCAAGGACGGCAAGATCACGGGCTACCAGATCATCATCCCGACCACCTGGAACCTCGCGCCGAAGAACGCCAACGGCGAGAGCGGCCCGATGGAGCAGGCCCTCATCGGCAACCCGGTGGGCGACATCGAGAAGCCCATCAACGCGCTGCGCACGGTGCACAGCTTCGACCCCTGCACGGCGTGCGCGGTCCACATCACCGAGCCGGCGACGGGCAAGAGCTTCGAGACCGTCACGAGCCCTTGGGGGGTGAAGTAACATGGCGCACTTGGCACACTACCGCGAAGCGCATCCGATGCCCTTCGTCATCACGCACTGGATCAACCTCGTCTGCATGATCCTGCTGATCGTCACGGGCTTCAGCATCCACTTCCCGTTCTGGCCCGCGTTCATGGGCATCGCCCGCGGCGTGCACGTGTTCTGCGGCTTCATCCTGTTCATCAACTGCATCGTCCGCGTGATCATGGCCTTCTTCGTGAAGTCCTCGCCGGACGGCGGCACGCGCTACCAGGTGACGGACTACAAGACCTGGCTGCCCCAGGCCGACAACCGCCACCAGCTGGGCGCGTGGATCAAGTACTACCTGTTCCTGAAGAAGGACCACCCGCTGGGCGCCAAGCTGGGCGTTCCGCAGAAGATCAGCTACCTGGCCATCCCCATCCTCATCATCCTGATGTTCTACACGGGCCTGGCCCTGTGGGCTCCCACGATGAACATGGGCTTCTTCGCGGCCGGCACGGATCTGGTGGGCGGCCTCATGTCGATGCGCATCATCCACTACTTCATGATGTACGTCTTCATCTGCTTCATGTTCATCCATATCTACCTGGCGAACATCGAGGGCATCTCCCCGACGCTGCTCATGTTCTTCTGGAAGGAGCATGGCGGACTCGTGTACGATCCCGAGCACCACACGATCGTGGGCGACGACGACCTGCATCACGAGAAGGCTTAAAGCGCACGGCACCCGCCATCGCTTGGAACCGCTCTTCGAGGGGACCTGGGAAACCGGGTCCCCTCCCTTTTGCGGGGGCGGGGCGGGCGATGCGGGGCGAGGCGGGGGTGCGGAGGCGGACGGGCGGCGGGGCATGCGGCGAGGTGCTGGGCGCCCGACGGGCGATAGGTACGCCGCCCGCCGGGTGCGCAATAACGTACAAGCGCCGCGGCGTGCGCATGGACTATACTGTGCCTTTGCGAAAGGAGATCAGGCGTATGCGATGCGAAGGCGAGCGGGTCGAAGGCCCGCAGGCGGAGGAGGGGCCGCGGGGCATGAGCGCGCGCGAGGTGCGGGCGCTCGCGCTTCCCGACGGGTCCGTCGTGGAGGTATGCTCGCTGGCCGGGGATATCCGGGCGTTCCCGAACCACCTGCACGACCACTACGTGGTGGGCGTCCTGCACGCCAGCCGCCGCGCGCTCACCGTGAGCTCTCGCGAGCTGCATGTGCTGGAGCCCGGCGACGTGTTCCTGGTCAATCCCGGCGAACCCCATGCCTGCGACCCGCTCGACGACGAGCCGTTCTCGTACCGCTGCGCGAACGTGCCGGTGGGCGTGATGGCCGCGCTCTCGAAACGAGGCGGGGAGGGGACGGCGGGAGGCTCTGCGCGCGAAGGCGCTGCGGCAGGGGGCATGCCGCCTGCCGCATGCGGGGCGGTCGCGGGCTCGGACGGTCGGGCGATGCGTGCGCCGCGGTTCGCCGTTCCCGTGCTGCACGACCCCGCGCTGTTCGCGCGGGCGGACGCGCTCTTCGCGCGGGCCGCGCACGAGGGCCCGGGGGCCCTCGCCGAGCTTGACGGCCTGCTGTGCGCACTGCTCGCTGCCGCCGACGCGGCCGCCGGCAGCGCGCGGGCATGCGCGGAGCCGGGAGGCCCCGTGGCGGCGGCGCGCACCTTCGTGGACGCGCGCTACGCCGACCGTATCGCGCTCGAGGACATGGCGGCCGTCGCGGGCACGAGCCGCTATGCGCTCGTGCGCGCCTTCAAGAGGGAGCTCGGCATCACGCCCGGCCGCTACCTCACGGCCGTGCGCGTCATGCATGCGAAGAGCCTGCTGGAGCAGGGCTGCACGCCCGTCGAAGCTGCCGGCCTTGCGGGCTTCGCCGACCAGGCCCATCTGGGGCGCGTGTTCCGCAACGTGACGGGGCTCACGCCGGCGCGCTACCGTGCCGCCTGTGCGAAGGACGCCTCGTGAGCGCGCGCGAGGCGGCAGCGGCCGCGCGGGCGGCCGGGGGCTCGGCGGCGCGGGGGCACCTGTTCGCGCTCTTCACCGTGGTGGTGTGGGGCACGACGTTCGTGGCCACGAAGGTGCTGCTCGTGGACTTCGCGCCCATCGAGATACTGTTCTACCGCTTCCTCATCGGGTTCTTGGTGCTGTGGGCGTGCCGCCCGCGCCACGTGAAGCTGGGCGGCTGGCGCGAGGAGGCGCTCGTGGCGGCGGCCGGCCTCACGGGCGTGGTGCTGTACTTCCTGTTCGAGAACATCGCGCTCACCTACACCACGGCCAGCAACGTGGGCGTGATCGTGGCGGTGAACCCGTTCTTCACGGCGCTGCTGTCCTCGCTGCTGCTGCGCGACGAGAAGCTGCATCCCGTGTTCTTCGCCGGGTTCGCGCTGGCCATGGCGGGCATCGTCCTCATCAGCTGGGAGGGGTTGGGCACGGGCGGCGTCGTGGGCGACGCGCTGGCCGTGGCGGCCGCGGCCGTGTGGGCGTTCTACGCCGTGCTCACCCGCAAGCTGGCGCTTCTGTGCGACGACACCATCCAGATGACGAAGCGCACGTTCGCCTGGGGCCTCGTGCTCATGGTGCCGGCGCTGTTCCTGCTGGATTTCCAGTTCGGCCTCGAGCGGTTCGCCGACCCGCTCATGTCGGCGAACATGCTGTTCTTGGGCGTGGGCGCGTCGGCGGCGTGCTTCGCCACGTGGGGCATCGCCGTGAAGCTTCTGGGCGCCGTGAAGACGAGCGCCTACATCTACCTCGTGCCTGTGATCACGGTGGCGGCGTCGGTGCTGGTGCTGGGCGAGCCGCTCACGCCGCAGATAGGCGTCGGCGTCGTGCTGACCTGCGCCGGCCTCGTGCTGTCCGAGCGCGGCAAGGGCGCGCCGCCCGCGGAGGCCGCGGCGTGCGCGGAGGGCGGCGCGACCGCGGCGTGCGGGCAGGCTGCGGCCGGCACGGGAGCCCCCGGCTGCGAGGAGGCTGCGCCCGACCGGCGCTAGCGGCCCTCGCGCTCGATGAAGCGCACGAACGCCTGCGCCTGGCGCTCCAGGTAGGGCGCCGAGGTGTCCAGCGCGAGCACGCCGTCCGCGGCCTGGATGGCGATATGGGGGATGGCCAGGCGGGGCTGGTTCATGATGCGCGCATCCAGGAAGCTGAGCACGCCCACGAGCTGCTCCTGCGCATGCGCCGCCCCGCTCATGCCGATGCTGGCCCCGGCCAGCGCCACGGGCTTGCCGGCCAGCACCTGGCCCTCGGCCTCGCTCACGGGACGCGAGAGCCAGTCGATCAGGTTCTTCAGCGGGCCGGGGATGGCGTGGTTGTACTCGGGGCTGAACAGCCACAGCCCGTCGGCCCGCTTGACCTCGTCGCGCACGCGCGCCACGGCGGCGGGCGCGGGGTGCTCGGTGTCCTGGTTCATGAGCGGGACGTCGTCCCAGGCGAGCAGCTGGAAGCCTGCCTCGGGGCGCAGCCTGCCCAGCGCCGCCCCTGCGGCCTCGGCGAGCTGGCGGTTGTAGCTTCCCTGTCGAAGCGATCCGGCGATGGCGAGTATGTCCATGGGGTGCCTCCCGATCCATTAATGTTATCGTCCTGGTGTCATATGGTAGCACGTTCGACAGGTCGCTGCTTGGTTTGGCGTTGAACCGTCACGGAAAACCGCTCGGCCCCCTACGTGCTCTGCAGCCGAAGGCTTCGCTATAATAGGCGGCGATCACGAGAGCGAAGGAGACATCGGTGGCGGAATTGACGGACGAGCAGATCGCACGGGAAGAGAAGTTCCTGGAGGGTATACCGCGCCTCAACGTGGGTGCGCTGTTCCTGCCGCCCATCTGGGGGCCGGCGCATGGCATGTGGGCGGCGCTCCTGTTCTACCCCATCTGGCTGTTCGCAGACAACACGTTCTATGCGGCGTGGACGGAGCGGACGCCGCTCGCGCTCATCGTGGCGGCAGCCGTTTTCGCGACGCTCACGGCGGGCACGGTGGCCTTCTCCCTCATCGGGCAGCCCTTCGCCGCGCATCGCGCCGCCTCGCGGGGCGTGGGGAAGGATGCGTACCTGCGCCGTCAGCGCATCTGGGCCGCGGTGAGCGTGGTGGCGGGCTGCGCCATGATCGCCGGGGCCACGTACTACAACCTGGTCATCCGTCCGACGCTGGGGGCGTGATCGGCATGGGGGAGGAGCGTGGGGGCGGCACGCCCGCCGCGGGCACGGCGGAGGGCGCGGGCGCGCGGCGCATCGGGGTGTTCTGCGTGGGGAACAAGCTCATGCTGGACGACGGGCTGGGCACCGCCGTGTACGAGGAGCTGGTAGAGCGCTACGAGGCGCCCGGCAACGTGGAGCTGTTCGACGTGGGCTGCCTGAGCATGGATATGCTGCCGTACGTGCGCGATTTCGACGTGCTCGTCACCGTGGACGCGGTGGACGGCACGGACGCGGAGCCGGGCACCGTGTTCCGCTTCGAGCCCGATGCCATGGCGCGCCACTCCGGCGCCACGGCGTCGCTGCACGACCTGAAGCTCGTCGACCTGTTCGACGCCGCCACGCTCTTGGGCTACGAGGCCGAGGGCCTGTGCCTGGGCATGCAGGTGGAGAACCCCTCGCCGGCCGTGGTGACGGTGGGCCTCACGCCGAAGGTGGCTGCCGCGCTGCCCCTTCTGGTGGAGACGGTGGCGGGCGAGCTTGCGCGCCTGGGCTCGCCGCTCGTCCCGCGCGCGGGCGCGGCTGGATGAGGGCGGCTTCGTAACGGCATGGTTTCAAGGCGGCCAACGTTGCGTGAAGCGCCTTTACACGGGGCCGACGGCGCTGGTAGCATGCTGACCCCGTGAGGACGGCCCCTTATGAAGGCAACCCCGTAACGCCCCGCGCGGCCCTGCAGCCGCCCTTGGCGCGGCGCCGATGCGTCGCGGCCTCCTCCCCCCGTTCCAGAGAGCTAGCAAGAGGAGTGCCGAGCACCGTGCCGAACCCCAGCGAAGAGACCGACTACCTGCGCGCCATGCCCGTACCGTTCGCCGTCGTCAAGACCGTCCCCGACGAGGAGGGGCGCACCGTCGATGCGGTGTTCGCCTATGTGAACGATGCCGCCATCGCCTTGGCGGGCTGTGCGCGCGAGGTGCTCGTGGGCTCGTCGGTGTTCGACGCCTGCCCCGATGTTGCGCGCTGCATGCTGGGAGTGCTGGACGACACGGCGCGCACGGGCGCCACGCAGTACTTCACCTGCCGCAGCGTCTCCGGCGACCGTTACTTCTCCGTGCGCTCCTACCGTCCCCGCGAGGGCTTCTGCGCCTGCGTGCTCCAGGACGTGACCGAGCAGGCCCTGCTGGACCGTCGGCTGCGCGAGGAGCGCCGCCTGCTGGAGCGCCAGGCCATGCGCGACCCGTTGACCGGCCTGTACCATGTGCGGCAGGGCAGGCGCCTCGTGGAGGGCGCCCTGGCCGAGCCGCGCTGGGAGGGGGCGTGCAGCGCGCTGTTCATGTTCGACGTGGACGACTTCAAGAAGGTGAACGACGAGCACGGCCATCATCGCGGCGACGACGTGCTGCGCGGCTTCGCCCAGCTGCTGGAGCGGTCGTTCCGACGCACCGACATCGTGTTCCGCGCGGGAGGCGACGAGTTCTCCGCGTTCGTGGCCGACATCCCCTGCGCCTGCGTGGCCGAGCGCCTCTGCGCCGACGTGATCGCGGGCGTCGAGCGGCTCTCGGCCGAGGGCGTGCCGGTGAGCGTGAGCATCGGCGTTGCCGTGGGGCGGCCCGGCTGGTCGTACGAGGCGTACTACCGCGCGGCCGACCAGGCGCTCTACCGCATCAAGCGCGCGGGCAAGAGCGCGTACTGCGTGGCCGTGATGGAGGGACGTGCCGCCGCAGCCCCGATGGCGGCCGCCGTGTCCGAGCGCTGCAGCCTGCCGCTGCCTGCGCGGAAGGAGGCAGCGCCGCGCACGCAGCCTGCCGCCTGACGTGCCCGGTGCAGGCCGGGCGCCTACTCCCCGGTGGCGTCTGCGCCCAGGAAGCGCTCCTCGAACTGCCCGGCGGGCAGCGGGCGGGAGACGAGGAATCCCTGCACGCTGTCCGCGCCGATGGCGCGCACGGTGTCCAGCTCGGTCCGCTCCTCAACCCCCTCCACCGTCACCTCGAAGTCCACGCTGTGGCAGAGGTCGATGACGGCGTCGATGAACGCGCGGTTGAACGATTCGACGTGGATGTTCTTGATGAACAGCCGATCGATCTTCACGATGTCGGCGGGCGATTGGGACAGCAGGCCGAGCGAGGAGTACCCCGTGCCGAAGTCGTCCATGGCCAACCGTATGCCGATGGCGCGCAGCTGGTCGAACGTCGCGCGCAGCGCCTCGAGGTCGGTGACGAAGTAGCTCTCCGTCATCTCCAGCACGATGCGGCTCGGCTCGACGTCTGCCTGGGCCAGGAGGCGCTCCACGAACGGCACGAAGTCGGTCTCGAGCAGCTGCAGGTAGGAGATGTTCACGTTCATGATGAAGTCGGGCCGGATGCGGTCCCACGCCGCGCACTGGCCCACGGCCTGCTCGAGCACCCAGCGACCCACGGTGCCGATGAGCCCGTAGGATTCCAGCACGGGGATGAACTCGGCCGGGCTCACGCTGCCGAACTCGTCCGCGCTCCAGCGCAGCAGCGCCTCGGCTCCCGCGATGCCCAGCGTTCCCGCATCCACGAGCGGCTGGTAGTGCACCGAGAAGCCCCGCATGCCGTCCACGACGGACGCCTGCAGGCGGTCGCTGAGCTCCAGGCGGCGCAGCTTCTCCTCCGACATGGCCGACGAGAAGAACGACACGGTGTTCTTGCCGCGGTGCTTGCTTTCCTCCAGCGCGCTTTCGGCGTGCTTGATGAGGTCGAGCCCGGTGGTGCCGTCCTCGCCGACCATGGCGATGCCCCCCCGACACCGTGCAGAAGTAAGGCACGCCGTCGATGGCCTGCTGGCGGTTGGCGAACGCGTGCACGGCGCGGTACAGGTCCTCCATGGCGCCGCGGTCGGCCTCGTCGAGCACCACCGCGATCTCGTCGCCGTCGAAGCGGAACGCGGAGGCGTTCTCGGGCAGCAGGCGCTGGAGCGTCTGGGCGAACTGGCGCAGCACGCCGTTGCCGAACGAATGGTCGTTGAGCGAGTTGATGCGCGAGAAGTCGTCGAGCCCCAACAGCAGGATGCCGCCCGAGGGGCGCTCGCGGGCGAGCAGGCGGTCGAGCACCTGCAGGCACTTGCCATGGGCGAACAAGCCCGTGGTGGCGTCCACCTCGCCCTTGCGCTCCAGGCTGGTGACGGCGCCCGAGAACAGCATGGGCGAGCCTTCGCCGTCGCGCATGAGCAGCCCGCGGCACATGATCCAGATGTACTCGCCCTTGCGGTTGCGCACCTGGTACTCCAGGTCGTGCTCGTCGGTCTTGCCGCAGAGCATGTCGTCGATGGACTCGTCGAAGCTCTGGCGGTCGCGATCCGCTATGAGCTCGCGCCACCGGGGGATGAGTCCCTCGAACACGCGTCCGGGCAGGTCGAAGTCCTGCTGCATGTTCTCGGACACGAGGGCCATGTCCGTTTTCATGTCGATGATGTAGAGGTAGTCGTCCGTGCTGTAGGAGATGGCATCGTAGAACAGGCGTGGGTCGAGGTCGAAGGAGTTCAGCGCTTCATTCGCATCCATGCAGGGCTACCTCGCGTCTTGTTGCCGGGCATTCAAATTAACGTTGACCGTATTGTAAGGTCAATCGGCCTTCTCGGCGAGCAGAAAGCGCAAGGAAGGGGTTTTCGGCGGCTGCGGTTGGCCGGGGCGCCGGCGAGCGGCTTCCAGCAGGGCCCGGCCGTGGCGGTTGCGTGACGGAATGCCTGCGGTTTGCCTGCGGTTGCGCCACAACGTCCGTGCGCGGCGCCGGGGCGGGGGGCGGTGCGGTTATGGTGTTCCGAAAAGCCGTGGCCCGCGTTCGCGCGCGGCCGAGAAGGAGCCTTCCGCCATGCGAATCAACACGATCAGCGCCTACGAGACCACTGCCGAGAAGTTCTTCGGCGCCTTGGAGTCATGGGACGTCGACCTGCTGCTGGACACGCGCCTGAAGAACACGAACCAGCTGGCAGGCTTCACCAAGAAGAACGACCTGGCGTACTTCGTGCCGAAGCTCCTGCACGCCGACTACGTGCACGACAAGCTGTTCGCCCCCGCGCCCACCATGCTTGAGCGCTACCTGCACGGCAACATCGGCTGGGACGCCTACGCCGACGCCTACCGCGAGGACATCCGCGAGCGCGAGGCCGTTCCGCAGTTCTACGACCGCTACGGCGAGTACAAGAGCGTCTGCCTCCTGGGCACCGCCACCCACAAGCGCCGCAGCCACGTGGAGGTGCTCCAGCAGATGCTCGAGGCCGCGACGAAGGGCTAGCGCCCTCGCCCCGCCGGCACCACGGTCCCGCTTCCTGCGCGCACGTCCCCAGCCCCCGTTTCCGCACCCCTTGGCCAGATGTTTCACGTGAAACATCTGTACGGTCGTTGGCTTGCTTGCAAAACTAGCAAGTGCTAGTATAATAGCTAGCGTTCGCTAGTTTAGGAGGATGCATGAGGGACAGGGACACGAAGGGTCGGATCGTCGAGGCGGCGTTCGGGCTGTTCGCGGAGCGGGGGTACCATGCCGTCTCCGTGCGCGACATCGCGGCGGCGGTGGGCGTCAAGGACGCGTCGCTCTACAACCACTTCCCGGGCAAGCAGGCCATCTTCGACGCGGTTCTGGCCGCGCAGCTGGAGCGCACGCGCGCGGTGTTCGCGGCGCAGGGCGTCATGGCCGCGCCGGCCGAACGCCCCGACGGGTACGCCGGGGCGTTCGAGGAGACGGAGCGGCGGGTGCTCGCGGGGTTCCGGCACTTCTTCGCGGACGGGGACATGGTCCGGTTGCGCCGGTTGCTGGCCGCGAGCCGCTACGCCGACGAGCAGGCCGCGGAGGCGTTCCGCTTCGTGTTCGTGGAGCAGCCCCTGGCCATCCAGCGCACGGTGTTCGAGCACCTGATGGCCGTCGGGCAGTTCGCGACCGACGACGCGGCGGCGCTCGCGCGCGAGTTCTACGGGCCGGTGTTCCTGCTCTTGCTCTCGGACGTCCCCTGGGAGGATGCGGAGCCGCTCGTGCGCGGCCACCTGGGGCGGTTCTTCTCCGCACAGGCGATCGGGGCGCCCGCGGGCGCCGCAGCGGAAGGGGGTGCGCGATGAGGGCCGTGGTGGTGTACGCATCGCAGACGGGTTTCACGAGGCGCTATGCGGAATGGATCGCGGAGGAGCTGGGCGGCGAGGCGGTGCCGGTGGAGCGGGCGGACGGGATCGACGCGGGCTCCTACGATGCGGTCGTGTTCGGCGGCTGGCTCCATGCGGGCGGGCTCGTGGGGAAGAAGTGGCTCGCGCGCGCCCGCGCCGCGCATCCGCGCACCCCGTTCGTCGCGTTCGCGGTGGGCGCGACGCCGCCCGAGTGGGCTGACATGGTGGACGAGGCGATGGCGCGGGAGTTCCCCTCGCCGGAGCTCGACGGCGTGGAGCGGTTCTACCTGCGCGGCGGGTTCGCCTACGAGCGGTTGAGCCTGCCGAACAAGCTGGCCATGAAGATGTTCTTCAAGATGCAGGAGAAGCAGGCGGCCACCGACCCGCGCGCCGCCGAGATGCTCTCGGGGATGCGCGGCGGCTTCGACGGCACCGACCGCGCCGCCATCGCGCCGGTGGTTGCCCGGGTGCGCGAGCTGGCGGCCGCGAAGGGCGCGGAGCAAGCCTGACGGATGGGCCGGGAAGCCGCCGCCGGCCGCTTCCCGGCCCGCGCCTAAACGCGCGGGGTCGCTCGCATCCCTAGACGGTTCGAGCCTGGCGGCGGGGGCTCGCGGCGGGAGCGGCGTGCCGCATGAGGCCGTGCTCGGTGCAGCAGGTGTAGAGCACGCCGCCGGGCAGGCGCGGCAGGCGCGCCTCGCCGCCCTGCTCGGGGTAGAGCTTCTCCACGGCCAGGCGGTCGTAGCCCACGACGGCGGCGAGGCACAGATGATGCCCCTTCTCCATGGGGTGGCCGAACGTGAGGTACCAGTCGCCCTCCACGTCCTCCACCTGCACGGCGTGCGCCTCGTCGGCGGGTTGGACGGGCAGCGGGGCGAGCTTCCTGCCGCAGCAGGAGACGTCGGCGTCCCCCGTGGTGGTGATGATGTTCCCGCAGGCGGGGCAGATGCGGAATGCCGTGCGCTTCATGGTGCCTCCTTGGGCCTCGTCGGGGGAGAGCGAGCCTGCCAGCAGCGTCTCTACCGGGCATCCCAGCTCGGCCGCGAGCGCGGGCAAAAGCGACACGTCGGGGCAGCCGCCCCCGCGCTCCCACTTCGACACGGCCTTGTCGCCCACGCCCACGAGCTGGGCGAGCTGGAGCTGCGTGAGCCCGCGCTCCTCCCGCAGGCTGCGGATGAGCCCGCCGGTGCGTCTGGTGTCCATGGTTCTCCTCCCGTGATGGTTTTGCGTGCCGTCCCACGATACCCGCAAGCGGCGGCGCGCGCAATGAACGCTCCGTAGAGTGCGGGGAGGCGGGGCCCCTTACCTCCCCTTGCCCTCCACCGCCCCTGCGGGGCACACGTGGTAGCAGTTGCCGCACTCGTCGCAGCGCTCGCCCAGGATGGTGTAGGGCTCGCCGGGCACGATGGCCTTGAACGAGCAGCCCTCGAGGCAGGTGCCGCACGCGATGCAGCTGTCCGTTATCCGCAGGCCCGGCTCCTCGAACGTGTCGCCGCCGAACGCGAAGCGCTCGCGGTAGAGCTTGTGGTCGCGCCTCGCCATGGCGTAGTCGTAGTCGTACAGCTCGCCGTGGAAGCGGTGTAGCACGAGCACGCGCGTCTCGGGGTACTTGGCGATGTCGTGCACGGCCACGTTGAAGTTGCGGTCATGCGCGGCCTTCGCCTCCACCTCCACCATGGACAGCTCGCGCACCTCGCCGGAGACGCGCATCTGGTAGCCGGGCTTGAACAGGGGCAGGTTGTCCTCGTCGAACACGACCTTGGCCTCCGTGCGCTCGCCGCACACCGCTAGGCGCCCGCTCTCCTTGAGCTGGCGGTAGAACGGCTTCACGTCCATGGTGCGCAGGTAGAGGCCCTCGTCGCCGTAGGCGAAGAAGTGGGCGATGCGCGCCTCCACGCCGCCGTGCCCGTCGGGCGTGGCGAAGCTGCAGCAGCCTATCTCGTCGAACTTGCGGTAGACGTCCTCGATGGTCATCATGGGCGGGTCCTTTCTCGGGGGTGGGGGGGCGGTGGCGCCGAGCGCGTGCCAGCGACGGGCGACGGCCTCGGCGTGGGCGCGCATGAGGTCCATGCCCAGCAGCTCGGTGCAGTCCTCGGACACGTTCGACACGGAGTTCGCGTCGATGAGGCAGGGGCCGCGCGCGCCCTCGATGACGTCGAAGCTGCCGAGCTCGATGGACAGCACCGCGGCGGCCCGCTCCGCGGCGTCGGTGACCGTGCGGGGGACGTCGGGGTAGGCGGCGTAGGTGGAGCCGAAGCGGTAGGCCGACAGGCCGTTGTCGGCCACGGAGCGCTTCACTGCGAGCGCGCAGGCGCCGTCCACCACCTCGATGCGCGTGAGGAAGCCGCGCGCCGGCTCCACGTACTCCTCGGCGATGAGCTCGATGGCGGGCGCCTCGGCCAAAAACGCCCGGGCCTCGTCCGCGCTGCGCGCGATGGCGGTGCAGGTGGTGCGGCCCCCGCAGTTCGGCTTGAGCACGCAGGGGTAGGCGAGCGCCGCGGCATCGATGCCCGCCGGAGGCGCGCAGGCGTAGACGGCAGGCGTGACCAGCCCGGCCGCGGCCAGCGTCTCGGTTGCGCGGCGCTTGTCGACCTCGAAGAAGTGGGCGCGGCCGGGGTTCACCAGCACGATGCCGCGCTGCTCGGCCGTGCGCGCAAGGCGCGCCATGCGCTCGAGCGAGGCCGCGTGCCCGCGGAACTGCGCGCTCGCGAACACGCGGCTGACCAGCATCTCGCAGCCGAGCGCCGCCTGCTCGCTCGCCGCGTCCTCCATGTCCAGCAGGCGCACGGGCACGCCGAGCGCCTCGAGTTCCGCCGCCAGCTTGTGGTCGGACCATTCGTCGGACTCGTACAGCAGGCCCAGCATCGGCTCGCCCCTGCGCCCCTGCGCCGTCCTCGCGCCTATCAGATGCTCCATTCCAGCAGCTTGCCCAGGAAGCGCTGCAGCTCCGGCGTGGCCGGGCGGTCGAAGAGCTGCGCGCTCTCGCCGTATTCCAGCAGGCGCCCGCCGTGCAGGAACGCCGCCTTGTCGCAGGCATGGCGGGCGAACCCCATCTCGTGCGTCACCACGATGAAGCGGGTGCCGGTCTCCTTGAGGTCGCGGATGAGGTCCAGCACGTCGTTGGTGTACTCGGGGTCGAGCGCGCTCGTGGGCTCGTCGAGCAGCAGCATCTTGGGTTCCGCCGCCACGGCGCGCGCGATGGCCACGCGCTGCTGCTGGCCGCCCGAGAGCTGGGCGGGGCGCTTGGCCTCCTCGGCCGCCAGCCCGAAGCGCGCGAGCAGGTCGGCGGCTCGCGCGCGGGCCTCGTCCTCGGGTACGCCGTGCACCACGGAAAGCGGCAGGGCCACGT
Organism: Gordonibacter pamelaeae; assembly: GCF_003340385.1. NCBI lineage: Bacteria > Bacillati > Actinomycetota > Coriobacteriia > Eggerthellales > Eggerthellaceae > Gordonibacter > Gordonibacter pamelaeae. The sequence goes on along the minus strand of NZ_PPTS01000002.1, from coordinate 91,099 downwards.
TCTCCAGCGCGCCCAGGTGGTGGAACAGCCCGCTCGCCTGGAACACGAAGCCCAGGCTCGCGCGGTAGGCGGGAAGCGTGCGCTCGTCGAAGTCCACGCGCTCGCCGTCCACCTCCACCGTGCCGGCCGTGGGCGCGATGAGCCCGCCCACGATGCGCAGCAGCGTGGACTTCCCGCCGCCCGAGGGGCCGATGACGGCGAGCGTGGTCACGTCGTCGTCGAAGTCGATGCCGCGCAGCACGGGCACGCCGTCGAACTCCTTCTCCAGGTGCTCCAGCCTAATGCGCATAGCCGAACCTCTTCTCGAAGCGCTTGCTCACGAACATGATGGGCAGCGTCAGGCACAAATACAGCCCTCCCAGCAGCAGAAAGCCGCCGAAGAAGTTGTAGTTCGTGGCCGTGATCTCGCGGATGGTCTGCGTGAGCTCGATGACCGCGATGACGGACAGGAGCGACGAGTCCTTCACGATAGTGGCGAACTGCCCGGTGAGCGCCGGCAGCGTGCGCGCCACCAGCTGCGGCAGCACCACGTGGCGCACCGTCTGCGTGCGCGTGAAGCCCACGGCCCGTGCCGCCTCCAGCTGACTCTCGTCGATGGACAGGAGACTTCCCCGCACGATCTCGGCGATGTAGGCGCCGGCGAACACGGACAGGATGACCACGCCCGCCACCACCTTGTTGTCGATGCCCCACGCCGTGCCGATGATGTAGTAGAACAGGTAGATTTGCACGAGCAGCGGCGTGCCGCGCACGAGCTTCACGTACAGGTCGCACAGGTAGCGCACGGGCAGCAGGCGCGCGCTCTGCCCCAGGGCCACGGGCACGCCTATGATCATGCTGGCCACGAGGCTGGCTGCCGAGAGCTCCACCGTGAGCAGAAAGCCGCTGCCGATGCGGTCGCGGTACTGCTCCACGAAGTCGAAGTTCAGCGTGATGCCGGCCATGCCGAGCGACGCCCAGAACACGGCGATCACGGCTGTGCAGACCAGAAGGTAGTTCGCCATGGCCTTGAGCGGCGGCGTCGCCTGGTCGGGCGGCGCCGTGAACGGGCGGGCGAGCGGGGAGGGTGCTTTCAACGGGCGCCTTTCTCGCAGTGGTCGGACGGCGCGGCTACTCGAAGTCGAAGAACCACTTGAAGCCCAGCTCGTCGAATGCGGCCTTCTCGTCGGCCAGGTGCTTCTCGGTCAGGCGGTCGAACTCGCCGTCGGCCTTGCTCTGGGCGATGAACTCGTTCAGCTGTGCCAAGAGCTCGTCGTTGCCCTTGGCCACGGCAATGCCCCACGACTCGGGATCTTGGAACGGGATGAACACGGCCTCGGTGGCGTCGGGGTTCTTCTGGTTGTTGCGGTAGATGGTGAGCTGGTCGTACAGGAAGCCGTCGGCCTTGCCCTGCACGACCTCGGTCACGCAGGCGCTCTCGTCGGCCAGGCGCACGATCTCGGCATTCGTCAGGTTCTTCGTGGCGAACACGTCGCCGGTGGAGCCGGTCTTCACGGCCACCTTCCTGCCGGCCTGGTTCAAATCGTCGATGCCGCCGATATTCGACTGGGCGTTCGCCAGGATGGCCAGCTGCGCCTGGGCGTAGGGGTCGGAGAAGTCCACCGACTCCTTGCGGGCCTCGGTGATGGTGATGGACGACATGAGGCAGTCGGCCTTGCCGGTCTGCACCATGGGGATGAGGCCGTCGAACGCGGTGTTCTCGATGACCACGTCGTAGCCGTACGCCGCGCCGAAGTCCTTCATGAAGTCGACGGACACGCCGGCGGGGTTGCCGGCGTCGTCCTTCGTCTCGAACGGGGGGTAGGCCAGCTCCATGGCCACGGTCAGCGTCTTCTTCGCGTCGTCGCCGGCCGGGGCGGCATCCTTGGCGTCGCTTGCGCCGTTCGACGAGCAGGCGGCCAGGGTGAGGAGCGCCGCCGCGGCGAGCGCGAGAGCGGCGAGGGCCGCGCGCAGGCGGCGCGGGCGGGCAGGGGCGGTGGTGTTCATGCGGGTTCTCCCTCCAGAGCGGTTTCGAAGTTCTCCTGCATCGTGCGAAGCGCGCGGTCGAGCGCCTCCAGCTCGCCGTCGTCCAGGCCGCGGCACTGCACGTCGGCGAGCGCGTCCGAGATGGACTCGAAGGCGGGCTGCAGCCCTCGCCCGCGCTCGGTGAGCGCGACGAGCGTCACGCGCTTGTCCTCGGGCAGCTTCGCCGTGGACACGTAGCCGCCGGCTGCGAGCTTCCTCACGAGGGCGGTGACGGTGGATGGGTCGCGGCCGATGCGCTGGGCCAGCTCGCTCATGGGCAGCTCGCCGTGTGCGAACAGCTGCACGAGGATGTCGCCGTGCGAGGGCGCGATGCCCGCGAGGCCGTACTGCTCGAGCTGCTCCAGGAGGAATCGGTTCGCCAGGCCGAGCGTCCGGGCCAGTTGGTTGACGGTTCCGCGCAAGCCGGGCTCCTTTCGATGCGTCGGATGCTCGGAGATTATACTTTGACGTCAAAGTAATGTCAAAGGACCCGCTCGGACGCCCGGCCACGCCCGTGTGAAAACCCTAGTAAAAGTGTAGCAATTATGGTGCGCGCCGTCTTTTCCCGTGGCGGTTGACTTGGAGCAGGCTCCGGGGTATATGCTGCTGCCATAACCAGAGACGGCGGCGGCGCGCCCGGCCGCCCGCGGGAGGCCGAGGCCGCCTGCGGGGCCGGGGCCGCCGCGGAAAAGGAGCATGCCATGACCCCCCGGATCACCGAGGCCGCACGGGCGTACCGCGAGAAGCTGTACCCCGGAAGCGCGGCCACCCTGTACGAGACCGACCCCGAGTTCGTGGAGCTGTTCGCCAACTTCGCGTTCGACGAGGTGGTGAACGCCGAGGGCGCCGGCGGCGACCTTGACGACCGCACGCGCTTCCTGGCCATCCTGTCCGCGCTGATCGGCTGCCAGGGTGTCGAGGCGTTCAAGGCGCTTGCGCCGGCCGCGCTCGAGGTGGGCGTGACGCCCGTCGAGCTGAAGGAGCTGGTGTACCAGTCGATGGCCTATGTGGGCTTCGGGCGCATGCTGCCGTTTCTGCTGGCGGCGAACGAGGTGCTGTGCGAGCGCGGCGAGAGCCTGCCGCTTCCGCCCCAGGGCACGACGACGCGCGAGAGCCGCCGCGCGGCCGGCAACGAGCTGCAGGTGGAGTTGTTCGGCGAGGGCCTGCGCTCGGCATGGGAGCGCGGGCCCGAGGACCGGCGCCCTGTGAGCGCGTGGCTGGCCGGCAACTGCTTCGGCGACTGGTACACCCGTGGCGGACTGGGGCTGGCCGAGCGCGAGCTGGCGACGCTCGTGCTGCTGGCCGCGCAGGGCGGCTGCGAGCCCCAGCTTGCCGCCCATGCGCTGGCGAACCTGCGCGCGGGCAACGGCAGGGAGCTGCTGGCGGGCGCCGTGTCGCAGTGCGTGCCCTACATAGGCTACCCGCGCGTGCTGAACGCGCTCGCCTGCATCGACGAGGCTGCCGAGCGCTTCGCGGCCGAGGGGGAGGCGGGCGCGTAGGGCGCCCGCGGTGGGCGGGGCTGCTACGCGAACAGCGCGGCGGCCTTCTCCATGCGCTCGGCCACCGGCACGCCGAAGGGGCAGCGCGGCTCGCACGCCCGGCAGGCGATGCAGTCGGCGGCCGCGGCGTCGAGCGACCCGTAATGGGCGCGCACGCCGGCGGGGACCTCGTCCTGCATCGTGGCCAGATCGTAGAACTTGTTCACGAGCGCGATGTCGATGCCGGACAGGCAGGGCGCGCAGTGCCCGCAGTACGTGCACTGGCCGAAGTAGGCGTGCCTCGGTGCGCCGGCCAGCACGCTCGCGTAGTCCTTCGCCGCGTCGTCGGCGGTCTCGTAGGCGCAGGCGTCGGCTACGTGGGACGGCTCGCCGAAACCGGCCATGATGCTGGCCACGGCAGGGCGCGTGAGCGCGTAGTGGATGCACTGCACGGGCGTCATCGCCACGCCGAACGGCGACGCCTCGGCGCTGAACAGGCGGCCTCCGGCATAGCCCTTCATGACGGTGAGGCCCACGCCCTCGCGCTCGCAGAGCGCGTAGAGCTCCGCCCGCGCCGGGTCCATGCCGCCCAGCTCGTCGGCGTAGCCGAACGTGAACGCATCGTCGAGGCTGGCCGTGGCGGGCAGGAGGTCGAAGGCGGGGTTCACGCTGAACATGATGGCCTCCACCTCGCCGGAGAGCGCCGCGCGGCGCGCCACCTCGGGCGCGTGGGTGGACAGGCCGATATGGCCTATCGTTCCCGCCTCCTTGAGCGCGCGCACGTAGGCGATGAACTCGCCGGCCATGATGGCCTCGAACTCCTCCACGTCGTCCACGTAGTGGATCATGCCGAGCTCCACGTGGTCGGTGCCCAGGCGTGCGAGCAGGTCCTCGAACGCGGGGCGCACCGCGTCGAGGTCCCGCGTGCGCGTGTACTGGCCGTTCTGCCAGGTGGAGCCGATGTGTCCCTGGATGATCCAGCGGTCGCGCTCTCCCGCGATGGCGGCGCCCAGGTTGCTGCGCACCTCGGGCTCGGCCATCCAGCAGTCCAGGATGTTGATGCCGGACGCGGCGCACGCGTCCGCCACGGCCTTCACCTCGGCCGCCGTCTTCTTCTCCATCCACTCGGCCCCGAAGCCGATCTCGCTCACCTCAAGGCCGGTGCGGCCCAGTTCCCGATAGCGCATGGTTTCCCCCTTGCTCGTTTCTCCGTACGTCGATGATACCGCCGAGTGCGCCTGCATGCGAACGCGCGGCTACCTTCCGAGCGCCCGGCGCAGGCAGGCGGCCGTGGCGCCCTCGCCGTGCGCGGCGAGCTCGGCGGGGGTTCCCGCGAACACGAGGCGGCCGCCGCGCTCGCCTCCCTCGGGGCCGAGGTCGACCACCCAGTCGCTCGCGCACAGCACCCGATGGTCGTGCTCCACCGCCACGACCGTGTTGCCGGCGTCGACCAGGCGGTCGAGCAGCGCGAGGAAGTGCTCCACGTCCTGCGGGTGCAGGCCGCGCGTGGGCTCGTCCAGCAGGTAGAGCGTGCGCCCGCGGCCGCCGCCGAGAAGTTCCCGCGCCAGCTTCAGCCGCTGGCCCTCGCCGCCCGAGAGCGTGGTGAGCGGACGTCCCAGCTCCAGGTAGCCCAAGCCCACGTCGGACAGGAGGCCGAGCGCGCGGGCGATCTTGGGGCGGGCGGAGAAGACGTCCCGGGCCTCGTCCACCGACAGCGCCAGCACGTCGGCGATGGAACGCCCGTCGAGCGTGGCCTCCAGCACCTCGTCGTGGAAGCGCCGGCCGTGGCAGGCGGGGCAGGGGGCCTGCACGTCCTGGAAGAACAGCAGATTGCTCGTGACGGTGCCCATGCCCTCGCACGTCTCGCAGCGGCCGCCGGGCGTGTTGAACGAGAACGCCTTGGCCGCGAGCCCGCGCGAGCGCGCCTCCGGGGAGGCGGCGAAGGCCGCGCGGACGGGCGCCCACACGTCTGTGTACGTGGCCACGTTCGAGCGCTTCATGCGCGCGATGGGCGCCTGCCCCACGGCGACGATGCGGTCGAGGTGTGCGCAGCCGGACACGGCGTTCTCGGGGCCGCGCGCATCGCCGCGGGCCAGGATGTCGAACACGAGCGTGGACTTGCCCGAGCCGGACGGGCCCGTCACCGCCACGAGGCACCCGGCGGGGATGTCCGCATCCAGATGGTCGAGGTTGAACCGGGTGGCGTTGCGCAGCTCGATCGGAGCGCCCTGGGGCGCGCGCGGCGCCGCCTTGGGCGCGAGCGGGCGCGCGAGGAAGCGTCCCGTGGCGGAGTCGGGCGCGGCCGCGAGGTCGGCGAGCGACCCCTCGGCCACCACGCGCCCGCCGTGCGCGCCCGCGCCGGGGCCCAGGTCCACCAGGTGGTCGGCCGCGCGCATGACGTCCGGGTCGTGCTCGATGACGAGCACGGTGTTGCCCAGGTCGCGCAGGCGCCGCAGGATGCCCACGAGGCCCTCCGTGTCGCGGGGGTGGAGCCCCGCGGTGGGCTCGTCCAGGATGTAGACGACGCCGGAGAGCTCCGAGTCCAGCACGGCGGACAGGCGCAGCCGCTGCAGCTCGCCGCCCGAGAGCGTGGCGGTTGCGCGGTCGAGCGTCAGGTAGTCCAGGCCCACGGCCCCGATGCGCGCGAGCTTCGTCTCCATGTCCAGCAGGTAGTCCTTCACCACCGCGCGGCGCGGCCCGTCCAGCTCCGCGCCCACCCGGCGCACCCACTCCGCGAGCTCGCGCAGCGACCGGCCCGCCAGCTGGGGCAGCCGCGTGCCCGCCACGACCACGTCGCGGCCCCGCGGGCCCAGGCGCTCGCCGCCGCAGGCGGGGCAGGGGGTGCGCATGACGAAAGCGCGCACGCCCTTCGCGTCGGGCCCCTGCTCGCCCAGGCGGCGCATGAGCAGCGGCACCACGCCCTCGAAGCGCCCGTCGGCCACCTTCCGGGGCGGCTCGACCTGCGGCAGCGCGCGTTCGAGCGCGGGTGCCTCGGCCCCCTCGTACAAGAGCGCCTTCTGCAGCGCGTCGAACGATGCCACGGGCACGTGCGCGGGGTCAGGCAGGCCGAAATGCCGGCACGCCGCGCGGAACACGCCTATCTGGTATTCCCGGTACCTCGCCTGCCAGAAGGCCACGGCGCCGTCCTCAAGCGACCGGGACTCGTCCACGGCGGCCGCGCGGTCCACCGCGAGCACGTCGCCCATGCCCTCGCACGCGGGGCAGGCGCCCTCGTGCGTGTTGAACGAGAACTCCGTGCGCGTGACCTTGTCCATGCGCTCGCCGCACGAGGGGCAGAACTGGTACACGCGGAAGTCATCGCCCACGCGCTCCGTCTCCTCTGCGCAGTCGGCCGCGCAGAGCATCTGTCCGCAGTGCGGGCAGGGGTACTCGCCCAGCTTCTCGAACACCATGCGCAGCGCCGTGTACACGTCGGTCGCCGTGCCCACGGTGGAGCGCGGGTTGCGGTTCGCGCCGTCCTGCAGGATGGCTATGGCGGGGGAGGCGCCCCGCACGCGCTCGACGGCGGGCTTGGGGATGCCCTGCATCGAGAGGGCCTCCAGGTGCAGACGCTGGCATTCGGTGGCCAGCACGTCCACGAGCAGGGTGGACTTGCCCGAGCCCGACACGCCCGTGAACACGGTGATCTTGTTTTTGGGGATGGCGAGCGTGACGTCGCGCAGGTTGCCCTCGCGCGCGCCGACGATGGTGAGGGTATCCAAAAGGGGTCCTTTCGCCGAAGGGGAGTCGGGGGAACCCTACACCTTGCCGCAGCTGGGGCACAGGTCGCAGATGAAGCACTCGCCGCACTTCGGGCTGCGCGCGATGCACGTCTCGCGGCCGAACAGCACCCACTGGTGGTTGATGGGCCCCCAGTATTCCCGCGGGTAGAGCTTGAGCAGCGCCGTCTCGGTCTTGGCCGGCGTGTCGGCGGAGGGGCCCGCGAACTTCAGCCGGTGCGCGATGCGGAACACGTGCGTGTCCACCGCGATGCCCTCCACGATGCCGAACGCCTCGTTGAGCACCACGTTCGCCGTCTTGCGGCCCACGCCCGGCAGCTTCTGCAGCTCGTCGATGTCGCGCGGGATCTCGCCGCCGTAGTCGGTCACCACCATCTGGGCGCACTTGATGACGTTCGCCGCCTTCGTGTGGAAAAAGCCGATGGTGCGGATGATGTCCTCCACGTCGCGCACGTCGGCGGAGGCGAGGTCGGCCGGCGTGGGGTAGCGCTCCCACAGCTTGGGCGTGACCTTGTTCACGCCCTTGTCGGTGGTCTGCGCGGACAGCAGCACGGCGATGGTCAGGCGGAACGGGTCGCCCCAGTAGTGCAGCGCGCACTCGGCGGCCGGGTAGTGCTCGTTCATGCGGCGCGCCACCTCGAGCGTGCGCTCCCGCTTGGCGGTCATGGTCTCGCGCGGCATAGGGTCTCCTGTCGGCTAGCGTGCGGACGGTTTCGCCTCCCAGTATAGCGAAATTCGCGGGCGCGTTGCCGCCATACGGGGAGGCGAAGGCAACCCGTGGCGATGAAAGGCGACCCTCGTGGCGGCGACGTTGGCGGTGGGGGGACATCGGGATGATCCCATGCGGCGATAGCCGGGAGCGTGGCTTCTGGTTGCCGCGCGCGGTATCCGAGGCGTAGAATCCTCCTTCGCCTCGATACAGCGCCGAAAAGCATTCCGAAAGTCACCGCTTTGGCGTTGTGAAGGCTTTTCGCGCGCCCGGACTCTGATTTTGACGGCGGATTGGTTGCCCCTTGCCGTTTGCGCAGGTCGCGAACCGCAGCGAGCCCCTTATTGCCGCCGAAACGCTTCACAGCGGCCAAATCGGCGACTGAGGACCCTTGGATCCTGAAGGGACCTCCGGAACGTGCGTCTCTGGAACGTGTGCCGGATGCTCCGCTCCTTCGATGCGCTGGCGCGCTCCGCCTGCCTATGGTTTCTCCTTCATGCGCGCCTTCGGGCATCGTGCAGGGCGTCCTCGGGTGGTAGAATCGTCTGCGCTGTTCGCGCCTGCGCGGGCGGCAGGCAGAAACCTTGCACGAGGCCGCGAATCGCGGCTTTTCGTGCTGTTCGCATACGGATAGGATACGCCATGCTCATCGACTCACTGACGTTCACCCTGGAGAAATCGGGTTGCCTCGACGCGTTCTGGGGCAAGCTCGACGAGGGCCTCGACGGCACGCTCGGCGTGGCCTCGTCGGCGCGGCCGTTCCTCGTGGCGGCGCGGTTCGCGCACCGGCCGCAGACGACGCTCGTCGTGGTGGCGGGCGAGGAGGCGGCCATCGCGTTCGCGCGGCAGGTAGCGGCATATTTGGGCGACGAGCGCGTCATGCGCTTCCCCGAGCGCTCCGACTACCCGTGGGGCGGCAAGCCGGGCGACCCGGCCCAGGCGGCGCGCCGCCTGGAGGCCGTGCATGCGCTGGCCTCCGGCCGCGAGGCCGTGGTGGTGGCGAGCGCCCGCGCGCTCGTGCGCGCGCTGCCGCCGGCAGGGTCGAACGTGCACCTTCCGCTCGTGTTCGAGGCCGGCCGCGAGCTGGCGGACATGGAGGGCGCGAAGGCGGCGGGCATCGCCGAGTTCGGGGACGTGGCGCGGGCCCTCGAGGAGCGCGGCTACCAGAACACCGGCGAGCTGGACGGTCCCGGCACGTTCGCCGTGCGCGGCGGCACCATGGACGTGTTCCCCGGCAACCTGGTGTACCCGGTGAGGCTCGACTTCTTCGGCGACGAGCTGGACGAGATCCGCCGCATCGTGCCCACCACCGGGCAGACCATCGCCTCGCTGCCCCGCGCCGACGTGTACCCCGTCGTGGAGTTCGCGGCCACGAAGGGCGCGCTCGCCCGCGCGCGGCAGAAGCTCGAGCGGCCCGCCGAGACGAACGCCGCGCTGCGCGACGTGCTGGAGAGGCTGGACGGAGGCCTGCGCGAAGGCGGCTCGGACGTGCTCTTGCCCTACCTGTACAAGACCACCTCCACGCTCGGCGACTACGTGCGTCCCGGCTCCCTCTCGGTGCTGGTGGAGCCGCGCTCGCTCTTCGACGACATGACGCACGCCTACGAGGACCTGGCCGGGCGGGCGAAGGGGACGGGCATCGCGCTCGAGGGCCTCTACGCCGAGCCCGCTTCCGTGAGCTTCGGCGACGGCCAGCGCGCCACGTACGTGTCCATCATGCGCGTGGGCGGGCAGATCGACGACGAGCTGCCGGTCAAGCGCGTGGAGGTGGCGGGACACCCCGACAAGCTCTACGGCCGCCTGCGCACGCTCGTGGACGGCGGCTACACGGTGGTGTTCAGCGCCCCGAACTTCCGCGCCCGCCAGGACATGAAGCTGGCCTTCGTGGACGTGGGTCTGCCCATCCAGGAGACGCTGGATTCCGACGTTCTCCCGAACGTCGGAGCTGCCGACGCTGCGGGAACCCTCGCCGACCCTGCGAACGACCGGCGGGACGGGGAGACCGCCGGCGCGGCCAAGCGCCGGCTGCGGCGCGGCGTGGTGAACGTGGTGGACGTGGACATCCCGCTCGGCATGATCATCCCGAAGGCGAAGCTGGCGCTCGTGAGCGTGTCGGATACGCAGGGGGCGTCGGCGGCGCGCCCGAGCCGGCACATCGACGTCACGGACATCACCTTCCCCTACAAGCCGGGCGACTACGTGGTCCATGCCGCGCACGGCGTGGCGCACTTCAAGGAGCTCGTGCGCCGCGACGTGGACGGCACGGCGCGCGACTACCTGCTGCTGGAGTACGCCGAGGGCGACAAGCTCTACGTGCCGGTGGAGCAGCTGGACCGCGTGACGCGCTACGTGGGCCCCGAGGGCGCCTCCCCGCGCCTCACGCGCCTGAACACGGCCGACTGGTCGCGCGCCATGAGCAAGGCCTGCGCCGCCACGAAGAAGCTCGCCTTCGACCTGGTGGACGTGTACACGCGCCGCGCCACCGTGCAGGGCTACCGCTTCGGCCCCGACACGCCGGCCCAGCGCGAGATGGAGGAGGCGTTCCCGTACCAGGAGACGCCCGACCAGCTCTCCGCCATCGCCGACGTGAAGGCCGACATGCAGTCCGCCAAGCCCATGGACCGGCTGGTCTGCGGCGACGTGGGCTTCGGCAAGACCGAGGTGGCCATCCGCGCCGCGTTCAAGGCCACGCAGGACAAGAAGCAGGTCATGGTGCTCTGCCCCACCACCATCCTCGCGCAGCAGCACTTCACCAACTTCAAGGAGCGCTGCGAGCCCTTCGGCGTGCGCGTGGAGGTGCTCTCGCGCTTCCGCACGCCCGCCCAGCAGGCCGAGGCGCTCAAAGGGTTCCAGGAGGGCGACGTGGACATCCTCGTGGGCACGCATCGGCTGCTCTCGCGCGACGTGAACCCGCACGATTTGGGCCTGGTGATCATCGACGAGGAGCAGCGCTTCGGCGTGGGACACAAGGAGCAGCTGAAGAACCTGCGCGAGTCCATCGACGTGCTGACGCTCTCGGCCACGCCCATCCCGCGCACCATGCAGATGAGCCTGTCGGGCGTGCGCGACATGAGCCTCATCCTCACGCCGCCCGACGAGCGCCGCCCCGTCGAGGTGCACGTGGGCGAGTGGGACCCGGACCTCGTGAGCGCCGCCATCCGCCGCGAGCTGGCGCGCGGCGGGCAGGTGTACTACGTGTCCAACCGCGTGCGCACCATGGAGGAGGCCGTGGGCCGCGTGGCGGCGGCCGCCGGCGAGGCGCGCGTGGGCGTGGCGCACGGGCAGATGTCTAAGGAGGAGCTCGAGCGCGTGATGGAGGACTTCAGCGCCGGCGAGCTGGACGTGCTCGTGGCCACCACCATCATCGAGAGCGGCATCGACAACCCGCACACGAACACCCTCATCATAGAGGACTCCCAGCGCTACGGCCTGGCGCAGATGTACCAGCTGAAGGGCCGCGTGGGACGCTCGTCCACGCAGGCCTACGCCTACTTCATGTTCCCCGAGCACGTGAGCCTGACCGAGGAGGCCCAGGCGCGCCTCACCGCGCTCGACGAGCACACCGACTTGGGCAGCGGCATGCGCATCGCCATGCGCGACCTGGAGATCCGCGGCGCCGGCAGCCTCATGGGCGCCGAGCAGTCGGGCAACATGTCGGCCGTGGGCTTCGACCTGTTCGCGCAGATGCTCAGCACTGCCGTGAGCGCCACGCGCGAAGGGGACCTCAAGGCCATGGACGCGCTGCCGCCTGCGCTCTCCGACATCACGGTGAACGTGCCGGGGCACACCTACCTGCCCGAAGACTACGTGCCCGACGCCGACGAGCGGGTGCTGTGGTACCGCAAGATCGCGAGCGCCGCCACCGGGCAGGCCGTGGAGGACGTGGCGACGGACCTCGCCGCCAAGCGCCCCGACATGCCGCAGGCCGCGAGGAACCTGCTGGAGAAGGCGCGGATCAAGGCCTATGCGAACGAGCGCCATATCCGCACCGTGTCGGTGACGGGCGGACGGCTGGTGGTGGAGCCCATCGACGTGTCGCGCGACCAGATGACGAAGCTGCGCCGTGCGGGCGGCCGCTACCTGGCGGACAAGCGCAAGCTGCAGCTGCCGCTGCGCTACTTCAAGCTGGACGAGGGCGACAACCTGCTGGGTCCGGTTTTCGACTTCCTGAAGGAGCTGGCGGGATGAGCGGCGGGATGGGAGGCGGGTCGGCGGCCGAGGAGGAGGTTGCGGTGCCGACGGCGGGCTCGCCGCCGCCGGAAGCTCCCGCGCCCGGCGCGGGGATCGCGGCGGGGGAGGCGTTCTTCCGACGGCGGTTCTGGCGGGGCATCGTGTGCGCGCTCGTGGGCGCGGGACTCTGGGGCTTCTCGGGGGCCTGCGCGCAGTTCCTGCTGTCGAACTACGACATAACGCCCCCGTTCGTCACGGCGGTGCGCATGCTGGGGGCGGGCCTTCTGTTCCTCGTCGTGCTTGCAGCGCGCCAGCGGGAGCGGCTGGCCGCGATGCTGCGCGACCGGCGCACGCTCGGGCGCCTTGCGGTGTTCGGCGCGGGCGGCCTGTACCTGTGCCAGATCACGTACGCCATCGTCATCGACTACACGAACGCGGGCACGGCCACGGTGCTGCAATGCACGGGCATCGCGTTCGTCATGCTGTTCACGTGCATCGTCGGGCGCGCGCTGCCGCGGGCGAAGGAGCTCGTCGGACTGGGGGCGGCCCTGTTCGCCACCTGGCTCATCGCCACGCAGGGCGACCCGTCGGCACTCTCGCTGCCGCTGCCGGGCCTGGTGTGGGGCATCGCGAACGGGCTGTCGGTGGCGTTCTACATCATGTATCCGAAGAAGCTGTTCGCCGAATGGGGCAGCTTCGCGGTCACGGGCATCGGCATGCTCGTGGGCGGCGTGGCGGCCGCGCTCGTGTGGCTGGCGGGCGGCGTCGTGGACGGCGCGGGGCTCGCGCTGCCTACGCTCGACGCGGCGGGATTCCTCGTGTTCGGGCTGATCATCGTCGTGGGCACGTTCGCCGCGTTCGCGCTGTACCTGCACGGCGTGTCCATCGTGGGCTCGGTGAAGGGGAGCCTGCTCGGCGCTATCGAGCCGGTGAGCGCCACGGCGTTCTCCGCACTGTGGCTGGGCACGGCGTTCTCCGGGGCCGACTGGGTGGGCTTCGTGCTCATGATAGCCATGATATTCCTGGTCACGGGTGAGAAGCCGCAGTCGCGCCGGGAAGCGGAAGCGAGCGGGGAAGTTCTGGAGGGCTCGGAAGGGGAAGCGCGATGAACAGGGAACGCAAGCACTGCTTGGAGTCGTGCGAGGTGTCGCGGCTCGTGCGCTACGAGCTGGGCGGCGTGGAGCAGAAGGTGACGCTGGAAGGCCGCCGCGCGGACGCGCCGGTGGTGATCTTCCTGCACGGCGGGCCGGGCTCGCCGCTGCCCATCTCGGTGGGCACGCGCGGCATGTTCCCGGATCTCACGGACCGCTATGTGCTGGCAGCGTGGGACCAGCTGGGATGCGGCGCGAACCGCTGCGCGCTCGGCGACGACGCGTGCATCGAGCGCTACGTGGACATGACGCTCGACCTCGTGCGCGCGGTGCGGCGCGACTTCCCCGGCAACGAGGTGAACCTGCTGGGCGTGTCGTGGGGCTCCATCCTGGCGGCTCGGGCGGCCGCGCGCGAGCCGGGGCTCGTCGACCACGTGGTGACGTACGGGCAGGTGCTCAAAGAGCTCGGCTTCAACGACGAGGTGTTCGAGGCGCTCGAGCGCTCGGCGATGCCCGCGAAGCTGAAGGCCGATCTGCGCGCGATCCGTGCGTCCGGTGCACGCGACCTCAAGGCGGGCATGCGGCTGGCCGGCTGGGTGCGGAAGTACACCGAGGGCTACCAGGCGCAGGGCGGCGGCATGATGCCCGTCGGCGCGTTCGTGCGCGGCCTGCTGGCGAGCCCCGACTACACGCTGCGCGACCTGGTGGCGGCCGTGTCGAACGACTTCTCGCGCAGCGAGCGCCTGTTCGCCGAGCTTTTCGCCGTCGACCTCTCCGAGGAGCTTGCGAACATGCGCGTGCCGTACCTCATCGTGCAGGGCGAGACGGACATCGTCACGTCCACCCGCGCCATCCGCGCGTTCGTCGCGGAGTGCGGCAACCCCAACCTGCGCTACGCCGAGGCCCCGCGCAGCGGACACATGCCCGGCACGGCCGGCATGGACCTGCTGTTCGCGCGCATGGCCGACTTTCTGGGCCCAAGCACGCCGGCGGCGGAGGCGGCCCGATGATGCGGGAAGAGGATGCGGCCGAGCTGCTCGACGCGCTCGCCGAGCGCGGCATCGACGTGCGGCTCGACGGCGGCTGGGGCGTGGATGCGCTGCTGGGCAGGCAGACGCGCGAACACGACGACCTCGACCTGTTCTCAGAACGCCGCGATGAGGACGCGCTCGTCGCCCTGCTGCGCGAGCGCGGCTTCGCGCCGGTGGGGCGCGCGTTCACCACCGAGGCGCACACGGCCTGGGCCGACGACGAGGATCGCGAGGTTGACCTGCACGTGTTCGAGCGCGCGGCCGACGGGTCGCTCCTGTTCGAGGGCGAGGCCTACCCGGCAAGTACCTTCGACGGCGAGGGCCGCATCGCGGGGCGCGCCGTGCGCTGCATCCCGCCGGCCGAGCAGGTGGCCTTCCACTGCGGCTACGACCACGACGAGGACGACGTCCACGACGTGCGCCTGCTCTGCGAGCGCTTCGGCATCCCCGTGCCCGCCGAGTACGCCCGCGAGATCGAGGGGTAGGGGCGGCCGCGCGGCCTACTGCTTGCCCAGCTCCTGGCGGTAGATGACGTAGGAGCCGACGATGGCGGCGGCGAACCCTGCTAGCAGCACCAGCAGCACCGCCGGGGTCACGAGGCGCGCGGGAAGCACGAGGCCGAGCACGATCATGGCGAAGCCCGTTGCGACGCCCGCGTACCCGCCGAGGCGCTGGCTGCGCCGCCACGTCTCCGGGCTGGCCTCGCTCCACGGCGTGCGCAGGCCGAAGAAGGGGTTGCGGTCCGCTTTCGGCATGAGGTTCCCCGCCACGACGCAGAGCGCGCCGCCGATGACGGCGGCCCAGCGGCTCGCGTCCAGGTCGGGCTCGGGGAAGGGCGCGCCGTCGTAGAGGAGCGCCTTCGTGAGGTAGAACAGTATCCAGCCCAGCACGAACACCTCGAAGGCCACGGCGCCCCACGCCCAGCGGCGCTCCTTGCCGATCGGCGCGTTCTTGGAACCCATCACGACGAACACGCCGCAGAGCGGGAAGAGGATCGCCACCAGGAACTCGTACTTGCTGCCCAGGCGGTCCGGCTCGTTCGCCCCGTTGAAGTGCACCGGTACCTGGTCGGGCATGAGGTGGATGAGCACGGACGCCACGAGGACGTCAAGCGCCATCAGGATGTACGTGGTTGCGTAGAGCCTCTTCACCGTCCGCCTCCTTCAAGTTCATCATCCACAGCAGGGTCTCCTCCAGCACCGATGCCTTCAGCTCGTAGAACACGAACTTTCCCTCGCGGTAGTCGCGCACGAGCCCGGCGTCCTTGAGCACCGAGAGGTGACGCGACACGGCGGGGGCGGAGATGTCGAACAGCTCGGCGATCTGCCCGGCCGGCATGCGCCCTCGTTTCAGATGCTCGAGGATCTGCCGGCGCACCGGGTCCGACAAGGCCTTCAGCGTCTCCTGGATACCCATGGCACGCCCTTCCTTCGCACAACGATTAACATTTAAGTTAATTGTTACCTATTGTACGATCGATTGCAAGAGAGGGGGCGGTGAATGAGCGAAAAGCGACGGAATGTTGCGTTTTCTCGTGCGCGAAGGGCTTGTTCCTGGGTGTCGGCTGCGATTTGCGTGCGCTTTCGCAGATGGGGGGAAACGGTTCGATCGGTTGCCGCCGCAAGCGCACTATTCGGTGTTTTTCGCACGCTGCCGAGACGATCGGGATCGCCCGGTGCGCCGCGGTACAATGGCGGGGTGCCTACAGGACGGGAAGGATGTGCCGATGGGTTTCGACGCTCTGATCGTGATCGACATGCAGGAGGCCCTCGTTGGGCGGCGGCCCTACGGGGCGGATGGGACGGTGGGCGCGATCGCGAGGCTTGTCGGCGCGTGCCGCGAAAGCGGCGTGCCGGTCTTGCACGTGCGCCACGACGGCGGGCCCGGCGACGAGCTGGAGGCGGGCACGGACGGCTGGCGGATCTGCGCGCCGCTTGCGCCGCAGGAGGGCGAGCCCGTGTTCGACAAGCATTTCAACAGCGCGTTTCGCTGGACGGGGCTGCAAGCGCACCTTGAGCAACGCGGCCTGCGCCGCCTGTTGATGTGCGGCATGCAGACGGAGTTCTGCTTCGATGCGTCGGTCAAGGTGGCCTTCGAGCTGGGCTTCGACGTGACGGTGCCGAGGGGCGCGGTGACGACGTTCGACTGCGCGTTCGCCCCGGGCGATGAGCTGACGGCGTACTTCATGGACTGCATCTGGGACGGCCGCTACGCGCGGGTGATCCCGCTGGAAGAGGCGCTGGGCGCGATCAGGCGCGGCGCGTGAGAGGAGGGCGGCCGTGGGGCTGTTCATGACGTTGGAGGACGCGTCGGCCGAGGAGGCGGCGCTGCTGCGGGAGGGCGTGCTGCCCAAGGCGGCGCCGGGCGGGGCGGCCGGGCGCCTGCGGGTGTTCGACCTGCACTGCGACACGCTCGACAGGCTGGCGTTCCATGGCGACCCGACGGTGCCGGGAGGGTTCGCCGCGCACGACGCGCCTATCCCGGCCGCGCGCATGAGCTCGCTCGCGGACAACGACGCGCATATCTCGCTCGCGCGCACCGCGCCCTTCGCCTGGTGCCAGTGCTTCGCGGCGTTCATCCCCGACCAGGTGCGCGGCGACGAAGCCTGGGCGCTGTTCGAGCGCGTGCGGCGCGTGTGGGAGCGCGAGCTGGGCCGCTGGCCTGGCCGGCTCGCGCCGGCGCGTTCGATGGCCGATGTCGACGCGGCGCTGGCCGCCGGCAGGACGGCGGGCCTCCTCACCGTTGAGGGCGCGTCGTTCCTCGAGGACGACGCGGCCGCCGAGGGCCGCCTCGACGCGCTCGCGGAGGCGGGCGTGCGCATGGTCACGCTCACGTGGAACGGGCGCAACGCGCTCGGCAGCGGCAACGACACGGCCGACGGGCTCACCGGCTTCGGCCGCTCCTGCGTGCGCGAGCTGGAGCTGCGCGGCATCATCGTGGACGTGTCGCACCTGAACGATGCTGGCTTCAAGGACGTGTGCGCGACCGCGACGCAACCCTTCGCCGCCTCGCACTCCAACGCGCGCGCCGTGTGCGGGCATCCGCGCAACCTTGCCGACTGGCAGCTGCGCGAGCTGGCCGACGCGGGCGGCGTGGCGGGCCTCAACTTCTGCCGCGACTTCCTGTCCGAGACGCACGCCGACCCGACCCCCGACGACGTGCTGCGCCACGTGGACCACGTGCTGGAAGCCGCCGGCGAGGACGTGCTCGCGCTCGGCAGCGACTACGACGGCTGCGACGTGCCCAGCTGGCTCGACCCCTGCGACCAGGTGGGCGGCCTGCACGCGCTCATCGCGAGCCGGTTCGGCCGGGAGGTGGCCGACAAGGCGTTCTTCGGCAACGCCCGCGCGTTCTTCGAACGGCTGGAGGGGCAGGTTTAGGTATGCACTAACGTGTATAAGCTCGAATCTCGCCCGCGGTGTTCGACGTGCGGGGAGGAGGCTGCGGGCGCCTCGCCCCCGACACCTCGTGGGCGTTCTGTGAACCCCGTTGACGCGAATCCGATATCGGACTTAAATACCGCAGGTACGAAATCGGACTTGCTGATCAGACCACGGAGGAATGCGCGCATGGACGCTCGGACGGCGCACGCCAACCGCGAATACAACAACCTGTACCGGCTCGGCAACGAGCTCTACCATAACGTGGCCGTGAGGATGGGGCTGTCGGACAGCGCGTTCGACATCCTGTACGCCCTCGACGGCTTAGGCGACGGCTGCCTGCAGAAGGACGTGTGCACCGCATCGGGCCTGTCGAAGCAGACGGTGAACACCTCGGTGCACAAGCTGGAGCAAGCAGGCTACGTGGAGCTGCGCGTGGAGCACGGGCGCGGCACCCACCTCCATCTGACCGAGGCGGGTCGCGCCCTGGTGGCCGAGCGCATACGCCCGGTGGCGGGTGCCGAGGAGGCCGCGTTCGCCGCCATGGCCCCCGGGGAGTGCGAGGAGCTGCTGCGCCTGACGCGCGTCTACCTCGAGCACCTGCGCGGGTTGGTGGACGCCCTGCCGTATCCAGAGAGGGGGTGAGCGGCGTGGCCATCAAGCTGTCGGACCACTTCACCTACGGGCGCCTCGTGCGCTTCGCGCTGCCGTCCATCGCCATGATGATCTTCATATCCATCTACAGCGTGGTGGACGGCCTGTTCGTGTCCAACTTCGCGGGCAAGGAGGCGCTTGCCGCCGTCAACCTCGTGTTCCCGCTGGTCATGGCCCTGGGATCCGTCGGCTTCATGTTCGGCACGGGCGGCGCGGCCCTCGTGGCCAAGACGATGGGCGAAGGCGACCAAGTGCGGGCGAACCGCCTGTTCAGCCTT
Source organism: Gordonibacter pamelaeae (assembly GCF_003340385.1). Taxonomy (NCBI): domain Bacteria; kingdom Bacillati; phylum Actinomycetota; class Coriobacteriia; order Eggerthellales; family Eggerthellaceae; genus Gordonibacter; species Gordonibacter pamelaeae. Next base: position 72,564 of record NZ_PPTS01000002.1, on the reverse strand, counting down.
ATAGCGGTAGCGGGAACGGCGCTGGGCATAGTCTTGGCGGGAGTGGGGGCCGGCATCCTCGGCCCGCTGCTCGAAGCGCTGGGAGCTCAAGGGACGCTCAAGGACCAAGGGCTCGCGTACGGTTTCATCTTGCTCGCCGCGCTGCCGTTCTCCATCATGCAGAACATGTTCCAGAGCTTCTTCATCGCGGCCGAGCGGCCAAAGGTGGGCCTGGCGGTCACGATTGCCGCGGGCGTAGCGAACATCGTGCTGGACTACCTGTTCATCGCCGTGCTGGGTTGGGGCATCGCCGGGGCGGCGCTCGCCACGGCATTGGGGCAGGCGCTCGCCGCCGTGGCCGCCGTCGCGTTCTTCGCCTCCAGCAAGACGAGCCGCCTGCGGTTCGCGCGGCCGACGGCCGACTTCCGCGCGCTCGGCAAGACCTGCGTGAACGGCTCGTCCGAGCTCATGACCGAGGTGGCGGCGTCGGTGGTGAGCATGCTGTACAACTACCAGCTCATGATGATAGCCGGCGCGGACGGCGTGGCGGCCTACGGCGTGATCATGTACGTGAACTTCATCTTCACGGCCGTGTTCTTCGGCTTCTCCATGGGCACGGGGCCGGTGGTGAGCTACCACTACGGCGCGCAGCATAAAGAAGAGCTGAAGGGCCTGTTCAAGAAGAGCATGGTCCTCGTGGGCGGCACGGGCGCGGCCATGTTCGCGGCCTCGCAGCTGCTCGCCGGGCCGCTTGTGGGCGTGTTCGTGGGCTACGACCCCGAGCTCGCCGCCATGACGCTGCACGGGTTCCGCATCTACGCGGTGGCGTTCCTCGTGTGCGGGTTCAACATCTACGGCTCGGCGTTCTTCACCGCGCTCAACAACGGCAAGGTGTCGGCGCTCATCAGCTTCATGCGCACGCTCGTGTTCGAGACGTCCACGGTCATGCTGCTGCCCATCGTGTGGGGCATCGACGGGGTGTGGAGCGCCATCATCGTGGCGGAGGCCTGCGCGCTCGTGCTGACGACCGCGTTCCTCGTGGGGCTGCGGAAGCCGTACGGATACGCATAGGATTTGGCAGGCGCCCCGCTGCGCAAGACTCTCTTTGCGTATAATGGCGGCACGGTTGCATGCCGTTCAAGCTCCGGAGGTGCAAGGGCGGCGCGGATGCGCGGCCGTCCGGACGTGCCTGGCGGCGGGGGCGGGCGCGGAAGGCGCCTCGGGGCCGGGGCGGCGGCCTATGTCCGAAGCAGGAGAGGGGAATACGGAGATGAAGGGGTTGGCGGGCGGCTTTCCGCTGCGGTGCTGCATCGCGCTGGCAGCGCTTGCGATGAACGCGCTGGCCCTCAACCTGTTCGTGGTGCCCTCGACGGGCTCGTACCCGTCGTACGGCGGTTTCGCCGCAGCCCTCGCCGCCGCGCTCGCCTATGCCGCGCTGCTCGCGGTTGCCGTCCGGAGGCCGGACGCCCTGCTGCGCCCGTCGGTGCCGTGGGCTGGCCTCGCCCTCTTCTGCGCGGGCTCGGCGCTCGTGGCGGCGGGGTACCGGGGCGAATCGACGGCCGCCTCGCTCGCGGGGTGGCTCCTGGCAATGCTCGCCACGGCGTGGCTCGCGGTTCTGGCGGGGCTCGTGCTCGCGCGTCTCTCGCCCCGGCCCGCCTTCGCGGCGGTGCCGGCGGCGTACGCCTCCGTGTACGTGGCCGCATCGGTTCTGATGCCGTTCGTGGAGTCGCTGCGCGCGGCCCGCTTGGCGCTGCTCGCGCTCTACGTGCTCACGTTCCTCGTCGCTTTCGCCTGCACCGTGCGCCCGGGGCTCTCCGCGCTCGCCGCCTTCGCCGACCAAGGGGGCTCGGGCGGGGCGACCCGCTCCGCGAAAGCGGCCGGCTCCTCGCCGGCCCGCGCGGAGGCGGGCGGCCCGCCCAAGGCGGTGCTGTTCGCGGTGCTGCTGGCGCTTGGCCTGGCGAGCGGCTACACCGCCTTCGTCGTGTACGGCTCGCGCGAGAGCGCCGGCGTGAGCTTCGTGGCGATGGCGGCCGCGATGCTGGCCGTGATCGCCGCCTCACGGTTCTCGAGGGGACGCACCGACGTGGTGTTCCACTTCGGGCTGCTGCTCGTGCTGGCCGGCCTTCTGGTGGTGCCGTTCGTGGCGCAGACGTCCAGCGGCGAGCGCGTGGCCCTCATCCATGTCTCGAACACGCTGCTGGCGGCCGGGTCCGAGTGCTTCGCCATGCTCGTATGGATCGTGCTGGCGGCGCGCGTCGCGCGCCGGCCGGCCGAGGCGCTGGTCTTGCAGGCGGGCGGACGGCTGGCCGTGGCCCTCGGCATGCTGGGCGGCCTGGTGCTGGGGACGGTGGCCAGCTCGTTCTCCGCGGTGAGCCCGCTCGTGCCCGACGCGGTGGCCGTGGCGTTCGCCTTCGCCCTGGTGGCTTACGCGCTGGTGGGGCTGCGGCGCTTCAGCTTCGAGGATGCGCTCTCCGGCGGCGAGGGCGTCCCGCAGGCCGCGGCGCCCGAGCGGGATGCGGCCGCCGAGGTCTCGGCAGCCGCTGCGGGCGTTGCGGCTGCCGAGGGTGCGGCGGGCGCGGCATCCGCGGCGACGGCCCCGATGGCGGAGGCTTCCCCCGGCGACGGGACGCGCGCCGCCGTCGAGCGGAGCTGCGGGGCGCTGGCCCGCAAGGGCGGCCTCACCGGGCGCGAGACCGAGATCCTCGCGATGCTCGCGCGCGGCCGCAGCGCTCCCTTCATCGCCCAGGAGCTGGTTATCTCGCCGAACACGGTCAAGACGCACGTGAAGCACATCTACGCGAAGCTCGGCGCCCATTCCCAGCAGGAGATCATCGACCTCGTGGACGGCCAGTGCGCCGCCGAGTAGCGGGGCGCCGGCAACGTCCTCGGCCCGCGCCCGGGTCGCGCCCCGGCGTTGCCGACCCGGCGCGACCGACGGCGCCGGGTCGCTAGCGGTAGCAGGTGGCGGTCATCCTCGCGATGTCCTTGCCTAGGTCATCTTTGACGGTCACGGTGTAGAAGCCCAGATGGCGGCCTGGTTTGTCGCAGACGGACGTGGCGGTGAGCCTCGTGCCCTGCGTCGCGCGCAGGAAGCTGATGTTCGAGTCCACCGACACCGTGGGCTCCTCGCCGATGTTGCAGGAGACGGCCAGCGCGAAGTCCGCGAGCGTGAAGATGGCGCCGCCCATGACGTTGCCCATGGCGTTCTTGTGGATGTCGGCCAGCTCCATCTCGCACACGGCGCGGCCCCGCTCGCCCTCCACGACGCGGCACCCGGCCGCCTGGGTGGCGAAACGGTCGTTGGCGAACACGGCTTCTATCTGGTCGCGGGTGGGGTTGTCGGGGAGCATGGGCGGGTCCTTTCGCATGGGTTCCGGTCGGGTACCGAGAAGGCCCCTCGCGGGGCCTTGGAGGGTAGGGCGGGGTCGGCTACTGCGCCGGGGCGGCGGTGGCGGCGTAGAGCTCCAGCCAGTCGCCGTCCTTCACGGTGACGGTCTGCGAGCTCCCGCGCACCACGTACTTCTCGTCGGTGATGGAGCCGCTGCCGAAGGCCAAATCCCTCATCACGAACGCCCCGCACTCGTTGTCGGCCTCGGCCGCCGCCTCGGGCTCGATGGTGACCGTGTAGGTGCCGGCAGGGATGTCCTCGCCCACGCGGTAGAGCCCGCTGCGGTAGGGCGCGGTCGGCTCGAAGGAGGCGTCGGCGGCGGGGTACAGGCGCAGGCCGTCGGGCGCGTCCCAGGCGAACACCGCGCCCTCCTCGAGCTCCACGAAGTAGTTGCCGAAGTACGTAACGCCGTAGTCCACCTCGTAGCGTGCGTCCGAGGTGGGGCCGAACAGCACGTAGTCGGCCTCGTCCGCGGGGTCTCCCTCCACGTAGTAGAGACCGGGCTCGAGGTCCTTGCCGGCGCCCACCTCGTAGACGCCCGGCGTGTGCTTGCCGTCGACCGTCCGGCCGTCCGGCAGGTCGAGCATGTCCTTGATGTACTCGATGCTGAAGTCGACGTCCGCGCCGTCGTAGCCGCCGGAATCGCCGTAGCCGTACCGGTAGCCGTCGTCGGACCCGTACCCGTAGCTGTTATGGTAGCCGCCGTAGCGGCCGTCGACTGCTTCCGAGACGATGGCGCAGGCCGTGCAGCTCACGCACCCGCCGATGCCCAGCACGAAGACGAGCAGGCATCCTGCGAGCACCCAGGGCCATGCCTTGCGCTTCGGCTGGCCGGGGGATGCCGCGGGGTAAGGCTGCCCCGGGTACGGCGGATAGGGAGGCTGCTGGCCGGCGCCGCAGGGCGGGTACGGCGGCTGCTGGCCGCCGGGCTGCTGCGGCGGGGGCGGATACGCCCCGTAGGGCTGCGCGGGCTGCTGCGGCTGCGCAGAGGGCTGCGGGAAGGGTTGCCCGTACGGCGGCGGGGGAGGGTACGCTCCGGCGGACGCGTAGGGCTCCGCGGCGGAACCCGGCAGCGGGGGCTGCTCGTAGGGCGCGGAAGCGGGCGGCGGCCCGGCGGGCTCGGATGGTCCGGGGGAGCCGGGCTCGGGCAGGTCGCAGGGGTTCTGGCGCTCGGGATCGGTCATGGGAGGCTCCTTGCCTGTTGCGGTCCCGCCTATCTTAGCACAGCCGCTCGCGGCGGTTTTTCGCCCGCACAGAGATTACAGGCCGCCGTCGTCCTCGGCGGGCAGCAGCGCCTCGGCCGTCGTCTCCACCAGCTCAACCGCGCCTTCCGGACAGGCGTCCGCGCACAGGCCGCAGCCGATGCAGTAGCGCGGGTCGTAGGCGAGCGTCCCGTCGGCCGGGTCGGGGCGCCGCGCGCCCGTGGGGCAGGCCGCCGCGCAGGAGAGCGCATCCGTGCAGCGCGCGCAGTCGGTCTCGGACAGCACGAGCGGCACGCGCGCGGCGATGCCCGGGTCGCGCTCGAGCGCTTCCAGCAGCATCTGGCGCTTCGGCTGCATCGTCCTTCTCGTAAGTCCCTCGGGCACGAAGTCGTTGAACTCGGTGCCGTTGCCCAGGTTCAGACGCGCCAGCGCCCGCGCGCGCTCGCGGCGCTCGTAGAACTCCTGCAGCACCTCCGAGTTGCGCAGGCGGCGCTTGCCGCTGGCGATGTCGCCCACCTCGCCCACGAGGTTCGTAAACGCGCTGCGCCGGTCGACCCCCGCCGGGTTCGCCAGGTCGCGCACCAGGTTCTCCTTCTCGGGGATGACGTCTGAGAAGCCCACGGAGCGCCCGCTCCACGCCTCGCCCGTCTCCACGGCATGGGCGTACAGGAGCTCGCCCATCTCGCCGGCGCGTGCGCAGTCGGCGCAGTAGGACAGGTCGGCCGCTATCGTCACGTCGATGCCCTCGGCCAGCACGAGCGTCCAGAACTCGGGCGACAGGCACGCCAGGCAGGGCAGCACCACGACGTTCGCCGCCGGCTCCAGGCCGGGGAACACGTTCTCCTTGCAGGTGAGCACCACGCGCTCGCCGCGCAGGGCGATGCGGCGGATGCGGGCGTGCAGGTCGGCCATAGTGACGCGCGTCGACGAGAACGCGTCGCACACGCCCAGGCAGATGCCGCAGCGCGTGCAGGCATCCTCGTCGATGGCGGGGATGCCGTCCTCGGCGAACGATACGGCCCCCTGCGGGCAGGCCAGCGCGCACCGCTCGCAGTCGGCCCCGTGCGCGCGCAGGCAGAAGTCCCGCAGCACCACGATGCGCTGCGGCCGCTCGGAGCCGCCCGCCGCAGCGGGCGGCTCCTGCTGGGACGGGAGCCCCGTCCCCTTCCTGTCGGGGGCGTCAGCCACCGAACACCTCCGCCGTCACCTTGTCGATGCGCGCCAGCACGTCCTCGCGGGGCAGAAGCTCGATGCTCTCGAACAAAGGCGGCGACACCATGTTGCCGCACACGGCCACGCGCAGGGGCTGGAACAGGAGCTTCGGTTTGATCTCCAGGCGCTCGCCCTCGGCGCGGCACGCCTCCTGCAGCGCCTCGGCGTCCCAGTCAACGCCCTGGTCGGCCAGCACGCCGCGGCAGGCGGCCAGGGCCTCGTCGGCGCGCGCGCCCTCCTTCTTCAGCACCTTGTTGACGCTCTTCTCGTCGAGCTGCACGTTGCCGCCCCAGAACATGAACGCGAGCTTGTCCGTCACCTCGTCCAGGCGCGTCAGGCGCTCGGACACGAGCGGGTACAGGTCGCAGTACCACACGGCGCGCTCCTGCACGTCGGCGAGCGCGGACTCGATGGCCGCGCCGCCGAAGGCGGCCTCGCGCGCCTCGGGGCCGATGGGCGTGCCGGCGGCCACGGCGCTGCCGAGGATGTTCGCCTGTGCGAGCCACAGCAGCGACGAGCGCACCCACGCGCTCGCGCCCATATCTTTGATATACTGGCCGTTCATCCAATCGAGCTTCGTCTCGTCGAAGACGGCGTCCTTCTTGGTCACGCGCTCGAGGCTGAACTTCTCGCACAGCGTCTCGCGGTCGATGAGGGTGGTCTCGCCGTCGAGCGACCAGCCCAGCAGCGCCAGGAAGTTCACCATGGCGTCGGGCAGGTAGCCGCGCTCGCAGAACTCCTCCACGCTCGCCGCGCCGTGGCGCTTCGAGAGCTTCTTGCCGTCGGGGCCCAGGATCATCGACAGGTGCGCGAACACGGGCACGTCGAATCCGAGCGCCTCGTAGATGAGGATCTGGCGCGGGGTGTTGGACAGGTGGTCGTCGCCGCGGATGACGTGCGTGATGCCCATGTTCGCGTCGTCGCACACCACGGCGAAGTTGTAGGTGGGGCTTTCGTCGGTGCGCACGACGATCATGTCGTCCATCACGTCGGCCGGGAAGCTCACGTGGCCGTACACGGCGTCGTCGAACTCGATGGCGCCGCGGCCCTCGGGCACGCGCAGGCGCCACACGTGGGGCTCGCCGGCCTCGATGCGCGCGGCCGCCTCGGCGGGGTCGAGGTCGCGGCAGGTGCGGTCGTAGCCCGCGTAGCCGCCCTCGTTCTCCTCGGCCGCGGCGCGCTTGGCGTCCAGCTCCTCCTTCGTGCAGAAGCAGGGGTAGACGCTCCCGCGCTCGCGCAGGCGCTCGAGCGCCTCGGCGTACGTGTCCGTGCGCTGGGTCTGGAAGTAGGGGCCTGCCTGCCCGCCCACCTCGGGGCCCTCGTCCCAGTCGAGCCCGAGCCATTTCATGGCGTTCAAGATGACCTGCACGTTCTCCTCGGTGGAGCGCTCCGGGTCGGTGTCCTCGATGCGCAGGATGAAGTCGCCTCCCATGGCGCGCGCGAACGCCCAGTTGTAGATGGCCGTGCGGGCGCCGCCCACGTGCAGGCGGCCGGTAGGGGAAGGCGCGAAGCGCACGCGCACGTTCTTCTTCTCTTCACTCATGGTTGCGATGATCCTCCAGGTAGAATTACGGTAACGGCGTCGTGCGCGCGGCCTGGGCGGAATGCCCGAGGGCATGCCGCGCGCAGTTTCCGCACGAGCCGAAACGCCCTAGGGGCGTTTCGAGCGAGCCCAGGACTGTTTGAGCACGGCATGTCCTCGGGCATTCCGCCCAGGCCGCCTCAAAAGCACGCCAACGACGATAGCCAGTATAGACAACGCGAGGGTCGTCGCAAACCAGATACCCGCCATGCCCATCCAAAAATCAAGCGGGTACATGCTAATGAGGAGCGAATCGTAGGAGAACGTCCAGTTGCCCTGGGGGAACAGCACCGCATGGAAGGCGGAGAACAGGCCGTTGAAATCGAGGGCAGCCCACGCGCCGAGCGCCGCGAACGCAACGATGAGCACGGCGGGCGCGACGACGAGCGCGGTGCCCGCCAAGCGCCGCTTGCGGCGCGCGAGCAGAAACGCGAGCGCGGCCACGGCGAGCGCCGCCACGCCCCAGAGCGCGGGGACGGCAGCCCGCACGAGGACGTTGCAGTCGTCCAGGTGGGAGAGCGCGTCGCCATCCAGCGCGTAGGCGTCGTCCACGGCGGCCAGCCGATCGAGCGCGGCCTGGGGGGAGGAGCCGTCCGCGATTGCGGCGACCGCCTTGCGGGCTTCGGCCGACCAGCGCCCGCTGGCAGGCGAGCCCTCCGCGCTCGCCTCGCGCGCGGCGTCCAGGATGACGGCGGCTAGGCGGTCGCGGGCGCCGTCCTCGCCGTCGGCGTCGCGGCCGTAGTCGTCCACGGTGAACCCGCGGGTCTCCACGGCGAGCGCCGTCAGCTGCCCGTCGGCGTAGGGCGATACCGCGTCGTTCGCGGTGGCCTGCGCGAGCAGCTGGGTGGAGGCGGGCAGTGTGCACGCGCCGAACCCCGCCGCGAACAGCGTCATCGCCAGCGCCATGGCGGCAACCGCCGCCGCTACCTTGTCGGCCATCGGCCGTCCTCCTCGCCCTCTCGCGCCCCCGCGCATCCTCGGCGGCATCCCGTGCCCGGGCTGTCGCGCCGCCCTGTCCGATTGCCGGGCCGCACCCCCGTGCGGCCCGGCGTCAATGCCGTCAGCCCCGGCCCACCCAGATGGTGGCCGCCGTCATGCCCTGCTTGTCCTTCGAGATCGTGGGCTGCGGCCCCAGGCGGCTGAACACGCCCATGAACTCGCCGTCGTACAGGTACAGGCCGTTCAGGTTGTTGTACGGCCGGGGGTCGAAGGGCACCTCGTCGTCCGGCAGCGCGTCGATACCCGTGTCGGGCGGCAGCGTCTCGGTCTTGAAGGGGCGGATGTAGCGCTGCACGATGAACGGGTGCCCGGCGCGGCCGTTCGCGAAGCGGTCGATGAGCCGCTCCCATTCCTCCTGCGTCACGGACTCGCCGGCGTACACGTCGTCTGCGCCGTAGTGGTCGGTCGGCTTGATGATCCACTCGCAGCGGTTCTCGCGGATCTGCGGCAGGTTCACGTGGTCGTCGTCCAGGAAGGCCGTGAGCGGCACGGTCTCCTCCACGAACGAGATCTCGTCGGCGTCCAGAAACGCGGTCGTGCGCTCGTCGAACAGCACGCTGAACAGCTGCTTGTCGTGCACGATGTGCCCGGCGAAGCTGCCGATGAGCGCCACCTTGGCCGCCCGCACGGCGTCGATGAGCTGCTGCGACTCGTCCCAGTGGTCGATGACGTCGTTCGTCACGCACCGCCGCCAGATGGCGTCGACCTGCCGGCCCTCCCCGTCGCGCAGCACCTCGCCGTCGAAGCGCAGGTCGCGCACGTCGGCCACCACGCACTCCACGCCGCGCTGGCGGAACAGGCCCGCGTAGATGTGGAACTCGTCCACCACGCCGTTCTCCAGATAGTCGCAGATGGCGATGCGCGGGTTCTCCACCCGGCGCTCGTACGTGGCGTAGATGTCCAGGAACTTGTCGACCCAGCTCTCGAACAGCTCGCAGCCCTCCACATGGTGGCGGTTCGCGAATTCCTCGAACGTCTTCGACTGCGCCACGGACGTGGTGATCTCGCGGTTCTCGTTCATGCCCGACGAGCCGTCGGCGTTGAACTCGCAGAACTTGATGCGCCCGTCGTCCTCGTCGAGGAACGTGTCCACGCGCGCGAACGGAAGCACCGCGTCGTAGCCGCGCGGCAGCAAGATGAGCTCCTCGAGGCGCGGGTCGAAGTCGAAGGCGCGGCGGTAGGCGGGGTCGGCCAGGTAATGCTCGATGACCTTCACGAGGATGCGGTGGGCGGTCTCGGCCGTCTCCTTCATGATGCGGTACGTCTGTGCGTCGAACAGGCGGGGCACGAAGCTGGCGGCCACCACCTGGTGGTGCACGATGGCCGTGGAGCCCTGCAGGTACTCGTAGGCGGCACGGCGGCCGGGCACGTCGCCCTGCAGCGATTCCATGATGGCGAAGTACTCGCGGGTGTAGTCGGCGTTGTACGACATAGGCGCTCTTTTCCGTCGGTCGGAGGCAGTGGATCGCCTGCCATCTTACCACGAGCGCTGCCTGCCCGCGATGCTGTGCGCGCGGGCGTAGAATAGTCGTGATTTGCCGGATGACTCGGCCCGCCCGGCCCGAGGTGTGCTAACCTTGGATGGAGATAAACCAGGCGCCTCGCGGGGAAGCGGGGCGCCGTGTACGTATGAGGAGAATGGGGAACCATGTCCGACACGCATGCATCGTATCTGTTCACGTCCGAGTCCGTCACCGAGGGGCATCCCGACAAGGTGTGCGACCAGATATCGGACGCCGTCCTGGACGCCATCCTGGCCAAGGAAACCGAGCTTGCGGCCCAGGGCTACGTGGCGCCCAACGGCTGCCCGGCCGACCCGGCGCAAGTGCGATGCGCCTGCGAGACCATGGCCACCACGGGCATGGTCATGGTCACGGGCGAGATCCGCACGCAGGCCTACGTGGACGTGCCCGGCATCGTGCGCGAGGTGCTCTCCGACATCGGCTACAACCGCGCCAAGTTCGGCTTCGACTGCGACACGTGCGGCGTGCTCAACGCCATTCACGAGCAGAGCCCGGACATCGCGCAGGGCGTCGACGAGAGCTGGGAGGCCCAGCACGGCCTGGCCGGTGACGACCCCTACGAGCGCATCGGCGCGGGCGACCAGGGCATGATGTTCGGCTACGCCTGCGACGAGACGCCCACGCTCATGCCGATGCCCATCTACCTGGCGCACCGCCTGGCCGAGCGCCTGTCGGCCGTGCGCAAGGACGCCACGCTGCCGTACCTGCGCCCCGACGGCAAGACTCAGGTGTCCGTGCGCTACGTGGACGGCCGCCCGACGTGCGTGGAGAAGGTGGTCGTGTCCACGCAGCACGCCGAGAGCGTCGCCCACGACGAGCTGCGCGCCGCCATCGTGGAGCACGTGGTGCGCCCCGTGCTGGAGGCCGAGGGCGTGGAGCTAGCCGAGGACGCCGAGATCCACGTGAACCCCACCGGCCGCTTCGTCATCGGCGGGCCCATGGGCGACGCGGGCCTCACCGGCCGCAAGATCATCGTGGACTCCTACGGCGGCATGGGCCGCCACGGCGGCGGCGCGTTTTCCGGCAAGGACTGCACGAAGGTGGACCGCTCGGGCGCCTACGCGGCGCGCTGGGTGGCGAAGAACGTGGTGGCGGCCGGCCTCGCCGCGCGCTGCGAGATCCAGCTCGCCTACGCCATCGGCATGGCGCGGCCGGTGTCGGTGATGATCGACACGTTCGGCACGAACGAGGTGGACGAGGCCGCCATCGAGCGCGCGGTGGGCGAGGTGTTCGACCTGCGCCCGGGCGCCATCATCGACGAGCTGGACCTGCGCCGCCCCATCTACCGCAAGACGGCCGCCTACGGCCACTTCGGCCGCGAGCTGCCCGAGTTCACCTGGGAGCGCACCGACCGCGCCGACGCGCTGCGGAAGGCCTGCGGGCTGGACTAGGGTGCAGCTCGAACGTCCCCATTTTCGGCAAACGCCCGTCGCTCGTGCTTGCGGCGGGTTTTTTCTTACTTTTGTAAATAAGGGAACAAACGTTCCTATATTTATGCTATGATCTCTCTACCGAAAAGAGCCAGTGCGGATGCTTCCCTTCGGCCGGCGAACGGCCTTGTGCGGGATGCCCATAGACGGCGGCGGTCTCCGCGTCGCCCGCACCACGTCCGCAATATCCTCTGAGCAAACGGAGCTGCCCCACAGGCCGCCAACGTGCGGCCGCGGCCGCGTACGCTGCAAGGGCGGAAAAGGAGGACGTTCATGGAGCTGCACGACATCGAGAGGCGTAAGCTGACGCTGGACGACCTGGCGCACATCGACGCGGAAAGCGGCGTCGAGTTCTGGTATGCGCGCGACATCATGGAGTTTCTGGGATACCGGCGCTGGGAAAACTTCGCGGTTGCAGTAGAGCGGGCGAAAGTGTCGGGGAATGCTTCGAGAACCGCAGGTCAAGATCATTTTCGTGAGGCCACGAAAATGATCGAGGCCGGCAAGGGCGCCCAGCGCAAGGTCAAGGACTACAAGCTCACGCGCTATGCCTGCTACCTCATCGCCCAGAACGGCGACCCGCGCAAAGAGGAGATCGCCTTCGCGCAGAGCTACTTCGCGCTGCAAACGCGCAAGCAGGAGCTCATCGAGGAGCGGATGCGAGCACTTGCGCGCATCGCTATCCGCGGACAGCTCACCGAGGCGGAGAAGGAGCTCTCGCGCATCGCTTACGAGCGGGGCGTCGACGGGGCGGGCTTCGCACGCATCCGCTCCAAGGGGGATGCGGCGCTGTTCGGCGGCCATACGACGGCCGACATGAAGAAGCGGCTGGGCGTCAAAGGGTCGAGGCCCCTTGCAGACCACCTGCCGTCGGTAACCCTCGCGGCGAAGCAGCTGGCCACCGAGATGACGAACCACAACGTCGAGGGCAAGGACCTGCACGGCGAGCGCCCTATCGCCGAAGAGCACGTGCAGAACAACGTCGGCGTGCGCGACTTGCTCGGCCGGCGCGGCATCAGGCCCGAGGAGCTGCCGCCCGAGGAGGACGTGAGAAGGCTCGAGCGCCGCGTGACCGTCGAGACGCGCAGGCTGGAGCAGGAGGCGCGGGGATTTCCCGCGTCAAAGGGCTAGGTCGGTACGGTCCGGTTGCAGACGTGGGATATACTGGTTGCCATGAGATTCGCATCGGTCATCCTGGACATACCCACGCAGGCGCTCGACGCGCCCTACACGTACTCCGTTCCCGAGGCGCCGGCCGAGGCCGGCGGCTACGACGTGGAGGTGGGGTGCGCCGTGCTCGTGCCGTTCGGGCACCGGCAGGCGGTGGGGTTCGTCGTGGGGCTGCAGGAGCTTCCCGACGGCGAGGCGCCGGCCGGTATCGACGTGGCGAAGGTCAAGCCCGTCGCGCGCGCCGTGAGCCCCGCCTACTTCGACGAGGAGGGGGCGGCCTGCGCGCAGTGGCTCTCGGAGCGCTACCTGGCGCCGCTGTCGTCGTGCGTGCGCCTGTTCACGCCGCCGGGCGGCGTGCCGCGCATGGTGCGCGCGCAGGAGGGGTACTGGCGGCTCGAGGAGCCGGCCGTGGGCGAGGTGGACGACCGCTGGGTGGTTCCGGGCGAAGCCTTCGATGGGTTCGAGCCGCGAAAGAACGCCGTCAAGCAGGCATCCATCGTGGAGGCGCTGCGCGCGGGCGAGCTGCGCGTGGCGGAGCTGGCAGCGGAGTTCGGCGCGGTGTCGGGCGCGCTGAAGGCGCTCGAAAAGCAGGGCGTCGTGCGCATAGAGCGCCGCCGGCGCATGCGGGGCTTCCAAGTTCCGACGGCTTGTCAGCCGCCGGAACCAGCCGACGCTGCGGCCGGCCGCGGCACCCGATCTCGTGGGGATGCCGGAGGCTCGCGTACCGAAGTACGCTTCGCCTCCGCCATCCCCACGATCTCGGGCACCACGGCCGCCCTCGCTGACTTACTACGCCAACCTGCGAGTTCGGTTCAACCTGAGGGATTGTCTTTCGTTCCTTCCCCCAAGCCGCCGCTGACGGCGGGGCAGGCTTCGGCGCTTGCGGCTATCGATGCGGCGCGGGAGCGCGGGGCGGGCGAGGTGGTGGTCGTGGACGGCGTCACCGGGTCGGGCAAGACCGAGGTGTACCTGCAGGCCATCGAGGCGGCGCTCGCCGCGGGGCGCACGGCGTGCGTGCTCGTGCCCGAGATATCGCTCACGCCGCAGACGGTGGGGCGCTTCCGCGGACGCTTCGGCGACACGGTGGCCGTCATGCACTCGCGCATGGGCGCGGGCGAGCGCTACGACCAGTGGGACTTCATCCGCTCGGGCGCGGCCCGGGTGGTGGTAGGCGCCCGCAGCGCGCTGTTCACCCCGCTGGCGAACGTGGGACTCATCGTCATCGACGAGGAGCACGAGGGCTCCTACAAGCAGGACAGCGCGCCGCGCTATCATGCGCGCGACGTGGCCGTGTGGATGGCGCGGCGCGCCGGCGCGGCCGTGGTGCTGGGAAGCGCCACGCCCTCCATCGAGGCCCTGCACGCGTGTGCGAAGGACCCGCGCTGGCACCACGTGGAGCTGCCCGAGCGCGCCAACGGCCGCCCGCTGCCCGCCGTGCAGGTGGTGGACATGGCCCGCGAGTTCGGCGGCGGGTCGCGCTCCATGTTCTCGCGCGCGCTCTCGCGCGCGCTCGCCGAGGAGCTCGCGGCCGGCCGCAAGGCGGTGCTCCTGCTGAACCAGCGCGGCTTCGCGAAGTTCCTGCTGTGCCGCGAATGCGGCTTCGTGCCGGAGTGCCCGTCGTGCTCCACGTCGCTCACGTTCCACGAGAGGGGCAACTTCCTCATCTGCCACCACTGCGGCTACCGCGTCACGGCCCCTCCCACCTGCCCCGAATGCGGCAGCCCTTACCTGCGGAAGTTCGGCGCAGGCACGCAGCGCGTGGAGGCCGACCTGCGGGTGCTCTTGGACGCGACGCCCGGCGTGGGGCCCGACGTGCCCATCGTGCGCATGGACGCGGACACCACGGGCGGCAAGGGCGCGCACCAGCGATTGCTGGAGGAGTTCGCCGCCGCCGACGCCGCGGTGCTGCTGGGCACGCAGATGATTGCGAAGGGGCTCGACTTCGAGGACGTCACGCTCGTGGGCGTCATCAACGCCGACACCATGCTGCGGCTGCCCGACTACCGCGCCGCCGAGCGCACCTTTGCGCTCGTGGAGCAGGTGGCCGGCCGCGCCGGGCGCGCCGAGCTGCCGGGCCGCGTGCTCGTGCAGACCTACGAGGCCGACGCCGCGCCCATCCGCGCCGCCGCGGCCTACGATCGCGCGCTGTTCTTGCGCGACGAGCTGCCGAAGCGCCGGATGCTGCGCTACCCGCCCTACGTGCGGATGGCGAACGTGCTGGTGTGGGGCAAGGACGAGGAGGCGGTGCGCACCTCGGCCGCCGCGCTCTACGAGGGGCTGGCCGCCCAGGTGCGCGACTTCGGCGGCGAGGGCTGGGACGTGCTGCCCGCCACGCCGTGCGTGCTGGCCAAGCTGCGCGGCACGTACCGCTGGCACCTGGTGGTGAAGTGCCCGCTCGACGGCGACCTGTCGGGCGTGCTGCTGCCGTACTTCCGCGCCCGCAAGCCCGAGCGCGAGGTGAACGTGGCCGTGGACGTGGATCCGGACGACCTCCTGTAGGCCGCCGGCCGCGCCGGGCATGGCGTCAGGACACCTCCATGGCGCCCAGGTTCAGCAGCTTGCCCTCGGCTGTGGCGGGCGTTCCGGCGAAGCCGCCGAGGAAGCGCTCGACGGCGATCCCGGCGGCCTCCCACCAGGAAGGGGCCAACACGTCCTCGGCGGCCACGAGGTCGGCCTCCCATACCACGGCGCCGTCGCGGCGAAACGCCAGGTGCCCCACGACGTCGCCGCGCGCCACGTTCCCCGTCACGGCGTCCAGCGAGGCCTCCTGCTCGAGGCGCCCGCCCTCCCGCGGCACCGTGGCCGTGGCGTCCGGCTCGAGCACGGTGGCCGCCACGGTGCGCCGCGTCCAATCGGCATGCGCGACCTCGGCCACCACGGGCCAGGCGGCCTGCTCGCCGCGGATCTCCGCATGCACGGAGCGCGGGGCGGACACCAGCTGGTAGGTGGCCTCCGCCGGCGCGGCCGGCACGTCGCACTCGGCCGCGGCGCCGACCGCCCGCGCGGCCGCCTGCAGCTCGTCGCGGTGGGCGAGCACCCAGTCGTAGAGCGCCTTGGAGTCCTCGAAGCGCTGCGGCTTCGAGGACGAGCCCAGCACCACCGCGTAGTACTCGTGCCCGTCGCCGCGGTTCACGGCGGTGGCGACGCAGGGGCCGGCGGCCAGCGTGTAGCCGGTCTTGGCGGCGCACGTGCCGGGGTAGCCCTCCAGCATCGTGTCCGTGTTCGCCAGCTCCACGGCCGCCGTGCCACCGCCGCGCGTCACCGCGATGGTCGCGTGCGCGTGCCCGATGCTCGAGCGCACGAGGCCGTTGCCCATGGCGTGCCGCAGCATGACGGCCACGTCGCGAGCGCAGCTGTACTGCCCTTGGGCATATGCGTCGAAGTCGAGCCCATGGGGGTTCGCGAAGCGCGTGCCGTCCATGCCCAGCTCGGCCGCCTTCGCGTTCATGGCCTCCACGAACGCGGCCTCGCGGGCAGCGGCGCCGCCGTCCTGCCCGCGCCCTCCCAGGATGGCGGCGCCCGCCGCCTGCGCCACGGCGCTCGCGGCGTCGTTGCCGGATGCGGTGAGCACGGCCTTGAGCGCGTCGCCGAACGACATCTCGTCGCCGGCTGCGAGCCCTGCGCTCGACTCGCCCACGGCGGCGGCCTCGGGCGTCACGACGATGCGGTCGCCGGCATCCAGGTGCTCGGCCGCCACGGCGGCCGTCATGATCTTCGTGAGCGAGGCGATCTGCGCCCGCTCGCCGGCCGCCCGGCCGTACCAGAGCGTGCCCTCCTCGTCCATGAGCGCCGCATGCGATGCGTCGATGCCGGGCAGCCGCTCTTCGGAGATTCCCAGGTCGGCCGCGCTGCAGCCGAGGACCGCATCGCCTCCGTCGGTGCGCGCGAACGCCGCAAGGGGCAAACAGCAGGAAACGAGCGCGGCCGCGAGGGCGCACGAAGCTGCGCGGAGCATGCGGCGACGGCGGGCGTCCATGGCTGCCTCCTCCTCGGCCCCGAAGGGCGCTGCTGACGATTTTCACCCATATAATAGCACCGGCCCAGGGGCCGTCGCGCCAACCCATGGTATCCTGAGCGCTTGCTTGATGCACGCGTGGGGGCCGAAGGAGGACGGAATGGGGAAGTGGGCTGCGCGTATCGTATGCTTGGTGCTTGCCGTGGCGCTGTCCGTTCCGGCCGCATCCTCCGCTCTCGCCCAGGAGGCGGGCGCCTCCGCTCCTGGCGAAGCGCCTGCGGCGGCCGGCGCAGAAGGAGGGCCGGCCGCCGGCACCGGGGAGGCCTCGGGCGCCGCTGCGGGCGACGACGGTCAAGGGCGACTTGTGCGCGTGGCGTTTCCCCAGGCCGAAGGCTTGAGCATGGTCGACGAGAACGGACGGCGCAGCGGCGTGCTCTACGATTGGCTCGTGGAGATAGCCAAGTACACCGGGTGGCGCTACGAGTTCGTGGAAGGCAGCGTGGACGAGCTCGTCAAGCAGACCATGGCGGGCGGCATCGACCTGATGGGCGGCATGTTCTACCGCGAGCAGCTCGACGAGAGCCTCGACTACTCCACGTTCGGCATGGGCTCGAACCGCTCCCTCGTCATCGGTCCCAGCGACGACGACTCCGTCGCCGGTTTCGACCTGCGCACCCTGAACGGCAAGACCATCGGAACCTATGCCAACGCGACGGAGAAGATACGCCGGCTGGAGAATTTCCTGGAGTTCAACGGCTTGGACTGCACGGTGCTGCGCCTCGACCTGGCTTCGTACGAGAGCTGCCTGGACGACGGCACCGCCGACCTCATGCTCGGCAGCGACGTGGAGATGAAGGACGGCTGCAAGGTGGTGGCGGAGTTCGACGGCGAGCAGCACTACCTGGCCGTTCCCGAGGGCAGCGACCTCATGGCGGGCATCGACGAGGCCATGAGGCAGATCTACGCGGCCGACCCCAACTTCTCCCGCTCGCTCTACGCCCGCTATTTCCCCGACGACTACGCCAGCCCCATCGCGTTCTCCGAGGCCGACCGCGCCTACGTGGCCCAGGCGCGCGAGGTGCGGGTGGCCGTGACGGCGGGGCAGTACCCGCTGTACTACGAGCATGACGGCTTGTACCAGGGCATTGCGAAGGACGTGCTCGACCGCATCGCCGAGCGCACGGGCCTCTCGTTCCGCTTCGTGCATGCGGACAGCTACCAAGGGGCGCTCGACCTCGTGGCGGCGGGCGAGGCCGATGTGGCGGGCTGCTTCATGGACGACGAGCAGACGGCTGGCGATCAGGGGCTTGCCTTGACCAAGGGGTATGCGACGCTCGGCGAGGTGGTATTCCGCAGCAAGTTCTCGGCGCAGTCCTCCGGCGGCCCCGTGATAGCCCAGCTCCAGGGCCGCGCCGCGCCCGAAGGGCAGGAGGGCGCGGAGGTGGTGTGGCTCCCCACGTACGCCGACTGCCTCGAGGCGGTGAACACCGGGCGCGCCGACCTCACGAGCATGCCCGCCTCGTTCGCCGAGTGCCTGTTTACCGAACGCTCCTACGGCAACGTGGCCCCGGCCACGGCCGACCATACCGAGACCTCGTTCTCCCTGGCGCTGCCGCGCCCGGTGGACTCGGGCCTGTACTCGGTGCTGAGCAAGGCGGTGAACAGCTTCACGGACGACGAACTGGAGGCCCTGTACTCCCGCAACGCCGTGGCCCTGGGCAACCGCTCCGCTACGGTGGAGTCGTTCGTGTCCGACAACCCGCTGCTCGTGGTGGTGCTGTCATTGGTGTTCTTCCTGCTGGTGGGCGCCATTGCCATCATCGTCACCGGCTCGAAGGTGCGCAGCCGCATGATGGCGCTCAAGCTGGAGAAGGCCGAGGAGACGGGCCAGGCGAAGGCCGACTTCCTCTCGCGCATGTCCCACGAGATACGCACGCCCATGAACGCCATCATCGGGCTGTCGAACGTGGCGTCGCTGTCGGGCGAGGCCACGCCCGCCATCCGCTCGGACCTGGAGAGGATCAACACGTCGGCCCAGTTCCTGCTCTCGCTCGTGAACGACATCCTGGACATGTCCAAGATACAGAACGACAAGGTGCACATAGAGGTGGCGCCCCTGCGCCTGGCGTCGCTCGCCTCGCGCCTCGAGAGCATGTTCGGCATCCAGGCGCAGGAGAAGGGCATCTGCCTGAAGGTCGTGTGCGAGACCGAGGCCGTGGTGGTGGGCGACGACGTGCGCCTGCAGCAGGTTCTGGCGAACCTGCTGTCCAATGCCTTCAAGTTCACCGACGCGGGCGGCACCATCTCCCTGCGCATCGAGGAGGCGCAGCTTGGCGGGGGCGGGGAGGGCCCGACGTACCGGTTCTCCGTGTGCGACGACGGAGCCGGCATCCGCCCCGAGGACCTCGAGCGCATCTTCGACTCGTTCGAGCAGGCGGCCGAGAACCACCGCAACGCCCAGGGAACGGGGCTGGGGCTGGCCATCAGCAGCAACCTCGTGCGCCTCATGGGCGGCAAGCTGGAGGTGGAGAGCCAGGTGGGCGCAGGCTCCGAGTTCCATTTCACGCTGCGGCTGCCTTTGGGGCGCCCGGAGGACCTGGACGCGCCGGGCGCGGACGACCCCGCGCCGCGCTCGCTTGCCGGCACGCGCGCGCTCTTGGCCGAGGACAACGACCTGAACGCCGAGATAGCCGCCGCCTTGCTGGACATGGAGGGGGTGGCGGTCGACCGCGCCGCGAACGGCCGCGAGGCGGTGGACCTGTTCGCGTCCGCGGAGCCGGGGCGCTACGACTTCGTGCTCATGGACGTGAAGATGCCCGTGCTGGACGGACTGGGCGCCGCCGCCGAGATCCGCGCGCTTCCCCGCCACGATGCGCGCGACGTGCCCATCGTGGCTTTGACGGCCAACACGTTCCAAGAGGACCGCGACGATGCGGCCGCTGCCGGCATGGACGGCTTCATCCCGAAGCCCTTCGACGCCCGGCAGCTCTACGAAACGCTGCGCTCCTTCCTGCCCCCGGAAGGGTAGCCCGCCGCCGGTGATTTTCCGGCCGCTCCTGGCGGGCTTTGGCGAATCGGAGAAGGGGGCGAAAAGTGCGCTGCGAAAGCGCGTGATCTATGGTATACTGCTCCACTGTATCTTTGCGCCCGGCGCGCATGCTTCCGCATGCCCGAGCGCATCCAGTTGGAAAGGAAGATCACGTGGCCCAAGCCTCTAAGAACCAAGCTGTCGAGCCCGACACCGAGCAAGGTGCGAAAGCCCCGATCGATACCGAAGAGATACTGGACGATGACGACGCGCTGGACGTGGAACCCGACGTCGGCGCTTCCGATACGCTGGACGACGACAAGCTGGAAGCCGGCCTGGACGAGGACGAGGACCTGCTCGAGGGCATCCCCGAGGAGGAGCTCAAGGCGACCGTCGAGGTGCAGCTGCCGAAGGTGACGAAGAGCAAGGCGCGCACGACGCGCAAGCGCAACGCCGACGCCGGCGTGACCATGCTCACGGGCGACCCCGTGCGCATGTACCTGAAGGAGATCGGCAAGGTCCCGCTGCTCACCGCCGCGGAGGAGATCGACCTGGCCATGAAGATAGAGGCCGGCGTGGCGGCCACCGAGGAGCTGGACCGCGCCGAGGACGAGGGCATCGAGCTCGAGCGCCGCGAGAAGCGCCGCCTCGACCGCATCGAGCAGGTGGGCATCGATGCGAAGCAGCAGCTCATCGAGGCAAACCTGCGCCTGGTGGTGTCCATCGCCAAGCGCTACGTGGGGCGCGGCATGCTGTTCCTCGACCTCATCCAGGAAGGCAACCTGGGCCTCATCCGCGCGGTGGAGAAGTTCGACTACACGAAGGGCTTCAAGTTCTCCACGTACGCCACCTGGTGGATCCGCCAGGCCATCACGCGCGCCATCGCCGATCAGGCCCGCACCATCCGCATCCCCGTGCACATGGTGGAGACCATCAACAAGCTCGTGCGCATCCAGCGCCAGCTGCTCCAGGAGCTCGGCCGCGAGCCCAACCCCGAGGAGATCGGCAAGGAGATGGGCCTGCCCGCCGAACGCGTGCGCGAGATCCAGAAGATCTCGCAGGAGCCCGTGTCGCTGGAAACGCCCATCGGCGAGGAGGAGGACTCCCAGCTGGGCGACTTCATCGAGGACGACGCCGCCGTGGTGCCGCCCGACGCCGCCTCGTTCAGCATGCTGCAGGAGCAGCTGAGCAAGGTGCTCGACGGCCTGGCCGAGCGCGAGCGCAAGGTCATCAGCCTGCGTTTCGGCCTGGAGGACGGCCATCCGCGCACGCTCGAGGAGGTCGGGCGCGAGTTCGGCGTCACGCGCGAGCGCATCCGCCAGATCGAGAGCAAGACGCTCGCGAAGCTGCGCCACCCCAGCCGCTCGAGCAAGCTGAAAGATTATCTGGAAGACTAAGGTTCCGTCGGCCTGACGGCCGCCGGAACGAAGCCGATGCTGCGAAGGGCCCTGGCACCCCGCCTTGCCGCGATGGCGAAGACTCGCGTACTGAAGTACGCTTCGCCTTCCCCATCCCGTCAATTCGGGGCACCAGGGCCCTTCTCGCTGACTTGCTACGCCAACCTGCGCGGTTGGGCATACGGACCTGCGAGCTCCTGTTCGCGCTTCGCGCGAATCGGCCGCAGGTACGCCGAGGTTGAGGGGATTGCGCTATGCAACAGGAAAAACTCGAGTTCTTCGCCAGCTGCCTCGCCGGGCTGGAGGCCCCGCTCGCCGACGAGCTGAAGGCCCTCGGCATCAGGAGCGTGCGGCCGCTCGGCGGCGGCGTCGCCTTCTTCTGCGACGTGCGCCACGCGCTCGCGGCGTGCCTGTGGTCCCGGCTGGCCTCGCGCATCATGCTGGTGGTGGGGCGCGTGGACGCGCACCTGGCCGACCTGCTGTTCGAGGACGCGTTGGAGCTTCCCTGGGAGGACGTGATCGCGCCCGGCGCGAGCATCGCGGTGTCGGCCCACGGCATGAACGACGAGCTGCGCAACACGCGCTTCACCGCGCTCAAGGTGAAGGACGCCGTGTGCGACCGCCTGCGCGAGGCGCGGGGGGAGCGCCCGAACGTGGACGCCGAGCATCCCGACGCGGCCATCGACGTGCGCGTGCGCGAGAAGCGCGCCACCATCTCGCTCGACCTGTCGGGCGCCTCGCTCTACCGCCGCACCTACCTCGCGCCCGACGACGGTGCCGAGGCGCCGCTCGAGTGCGCGCTCGCCGCCGGCCTGCTGGCGCTTGCCGGCTGGGACGGGCGGGCGCGCGCGGGTGCCGCCTGCGTCGACGCGGCCTGCGGCGACGGCGCCGTGGTGGTGGAGGCGGCATCCGCAGCCTGCGACCTGGCGCCGGGGCTCGCGCGCGATCGCTGGGGCTTCCACGGCTGGGCGGGCTTCGACGAGGACGCATGGGCCGACCTGCTGGACGATGCCGATGCGCGCTTCGAGCGCGGGCTGGCGGCCGCCGCGGCGCAGGGGGCCGTGGACGGCCCGGCATCGGCGCGCCCCGACCTCGGCGTCGTGCGCTTCGCGGGCCTGTCCGCGTCCTCGCCGGCCATCGCGCGGGCGCGCGGGCGCGCCAAGCGCGCAGGGCTCCGTCAGGCCGTGAGCATCGAGCCGGGCGGGGCCGAGGAGGCGGGCGCGCTCGTGGAGCGCGTGAGCGCCGCAGCTGCCGCCGCACGGGCCGCCGCAGGCGCACCGGCGGGCGAGGCCCCCGGCTGCCTGGTGGCGAGCGTGCTCGGCGCCCGCGAGCGCTCCTCGGAGGCGAGCGCCCAGGCCGACGCCGCCGCGTTCGTGGCGGCCGCCACGGCGGCCCCGGAGGGCTCGGCGTTCGCGGTGGCGGACAGCGAGGCCGTGGAGGACCGCTTCGGCCGGGCGCCGGGCACGCGCGTCGAGCTCGGGCGCGACCGCGTGGCCGTGGAGGCGCTCGTGTTCCACGCGCCGCCCGCCGCCTCCGCCGTGGTCATGGTGCCCGATCCTGCCGGCGGTGCCGAGCACCGCGTGGAGGTGCTGGAGCCCGCTTCCGAGCAGTTCTCGTCCCGCCTGTTCAAGGTGGCGAAGGAGCGCCGCAAGTGGGCGCGCCGCGAGGGGGTCTCGTGCTACCGCGTCTACGACGCCGACCTGCCCGACTACGCCGTGGCCATCGACGTGTACGCGGGTGCGGGGGAGGCCGAGGGCAACACGTACCTGCACATCGCCGAGTACGCGCCGCCCTCCTCGGTCGACCCCGCCCGCGCGCGCCGGCGCTTCGACGACGTGCTGGCGCTCGCGCCCGTGGCGCTGGGCATCCGCCCCGACCACGTGTTCGCCAAGACGCGCCGGCGCGACAAGGGCGGCTCGCAGTACCGCGACGCCGGCCGGCGCAGCTACGTGACGCAGGTCGACGAGGACGGCTACCTCATGGAGGTGGACCTGTCGGGCTACCTGGACACGGGCATCTTCCTGGACCACCGCGCCACGCGCGAGCTCGTGGGCGCGAAGGCGGCGGGCAAGCGCTTCCTCAACCTGTTCGCCTACACGGGCACGGCCACCGTGCACGCGGCCGGCGGCGGGGCGGTGGAGACGACGACGGTGGACCTCTCGCAGACCTACCTGGACTGGGCGCGGCGCAACATGGCCGGCAACGGCTTCGCCGGGCCCGAGCACTCCTTCGAGCGCGCCGACGTCATGGCCTGGATCACCGAGACGCGCCGCAAGCCCCTGCGCTACGACCTGATCTTCGTGGACCCGCCCACGTTCTCCAACTCGAAGGCCATGGGCAGCCGCACCTGGGACGTGCAGCGCGACCACGTTGAGCTGCTCATCGGCGTGACGCGCCTGCTCACCGAGGGCGGCGAGGCCGTGTTCTCGTGCAACCTGCGCACCTTCAAGCCTGACCTGGAGGCGCTGGCGCGCTACGGCGTGGCGTTGGAGGACATCACGGCGTCCACGATCCCCCACGACTTCGAGCGCAACCCCAAGATCCACCAGTGCTACCTCGCGAGGCGCGCCTAGCCCCCTCGCGAAAAAACCGCCCGTCGCGTCTGCGACGGGCGGTTTTGCCTGATAGGATCTTCCTACTACGTTTTTTCCGATGCCCTCGCGCCCCTAATACGCGCTTTTTCCCGATTACACCCCCTCGCCCGGCTCCTAGAGTCCCTGGCAAGCCGCGGCTCGCAGCGATGCCGCGGGACGAACCGAAGGGAAACGGGAGAAGGAGGGGCTTATGGAAGCACGGAAGTCATCGTCGGCGAGAGGCTGGCTCGTCACGCTCGTGGGGATGCTGGCTGCGGTGGCCATCGCCATCAACATGTTCAAGGTGCCGCCCACCATGGGGCTGCTCATGGCCGACCTGGGGATCGGGCCGGCGCTCGGAGGCTGGCTCATGACGGTGCCCACGGTCACGGGGCTCGTGCTCGCGCTGCCGTCGGGCGGGCTCACCGACAAGTTCGGGCCGAAGAAGGTGGGCCTGTTCGCCATCCTGTCCGCGGCGGTGGGCAGCCTGATAGGGTCGTTCGCGCCGAATATCGAGCTCTTGCTGTTCAGCCGCTTCGTGGAGGGCCTGAGCTTCGCGCTCATCGGCGTTGCCGTGCCGGCCATCATCGCCCTATGGTTCTCGCCTGAGAAGAGCGGCGCGCCCATGGCCATCTGGTCGGGGTGGGTGCCCATCGGCATGCTCGCCATCTTCACGGGGGCGAACCTGTTCATCGCAGCCGACGACCCCGGCACGTGGGCGAACGTGTGGTGGCTCTCCACCGCGCTGCTCGTGGCGGCCGCCGTGCTGTACCTGGTGTTCGTGAAGGCGCCGGAGGGTTACGCGGCCGAGGACGCGCCGAAGATCTCGCTCGTCGAGGGCATGAAGTCGCCGTCGACGTGGCTGCTGGCCGTAGTGTTCGCCATGTTCGCGTTCATCATGTACGCCGTGTCCACGTTCGCGCCCACGTACTGCATGGAGGAGCTGGGCTACAGCCTGGAGGACTCCAACCTGTACTCGAGCCTCATCACGGTTGGCATGATCCTGGGCGTGGTGCTCATGACGCCCGTGCTCAACAAGGTGGTGAGGCTGAAGAGCCGCATCTGGCTGCTCGTGGCCAGCATGGTGCTCACGGCGCTCATCGCGGTGCTCGCGTTCAACGTGCCGCCGTCGGCCACCGTGGCCGTCATGATCATCACCGGCATCGTGCTGCAGCTCGTGCCGGCCGTCATCTGGCCCATCGCGCCGTCGGCCGCCGTGGCGCCCGTCTACATCGGCACGACGTTCGGCGTCATCGCGCTCGGACGCTCCATCGGCGGGTTCGGCAACGCGTCCATCGGCACGCTCATCGAGACGTCCGGCTGGGGCGCGGCCGTCATGCTGCTCGTGGGCATCGGCGTCGTGGGCGTGGCAGCCTGCCTGGCGCTGCTCAAGTTCCTGAAGGAGCCGGCCGGGGCGGCTGCGCCCGCCGGCGCGCCCACGGAGCCGGCCGAGGCGGAAGCCGCCGGCCGCTCGGCGAGATAAGACGAAAAGGACGAGGAAGGAGAAGGCTATGGAGGAGCGAGACTACCAATTCGTGGAGCACGAGAATCCTTACACGTACCGCGACGGGGACCTGACGGTCACGCGGGGGAGCGCTTGGTCGGGGCCGGGGTGCCACCTGGGATGCGGCGTGCTGCTCTACACGAACGACGAGGGCGACCTCGTGAAGGTGGAGGGCGACCCGGAGAACCCGTTCAACGAGGGGCGCCTGTGCGTGCGCTGCCTGGACCTGCCCGAGATGGTGAACAACCCGAAGCGCCTGACGCACCCGCTGCGCCGCGCCAAGGCCGACCGCGGCCATGACCGCTGGGAGCGCATCGGCTGGGACGAGGCGCTCGACCTCATCGCTGCCGAGCTCAACAAGGTGAAGGAGGCCTACGGCCCCGAGTCCGTCATCTTCTCGTGCGGCACCGGGCGCGACATCGCGCCGTACATCACGCGCCTGTGCTGGTCGTTCGGCTCGCCGAACTTCGTGAACATCTTCTCCGGCAACGCGTGCTACCTGCCGCGCGTGGCCGGCTGCATCGCCACGACGGGCGCGTTCTGGGTGGCCGACTGCGCCCAGCAGTTCCCCGACCGCTACGACAACCCCGCATGGCAGATGCCCGAGACCATGTTCGTGTGGGGCAACTACCCGCTCATCGCCAACTCGGACGGCTTCTTCGGCCACTGGGTGGTGGACCTCATGAAGCGCGGCATGAAGATCGTGATGATCGACCCGAAGGTCACGTGGCTCTCCGCCAAGGCCGAGGTGCACCTGCCGGTGCGCCCGGGCACCGACGCCGCGCTGGCGCTCGCCATGATGAACGTCATCATCAACGAGGACCTGTACGACCACGACTTCGTCGACCGCTGGTGCTACGGCTTCGAGGAGCTCTCCGAGCACGTGCAGCCGTTCACGCCCGAGTACGCCGAGACCACCACGTGGGTTCCGGCCGAGCGCATCCGCAAAGCCGCGCGCATCCTGGCGGCGAGCAGGCCCGCGACGCTGCAGTGGGGCGTGGCCGTGGACATGACGAAGGAGGCGCTGCCGGCCGGCCAGGCCATCATGGCGCTCTTCCAGGTGACGGGCAACGTGGAGGTGCCCGGCGGCATCATCGTGCCGCCCGAGATCCTGAACTACGGCGGCGGCTGGGGCTTCGAGCTTCTGGGCGACGAGCAGAACGAGAGGCGCCTCGGCCTGGACAAGTACTCGCTGTTCCGCCTGGGTTTCCAGGCGGCGCACCCGAACACCACCGTCGAGGCGATGAAGACGGGCAGGCCGTACCCCATCAAGGCCGCCTGGGTGCAGACGTCGAACTTCCTGGCCTGCATGTCGGCGAACTCCACCGAGGTGGCGGAGTGCTTCCGCAAGCTGGACTTCGTGGCGGGCGCCGACCTGTTCATGACGCCCACGATCATGGCGTTCTACGACGTGGTGCTGCCGGCGGCCATGTTCCCCGAGCGCGACGGCGTGCGCCTGGGCGACGGCGCGCAGCGCGCCGAGGCCATCAACAAGGTGTGCCGGGTGGGCGAGTGCAAGTCCGACATGGAGATGAACCTGGAGCTGGGCCGCCGCCTGGCCCCCGAGGCGTGGCCGTGGGAGAACGTCGAGGACATGTTCACCGAGATGATCGCCTCCTCCGGCATCACGTTCCCCGAGCTGCGCGAGGCGGCGCCGGTGTATTTGCCGTTCGAGTACGGCAAGCACGAGAAGGGCCTCCTGCGCCCCGACGGCAGCCCCGGCTTCTACACGGCCACGGGGCGCATCGAGCTGTGGTCGACGTACTACAAGAACGCCGGGCTCGACCCGCTGCCCGTGTTCGACGAGCCCGCGCCCGGCCCCCTGGCCACGCCCGAGCTCCTGGACGAGTACCCGCTCGTGCTGTGCACGGGCGCGCGCCGCTGGCCGTTCTTCCACTCGGAGCACCGCCAGGCCAAGCGCCTTCTGGCCATGCACCCCGACCCGTGGATCGAGATCCACCCCGAGACGTGCGCCGAGCTGGGCGTGGCGGACGGCGACTGGGTGTGGGTGGAGAACATGCTCGGGCGCGCGAAGCGTCGCGTGAAGGAGACGCCCATCTTCGACCCGCGCATCGTGGCGGCCGACCACGGCTGGTGGAACCCGGAGGGCGATCCGGAGAACCTCTACGACATAGGGGACCTGTGCATCAACAACCTCATAGCCTGGGGCAACGGCAAGAGCGGCTTCGGCGGCAACTACAAGACGAACCTGTGCAAGGTGTACAAGATGAAGGAGGGCGAGTGACATGGCGGAATACGGGCTGCTGGTGGACTACGAGTGGTGCACGGGATGCCATTCGTGCGAGATGGCGTGCGCGGTGGAGCACGGGTTCCCGCAGGGCCAGTGCGGCGTGGTGGTGTGCGAGGTGGGGCCGTGGAGCTACGGGCCCGAGAACGATCGCTGGCAGGTGGGCTACCAGCCGGCGTTCACCGACCAGTGCGACCTGTGCGCTGCGCGCACGGTTAAGGGCGGGACGCCCACGTGCGTGAAGCACTGCCAGGCGAAGTGCCTGGAGTACGGCCCGCTCGACGAGTTGGCGGGCAAGCTGGGCGCCAAGGCGAAGCAGGCGCTCGTGGCGCTGCGCTGACGCGGCGCGGCGTTCCGGCCCCCTCTCCGCCCCGGCGCGCGCCCGATACGGCGCGCGCCGGGGCCCCGGGGCGCGGCGGGGAGGGTGGCCGTGGGGCGAGACGGCAAGGCGATGGAACGGCGGAGGAGGCTGGCGATGCGGGATGGGGAGGAAGGCGGACCGGCCGTCGACGCGGCGACGGGGGCGACCGTGTGCGGCGCCTTGCAGGAGGCGGGGCGCCGCGTGCTCGGGGAGCAGGGGGCCCCGCGGGCAACCCCTCCGGGAGCGACGTTGGAAGAACTGTTAGAATATGCTTGTGATCAGGTAAAACAATGAGGTAGCGACTCAGGTTAGCCCGTCGCTCGCACCCCGTGCCGCCTTGGGGGCACCCGGTGCGGCGGCCTTGCAGAAGGGGGTGCGAGGTGAAGGAGCGGAAACCGAAGGGGCGCGTCTCGCGCGCGCTGCACGGTCTTGCCGGCGGCCGGGGAGCGTCCGCCGACTCGCTCGTGCACGAATGGCAGGTGCTTCCGACCGTCGCGGTGTCGTGCTACTGGATATGGCTGTACCTTGCCTACTCGCTCGACGTGTTCGTGGTCTCCTCGGACGTGCTCGTGCGCTTCGATATCTTGCAGAAGGGGTTCGGCTTCCTGGGGGCCGCGCTGTTCATGGTGGCGGTCTCGCTGCTGCGCACGGCGGCGTTCTTCGAGCGCACGCCGTTCCTGGCGCTTTTCTCGGCGGCATCCGGAACATCGATCGTCGTGGTGTCGGCGCTCGCGCGGGCCGGCGTGCCCGTGGCGCTCCCGGTGGTCCTCGCCGTATGGCTGCTCATGGGCGCCGGCACGGCGGCGGCCTTCCTGCGCCTCTTCGGCGGATTGCAAGATGCGGGGCAGGGGAGGTTCTGCGCCGTCAACGCGCTCGCGCTCTTCCTCTCGGGGTTCTTCTACCTGCTTCTGCTGGGCCTGCAGGACGGCATCCGGCTCGTGTTGACGGTGTTCGTGGTGTGCATCGCCGCCTTCGCGCCGCTGCGCCC
Source organism: Gordonibacter pamelaeae (assembly GCF_003340385.1). NCBI lineage: Bacteria > Bacillati > Actinomycetota > Coriobacteriia > Eggerthellales > Eggerthellaceae > Gordonibacter > Gordonibacter pamelaeae. The sequence goes on along the minus strand of NZ_PPTS01000002.1, from coordinate 44,025 downwards.
GCCCGAGGAGGCCCCGGACGCCGCGCGTGCCCCCTCCGCGCGCGGGGACGTGCCGTCTCCGGATGCCGGCAACGCGGCCGTGGCGGCCCTCTTGAGCTTCCGCGGCGAGCTGTTCCTGCTGAGCGTGGTGTTCGGCCTTGCGTACTGCCTGGGCATATCGCTCAGCATCATGTCGAACAGCCTGGAGTTCATCTGGCTGTCGCTGTGCGTGCCCGGCATCTTCCTCGTACTGTACAGCGTGTTCCTGAAGGACCGCGTGTCCGTGCGCGTGCTCCTGACCCTCCTGTTCCCCATCGCGGCGTTCCTGCTTCTCCTGCTCCCGTTCAGCAACCCCTTCGGGCTCGTGCTGTGCTGCAGCCTGCTGGTCATGTGCTTCACCACCTACGACGTGCTCAACGTGGTGCGGCTGCGCGAGATCATCGCGGCCAACCGGCTGCCGGGGGCGAAGTCGTGGGCGACGGGGCGCTACCCGCAGCTTGCGGGGCTCGTGCTGGGATGGGCCGCCGGCTACGGCATGCTGCTGACCGACGACGCGCTCAAGGTGCTGCTGCCGGCCGTGTGCGTGGGGCTGGTGGTGGCCATCGTGGCCATGCTCACGCGCTATGTGTGGAGGTACAGCGACGTGGCGGGCGGCGCCGCCCACGTGCCCGAGGAGACGGTGGGGCGCGTGCACGATGCCATCGTGCTGCGCTACGGCCTGTCGCCGCGCGAGCGCGAGGTCATGGAGCTCTTGGTGCGCGGCTACAGCACCGATCGCATCGGCAAGGACCTGCACATCTCGTACCATACGGTCAAGACGCACGTGTACCACATCTACCAGAAGGTGGGGGTGCACGCCCAGCAGGAGCTCATCGACCTCGTGGAGGAGCGCCTGCGCCTCATGCGCTGAGAGCCGCCCTCAGAGCAGCAGCTCGAGGCCCTCCCGGTCGAGCACTGCCAGCCGGCAGCCGTCCATGCGGAAGTAGCCCTGCTTCTCCATGCGCTTGGCCTCCTGGTTGAGCGACGAGCGGGAGACGCGCAGCTCGTTAGCCCAGATCGTCTGGGACGCGGGCAGCTCCACGCAGCCGTCCTGCGCTATGTCGTCCATCCACAGCACCCAGAAGGCGATGCGCTCCCGTATGGTCTGGTAGCGCAGGCAGCACAAGAGCATCTGGTTCTTCAGCCCCCGCTTCGACAGGTAGAGCATGAAGCGGTACAGCATCTGGCTGTCCGTCCTCAACATCAGCTCGAAGAACGACGTGTCCAGCCACATGACCGTTGTCTTCCTCACGGCCAGCAGGTTGTAGGTGTACACCTTCTCGCCGGTGAAGTAGAGCAGCTCGGGGAACACGTCGTCCTTCTCGAAGTACCCGTTGCACAGCTCGTGGCCGTCGACGGTGTAGCGGGCCGTTTTCAGGCACCCCTCGGTCACGATGCCGAACTCCCTGATGGGCGCCCCTTGCGCGTGGACCGTCTCAGCTGTCTTGTACGTTTGGCGCCGCAGGAGGTCGCCGTACACGGGATGCGCCAGGCAGGAGCTGGCGAACGAGGGCAGCCCTGCGGCATCGCGCTCCAAGGAGCCCCAGCTCCCCGGCGAAGGGGGTGCGGGGGCGAAGGGCTTCCCAAGCTCGTTCCGGATCAACGTAAGACCCCTCTCGTCGAGCGGGCCGCCGGCGCCATGCCGCCTTGCGGCGGAGACGGCGGCGGCCTTGCGGCGGCCTGCGGGCGCAAGGCCGCCGCTTCGCATTCAGGCCTGCCTACGCGAGCGCGCGGTCCAGCAGCTCGCAGACGTCATCATAATCTCTTTCGCCGGCGAACCGCAATACCTCCTTGCCCTGGTTGAATACGGCCACCACCGGAATGCCGAGGGCCTGGCAGCCCTTGGCGATCTCGGGGCTCTTGTCCACGTCCACGTAGCGGATCCGGAACATGCCGTCGTACTCCTCGCCCAAGGCCTCCTCCAGCACGGGGTGGAGCGCCTTGCAGTGCACGCAGCGCTCGGCGCCGAACAGCACGAGCACGGGCTTCCCCTCGGCCTTCAGCACCTCGTCGTTCCAGGCGCCCATGGTGTCGACGGGCACGAACACGTCGGTGTCCACGGAGAACACCTTCTCGCGCAGGCTCAGGTCGGCCTCGTCGTCCGTGGCCACGCAGAGGGCCACGTCCGGGTAGTAGGGCAGCGTGCCCTCCACGTCCACCACCGTCTTGGCGCCGAACGCGCCGGCGTTGGGCAGGCGCCACGTGGCGTTGTCGATGCGCTCAACGGGCACCTCCTGCGGCACCGGCTCCTGCGGCACGTAGCTGTAGGGGTAGCGGTAGGCGCGGTAGACCATGTTGTTGCGCGGGCCCTCCTCGTTGTGGCTGTAGTAGGGGCAGATCCACTCCCACACTATCTCGTGGTCGGGCGTGACCTCGATCAGGCGGCCGTCGCTGCCCTCGTCCACGAGCGTGTTGCCGTTCGGCAGGCGCTGGGCGCTCGACACGTAGGGGCTGTAGAACTTGCTCGCATCGGTGGGTACGGCGTGGCCCAGCTCCTTCGGCGTGAGCTTCCACACGATCTCGAGCGTGGTGGGGTCGAACTCGATGATGCGGCTGTAGTCGCGCAGGGCGTTCTTGGAGCCGTCGCGCGAGCCGGGGTTCGGCACGCCGTAGCCGCCCCAGCCGCCGTTGTCGAACACGAGCAGGTTGCCCTCGCCCGGCAGGCCCTTCGGAATCATGTGCAGGTGGTGCTGGCCGATGATCCAGCCGAGCTTCCTAAGCTCGGGGGTGGCGTTGAAGTCCGGGCCGATCTTCCACACGATCTTGCCCGTCTCCTTGTCGATGATGGCCAGGATGTTGGCCTCGCGCGAGTCGAAGATGATGTTGTCGGGCTTGAAGCGCAGGTCGCCCTGGTCGTGCCACTTGTTCGGCCCCAGGTAGCTCATGCAGTTCACGTGCAGGTAGTCGCCCACGCCGCCGTCCGAGGTGCGCATGTTCGGGTCGCGGGCCAGCACGTTCTTCGCCGCCTCGTCGAAGCCCAGCTCGTCGAAGTGGTCGGTGATGGACCACTTCCACACGATGTTGCCCTCCCAGTCTACCTCGTACATGCAGTCGTCGAGCAGCTTCTTGTCGGAGACGTTGGGGCTGTACAGCGTCTGGTGGGCGAGGATGAGCGTGTTGCCCTCGAGCGGCTTGGCGTCCATGCCCGGCACGTAGTAGCCCACGGGGTTGCCCTCGCGCTGGAAGTCGTGGTGCTGGCGCGCCATCCAACGATGGTCGCGGCCGGGGTCGTCGATGCTCTCGAAGCGGTCGAACTGCCACACGATGTTGCCGTCGTAGTCGATCTCCTGCAGGTTCACGCCGTCCTGCATGCCGTAGTCGGGGTGCCGCGTGCCCGCATAGCCCATGACGTAGCCGCCCGGCAGGAGCTTCGGCGGCATGGCCTGCATGTTCCAGCGGCGCACCTCGTTGCCGTTCATGTCGAACAGCAGCACGCCGTCGTTGATGAGGGGCACGATGGTGTACCCGTTCCAACACTTCTCAGGGTTGTAGATGGTGGTACCGTGAGGGAATACGCTCGGTTGACCCATGGTTCGTTCCTCCGTTTGTCGGTTCGGCCCTATTCGCTTGATGCAAAGCTATCTTGAGAGGTCGTTCTATAAGGTACTGAAAGCCGGCTCACACCTCCGTTCCCATCAGCTTGCCGCCGAAGTAGAAGGCGGTTGCGGGGGAGGCCGTGAGCCCCAGGCGGCCGTACAGCAGCGACTGCCGGGTGATGTCCTGGCGCTCGACGCGCCACTCGCCGCGCAGCTTCTCCTCCAGCGCGGATACCTGCTCTATCTGCTCGCTGTCGTAGGGGTCGTAGAAGACGAACGCCACCTTGCCCGCGTCGGGCGTGAGCAGCGAGTCGATCTGCTTCTTCTCCTTCACGTAGCGCTCGCTGGCCGTCGCCGCGATGGCGCCGTCGGCGGCTGCGGTGACCACCTGGCGCAGGAAGGTCTGCGTGCAGTCGCCCACGGCGTAGATGCCGGGCACGCTGGTCTCCTTCTTCTCGTTGACCGCGATGTAGCCCTTATCGTCGCATTCCACCAGGTCGCGAACCAGCTCGGTCTGCGGTATCATGCCCACGAAGAAGAAGATGCCGTCTGTCTCCACCTCGCTCGACGCGCCCGTGACCACGTTCTTGATGACGAGCCCCTCCACCTCGTCGCGCCCCTTGATCTCCTCCAGGGTGGAGTTCCACACGAAGTCGATCTTCGGGTTGCGGAACGCCGTTGCGGCGGCCACCTCGTTGCAGTCGAGATGCCCCTCCTCGTGCAGCACGATCACCGTCACCTTCGACGCGAAGCCCGTGAGGTAGTCGGCCTCCTCGATGGCCTGGTCGCCCGCGCCCAGCACGTAGATCTCCTTGCCCTTGAACATCTCGGCGTCGCAGGTGGCGCAGTAGGCCACGCCGTGGCCGGCGAACTCCTTCTCGCCGGGTATGCCCAGCACGCGCGGCTTCGTGCCCAGGTCCAGCAGGACGCAGCGCGTCTCGAAGTCGCCGCGCCGCTTCGTCTGCACGAGGAAGTTCCCGTTGTCCAGCTGCTTGATGCCGGTGACCGTGGTGCGTTTGAGCTCGTTGGTGGGGAAGGCGAGCGCGTGGGCCTTGAACTTCTCCATGAGCCCGATGCCGGTGTCGCCGATCGTGCCCGGGTAGTTGCGTATCTCGCGCGTCTCGTTGATGCGCCCGCCGTAGCTTCCCTTCTCGATGAGGATCGCCTTGCGTTCGGCCCGCCCGGCGTAGACGGCGGCCGAAAGCCCTCCGGCGCCCCCGCCTACGATGATCATGTCGTACGTCTCAGCCATTGTTCGCCACCAGATCCTTCTTCTCGATTGCAGGTTTGCATGCCGTGGCCTTCCGCCCCCAGCCGAACACGACCCAGCCGAAGCAGACCGCAGCCAGCATCAGGGGATAGAAGCAGCAGGTGAATATCGGGACGGGCGCCACGAGGGGCAGCGCCGGGTTGGCGCCGGCCAGGCCCGCCACGAGGGTGATGGAGCCCATGATGAAGATGGAGTTCACGGGCACGATGGCCGGGATGTTCGTGGCCATGGCGGTGAGCAGGATGCTCCGGCGGTTCGCCGAGATGCCCGACCTCTGGCCTATGTTCTCCACCACGTCCTTGAACATGATGACGGTGGGCAGCTCGGACCCTGACAGCAGGCAGCAGATGACGCCGGTGCCCAGCGCGACGATGCCCTCGGCGCCCGCCGGCTTCTTGGCCATCTTGAGGCCCATGAGGAAGTCGCAGCACTTCTCCAGGATGCCGCCCTCCACGGCGATCTGGATCATGCCGAACAAAAGGATGCTGGCGAACACGAGGTTCACCGAGCTGGCCACGCCGTCCATGAACACGCCGTGCATCTGCTGCTTGGCGAAGTCGAAGGAGACGAGCGCTGCGGGCTCCATGAGGCCGCTCGCAAGCCCGAGGACGACGCCGGCGAGGATGGCCCAGCTCACGCCCATGAGCAGGTTGCGGGTCTTCACGCAGATGGCCAGCAGGAGCGCGATGGGGACGAACATGAGCAGGCCGCGGGCATCCGCCATGCCGGCCAGCTCCTGCGGCGAGACGGTTGCCGCGCCGGCGCCGCCGAGAAGGAAGAAGAGCACCGCGGAGACGAGGGCGATGGCCACGAGGTAGGGCGACCGGGCCTTCATCACCTCTACGAGGTCGGCCGGCCTGCCCGTTCCCGGGTCATGCTGCGAATTGATGGTCACGTGGATGACCTGGGAGCTGGGGGAGAGCGCGTCGCCGAAGAACACGCCGCTGATCATGGCTCCCACGAGCACGGTCGGGTCCGCCCCCAGCATGATGCCGGTCGGGTAGAAGATGGGCACGAGCGCCAGCAAGGCGGGAAACGGGGCGCCCGATCCCGTGGCGAAGACGGCGCAGCCGACGAACACCAGAACGACGAACGCCCCGCCCTGCAGCCCGCAGTTCAGGCCTATCCAGAGCAGGCCCCCGCCTATGTCGCCGGCAACGAGCACCTTGCCGAACACGGCGATGATGATGAAGATGAAGATGAGGTTAGCATTGCCGAACTGGGTGAGGCCGCGCACGCACGAGGCCCAGTACTCCAGCTTGTTCCGGCAGAGGAAGAAGCCGGCAAGCAAGCCGATGACCGAGGCGAAGATGAGCGCCTCCATGCCGTAGTAGCGTATGCCGATGGAGATGACCGCTGCAATGACCATGTAGAGAAGGATCGGAAGAGCCGCGAAACCTTGCGTGCCGTAGAATTGCAAAGCGAACCGCTTGTCTTTGCCGTCAACCCGCTGATGAGCCAAGGCAAACACCGCCTTTCTATTCGATTGCTCACTTCGGGACCCCGTTCCTGTGCCTTCTATTAAGCCATGCGCGCTCGGGCAAAGCCTGTTGGCGCGACAACACTTTTACGGCCTGTCATCGCGATTTCGCATGGCCGGCTGATGGCGAGCGGCATAGCAGGGAGGCCGTAGGGCGGCCCCCTTGTTCGGAGAGACGGATAATCGGACACTCCTCGGCCGAGCGTCCATGTCGAAAAGGCCTGTGCCGAGCATAATGAGGGCATCGAAGCTTCGAGCCAAAACCGAGAGCAGCAAAGGAGGATATGATGATCTTTAAAGGGCCGGGTGGGTTCGGACGCGTTCTCAACATCGTGATGTGCATGGTTATGTGCGTTGTTCTGAGTGTAATCATTCTTTCGACCATGCAGGGCGTTCCGGGTAATGAAACGTTGCCGATCTTCACCCTCTTGGGCTTTGGCGTTTCGTTTCTCATGAGCTTCTGCGTGGGCTACGTAGTCGGCGATCTTTTCCCCGCTCTTTCCTGGGGGCGCAAGCTCTGCGACGCTTTCCATATCGAAAACAAGATAGCCGTCCATGCGGTGAGCAGCTTCGTGCTCGCCTTCACCCTCATCACGTTGGTGAGCGTCTCATGCGTTTGGATGACGAATGCTCAGTCTCTGGGTTTGGACGCGTGCGTGGGGATATGGATGATGGTGTACCCGCCGCTGCTGGGCGCAGGCTACCTTGTCATTCTGGTAATCCTGCCCTTGGCGATGAGGCTCGCCTCCGCGATAAGCGGGTTCGATCCGAACGGGCCTTCCCCGCAGAAGCCGGCGGAAGGCGCCGTGGAGGGCGTGCTGTCTTGAGGACGGCGAGGTTGGGAACACCGTTACGTGCGACGAGATGGGAGATGCTATGATGCCGATGGAAAGGGAGCGGTTCACCCTCGAGACCACCATCAGGGGTGAGGAGATAGAGAGGATATACCAGAAGGAGTTGAGGCCCGTCCCGCCCGAGGAGTGGGAGGCCCTGTCCGACGAGGAAAAGCAGCTGGCCAAGCCCTATGCGTTCGACCAGCGCACGTACGAGGCGGCGCCCGGCATCGTGTGCGAGCAGGACGTGGCGGTCAAGATGCGCGACGGAATCACCCTCTACTGCGACGTCTTCAGGCCGCAGGACTCGGACGCGAAGGTGCCGGCGATCCTGGCCTGGTCGAACTACGGGAAGCGCCCGAACGATTTCCGCACGGGCGAGGACGTGGGCTACACGCCGGGCGTGCCGTTCGGCGCCGTCTCGCCCAGTGCCAAGTTCGAGGCGGCCGACCCGCTTTTCTGGTGCCCCAACGGGTATGCGGTCGTCAACGTCGACCCCCGCGGCATCGGCTACTCGGAGGGCCTCCACGACCAGTTCTGCGAGGAGGAGGCCAAAGACGGCTACGACGTGGTCGAGTGGGCCGCGCAGCAGCCTTGGTGCAACGGGCGCGTGACCATGGCCGGCTCCTCCGCGCTGGCCATCACCCAGTGGCACATCGCCGCGCAGCAGCCGCCCCATCTCGCCTGCATCGCACCGTGGGAGGGCATGAGCGACATGTACCGGGAATCGCTCTACGAAGGGGGCATCCCCTGCATCCGCTTCACCAGCTTCGCCACCGCGGGCGCCTGCGGCCTTAAGGGCATCGACGACCAGGCGGCCATGGCCCTGCGCTACCCTTTGATGAACGCCTACTGGGAGAACAAGATCCCCGATTTCGGCAAGATCACCGTGCCCGCCTACGTGGCGGCGGGGTGGAACCATTTCCACCTCCGCGGCTCCATCAACGGGTACCGCAAGATATCCTCGGAGAAGAAGTGGCTCCGGGTGCACCGCGAGTTCGAGTGGCCCGATTTCTACACGCGCCAGAACATGGAGGAGCTCAAGGCGTTCTTCGACCGCTACTGCAAGGACGTCCACAACGGGTGGGAGCTCACCCCGAAGGTGCGCATCGACGTGATGGACGCCTACGACGAGGACTTCGCCACGAGGCGCCCGGAGCGCGAGTTTCCCCTGGCGAGGACCGAGTACCGGAAGCTCTACCTGAATGCCGAGGCCATGAGCCTCGAGGGCGAGAACCCGGCCGCGCCCGCCTCCGTCTCCTACGACGGCAACGAGGGCGTCGCGGAGTTCGACTACCGGTTCGAGGAGGACACCGAGCTCACGGGGTACATGAAGCTCCACGCCTTCGTCGAGGCGGACGGGCACGACGACATGGACCTGTTCGTCACCGTGAAGAAGGTCCACGAGAACGGGACCGAGATACCCGTGACCCTGTTCGACGGCACGGCGCCCCACCCGGGCGCCTGGGGAAAGATGCGGGTCTCGCACCGCGAGCTGGACGAGGCGCTTTCGAGCGACTTCCAACCCGTGCAGGCGCACCGCAGGGAGCTGAAGCTCTCCGCCGGCGAGATCGTCCCCATCGACGTGGAGATCAACCCCACGAGCCGCCTGTGGCGCAAAGGCGAGATCCTCCGCGTGCAGGTTGCGGGGCGCTACCTCCGCGACGAGCATTGGATCGAGCCCCTCATGTGGGAGACGGACAACCGGGGGAGCCATATCGTCCACACCGGCGGCGAGTACGGGTCCTACCTGCAGGTGCCCGTCGTCGGGCCGCGCCACGACCGCTCGAAGCCGTTCGTCGTGGACGAGGCGAGGCACCCGACCCATCCCATCTTCTAGCCGGGGTCCGCGGCAAGCCGCAAGGCGAGACGGCGGCGCCTGCCTTTGCAGGAAGGCGCCGCCTGCCTTAGAATCAGGGAACGATCGCAGGGCTGGAAAGGCGGTGCGGATATGGATTCGGGTTCGAGGGCCTCGGCGGCGAGGCGGGCTATCGTCGAGGCGTACATCGACCTCATGGAGGAGAAGCCCTACGACTCCATCCGGGTCAAGGAGCTGGTCCAGCGGTCCAACGTTGCCAGGTCCACCTTCTACGTGCACTTCCGCGACGCCATCGACGTGCTGGAGGGCATAGAGGGCACGCTCCTCGGCCTGTTGAGCCTCTACCGGTCCGACGGCGACGCCTACAAGGGCGCCATAGCGGGCATGCCGTTCGAGTGTATGGAGAACTGGTTCGAGGTCTGCATCGAGCACGAGCGGGTCTTGAGGGCGCTGACCGGCCCCCACGGCGACCCGTACTTCACCGTGCGCCTGCAGAACCAGATCAGGCAGGAGCTCAACCAGATGATGGACGACGACCGTGCCCCGCGCGACAGGCTGCGGCCCTACTACGTGGAGCTGCTCACCGCATCCTACATCGGGCTCATGAGCTACATCGTCAAGGAGAAGAACAAGAGCGAGTACCTGGAGGCGCACGAGCTGGCGAGCATCGCGAACTCGACGAGCGCCGCCTACTACAAGCTGAGCGACAAGGCGCCGCGGCTCTCCGACGAGCGCCTGTTCGGCGCGAAAGCGCCGATAGGGGAGGACGGGGGCGAAGATCGTCCGGAAACGGCCCGATAGGCGGAGCCGTTCCCGGACGCGGCGCTAGCCCAGACCGGCCGTGGAGAAGTAGCCGGCGACGGCTACGAGGGCGATACCGGCAGCGCCTATGAGCACGTTTCTTGCCGAGGGGGACGGCGGGGCCTGCCCGGGCCGCGCGGACGCGGGCTCGACCGGCGCCTCGGCCGCCTCTGCGGGGACGGTGCCCGTCCGGCGGGCGGCGGCTTTCTGGGCGGGGGTCATCTTCTTCTTGCGGCTCATGGCGGAATCTCCTTCCTCGGCGGCGGCGCGGCGGATTTACGCCGCTAGCCCTTCTTCGTCGGCACGGGCGCGCGCTCGGCCTCCCATTGCTCCAGTATCACGCTGCCGCGGTACTTGTACACGCCGTAGATGCCGGCGAAGTCGTAGCCGGCGCAGGAGAACGTGCCGCCGATGGACGTGACGAACTCGGCCGCCTCGACGTTGAACGCGCCGCGTTGGAACACGTAGAGGTTCGCGATGTTGTCGCGGCTTCCCGTGGGGGCCAGGAACAGGCCCGTGCCGAACTGCACCGGCAGCCCGTCGCCCTTGAGGCGCAGGTTCTCCACGGCCAGGTCGGGCTCGAAGCGTCCGATCCAGCTCTTTCGCTTGAGCGCAGCCCACCCCGCCCACACCGACGTGCCCTTCTGGGCGTCGTCGGTGTAGACGGCGTTGAAGAAGTCATGGTAGGATGCCGCGCCTTCCAGGTACGGCGCGTAATCGGGCGATACGCCCGGGCCCGCCGACACGTACAGCAGCAGGCGCTCCAGCGTGGCACGCGAGGCGAGCGGCGCCTGGTCGATTCCCTCTTTCAGCTCTTGGTAGTCCATGGTGTCTCCTTCGTCCCGGCTTCTCGGCCGGGCAGTCGTCGGCGGTCGGCCGCCCAGGCAGCCGCCTAGAACCCGCGCGGCCAGGCCTCCTCGGCCGGCACGTCGTCGAGCGTCTTCACGTCCTTACCGCGCGGCAGGATGAACAGGCACAGCACGAACGAGATCACGTAGGCGGGGATCTGCAGCACGATGCCGGCCATGTTCCAGCCGAGGGCCTCCTGCAGCGCCCCGAACACGGGCGATCCCAGCGTGGAGCCCAGGTTCTGGCAGAACTGCATGATGGCCATGGCCATGGTGGCGCCCATGGCGGTGTTGCGCATGAGCATCGGCGCCATGGGGCGCAGCGAACCGCCGCACATGCCGCCGCCCACGCCCTGCAGCACGATGACGAACCACATGACGGCGATCGCCCCCGGCCCGGTGTAGAACATGCACCAGCCGGTCAGGAACAGCATGCCCATCATCACCAGGCCCACGACGTACTTGCGCCCGAGCGGCAGGCGGTCGGACACGAAGCCCGTGAGCGGCGCCACGATAAGCGACAGGAGCATGATGACGGACGAGAGCGACGAGGCCGTCTGCGCGTCGAAGCCCAGCTGCGTCTCGAGGAACGTGTTGTAGTACGTGTTCATGATGCCGATGGTGGTGAAAGCGAACAGGAAGAACACGGCGCCCAGGATCCAGATGCGGCGGTTCCTGCAGTATTTGAGCGACTCCTTGAACGTGCCCTCCACGCCCATGTCCCCCGTGGCGCCCGGAGGCATCTTGTACACGAGGGCGAACATCAGGAACGCCACGGCGCACACGCCGGCGATGGCGAAGAACACCGCCTGGTAGCCGAACATGCCGGCGATGGCGGGCGCGGCGTTGAAGGCTGCGACGGAGCCCACGGGCACCCAGGTGGCCCAGATGCCCAGCGCGAGCCCGCGCTTGCGCTCCGGGAACCAGATGGTCACGCACGACGGCGCGGCCACGCCGATGAGGCCGATGCCCACGCCCTCCAGCAGGCGGCTCGCCATGAGCACGTTCAGGTCGGCCGTGGCGCCGCCGAGCGCCGAGCCCACGCCCAGGCACGCGACGGACAGCAGTATGACGTTCTTCAGCCCCATGCGGCGCGCGATGAACGCGGCGGGGAAGGCCAGCACCACGCCGATGACGGCGATGGCGCTCATGAGCGTGCCGAACGAACGTCACGGGATCGAGCGCCCCGTGGAACGCCGGGAACAGTCACGACGCCAACGGCGGCATCTTGAACTGGCACAGCGGCGCGCAGAAGCTCGCCAGGTACGTGACGGCCAGGATGCCCCAGGCCTTGCCGGAAACCTTGTCCTGCTTGGCTATCTGGTCGGCGGTCAAATCTGCCATATGAAATCACCCCTTGGATACGCTTTCCCCAAAATCCATCCCCTTTCGGCATTACCTCACCGGCTCGCGGTCGACGGGGAAATGCCGGAAGCAGGCAGCTGGCTGGGCCGTCCGCCGAAAACCGGGCGGCGGCAAAGGGCCAGTCGCTGAAAGCGGGAGGCTGGAGCGGCGCGGAGCCGATCCAGCCTCCCTCATGCCCCTACGCGCAGGGCGGTACCCACAGGTACTGCTGCGGCTTGGCGTCCAGGCGCTTCGCGAGCTCTTCCACCGGGCCGAACTCCATGCACTTGGCCTGGCAGTGGAACACGCAGGAGGGGAGCTTGCCCTTCTCCCGGCGGTCGGCGCACAGATCGCAGATCTTCGTGAACGCGGGGATGAAGTCGTAGACGTAAGCATCCGTCTCGTTGCCCTCGGCGTCCTTCACCGGCCACGGGCCGTTCTGCATGACCTTCACGCCCCACTGTTCGAGCGGCAGCTCGTGCTCGGCCTGGCAGGCCACCTCGCACGAGTAGCACCCCGTGCAGTACTGGTAGTCGACGAGAATTCCGTTCATGGCCATTACAGTTCCTCCTCCTTGCAGCGGTACACCTTGCAGAGCGTGCACTTCAGATCGGCGCCGAAGCCGGTGGTGCCGGGCTTGTTGGCGAGCAGCTGGTTGATGTTGGACTGGCGGAAGCCGTACAGGTTCGGCTCGGCGCCGTCCTGCTCGGGGAACCACCAGCCGTGCTGTGCGGCGATCTCCTTCTCGTGCACCTCGAAGGTGAGGCGGGCGCGCTGGCGGCAGCGGCCGCGGTGGTTCTCGATCCACACCCAGTCGCCCTCGGAGATGTTGAGGTCCTTCGCCGTGCGCGGGTGGATCTGCACCCACGGGTCGGGCGTGAGCTGGCGCAGGTAGGGGATCTGGCGGTGCTCCGAGTGGAAGAACGACGTGGTGCGGGCGCCCGTGATCATGATGAGCGGGTACTCCTCGTAGAGGTCGGGCGTGGTGACGGGCCCGATGCCCGGCTCCTCGATGTAGGGCAGCGGGTCGTAGCCGAACTTCTCGAACAGCGTGGAGTAGAACTCGATGCGGCCGGTGGGGGTGTTGAAGCCGGGCTGACCGTCGGGGCGCATGAGGCCCTTCTCGTACTTCTTGTACACGTACTTCTGGTAGACCGGGCCATGCTCCATGAGCTCGTGGAACGTGAAGCCGGAGGGGCTCACTATCTCGTCGTACACCTCGTCCTCGGTCGCCCACGGCCAGGTGCGCTGCTTGCCCTCGGGGCGGCCGATGGCCTGGTTGAACTCGTCGTCGTTGTCGAAGTACTGCGCGAGCTCGCGGTTGATCTCGCAGTCCGACTTCGCCTCGCCCTCGGCCGCGCAGGCGCCCGTGATGGCGGAGAGGAAGTAGTAGTGCGCGCGTACCGAGTGCTTCTCGGCCCAGGTCTGCACCGGCATGACGATGTCGGCGCACGACTGGATGGTGGGCGTCATGAAGATGTCCACGGCGGCGATGAACTCGGGCTTCTTCATGGCCTGGTACCAGCGCTCGGTCTCGCAGCTCATGCAGGCGATGCCGTTGGACGTCTGGATCCACACGCCCTTGACCTTGCCCTCCTCCATGTACTCTAGGCACATGTCGGGCATGGCCTGGGTGAGGCCGTAGCGGTACATGGGGAACTCTTTCCAGCCCACGCGCTTCTTCTGCATCTCCTCGTTGATGAGGTCGTAGATGCCCCAGGCGCCGGCGGAGGGCTGGTCCACGCCCATGGGCGAGGCGGTGTAGCACATGCCGCCCGGCACGTCGAGGTTGCCGGTGATGGTCCACAGCGCCGCGATGGCGGCGGCGCAGGGCGTGCCCTGGCTCTGCATGTCAACGGCGAGTCCCCACACGACGTTGGCCGGCTTGGACGTGGCGAACAGGCGCGCGGCGGCCACGATCTTCTCCTTGGGAACCCACGTCATGGCCTCCACCTGGTCGAGCGACAGCTCGCGGGCGCGCTCGGCCAGCTCGTCGAAGCCGTAGGTCCAGCGCTCCACGAAGTCGTGGTCGTAGAGGTCCTCGTCGATGATGACCTTGATCATGCCGAGCGCGAGGCCCGTGTCGGTGCCGGGGCGCAGCTGCAGGTGGATGTCGGCGTGCGCGGCGAGCCACGTGACGCGCGGCTCCACGCTGATGAGCTTGCAACCGAGCTTCATGGCGTCGGTCACCCAGTGGCCCATGAAGAAGTCGGGGTTGGAGATGGTGGGGTTGCAGCCCCAGACGATGGTGCACTCGGGGCACACCCACTCGGGGTCGTCGTAGCGCAGCGCCGAGAACTGCGAGAAGTCGGCGATGAGCATGCCGCCGTAGGTCATGATCATGAGCGACAGGCGGGGCAGGTAGCAGGCGGTGCCGGACAGGAAGCCGTACTCGTTGGGGCTGCCGAACGTGTTCGCCATGCGGCCGACCTGCCACTGGTTGTCGCGGGCGGTGCCGCGCAGGCAGTGGATGGAGTCGCCGCCGTAGGTCATGGAGATGCGGCGGAACTCCTTGTAGCAGGTTTCCAGCGCCTCGTCCCACGTGATGCGCTCCCACTGGCCGCTTCCGCGCTCGCCCACGCGCCTCATGGGGTGCAGGATGCGGTCGGGATGGAACTCCACCTGCTTGAAGGCCAGGCACCTGGGGCACAGTGCGCCGCGGTTGTACGGGTCGTCCGGGTCGCCCTCGCACTTGATGAACTTGCCGGTCTCCTTGTCGGAGTACACCAGCACGCCGCAGCCCTCGTGGCAGCCCGGCGCGCTCCACACCGAGGTGCGGGTGACCACCATGCCGTCCTCCTCGTACTGGAAGGGTTTGGGGTGCTTCCAGCGCGGATCCACCTCCTGCCTCTTGCCGGCGCCGAAGTTGAACTGGTTCTCCTCCTTGGACGTGCCGATCTCGTCGCGGTCCTTCTCCGCGACAGCGTTCTCTACCATCGCAACTCCTCTCGCTTTGCGCGGGCCTGTCGGGTGTCCGCCCCAATCGGCCCTCCCCTCTGGGGTTGCAATCGAGTAAAGCACGCGATAGGTATGAGCCTATCGCGTAATGAGTATGCAGATTGGGAATCAGTACGTTGGTATGACGCGGTGAGCAGGGGCGATGGAAAGGGGGTCAAAGATTTGCACGGAGGAGCGCGGTGGCGCCCTAGGCCATCGCCGCCATGGCCTGACTTGCCCAGAACACGAGAACGCCAACGGTGACGATAACGATGAACGCCGCCAGCACCCGGTAGAGGATGAGCGCCCCTTTGCGGCTGATGTTGTGCACGAGACCATGGTCGTAGAGGAAGTCGTTGAATGCGTAGCACGCCGCGAGGAGCGCGTTCGTCGCTCCCATTATCATGCCGAAGGGCAGCATGGTCCACGGCGAGCCGTATCCGTCGATGTCCCCCGCTGCGTTCCAATGCATCGGCACGTTGGTCGCGCCGGGAGGGAACAGCAGGATGGTTGCCAGGCAGGCGATTGCCGGCAGCACGATAACGGCCAGCCAGAAAACCACGTCGAGCACGCGGGGTGGTCTCATAGGCTATTCCATGCGGTGCGTCGATTGGCGGGCGTCATATCGGGTTCCTCCTTGGGGATGTCACCTGATTGCGAGCCCATTGTCACACTTTCGTTTCTAAAGATTGAGAATAATTGAAGAAATTTCGGCAGGAGTACAGCAGGAAGGCGGTTATTGACGTACGTAATTGCGTACGCTACTATAGGGCAGAAGAAAAGAGATAAGGAGGCAGGCCATGACTTCGATCACCGCAACGGCCCTGCGGCAGAATATCTACCAGACCATCGCTCAAGTGAACGAGAACTGCACGCCCATCGCCATCACGAACAGCAAGGGGAAGGGGGCAGTGCTCGTCGGCGAATCCGATTGGGCGGCTATCGAGGAAACGCTCTTCCTCAACGGCATACCCGGCATGAGCGAGTCGTTGCGCGCCGGCAAGGAGGAAAAACCCGAGGATTGCCTCTCCGAAGACCAACTTGAGTGGTAGTCATGTATGCAGTGAAGTTCACGAAGCAGGCCGCAAAGGACGCAAGGAAGCTTAAAGCCGCCGGTCTCGACAAGAAGGCGAAAGCCCTTGTCGAGGTGCTCAAACGCGATCCTTTTCAAGAGGCCCCTGCCTACGAAGCGCTTGTGGGAAACCTTTCCGGCCTCTATTCGCGGCGCATCAACCTGCAGCATCGACTCGTCTACCAGGTATATGCAGAGCCCTTTGATGAAGAGGGCGTGCATTACCAGGGCATCGTGAAAGTTGTGCGCATGTGGACGCACTACGAGGGGCTCTAACCTGCTCCCGCGCGCCCTTGCCTTTCCGCGTTATTTCTGCTGCTCCTCCACCGGGAACTCCTCTACGAAGTCCATGAGCTTCTGCTGGGAGTGGATGTCGAGCTTGCGGTAGATGCTGTAGATGTGGCTCTTCACCGTGTGCGGCGAGATGGTGAGCTTGCTCTGGATGTAGGCGGCGTTGCGCCCCTTCGCCAGGAACTGCAGGATGTCGGTCTCGCGCGGCGAGAGCTGGTAGAGCTCGGCCACGGCGGCGCAGCGGCGCTCGAAGAGCTCCTTCTCGGTCAGGTTGGAGGGCACGACGGGCTGCGGACCGGAGGGCCCGTCCGCCGCGGTGCCGTCGGGGGCGTGGTGCTCGGCCGAGGGGAAGAACAGCATGACCACCACCACGAGGGCGAACGCCATGCACAGGCGCACGATCATGAAGGCGTCGGAATGGGCGCCGTAGGCCATGGTCGTGCCCGTGGCGACGGCCCATCCCACGAGGAACCCCAGCGCGCTGAACACGAGGCGCGCGGGCGCCTGCCTGAACACCGGCGTGTCCCAACGGTGCATGCCCTTCTTGACGATGAACGCGTAGTTCACCGAGACGAACGCCGCCCAAGAGGCCACCACCAGGCACGAGCAGGCCAGCTGCACGCCCTCGGTGGCGAAGGGCATGGACAGGCACGCCAGCACGGTGATGCACAGCAGCACCCGCTGGATGACGGTGATGCCCACGGACCGCCCGGCGAAGGCGAGCGCGGCGATGATGCCGGCGCCGGGCACGACGAACAGCAGTCCCACGAGCACGTCCTGCGAGCCCGAGTTGAACAGGTAGACGAACGTGAGGCCGAACACGATGCCGAACGCCACGAGCGAGGGCTCGATCTCCCGAGTGAACTCCCAGGTGTTCTTGCAGGAGCCGGCGGGCGGGGCGTCGGCGTTGCCCTCGCCCCGCTCCCCGGCGAAGCGCAGCAGGCCCACGCTCAGGAAGGCGTAGATGATGCAGAAGACGGGCTGCAGGGACTCGGGCACGAGCGCTGCGAGGGCGAACAGCGCGCCTCCGGCCGCCATGGACAGGCTCGTGAAGCGCGGCAGGCTCTGCAGCTTGATGCGGCTGCCCACGTCGAGCCAGCTCACCGTCAGAAGCGCCCCGCCCAGGCCCGCACCGAGGTTCACCGCGCAGAGCACGGGCACGGGCACGGCCACGCCAAGGTCCAGCAGCACGGCCGTCGTAGGCAGTAGGAGCGCGAGTACGGCGCCGGTTGCGAGGACGGGAAGGTGGAACGGGTCGAACCGGGCGCTCTTGCCGGCGAAGTGAAGGGCCAGGTATCCCAGCGCCATCCCTGCGAACACGAACAGCTGGATGCCGTCGCGCTCGGCGACGGGGACGTCTTGGATGAACACGGCGAACAGCCAGTAGTACGAGACGAACATCCATCCGAAGAAGCAGGCGAACCCGCCGGTGGCCAGAAGCTCCATGGCGCCGATGCGGGGCTTGCCCGCGATTTTGCCGTCGTTCATCCGATTCCCCCTGCAGTGCCCGATGCGGTTTCATCCCCCCTGGAGAAACTGAGCACGATCGCACGCCCGCCGGGCACTCTCCGGGACGCGGACCCCAACATCTCCGAAAGCCTAGTATACATCAAAAAGACCGCTGCCTGTCGTGCCCGCGGCGTGCCCCTTACTGGGTGGCAGCCGCCGCCTTCGTGGCGGGGCCTTTGCGCAGAGTACACGATCTGATACCTCTGCGAAAACCCCAGCCGAAGCGATAGGGAGGGGAAGCCCCCTTCCCGTGAACGGTGTTCTTCAAGGTGCGCTCGCTATGAGTGCTACAGCCGCTCCGAGCCCTTTCATCTGAAGCTTCGTGAAGTGGCGGGCGAATGCGGGGTCGTCGAGCAAAAGGCATACATGCGCGGCGCGCTCGATGGCGGTGCGGCCGTTGTACACCTCCTCGATCAGGGCGAGCGCTCCCTGTACGGCGATCGATTCCGAATCTCCGAGCACGGCAGCGCGCCCTTCCCCGTCGTGCTCGACGGGGATCCATGTTCTCGCTTGGCATTCTCTCACGAGGTGCGCATCGTCGCGCAGGTGCTCGGGAAAGGCGGCCGCCTCGCCCGCACATCCTGCGAGGTAGCCGTACTGCAGCACCGGGTCGTCGAGCTCGTGCAGGTCAGCGAGTATGTCGTTCTCGACAGAGCGCATGTCCACCGCATCCGCCCCCTTTCAGCAGACAGGAAGCCGTCTCGAAGGCGGCAAGGGCCCGGTCGATGTCTCCGGCGGTATTGTACGGGGCGACCGATACCCGCACGGCCGCGTCGCAGCCGAGTGCGCGCAGGTAAGGCTGGGCGCAGTGATGCCCGGAGCGCACGGCCACGCCGCGGCCGTCGGCGATCTTGGCCCAGTCGTAGGGCGAGCCCTTGTCGACGGAAAAAGCCAGGCAGCCGTGCCGCGCAGGACAACTGCCGAGGACGTTCGCGCCTTCGATTAAGGTAAGACCCGCCTCGAGGCGGGCGAGCAGGGCGTCCTCGTGGGCGAGCAGGGCCGCCGCGTCGAATCCTTCCCAGAAGCGCAGTGCCGCGGCAAGCCCGACAGCCCCATCGATGTTCGGCGTGCCGGCCTCGAAGCGCTCGACGGAACCGAGCAGGCGCGTCTCTTTCTCCGTTACCTCCGAGACCGTTCCGCCACCGAAGCTTTCCGGTTCGAGCCGCTCTTGGACGCGAGCTGCGATCCACAGTACCCCGATGCCGCAGGGCGCTCCGAGCTTGTGTCCCGAGAACGCGTAGAGGTCGCAGCCGAGATCCCGCACGCTTCGCCGGCCATGGACGATACCCTGGGCGCCATCGGCCACGATGAGCGCGTCGCTGCCCTCGTGTACAACAGCCGAGAGCGCCGCGAGATCGCACCCGATGCCGGTGACGTTGGACAGCTCGGTGAGCGCCACGATGCGCGTGTTCTCGGTTACTTCCTGCAAGAACGCCGACAAGTCGAGGGCGCCTCTCGCATCCGGCGGTACGACGCGCAGCTCGCAGTCCGTGATGCGGGAGAGGTGGCGCCAAGGAAGCAGGTTGGAGTGATGCTCGAGACCGCTTACGACGATGTTGGAGCGCTCGTCGAGGGCGGGGGCCAGCATCCGCGCCGCCCGGTTGAGCGCGTCGGTTGCGCCGCTCGTGAACACGACTTCCTGCTCGTCGGCCCCGATGAAGGCCGCCACTGCCCGTCGTGCCCCGTCGAATGCATCCGAGGCGGCGAGCGACAGGGAATGCACGCCGCGGTGGACGTTTGCGTAGCTCGTCGTGCGGAACGCCTCCAATGCGTCCATGACCGGGCGCGGCATCTGCATCGTGGCGGCGTTGTCCAGGTAGGCGACCGGCGCCGCTCCCTCGGCATCGGCGAGCAAAGGGATGGCGGCACGGATACGGCAGGCCAGCGCATCGTCGGGCTGCCGCGCGCTCACAGCTGCACCTCTCCGTCGCCGAGGGTTGCGAACACGAGGTCGGCCAGCTCGTCCGTCGTCTCGGCGAGGCCGGCCCTCATTCCATCGAGCGCGACGCCGAGCTCACGCTGCAAGGCCATGATGAGCAGCGCCTGCTTCATGTCGACCGAGCGCACTCCGTCGCAAGTGGGGGATCGGCCCTCCTCGGCCACGTGCGTACGATTCGCCGCAAGCGCCTTGGCAAGGCTCGCCTCGGCGAGCGCTTCAAGGTTGCGGCTCGGCGCCTCGTCGGCCGCGAGGCCGAATTTCGCCAGCACGTACAAGAGCAGCCGCTCCCGCAGTTCGTCAGCATCGAGCGTTCCGGCAACAGCGGACGCGCGAACGGAGGAGATCTGGCGGGCTGCCGCTTTCTTGCTATCCATCAGGCGCTCCTTAACCTCGCTGCGCATGGTCTGTCCTTTCGCTTCCAGGTTTGCCTGTTTTGGCCCGACCTGTCCGGCGCGCCCGTCGTCGGACAGGTCGGGAAGGTTTTTTCTGGGCCCGCACGACGGAAAGGTCCAGGCGACGAGCCAACTCGGCCAGGTCGTCGGCGATGTCGCCGTAGACGAGCGGCAGGTGCAGCCCGAAGCGCATCTGCTTCTTGAACAGGTCGCGCGCATCGGCCACCTTGAACACGAAACCCCCGTTGCAGTTGTCGGTGTCGAAGCCGGTGCCGACAACGATCTCGCCGGAAACGATCAGCATCTCGTCGAGGGTGGGGGAGATGCGGCAAAGCGTGACCCTCTGCCCCGCATCGGCCGTGAAGTCGTGTCTCTGGATGGTGCCGAATCCTTGGTCGTAGGCGAAGTGCCGCAGTGCGTAGGCATCGGCGGCCGCCTCGAGGCCGTGAAGCTTGCGGCAGGGGGTGGAGTGGATAACCGAGTACAGGTTCGCCGCTTCCTCGAGCGGGATGCCGGCCACGTCCTCCTCGTGCATGTTCACGGGCCACTCTATATGCCCTTCGGTCACGACGACGGGCAGCGTGTTGCCCATGTAGGCGGCCGAGTTCGAAAGGGCCATCTCGGCGATCATGCACACCACCGATGTCACGTCGTACTCGCAGGCGCTCCCGAACCCCTGCTCCAGGTTGAGCGAGTGGGCCAGGCAGAACGTGAACTGCTGCTCATTCAAGCGGCGAGTCGAGCAGGCATCCGGACAGGGGGCGGCGAATCCTGCGCAGTCGTACTCGTCCATGAGCTTCTGCACGACGGTCCATGCGACGAGCGACTTCACCACGAACGACTTGTCGACGATGCATGGATCGGCCCCGGCCATGAGCTCGTCGGCCATATCCTCGCAGCGGGTCAGCTCGTCGGACGTTATGTTGGGCGTGGCGCGTCCGGGCGTGGTGGGGTTGCCGTCTTCGGGCAGCGGATCCATCATGTCCATGAGCTCGTGCACGTTCACGTGACGGAAGTGGCATCCCAGCTTTCGCGTCACATCGGAGAGGCAGACGAAGGAGTCGTTGCCGCCTGCCTTCGGCGTGGTGGAGTCGAAGCGGGGAGCCAGAAGGATATTCGCCGTGCGCACGGCCTTCTCGGCGCGCAGGAGGCGGCAGTAGCGCGCCACTTCCGGCCAGTCGAAGGCGGGCAGGATGTCGGCGCCGCGGCGAGCGGCGGGTGCGGTGGACATGGCGCCGAACGACTTGGTGGGGTTCATGGCCACCGGCTTGCTCGTGCGGCAGCAGAACTCCACGAGGACCTGGTTCGCACCGAAGTTCGACATGACCACGTAGAGGTCGGTTCGCGCCTCGTCTGTGAGCATCTCCTCGAAGTAGGCATCCTTGATATCCCAGTCATCGGTGCAGCACACAACGGCGGGTTCGAGAACATTGGCGCCGGTTGCGGCCACGTATTTCTGCACGTTGGCCAGGAAGCCTTTGAGCATCTTCCCCTGCACGATGGCATCGAAGCCGGGCTTGATGGCGTCGCCGCCGGCCATGCGGCACGGCCCTTCGTAGTAGTACTGATGCTCGAAGCCGATGAACACCGGCTTCACGTTGAGCTTGACGTCGGTTACGCTGCGTTTCATGGACGACCCCTCTCATTCTATGGTGGACCGGCCTTTAGGAGCCGGCATCCTCCTGGTCGCATAATAGAGCGCACGATATACCGTGGATATGGCGTATTGCACAAGAAAATGATCTATAATGCAGCATTATGACGATATCCTTATTTATGATCGCCGATAGCGTGAAAGGTTGCTCTCTCGGCGATGTCCCCGATGGTGCGCCACGATGGTTCACGCGCATCGTTTCGGACGAACAGGCGGATGGGGCCCTGTTCGGCGCGTTGCGCCCGCGCGTCGAAGACGTGCTGTTCGTTGGCGATGCCGCGGGGTGCTCGGCTTACGTCGAACACCATCCGGCAGGGTGGGCGCTGTGCGTGCAGGATGAGAGCGTTCTCCCCGCGGAGCTCGCTGCCTTTGCGGATCGCGTAATCGTTCTGCAAACCAGCCGCAATGCCGGGTTCGTAGCCACCGCCGCATCCTGCAAACTGATCGACGTCTCCGAATGGCTTGCACGCATGCAGCGCTCCCTGCTGGAGGGGGGAAGCTATCAGGAGCTGGTCGATGCGAGCGAGCATATGCTGGGCAACGCCCTGACGGTGTCCGATTCCGGGTTTCGCATCGTCGCCCGTACGCGCGAGCTGCTGCCAACCAACCCGCTTATAAGGGAGTCCATTGCCAACGGCATGTTCGACAAGAAGGCACTCGACACCTTCAGGAAAAACGAGCGGCCCCAGCGCTGGAGCACCCGTACCGGCATCCATCTGCTCGAGGTCTCGGAAACGGGCCCGGTCGTTGAATGTATCTTCCGTATCGAGGGGATTTACTCGGCACATCTGGTCATGCATTGCGAATGGAGGCCTTTGTCAGACGGCCTTCTGGACGAGCTGTCGCTGCTCGCTGATTGCATCGAGTTGCACCTCAAGCATGAGCTTTCGGCGGGAAGGCTGTTCGACCAAGGACCCGCGCGAACGCTTGTCGACCTCATCGAAGGCGTACCGGTGTCGCATCGTAAACTCAACGCGTGGTTGCGGACGTCGGGGTTAGCTTGCGATGGGTTCTTCGAGCTAGCGGTTGTCGACTACGGTTACCGCGACGAGGAGCGGCAGCTCGCCGTGTATGCTGGCTTGCGTCTGCTCGAACTGTTCCCCGATGCGGTTGTTGCCCTCAAGGAGAATTGCGCTGTGATGGTGCGCAAATGTTTCGCGAGAGGGGATGCTGCGACGCACGATACCGTGCTTGACACCCATGCGCGCTCCTATTACGGAAGGGTTGGCCTGTCGGACCGATTCGAGCGTATCGAAGATGCGCGTTTCGCCTACAGACAGGCCGTCATCGCGCTGTCGATGGCGGCGTCCGATGGGCGGGGTGTGACGGCGATGCCGAACCGGCTATGGAGAGAGGGCGCGGACGCTGCAGAGGATACCCGGCTTTTTTGCTTCCGGGACTATCTGGTTCTCTATCTTCTGGTGGCCGAGCAGCAGGACGAGGAATTGGTATCGTACTGCGTCGGGCGGGGCGTGCCCATGCGTATTCTCGAGGCCGATCGACGGGCGGGCACGCAGGATTGCGAGTTGCTGTTCGTCTATCTCGTGTGCGAACGTCGTTCGTCGCTCGCGGCAGAGCGGCTCCACCTTCACCGCAACACGCTGCTGTACCGCATCCGTCGTATAGAGCAGGAGTACGGCATCGATCTCAAGAGATGGCAAGTTCGCGAGCGGCTGCTCGCCGAGTACCAGATCATGTGCTTCGGCGGATGATCTGGTACTCGGAGTAGGGGGGGCGCTCGCCGGCCTCATGCTACGCCCGGCGGTCTGATGCCGCGCTCGCTCACGACCTTGTCCACCGACGCCATGCCGAACTCCCTGCAGGCGCTCGCCACGCCGGGCGTGGCGCCGGTGACGGCGTCTGGATCGCAGGTGCCCGGCGGCGGGCAGGGGGGAGGAGCCGACGGGCCGCCGCCGGCTCCTCCGGGGTCGAGGGCGGCCGCCGCATCGGCCAGGCTCGTGGCTCCCGTGACGGCATCGGGCCGTTCTACCGGCTGGTTGCTTTCCCTTTTCCCGTCCATGGCCCTTTCTTCTCCCGTCTTGCTCGGCTGCAATCGATGGCCTCCAGGCGACCCTACGCTGGCCGAACGCGGCAGGGGCGCTCCTCAAAGTACGGCTCGCGCCTCTCGGCGGCCTACGCGGCAGCCGGGTGCCCGTCGGGCTCCGGCTCTCCCAGGTGCTCCGCATCCTGTGCGGCATTCTCGTCCTCCTCGAACACCGGCGGCTTCGTGAGCACGTACACGATCCACAGGACCGTGCCCACGGCCGCGGTTCCCGCGCACAGCGGCGCCACGTTCGCCCACACCTGGGCCTCGCCTATGATGTAGCCCACCACCGGCGTGCACAGAAGGTTCGAGATGCCCTGGAAGAAGATGATGATGGCCATGCCCACCGGCATCGTGACGCGCTTGGGCATGGTCACGGGCACCATCGACCACACCACCCCGCTCGTCCAGCCGCTCTCCAGGCCCAGCAGGACCAGGTAGGCGGGAAGGTACTCGTAGGGCACGAGGAATGCTCCCACGTAGAAGAACGCGCAGAACCCGGCGATGATCACCATGACGTTGCGCGCCTTGAGCGTCTGGAACCTCCCCAGCAAAAACGCCGTCACGAGCGCCATGGGGATGGAGGCCGCGAAGCCGAGCGAGGCCATGGACCCGCCGGACACGCCGGCCTGCGCCTGCGCGGCGGCCAGGTCCATGCCGCCGGCCAGCAGGCGCTCCAGCTCCACGCCCTGCACGTAGGTGGGCACCCAGGTGAGCACCGAGAGCGAGGTGAACATGAGGAAGCAGAAGCCCAGGCCGAAGAGCCACATGCGCTTCACCTTGAAGCCCTCCAGCAAAATGGCGGCGGGGCGATGCTGCTTCTCGCCCGTGGCGCGCTCGCGCTTGGCGGCCACGCCGCGCCCGGCGTGCGGCACGCTCACGAACAGCGCGAACACCACGAACGCCACAAGCGCGAGCGCATCGGAGAACCACCACCATGCGTGCCAGTTCGACGGGTCGCCCGTGAGGGCGAGCGACACCGGCACGCCGATGTTGTAGGCGAGCGTGGAGCCCACGACGTACCACAGGTTCCAGATGCCCATGGGCAGCCCCGCCTTCTCGCGGGGGAAGTACATGGAGATGACGGTGGTGGCCACCACGCCCATCATGGCAACTCCGATGCCCTCGAGCACGCGGCCGACGATGAGCTGGGCGAACGAGGAGGAGAGCGCGCCCACGGCGCAGCCGGCCACCATGAAGGCCAGGCCTGCGAGGCCCACGCGCTTGGGCCCGAAGCGGTTGAGCAGGAACGCCGAGGGGAACGCGGTGATAATGCCGGCCACGGCGATGACCGACATGAGCCAGCCGGTGGTGCCGGGGTCGGTGCCGAAGTCGTGCATGAGGGCGCCCATGAACGTGGGCACCTTGAACTGGTTCATGATGACGATGATGCCGCAGAACAGCGTGGCGAAGAGCACGATCCAGCCCTTGCGCTGCCGGTTGCGGGCTGTCTCGTCGCCGGGCGACGAGCTGGCTGAGGGGGAGGGCTGCCAGGATGATGCCTGCGGGGATGCGGCGGCGCTTCCCGCCGCATTACGAGGTTGCTTGATCGTTACGCTCATGGTCGATCCCTTCTCCCTGCGAGGCAGGGATACAGGCTTTGACGGAAAGGGCCGCCTGCCGCGCCTCGGCGCTGCAAGGCGGCCCGGACGCGCCCCGGCTTCGACCGGAGCGCGTCGACGAGGGATGCGGGCAGCCTTAGTGTTGCGCAGCCGCCTCGCCTTCGGCAGGCTTGGCGGCGGGGGCGCCGGCGGCCTGCTTCTTGGACGGTTTCACGCCGAACGCGAGCAGGCAGCCCACGACGCCGACGGGGACGAGTGCCCAGAAGGCGAGCATCGGATCCACATGGATGCCCTGCGCCATGGCCTCCTGCACGGCCTGGCCAATGGCCGGGCCGAAGTCGGCCGGGGTGCCGCCGGAGGCGAGCACGGCCTGCTTGGCGTTGATGGCCACGTTGGAGGCCGCGGTGAGGCCCTCGTTGAAGGGCGCGAGCGCGTAGCTCGTTACGATCTGGCCGGCGTACTGGCCGAGCGTCAGGAACGACAGGCCGAACGCGACGGCGGTAGCGCCGCCCTTGAACACGAACGTGGGCACGAGCGGGCGGCAGCAGGCATTGAGCATCATGTTGCCGATGCAGAAGAAGATGACGTACGGGATGAAGAACTCGGCGTGGAAGGCCAACGCAGAGCAGATGGTGAGTCCCAGGATGCCCACGACGACGCACAGGTACTTCTTGGATTTCGGCGTTTTGTCGAGGATGAGGCCGCCAAGCGGGGCCAGCGCTCCGCAGGCGACGATCAGGCCGCCCCAAAGGCCGGCGGTCGTGGCATCCCAGCCGAAGCCGCCGAGCGCTTCGGGCGTCTGCAGCCACGTCTTGAGGTACTGGCTGAACGCGTAGTTCATGTAGTTGAAGATGGCGAACATGATAATGAGGCACCACAGTTGGCGGCTCTTGAAGAACTTGAGCACGGCCTTGAGCGGCTTGCGCTCGGGCGACACCTGGGAGCGCTCGTTCTCGCGCGGGTCGCGGAACACGACGGCGAACAGGATGCCGAACACGGCGGCCACGGCGACCCATACCCACTGGAGGTTCGCCATATTGGAGCCCACCAGATGGTACACGCCGTCGTTCACGAAGTTCGACAGGAAGATTCCCACGGGCGCCCAGCACGACCAAATGGCCATGGCGCGTCCGCGCGTAGCGTCCGGGAACCACATGGAAACGCAGGTGGGACCGGACACGACGGTGGTGGACAGACCCAGGCCCAGAATGAAGCGGCCGGCCAGGAACACGTAGAAGTTGCTGCCCACGAACGCCGCGCTGATGGCGCTGCCGACGACCGCGCAGCCCACGCCGATGATCGTGGTGGCCTTCGCGCCGAACTTGCGCACGAGAATGGTGGTGGGCAGCGCCATGATCAGCGCGCCGATGGGCACGAGACCCATGACGTTGGACAGCAGGCCGAAGTTGGCTGGATTTGCGAAGAACGCGTTGTTCTCGGCCAGCCAGTTCTTGAACACCGGGAACGTGATGCCCGGAAGCCACATCCACGCGAACACGATGCCCACGGCCGCCAAGAGCGACACGATGAGGCACGGCCACGCGTAGGATGGCGTCTTCTCCACGGGCTTGGCCGCGGGTGCGCCGTTGGCTGTGGCAACAGCAGGATTGCTCATAGTTTCCCCTCTTTCATCGGACGCCTCCTTGCAAGGCGTCGACGGATTGTGCCGGGAAGGGCGCACGCCCTTCCCGCTTAGTCGGCGTCGTCGGAAACTCCGGCGACGCCGCGGTTCCCTACAGGTTGAACAGCTTCGCCGCGTTGCCGCCCAGCATGAGGTCCTTCTCCTCCTGCGAAACGTCGAGCGCCTTCACCGATCCCACCGAGCGGGCCATCCACTCGTAGAACACCGGGAACGACGAGCCCAGCAGCAGGTGGTCGGCGCCGCACGTCTTCACGGCGAGCTCCAGCTGGTCCTTGCTCCAGCTCATGGGGTGCGTCATGTCGAAGTAGATGTTGTTGGCGAGATAGCGGTCGTACGCCTCGCGGTCGACGTTGGTGGCCAGGCGGTTCATGGCCTCCTTCTTCTGCTTCGAAACGTGCGGTGCCAAAATGTCCTTGAGCGCGAACCAGTTGCCGCCGAACATCGTGTGGATGAACTTGAGGTCGGGGAACTCGTCGAACATGCCGGAGTACACCTCGCGGCCCACCGCGGTGGCCTGCACGTGGATGCGGCCGAGCTCGCGGCGCAGCGGCGTGTAGTCGGCGAAGTTGCCGAACGCGTTCTGGCCGGGCGTGTGGTGGATGGCGCAGGGCACCTTCTTGTCGTTGAGCACTTTGAGGTAGGGCTTGAACAGCTCGTCGTCGAGGAACTTGTCGCCGTAGCAGCAGGCGAACTGCACACCCACCATGCCCAGCTCGCCCAGGCAGCGCTCCAGCTCGTAGATGTCCTCCTTGCGGCCCCACGGCGGCAGCACGGCATTGGCGTACAGACGCCCCTCCGACTGGCGGCACATCTCGGCGGCCTGGTCGTTCACGATCCTGCACATGTCGAGCGGCAGCCATTCCTGCCACACCGGCATGCGCAGAAGCGCGATGTCAACGCCCACCTCGTCCATGGCGCGCAGCTTCGTCTCCAGCGTGTAGTCGCCCTCCACGTAGTTCAGGATGTCCTTGCCGTCCTCGGTGGCCAGCACGATCTGGTCCTTGGCGCCGTCGGGCGTCTTGCCGCGGTAGGCCTTGAGCCCCATGGTGATGGGCGCGGAGTACAGAAAGCCGTTGAGCACCTCCTCGTTCGTGAACAGGTCGGTGGGCAGGAAGTGCATGTTGATGTCGATGACCTTGTTGTCAGCCATGTTCTCTCCTTCTGGTCGACGGGCGCCCGTCCCGCGTCGCCCGGCCGGGCCGCGGGACGCGGGACGGGCAGCCCGCCTGGGTTTACCGGTAGATCGGCGTGACTTCGCGCTCCGCGATCTTCTTCATGTTGGCGCCGCAGCGGTCTTTCCAGTCGATGCGGCCCTGCTCGCGCTCGAGCTCGGTGACCGAGCGGCTGAAGTCGCGCGTCAGGTGAACGTCGACGTTCATCAGCTTCTCGGCGATCCTCCCGCCGAAGTCGTCCTCGAATCTCTGGGCCATGTCCGTCCTCCTTCCTGGTTTCCCTTTCCCGCGGGCGCCCCGCGTCGGCGCGGCGCCCGCGGCCCGGCTGATCTACGCCTGCTTGACGGCGACGATCATCTGCTTCTCGCGGTCGACCTTCTTCGCGAGGTCCTCCACACGGCCCCAGTCCAGGCACTGGGCCTGGCAGTGCTGCACGCAGGTGGGCTGCTTGCCCTTGCCCACGCGCTCTTCGCACAAATCGCACCACTTGGTGAACTGGGGGATGAAGTCGTACTGGTAGTCCTTCTTGGCTTCGTCGATGTGCAGCGGGCCCAGCTTCGTGATCTTCAGGCCGAACTCGCGCTCGGTGTAGCCGTGCTCCTGCTGGCAGGCCAGCACGCACGCCTCGCAGCCGGTGCAGTAGTCCACGTCGACCAAAATTCCAAGGTATCCCATGTCTATCTTCCTTTCCGTCGCGCGGCTGCTAGTCGGCCTTGCGGATCTTGCACATCATGGCCTTGTAGTTCGAGCCGAAGCCCGACACGCCGGCGTCGAAGGGCACGAGGTTGTTGATGTTGGACTCCAACACGCCGAACAGGCCCTCCTGCTCGTTCTCCACGTTCTCCTCGGCCGCGTCTTTGCGCTCGGGGAACCACCAGCCGTGCTCGGCCTGCAAAACGCGCGGGTCGTAGGTGTCGTTGAAGGCGGCCTTGTACTTGCACTTGCCGTGCTTGTTCTCCAGCCACACCCAGTCGCCCTCCTCGATGCCGTTGGCGGCCGCGGTGTCGGGATGCAGGTACACGAGCGGGTCGGGGTGCAGGGCGCGCAGCTTCGCGATTTGGCGCTGCTCGGAGTGGAAGAAGTGCGGCACGCGGGCGCCGGACGTGACGATGTAGGGGTACTCCTCCACATCCTCGGGCGCGCTGTAGGGGCTCTCCACCGGCTCCACGTAGCTCGGCAGCGGGTCGAGGCCCGACCACGAGGTGTGGTGGAACACCATGGAGTAGATCTCCGCGCGGCCCGTCTCGGTGCGGAAGCCCGGCTGGCCGTCGGGGCGCAGGTCGCCCGTCTCGTACTTGCGGTACTTGAACTCGGGGTACTTCCACGTGGACTCGCGCAGCTCGTCCCACGTGAAGCCGCCGTCCTCCAGCGCGTAGTCCCACATCTCCTGCACGTCGTCCCAGGGCCAGGCGATGTCCTGGTTCTCGGGCTTGATGGCCGCCGTCAGGCGCTTGCCCAGCTCCAGGAAGATGGTGTTGTCGGGCTTGGAGTCGCCCACGGGCTCGATGGCCTTGTTTATGCAGCTGATGCGGTAGGCGTTCAGCCCGCCGAAGCCGTCGCGCTCCTCGTAGGTGGCCGCCGGCAGCACCACGTCGGCTAGCGCCATCATGGTGGGGGTCATGAACAGGTCGGACACCACGATGAAGTCGATCTGCTTGTACCATTCCAGCTGCTGCTCCGCCTGCGCGCCCATGGTGGCCAGGAAGTTGTTCGTCACGATGTAGGCCGCGCGGATGGGCACCTCGCCGCGCTGCCACGCCTCGATGGTGGCGTTGGAGGACAGGTTCTTGAAGCCCACGGCGAACATGGGGTAGCGCTCCACGCCGATGCGCTTGGACTGCTCCTCCTCGGTCATGAGCTCGTTCCAGCCCCAGGTGCCGGTCCAGTTCGGCTGCTCGATGCCCCAGCACGCGTCGCCCATGACGTTGCCGCCGGGCACGTCGAGGTTGCCGGTGATGCACCACAGGGCCGTGATGGCGTGCGCGGCCTGCTGGCCGCCCGTCTGCTGGTCCAGCGCCACGCCCCACTGGATGGCGGCGGGCTTCGACGCGGCGTAGGTGCGGGCGACGCGCTGCACGTCCTCCTTGGCAACCCATGACTTCTCGCACAGATCGTCCAGGTCCATCTCGGCCACGCGCTCGCACACGGCTTCCAGGCCGTAGACCCACTTGTCGCAGAACTCCTGGTCGTAGAGCTTCTCGTCGCAGACGACCTTCAGCATGGCCATGGCCAGCGCGCCGTCGCCGCCGGGGCGCACGCGTAGCCAGTCCTCGCCGGCGCGGGCCGCGAGCCACGTGAGCTGCGGGTCAATCACGGCCACCTTCATGCCGCGCTTCATGAGGTCGGTGATCCAGTGGCCGTAGAAGCCGTCGGCGTTGCTGTAGAAGGGCTGGTGGCCCCACACGATGCAGTACTTGGGCACCGTGTAGCGCGGGTCGTCGTAGCGCTGGGGGAGGAACTGCGAGCAGTCCATGACGCAGGCGCCGCCCAGCATGCAGGCCATCGACGCGATGCGGGGCAGGTAGCACGAGTTGCCGGCGAAGTAGGGCACGCCCTCGTTCGGGCTGCCCACGCAGGCGTTCAGGCGTGTCACCTGATGGATGTCGCGGCCCGTGCCCTGGCACATGGCTATCTTGTCGGCGCCGTAAGTGTCCACGACGCGCTTGAACTCGCGCACGATGATGTCGTAGGCCTCGTCCCACGAGCATTCCACGAACTTGTCCTTGCCGCGGTCGGCGCGGTCGCGCTTCATGGGCTTGACCAGGCGGTCCTCATGGTACACGTAGTCCGGGATGCAGAGGCAGCGGCTGCACAGGCGCCCCTGGTTGTAGGGGTCCTCCGGGTCGCCCTCCACCTTCACCAGCTTGCCGTCCTTCACGTAGGACAGGATGCCGCACACGTTGTGGCATCCCGGCGCGCTGCGCGCGGTGCCGCGGATCACGGTCATGCCGTCCTCCTCCCACGTCCAAGGCACCTTCGGCGTCTCGGCGGCGGGCACGGGCGGGCGCGTGTCGGTCTTCTTCGGCAGGCGCGAGCCGCGGCGGTACTTCTTCCCGTTGGTCTCGCTCCAGTGCTCCTGCACGGGTGCCTGGGCTGAATCGGCCATACGTTCCTCCTTCTCGTTGCTTCCCTCGTCGGTTCTCGTCTCGCATCAGGGTCGTCTCCGGCCCGCCTGCTGCGGCTTGCGCGTGCGGCGGGCGGGCCGATTCCGAACGAGGCCAGAATAAGGAGGATTCGCGTAGCGGCGTCCCCCACAGATGATGAGGGGGACGTTTTCATTATTCCAACCCGAGCGTTTTCGGCGGTAATCCCGTTGGTATGAGGCTCCCAACTGGGAAGACGTCGTGGATGAAGAAACGAGCCCAGCAGGGGGCGGTGCAGGTGCGGCGCCGGATCTGCATGCTGCGTCTGCAAAGCAGCCCCGTTGCGTCGAGCCTTGCAGGCACCGAATCTGCCGCTGATTTCGAGGGCAAGCGAATTTGCGAAAATTCGGTCTTGCGCAAAGGCTGCGTTCCGGTATAATCTTCACTTGCGCGCGACCGAGACAGGAAGCGCCAAGGCTCATTCCTCGGTAGCTCAACGGCAGAGCATCCGGCTGTTAACCGGAGGGTTGTAGGTTCGAATCCTACCCGGGGAGCCAAGATACGCACAGGCCAGAAGCATCGCGCTTCTGGCCTTTTTGTTTTCGGGGCGCGCGGGCGGATACGGCCCGAACCGGTCCGGTGGGCGTGCAGCGCAAGGGCCAGGAGCCGGCAGGGGCCGACAGGCGGGACGAAGCAGGAGGGTCGGGGGACTCGTGGGCGTTTCGGACAGGGGAGCGGCGCGCAGGGGCGCGCGCGGCGGCTCGGCGTTGATGGGCGTGCTGGCCATCGCGGCGGGCATCGTCATCGTCATGAACCTCTTCAAGGTGTCGGCATCGCTCGGCCAGATCACGGCCGACCTGGGTATCGGCGCAAGCACGGGGAGCTGGCTCGTCACGGTGTGCACCGTGGTGGCCGTGGTGCTCGTGCTGCCGGCAGGCGGCCTGGCCGACCGGTTCGGGCCGAAGCGGGTGGGGCTCGTCGGCCTGGCGTGCGCGGCGCTCGGCAGCGTGGCGGGCGCCCTCTGCACCGACATCGGCCCCCTCCTGGCGTCGCGCGCGCTCGAGGGCGTGGGCTACGGGGTCACTGGCGTCGTCTCGCCGGCCATCATCGCGGAGGCCTTCCCGCCCGAGAGGCGCGGCGTTCCCATGGCCGTCTGGTCGTGCTGGATGGATTTGGGGATGCTGGCCGTGCTCACGGTGGCGAACCTCGTCATCGACCCGGCCGTGGCGTCCAGCTGGAAGGGCCTCTGGTGGCTGTGCGCGGTCCTGACCGCGGCGATGGCGGCGGTCTACGCGCTCGCGGTGCGGGAGGGGCCACGTCTCGATCCGGGCGCGAGCGGGGAGGCGGGCGGCCCGCGGCCCTTGCTCGCCGGTGCGCTGAAGTCGCCCGCCACCTGGGTGGTGTCGCTCGTGTTCTTCCTGTACAACGTCGGCGTGCTGTCGCTTTTGACGCTGGCGCCGCTCTACTGCCAGGTGCAGCTCGGCCTGGGCGCGGCCGAGGCCAACTCGTGCACGAGCCTGCTCACCGTCGGCATGATCTCGGGAGCGCTCGCCACGGGGCTCGTGCTCGTGCGGGTGCGCACGCTGCGCGGGCGCATCATGCTGCTGGCGGCGAGCATGGTGCTGGCCGCCGCGGTGCTCGGCTGGGCCTACGTGTACACGGCCGACCAGATAATCCCCTTCATGCTGCTGGGCGGGCTGGCCCTCTCCATCATGCCGGCGGTGGGGTTCACCATCGTGCCCGAGACGCCCGCGTCGCCCGCCTTCGCCGGCACGGCCATCGGGCTGTTCATGCTCATGGGAAATTTGGCCGGCTTCGGCACGCCGCTCGTGGGCGCCCTGATGGAGAGCGCCCCCGCGGTCCTCTCGGCCGCGCTCGCGGCGGCGAGCCTGGCCGGCGCGGCGCTGTCCTTGCTGTTGCTGCGCCTCATGGGAGGGCGCCCCTCGGCCCCGGGCGCCTAAGCTCCCTCGCCTAGTGCGGGCGGCATGAAAAAAGCCGGATGCGGGAAGCATCCGGCTTTGTCATTTTTGGTGGGCCCAGCAGGACTCGAACCTGCAACCAAGGGATTATGAGTCCCCTGCTCCGCCATTGAGCTATAGGCCCTCGAACAGCGTTTCGCCATTCTATATCAAAACCGGCCCCGTTGCCAAGAGAACGCGCAGGCTCCGCGAAAAACCTGCGGGACGGCCGCCAGAGCAGGCGGGGTGGCGCCTAGTACACCATGCCCATGGTCTCGCGCACCTCGTCGAGCGTGGCGTTGGCTATCTCGTTGGCGCGGCGGTTGCCCTCGTGCAGCACGTCCTCGATGTAGCCCATGTCGCCCAGCAGCTCTTCGCGGCGTTCGCGGATGGGGGCCAGGTAGGCGTTCACGCTCTCGGTGACGTACTTCTTGAGGGTGCCCGAGCCGCCGTCGCCTATCTCGGCGGCGATGTCGGCCTCGGCGCGGCCCGTGCAGAGCGCCGCCGTGGTGAGCAGCGCCGACACGCCGGGGCGGCCTTCGGGGTCGTAGGTGATGTTGCGGTCGGCGTCGGTCTGCGACTTCTTGATGAGCTTCGCCGTCTCGGCGTCGGTGGCCGACAGGCTGATGGCGTTGCCATAGCTCTTCGACATCTTGCGGCCGTCGAGGCCGGGGATGGCCGGCGCATCGTTCAGCAGTCCGTCGGGCTCGGGGAACACGTGGCCGTAGCGCTCGTTGAAGCGGCGGGCTATCTGGCGCGTCTGCTCGATGTGGGGCATCTGGTCCTTGCCCACGGGCACGATGTTGCCCTTGCAGAACAGGATGTCGCACGCCTGGTGCACGGGGTAGGTGAGCAAAAGGCCCGTGAGCGCGTGGCCGGACGCGTCCTGCTCGGCCTTCACCGTGGGGTTGCGCAAAAGCTCGGACTCCGTGACGAGCGAGAGGAACGGCAGCATGAGCTGGTTCAAGGCCGGCACGGCCGAGTGCGTGAAGATGATGGTCTTGGCGGGGTCGATGCCGCAGGCTAGGTAGTCCACCACCATGTTGCGCACGTTGTCGGCGATGTTCGCCGTGGTGTCGCGGTCGGTGATCACCTGGTAGTCGGCGATGATGATGCGGGTGGTTATCCCCAGGTCCTGCAGCGCCACGCGCTCGCGGATGGTGCCGAAGTAGTGGCCCAGGTGCAGCCGCCCGGTGGGGCGGTCGCCGGTCAGCATGGTGTACTTCTCGGGGTGCTCGGGCAGGTCCGCGCGGATCTCGTCGGAGCGCTTGCGGCTGGCTTCGTAGCTGTCGATGCTCATGGGTTCAAGTCTCTTTCATATATCATGCGGGCACAACGTTGTCGTCCAGTATAGCGTTTCTTCGGCACGGCCGCTCGCGGTTCCTCCTGCCGCTCGCGGTTTCGCCCGTTGCGCGCATCGGCGGGATCGTCTATATTTAGCAATACTAAGTAACAGAAACGAGGAGCGTCGATGCGGCAGAGGTTCGCCCAGCAGATGAAGAAGGGCGCGCTGGACATGCTCGTGCTGAAGCTGCTGGAGCACGAGGAGAAGTACGGCTACCAGCTTATCGGCGAGCTGTGCGAGCGTTCGGGTGGCACCGTGTCGCTGAAGGAGGGCACGCTGTACCCCATCCTGTATCGGATGGAGGACAACGGCCTGGTGGCGAGCCGCCTGGCGGCCAAGACGGCGAAGGAGCCCGCGCGCAAGTACTACGCCGTGACGGAGCGGGGCCGCACGGCCCTGGCCGAGATGTACGCGGTGTGGAACGAGTTCGACAGGTGCGTGCGGTCGATCATGGAGGAGGAGCGATGAACGAGAAGGCCTATGCGAAGGCGGTGGCGAGGCGCCTGGCGTGCTCGA
The DNA here is from genome assembly GCF_003340385.1 of Gordonibacter pamelaeae. Classification (NCBI taxonomy): domain Bacteria; kingdom Bacillati; phylum Actinomycetota; class Coriobacteriia; order Eggerthellales; family Eggerthellaceae; genus Gordonibacter; species Gordonibacter pamelaeae. Next base: position 8,960 of record NZ_PPTS01000002.1, on the reverse strand, counting down.
AGGCGCGCCGTGACGAGTTCGTGCGCGACCTGGAGTCGGACATCGCCTCGTCGCTTGCCGACGGCGAGACCTGGGAGCAGGTGGAGCGCCGCCTGGGCGACCCCCGTGACGTCGCCCGCGAGTTCAACGAGGCCCTCTCCGAGCGCGAGCTCGCCGCCGGCAGGAAGCGCCGGCGGCTGAGGGCAGCCGGCATCGCGGCCGCCGCCGCGGTCGTGGTGGTGGCGGTGCTCGCGGCGGGATCCTGGTGGGCCCTGCCCAAGACCGCGCCGGCCGGGCAGGGCATCGGGCTCACCGAGCAGGAGATCCTCGGGCGCGCGCAAGAGGTGGTGGCGCTGGTCGATGCCGAAGACTTCGATGCGCTTCGGTCGATGTCCACCGAACCCATGCAGAACGCCCTTGACGCGACCTCGCTCGAGGCCGCCCGCGCAAGCTTCAGCGATGACTGGGGGGCGTTCGAGGCGTTCGGCAACGCGTATGCCTTCGAGGCCCGCCAACTGTGGGTCACGCAGGAGGTCGTCGAGATGGTGGCCATCTACAAGAACATCACGGTCACGTACGACATCGTCTTCGAGAGCGATATGAGGCTCTCCAGCTTCTACATTAAGTAGAGGGCCCCGGCCCTTCCGCAGGCTTCCTAAATCCCATCTATCGGGTGAGCGTTCGTTCGGGGTACAATGTCCGGTAGTGTTCGGGGCGCGGCCGAGGGAGGATGCATGACGTTGCACGATGGGGGGGGGGTGGCTTCTCTGAAGAAGGGCCCCTGGTCCTCTCGCGATCGCGGGTGACGTTCGCCTGCGTCGCCGTCTGGATTGTCGGCGCGGCGCTTCTGTTCTCGAGCCTCCTGCAGATGCAGGGCTACGCGGCCATCATCAACAACGCCGGAACCGTGCGAGGCGGCACGCAGATGGCAGTGAAGCTCGAGCTTGCCGGCACGCAGGCTGACAACCTCGAGGCGCACGTCGATGGGCTGCTCTCCCAGCTGATAGCCGACGAGGAGGCGCGCCCGCTCAAGTCGTCCGCCACCCGCGAGGTCGTCGAGGGCCTTCATGCCGTGCAGGCGAAGTGGCGCGAGGTCGAGCGGGGCATCGCCGAGGTGCGCGCCGGGGCCCCGGGTGATGCGCTCATGCGCGCGAGCCAGGAGCACTGGGACCTCGCCGACCGGGCCGTGAGGGCCGCGGAGGCGCGTGCGAACGGGGAATCGCGGCTCATGCTGCTCGTCAGCGCCCTCCTCGTCCTATTCACCACGGCGCTCCTCGTGCTGCGCGAGCGCGACAGCATGCGAAGGCTCCGCAAGACGTTCCTGATCGACCCCCTGACCGGGGGCAGCAACCTGGAGGGTTTCTACCGGGAGGCGTCGAAGGCCATCGCCGGGGCCCCGCCGTCCACGTACCTGGTGGTCTACACCAACGTCGTTCACTTTCGGTTCATCAACGACTCGTTCGGCCGCGCGGCGGGCGACGAGCTCATCGTGCGCCTGTACGGCATATACCGCTCCTCGTGCGACGGCCTGTGCGCCCGGGCCGACTCCGACCACTTCGCGCTGCTCGTGAAGAACGACCCCGCGGCCTTGGAGCGTCTTTGCGAGAAGGTGGACGCCGATCTGCGCGAGGCCGAGGACCTTCACTTCACAGGAACGCTTTCGTGCAACTACGGCGCATACGTCGCCGATGACCCGAACGTGGGCGTCGCGTCCATGGTGAGCGATGCCGCGCTCGTGCTCAAGGCGGGCGTCAAGGAGCGCGGGGTGGCCTATTACACCGAGGCGTTCAGGGCCAAGCTCAGCGGCGAGATGGAGATCGTGCAGGGCATGGGCGACGCCCTCGCGCGCGACGAGTTCCTGATGTACCTGCAGCCGCAGGTCGACGTGCGCACGGGGCGGCTGACGGGGGCCGAGTGCCTGTGCCGCTGGAAGTCGGACAAGCTTGGGCTCCTGCAGCCGACCGCCTTCATCCCCGCCCTGGAGCGCTCCGGGCTGATATCCGACCTCGATTTCCATATGCTGGAGCGCGTGTGCCGGGCCTATCCGCTGCCTTTGCCGGGAGGGGAGGGCGCGCCGTTGCCCATCTCCGTGAACTTCTCGCGGCCCACGGTGCTGCAAGACGGTTTCGTCGAGCGGTTCCTCGAGATCGTGAGCCGCTACGACCTGCCTCCCGAGGCCATCGAGGTGGAGGTCACCGAGGGCGCGTTCATGGTGGACGAGGCCGTGGTCGTGCGCACGCTGGAGACGCTGAGCGCGGAGGGCTTCCGCATTGCCATGGACGACTTCGGATCAGGCTTCTCGTCGCTTAACCTGCTGCGCCGGCTTCCCATCCACGTGCTCAAGCTGGACAAGGAGTTCCTGTGCGAGGGCTACGAGACCGACCGTACGCAGTCCATCTTGAGCGACATCGTGGTCATGGCGCAGCATCTGGGCATCCGCACCGTATGCGAGGGCGTGGAAACGCCCGAGCACGTGGCCCTGCTGCGCGAGATAGGCTGCGACACGGCGCAGGGCTTCTACTACTCCCGCCCCCTCGATCTGGATGCCTTCAGGAAGAAGTACCTTTCCCAGCCGTGAGGCCGCCCTGCCCGTCCACGTGTTCCCGCACGCGGCGCTTTTCGGCGTACATGGCCTCGTCGGCTCGCTTGATCAGGTTGTTCAACGTAAACGGCGCCTTGCTCCAGCGGCTCCCGACGGCGGCGGTGGCCACGACGTCGTGGGTTTCGGCCAGCTTGCCCAGGTGCTCCTCCCAGCGCTCGACGAGCTTTGCCAGCTCCGCCTCGTCGCTGTCGCACGCCACGACGAGGAACTCGTCGCCGCCGTAGCGGTAGCCGTGGACGCGCTCGTCGGTGATGGACCGGATGCTGTCGGACACCAGTTTCAGCAGGGCGTCTCCTCGGCCGTGGCCCTGCGTGTCGTTCACGGCCTTCAGGTGGTTGACGTCGAAGAACAGCACGCCGCATGACGACAGGCCTTGGTAGACGCTTGTTCGCATGCGCGCGAGCCTCGTGCGGTTGGGCAGCCCTGTGAGCTCGTCTCGCTCGGCTATGGCGCGCTCCTTGGCGGCCAGCTCTTCGGTCAGGTCGGTGTAGTAGCCGCTTAGCAGCAGGTTTCCGTCCCGGTCGTCGGTTACGCGGTAGAACACCTGCATGGGCACGTAGCTGCCGTCCCCGCGGATAAGGCGCAGGCGAACCGTGATGGTCTCGCGGGTGGTGATGAGCTTCTCCAGCGCTTGCCGAGCCATCTCCTCGTCATCGGGATGAACGCCCGTGAACCCGTCCGCGCTGTAGAAATCGGTGCATTCGCGATGGCTCATGCCGCTCATGCGGCAGAACTCCTCGTTGATGAAGTGGGGCACGGTCCTGCCCTCCGGGGTTACCAGCTGCTGGACGAAACCGCCGGGCATGTCGTTCATGAGGTCGCGCAGGATGCGGTTGTCGCGGAGGATCTGCTCCTCGTTGTCGCGTCGCTGGAGGATCGCCGTCATGTAGTCGCCCAGCGCCGCGAGGTGGCTTGCGTGCGACGCGTTGCGCGCAGGGTTGTCCACGCCCATGAATCCCACCAGGTGGCCACCGGAGCGCAGGGGCACGAGGATGAGGCTCTCGATGCCCTGGCTCGTGAATATCCGGTTCTCGTCCAGGCCGCTTTCGAGGATGGCTTCCACGCCGTCGAGGCAGATGCTCTCGCCGGCCTTCAGGATATCCAGCATGCGCCGGTAGGTCGAGCAGGGAAGGTCCTGCAGGTTCTGCTGTTCGGCCGCCACGCCGGGGGCGCAGCATTCGTAGGTGTTGCTGGCCAGCTCCCTCTCGTCGTCGATCTCGAACACGTAGGCGCGGTCGCCCTCGAAGTACTCCCGCGTCTTGTCGAGCGCAAGGCCGATGGAGTCGTCGGGGTCGGCGCCTGCCAGGAGGTAGCGGGAGGCGTCGTTCAGGAACCGCAGCTGATCGCTCGTCTCCTGGGAGCGCGCTGCCGCGGCGTCCCGGCTGCGCAGGGCGTTCTCGAGGTGCGCGCGGACGAGACGCGGGCTTGCGGGAAGCAAGATCACGCCGTCGGCGCCCTGCTCCAACGCGGTCACCTGGATATCCTCGTCGTTTCTTGGTGCAAGGGCGAACACGAGGGGGTTTTGCCGCCCCTCGTCGCGGTGCTGCTGGCCGAGAAGGGCGTCGGCATCGGGCGAGAGGGCGTTGAAGAGAACGGCCGCGGGGGCTTGCGCCCGCATGGTGCCGAGCGCTTCGCAGGCGGACTTTGCGAAGAGGAGGCGGAACTCCCTGCCAAGCGCTTCCTCGAGGGCTGCGCGGTCGGTATCTTCGAGGCAGGCGAGCAGGAGCGTGGTGCCCGGTTGCACCTCGACAGGGTTCGCGTCGGCCATGCCCACCTCCTTTCGCTTCGAGGTTTAAGAATGTAGTGTAGCAAGTTTTCGGCGCGCGCGACGGGCGAATAGACCAACTAACGGTAGAAGCAGGAATTTGTTTTTCCTGATTATCAGCTCAAAAGAAAGGCGTGAACCTGCCGATAAGTTAACGGCTGGGATTGCCCGCCGGGGCGAATATGCTCGTCGCGCATCCGGCATGCTCGGCGCGTCTTGCGTATAATGGGGGGAACGAGAGGGTTTCCCATGGGCGAGGCGATGGAGGGCCTGGCACGGGCGCCTGGCCTGCACCTGTCCGAGCTGCCGTCCCGAAGCAGCCGGTGATGCCTGCAGCTGTGCTTGGCGTTGTACCCTGTGGGCGCCTTGGAGAGGAGCGGAGATGTTCGAATGGCTGGGAATAGAGCTGGACCCGAGCGGGTTGGCGATTCTTGCAAACCCGATAGGCTTCTTCACCGCGTTCTCGTTCCCCCTCATGATCTTCGCGGCCTTCCTGGTTTCGGGGCTCGTCGGCCCGCTTGAGCGTTTGGCGAGAAGGAGCGAGCGGCTGGGGCGCCTCTTGGACAGCGCGATAGAGAAGGGCCCGCGGGAGGGCTGGTCGGGCTACATCCTCGCAGCCGTCACGGTGGCGCTCCTCTTCGGCATCGCTCTCTGGGTGTTCTGCCGCATAAGCGGCTCATGAGGCCCGGGCAGGGTTCATGAATGCCCCATGCGCCCGAGGAGGGTGCGCGGATGGGGGGCGGCAATCCTGGATAATGAAAAGGCCGGAAGCAAAATATGCTTCCGGCCTGCTATTTCATGGTGGTCGCTACAGGATTTGAACCTGTGACCCCCGCCGTGTGAAGGCGATGCTCTCCCGCTGAGCCAAGCGACCGTTTTCCGCTGCGTCGTCGCAACGTGCTTGGATATTCTAGCGGTAGTTAAGCCGTCGCGCAAGGGCTGATTTCGAGGTTGTGCGAGGAATCTTCAAAACTTGCCGACAACCGGGTGCCCCGTTGCGGGCGAAGGTGCTCGCGCATCGCCGCGGATCGCGCGCTCGGCGGCCAGAATTCCCTCGTAGTTCTCTATCTTGGCGTTCAAGCGGTCGAGACCCGCCTGCATGTCGGCGATGCGTTTCTCGACGAGGCCGCGCTGCTCCTCGAGAATCGCCTTGCGGGCCGCCGCCGTCTGCTCGCCCTGCTCGAACAGGTCCATGTACTCGATGAGCGCTTCGATGGAAACGCTCGCTGCGCGCATGCACTTCACGAACTCCACGCGCGCGCAGTCCTGCTCGCTGTAGTCGCGTATGCCGCTTGCATTGCGCGTGACGCCTGGCAACAGGCCGATGCGCTCGTAATAGCGAAGGGTGTCGGCGCTCAACCCGTACCGCTTGCTCACTTCCGCGATCTTCATCTTCGGGCTCCTTTCCGCCATGCCCTGCATTGAAGCACATGGAGCGCACTCCAAGTCAAGGGGGTTTCGCGAAAGCGCCTCCGGGGCTGCGGCGGCTACTGGTAGAAATGCCGGACGATGAACGACACCACGAGGATGAACCCCGCGGCCAGAAGCGAGCCGAGCGTGCGGGGGTCGGCCTTCGCGGTGCTGCGGGCCGTGCTTGCGGGTTGGAGGTCGGCGATGTCGGTGTTCGGGTTCCTGGTCATGCGGGAGTGCCTCCCATCGTGCTCGTTCGTGGTTGCTTTCTGGGATCGGCGAAGCCGTTAGCCGTGCGCGGCCTCTTCCGCTATCATAGACAAGTTGCGCCTCCTGGCCTGCCGCGCATCGCCAGGCGGGCGGGCAAAGGCGCTGCCGGCTCTGCCGGCGCGACGAAACCTGCGACAGAAAGCACGCACGCACCATGATCATGCAGCTCGAACATATCTCGAAGTCGTTCGGAGGGCGCCAGCTCTTCCATGACGTGACGTTCCGCCTCGAGGAGTACGAGCGCCTGGCGCTCGTGGGCCCCAACGGCGCGGGCAAGACCACCATGCTCAACATCATCTCGGGGGCCGAGGACGCCGACGAGGGCCGCGTGCTGTTCGCCAAGGGCGCGCGCGTGGGCTACCTGGAGCAGGAGGCCATCGAGATGGCCGACCAGCCCATCTTCGAGGAGGTCATGTCCTCGCAGGTGGAGGTTCTGGAAGCCGAGCGCCGCCTGTACAAGCTGGAGCAGGAGCTGGGCGAGGATCCCACCGAGCAGCAGCTTGCGGCGGCCGGCCGCGCGCGCGACGCCTACGAGGTGCTGGGCGGCTACACCATCGAGGCCAAGGTGCGCAGCGTCATGTTCGGCCTCGGATTTGCGGAGGGCGACCTGCGCCGCCTGACCACGGAGTTCTCCGGCGGCTGGCAGATGCGCATCGCGCTGGCGAAGCTCCTCATCCGCAACCCCGAGGTGCTGCTGCTCGACGAACCCACGAACCACCTGGACCTGGAGAGCGTGAAATGGCTGGAAGGGTTCCTCCGCGGCTACGCGGGCACCGTGGTGGTGGTGAGCCACGACCGCGCGTTCATGGACAACATGGTGGACCGCGTGGCCGAGGTGGACAACGGCCAGGTGAACCTGTACAAGGGCAACTACTCGGACTACCTGCGCATCCGCGAGGAGCGCCTCGAGCGCCTGCGCGCCGAGGCGGCGAAGCAGGCCGAGGAGATCGCCCACATGGAGGCGTTCGTCGAGAAGTTCCGCTACAAGCCCACGAAGGCCAAGCAGGTGCAGGACCGCGTGAAGAAGCTCGAGAAGATCAAGCGCATCGAGCTTCCCGAGGAGAAGAAGACCGTGCACTTCAACTTCAAGCAGCCGCCGCGCACCGGCGACGAGGTGGTGCGCGCCCGCGGCCTGGTGAAGCGCTTCGGCGACAAGACGGTGTACGACGGCTTCGACTTCACCATGTACCGCGGCGACAAGATAGCGCTCGTGGGCCCCAACGGCGCGGGCAAGTCCACGCTGCTGAAGATGGTGGCCGGGGCGCTCGCGCCCGATGCGGGCTCCATCGACTACGGCGTGCACGTGACGAAGACGTACTACGCCCAGCACCAGCTGGAGGAGCTGCACCCCGGCAACACCGTGTTCGAGGAGCTGGACCGCGTGGCGCCGGGCTGGACCATCTCGCAGGTGCGCACGCTCCTGGGCGCGTTCCTGTTCACGGGCGACGCGGTGGACAAGCGCGTGAGCGTGCTCTCCGGCGGCGAGAAGAGCCGCCTGGCGCTGGCGAAGATGCTCGTGGCGCCGCGCCCGCTCCTGTGCCTGGACGAGCCCACGAACCACCTGGACATCGCGAGCGCCGACATCCTCGAGCAGGCGCTCAAGGCGTTCGAGGGCACCATCCTCTTCATCACGCACGACCGCCATCTCATCAAGGGCGTGGCGAACCGCATCGTGGAGGTGGAGCCCGGCCGCGTGACCAACTACGACGGCGACTACGACTACTACCTGTTCAAGAGCGGCCAGCTGGACGGCCCCGCGCCCGAGGAGCGCTCGCTCGTGGACGAGGTCATGGGGGAGGGCGCCCCCGGCAAGGGCGCGAAGGGGCCGGGCGCAGGCTCCAAGACGGCGGCGAGCGCGAGCCGCCGCGAGCTGACGGCCTCCTCGGGGGGTGCCGCCGCGAAGCCGGCCGGCCAGCCCGCCGAGCTCACGGCCCCGCGCGAGAGCGCGCCCAAGACCAAGGAGCAGAAACGCCGCGAGGCCGAGGCGCGCAACCGCGCCTACGCCGCGCTCAAGAACCACCGCAAGCGCATCGCCGAGCTGGACCGCCAGATGGAGCGCGACAACGCGCGCATGGCGGAGCTCTTGGAGCTCATGGCCGACCCGGACTTCTACATCAACGAGGACGCCTCCTCCGACGCCGTGGCCGAGCACGCCAAGATCAAGCAGCGCTTGGCCGCCGCCGAGGAGGAGTGGTTCGCGCTCACCGAGGAGCTGGAGGAAGAGATGGCCAGGCAGGCGGAGGGGCTGTGAGCGAGCCGTTGAACATCGTCCTCGTGGAGCCCGAGATTCCGCAGAACACGGGCAACATCGCGCGGACGTGCGCGTGCACGGGCGCGCGGCTGCATCTCGTAGAGCCGATGGGGTTCCGGCTCACGGCCAAGCAGCTCGCCCGTGCCGGCTGCGACTACTGGGACGAGGTCGACCTTGTCCGCTGGCCGTGCGCCGAGGCGTTTTTCGAGGCGCACGGCGGCTCCGAGCTGCACCTGTTCACCGGTCAGGCGCACCGCTCCTTCGCCGAGGTCTCCTACGGGCCGGGTGCCTTCCTCGTGTTCGGCCGCGAGAGCCGTGGCCTGGGCTTGGGGATCATCGAGGCGTATGCGGGCCGCTGCGTGCGCATCCCCATGCGAGAGGGCCTGCGCAGCCTCAACCTCTCCAACGCCGTGGCCGTGGCTACCTACGAGGCCCTACGCCAGCAGGGTTACTGCGGCCTCGGGGATAGCGCCGGCGCATGAGGCGTCCGCCCGCGGCGGCGGGTTCCCCTGCCTGCTGACGCAGAAAAGGCCCTTCTTTGCCAAAAAACGGCCGGTGGGAGTGCGGCAGCCCGCTTGGACCGCCTAGACGGCGTAGCCGAGCCGCCTCCTGCGGCCCGTGATCGTATCGTACACCATCCGGCCCTCCTCGCGGAAGCCCTTGAGCCTGCCGTCCCTGTACCA